>NZ_JCAWAE010000009.1:0-2961 GCF_059691795.1 Sphingomonas sp. 320_CC | reverse complement strand
GAATATCGACATCATCATAACTAATAATCTGGCTGAGATTATAATCATCCGCACCTGACAAAGGCCAACGCGCACTGCTCTGCCGAGTTGGTGATCCGAAAGGACACCCAGTGATGTCGTTGGTGGTGTGGACTCTCAAGCGTGAGGTAAGGGCAATTCGTGGATGCCTTGGCACATACAGGCGATGAAGGACGTGGCACGCTGCGATAAGCGTCGGTGAGCTGTGAGCAAGCTTTGACCCGACGATTTCCGAATGGGGAAACCCACCTATCCCGATTAATTCTACCTGCGCGGTAACGCACAGGTCGAGTTAATTAGGTTAGGTATCACTTAGCTGAATACATAGGCTTCGTGAAGCGAACCCGGCGAACTGAAACATCTCAGTAGCTGGAGGAAAAGACATCAACCGAGATTCCGTTAGTAGTGGCGAGCGAACGCGGACCAGGCCAGTGCCTGAATTTCAACTAGTAGAAGTCTCTGGAAAGTGACGCCATAGCGGGTGACAGCCCCGTATACGAAAGTGAGAATTCAGGACTCGAGTAGGGCGGAACACGTGAAATTCTGTCTGAACATGGGGGGACCACCCTCCAAGCCTAAATACTCGTATGTGACCGATAGCGAACTAGTACCGTGAGGGAAAGGTGAAAAGCACCCCGATGAGGGGAGTGAAACAGTACCTGAAACGGATTGCCTACAAGCAGTTGGAGGGCTTTTATGGCCTGACAGCGTACCTCTTGCATAATGGGTCTGTGACTTAATGTATCAAGCAAGCTTAAGCCGATAGGTGTAGGCGCAGCGAAAGCGAGTCTGAATAGGGCGCCAGAGTTTGATGTATTAGACCCGAAACCCGGCGATCTAGGCATGACCAGGATGAAGGTGCAGTAACATGCACTGGAGGTCCGAACCGATTAACGTTGAAAAGTTACCGGATGAGTTGTGTTTAGGGGTGAAAGGCCAATCAAGCCGGGAAATAGCTGGTTCTCCGCGAAAACTATTGAGGTAGTGCCTCGCACGAACACCTTAGGGGGTAGAGCACTGGATGGGCTAGGGGGTCGCGAGATCTACCAAACCTAACCAAACTCCGAATACCTAAGAGTGATATGCGGGAGACAGACGGCGGGTGCTAAGGTCCGTCGTCAAAAGGGAAACAGCCCTGACCTACAGCTAAGGCCCCCAAATCGTATCTAAGTGGGAAAGCATGTGGGACTTCCAAAACAACCAGGAGGTTGGCTTAGAAGCAGCCATCCTTTAAAGAAAGCGTAACAGCTCACTGGTCTAAACAAGAGGTCCTGCGGCGAAGATGTAACGGGGCTCAAGATACGTGCCGAAGCTTAGGGTGTGCCACTTATGTGGTACGCGGTAGCGGAGCGTTCCGTAAGCCTGTGAAGCGATCTGGTAATGGGTCGTGGAGGTATCGGAAGTGCGAATGCAGACATGAGTAGCGATAAAGAGGGTGAGATGCCCTCTCGCCGAAAGACCAAGGGTTCCTGCGCAAGGCTAATCCGCGCAGGGTGAGCCGGCCCCTAAGACGAGCCCGAAGGGGGTAGTCGATGGGAACCACGTTAATATTCGTGGGCCTGGTGGTGTGTGACGGATCATGTGTGTTGTCATCCCTTATCGGATTGGGATGGCTTCGAAATGGTTCCAGGAAATAGCCCCACCGTATAGACCGTACCCGAAACCGACACAGGTGGTCAGGTAGAGTATACCAAGGCGCTTGAGAGAAGTGTCCTGAAGGAACTCGGCAAATTGCCTCCGTACCTTCGGAAGAAGGAGGCCCTCACTATGCGCAAGCACTTTGAGGGGGCACAGGCCAGGGGGTAGCGACTGTTTAGCAAAAACACAGGGCTCTGCTAAGTCGGCTTCAAGACGACGTATAGGGCCTGACGCCTGCCCGGTGCCTGAAGGTTAAGTGGAGGGGTGCAAGCTCTGAAATGAAGCCCAGGTAAACGGCGGCCGTAACTATAACGGTCCTAAGGTAGCGAAATTCCTTGTCGGGTAAGTTCCGACCTGCACGAATGGCGTAACGACTTCCCCACTGTCTCCAGGACATGCTCAGCGAAATTGAATTCTCCGTGAAGATGCGGAGTACCCGCGGTTAGACGGAAAGACCCCGTGCACCTTTACTGCAGCTTCAGAGTGGCATTAGGAAGAAACTGTGTAGCATAGGTGGGAGGCTTTGAAGCATCGGCGCCAGCTGATGTGGAGCCATAGGTGAAATACCACCCTGTTTGTTTCTGATGTCTAACCTCGTTCCGTAAGCCGGAACAGGGACCCTCTGTGGCGGGTAGTTTGACTGGGGCGGTCGCCTCCTAAAGAGTAACGGAGGCGCGCAATGGTGGGCTCAGGACGGTCGGAAACCGTCTGTTAGAGTGCAATGGCATAAGCCCGCCTGACTGCGAGACTGACAAGTCGAGCAGAGACGAAAGTCGGTCATAGTGATCCGGTGGTCCCTCGTGGAAGGGCCATCGCTCAACGGATAAAAGGTACGCCGGGGATAACAGGCTGATAACCCCCAAGAGCTCATATCGACGGGGTTGTTTGGCACCTCGATGTCGGCTCATCACATCCTGGGGCTGGAGCAGGTCCCAAGGGTTTGGCTGTTCGCCAATTAAAGTGGTACGTGAGCTGGGTTCAGAACGTCGCGAGACAGTTTGGTCCCTATCTGCCGTGGGCGTCGAAATTTGAGAGGAGTTGACCCTAGTACGAGAGGACCGGGTTGAACATACCTCTGGTGTACCAGTCGTTCCGCCAGGAGCGCAGCTGGGTAGCTATGTATGGACGGGATAACCGCTGAAAGCATCTAAGCGGGAAGCCTCCCTCGAGATAAGATTTCATAGAGCCGTCGGAGACCACGACGTTGATAGATCGGATGTAGAAGTGCGGTAACGCATGGAGCTAACCGATACTAATTGCTCTATTCGCGCTTGAGAGTCTCACACCATCAATGACAACACTGGG
>NZ_JCAWAE010000008.1:0-20654 GCF_059691795.1 Sphingomonas sp. 320_CC | reverse complement strand
AAAGGCAGGTAGGCTTGCCTTGATTTTAAGCCGGTGCCAGCCGGCGCCGAGGCCGACTTCTTCAACACAATCGCCCACTAGCGGATATTGCCGCCTGTTGGCACTCTCGCCCGCGTGATAACTGAAACGATCAGTGCCGCATTGACGTGGGCAATCTTGCTGCTGGTCCCGCCCGTCGCGGGCTATTGGCTTGGGAAGGTCAGGTCGCCTTTGACACGCTTGTCTCTTCTGGCACTGCTTATATCGACGCCGGTCATTCTGCTGACGACCGCTATGATCCTACTGCCCTCGGCGCCGCCGAGCGATTTTGACTGGTGGATGGCGGGCATAATCATGATCACGCCGGCCATCATGATCTGGGCGATTCTCGCCGGGACAGGCTACATTTTCAGCCAAAGGAGCTTCCGCTGACCGTTCCATTCCGGCCATTCTGCCTCCGCCAAACCGTCGCCGTTTGAGCACCTTGTCGAATTGCAGAAAACCGAGCATTGATTGCTCAGTATGTATCAATAAAATGGGGACATGAAAGCGCCGTTACTTCGATACGCCATCACAGCATACAGTGAGTGGGAGACACTCGACGTTGAGACCGATTGCCCCGATGATGGATACGCTATCAATAAAGCACGTCGCTATGGATCGCTTCAACACATCAGCACGAACTTTCCATCAGTGATCTTCGCTCATGTCGCGTCTGATGAGCCAGACGCCCCCCGCGACGTAGGAACGTGGGAATATCGTTTGAGGCATACCAAGAAACCAGGTTTTATTTGGCATCCTGGAACATGGCTGCAGCGCCCGATGCCGGAAGATCGACCTGCTATTCGACGTTGGGCGGCGGGATTTGCGGACGGTAGTTAACCGTTGTTCGATTTCGGAGGCCGACTGTCTGCTTTGGTTCCCATACCGTCATTCGGCTTCCCCTGGTGTCGGACAATCACGTTATCGAGGTGCCTCCTGATTGCGGTCGTTCGTACTATCGTGGATGGTGCGACGATGAAGGCTCCAGTTTCTCTTGCGCTGCTCGCGGCACTTCCTACGCTTGTGCATGCTGATCCAATCGCGAGCGGTCCATTCTATCTGCGACATGACGCATCGACGGCCGAAAAGAACGATATCGTCGCAGTGACCGTTGATGCTCAGCAGTTAACTGGCGGCACAGTATATCTTTGTTCAACATCTGATTCTCTGTCGTTTAGGAGACAGTCTCAAAACGCTGTGCGTGCTGAACTAATTGCCAAAGGCATATCAAGCGGCATAATCAGCGTTGGACGGCGCTGCAGAAGCGCTTTGCGTCACCCTCCCGTTTCAGAAGCTGCGGAGAATGCCGTAGTGTTAATAGTAGGGCCAAGCGGTCGCTAACCGTGTTTTTTCGCTGATAGCAGACGGCCCGCTTTCCTTCCCCATCTAGGCCATTCCGCTTCCGCCCAGAATAAGTCATTCGGGATGGCTGTTGCGCTTCATGATTGCGGACGTTCAGCGGGAGGGTTAGCTACCGCTCATGCGAACCGCCCTGAACGCGCCTGATGAAGCTCTGGATGATGCCGAGCGAGTGTTTGTAGCCAAGGTCCGAGAGCACGGCTGGTTCGATACCGCAGTGTTTGGCGACACTGAAGGGCCGGGGTTCTCGTTTACTACGGGGTTGTGGGTGAACACGGGTCAGCCAGAATTGATCATGTTCGGCATGAAGCGTGAGATAGCCCATGACGTGTTCTGGGAGTTGTTCCGAGAGGCTAAGGCGGGGTTACCACTGCCGGTAGGCGAGCCAACCGATAGAGCGTTTGAAAACCTGCTTGCCTATGCCTTTCCGGTGGCAAAGCGGTTCTACCGAGATCACCTCGGCTGGAGCCGATGGTTTTACGGTAGCGACGATTTCCCATGCCTTCAGATTGTTTGGCCGGATCGGAGTGGCGTTTTCCCATGGGAGCAGGAGTTCGACACAGCTTTTGCAACCGACCAGATCGATCTTACAGAAAATGGGTGGGAGTCAGCACTTACGGGGTGAGTCCGCTTTCCTTCCCATTCCGGCCATACCGCTTTCGCTCAATAGCGCACGCGGGGGCGGCGTGTTAGCAGAAGAGGTGTCACGTCGATTCCTTGCCCATCCTCTCGTCATTTGGCTTCTCGTCGTGAGCGCTGCGTTCGTGGTTGAGACTGCCTTTCGGGGTAGGACTGAGGCCATTGCGAACATCCCATTTCGAGCAATAGCAGTAGCCGTCACGATTTTTTGGACGCGTCGTTCAGCGCGGAGCCGCCTGGCCGATCATTGATTGGCACTGAGAAAACCGGTCGTTCGTGATGCAAAAATCAAGGATTTCGCATCAGCCCGAAAACGGCAGGAAATCGAGAGCCCCGGCGATGCAAAACACCGATACGTCTGGGATACCCTTTCAATGGTCGATTTCATCGGATGTGGATCGCAAGCGGACGTTCCGCTTTCCTTCCCCATCACGACATTCGCGAGCGGGTAGCCGGGCTTCACAATCGGTCATTCGAAGATGAACCAACGTCCGAAGTTGGGAAGCGGGGGAAGGGGCGTGAGCGTCTGATTGTGGGTCGATTTACAACAGGACGCTCAGATGCCCGACGCACGGCCGGTCTCACGTAACGGCGGGCATGCACCTAGGCGTCTCCGATCGCCTGAATAATGCGATACGCAGCCACGACGTCGCGCTCGACAACTGCAGAGGTGAAGCGTTCAATTATGGCGCGCAGGCGGTTGGTTGGCGCCGTTGCCGCGTTCAGCAACGGACCATCGATCAGGCGACTGCCCCATTCCACGCCCAGGCGCTGCGCTTCGTCATCGGCGCCGACGACGATCGATGGGAAGGGCAAACCGATTTTCGGCGCCGCGAAATGACGGTGGTGCAAGCTCGTGCCTTCGGGGGCGATCAACAGGGCGCCAGCAACGTTGGCGGTATAGGCTTTCGGCGACAGTCGGGCCCACCACGCAGCGGCCGCGCAGGCACTGCCCTGTGCCAGGAGCATGACGGCCCGGTCGGACGCCGAGACGGCAGCATCGATCCGCGCCGCCAGCGCCGTTCGCTCTGCAGCGGTACGGCTGCGAACAGCGATATGCTGCGACTCGCCGAAACGCGGAAACTCCCGGAACCGCTCAAACATAGAGACGGCCTTGTCGGGGACGAGCGCGATGAGCGTCAGCCGATGGCTATCTAGGACAGCAACAGACACAATCCGGTTTCCTTTTCCGTGAACGAGTAAGCTGCGCTCTCTTGGTCAGCGGCGCAACGCAGCTGTTCAGATACGCGCCAGACCGTTCTATCCCGGGTTTCGGCGGAGATCAGCGCGATTAGATTTCACGCAATATGTCACCACCTCCTGGGAAGCGGTGCTTTCCCCATTCCGACTCATCTGGGTCCCTCAGCCTGAAACGGCCTTTCCGGGTGCATGAAGAACGACAGGCCTGCGCCGACCAAGAGTAGCGCCAGCGAAGCGCAGAACGGGATCGACCAGCTTCCCGTCAGGTCCACCGCCGCGCCGAACACTAGCGGAGAGAGGATACCGGCGATCCCGAAGCCGAAGTTCATCATGCCGCTGGCGGTGCCGGCATATTGGGGCGCGATGTCCATCGGGACGGCCCAGATCGGCGCCACCACAAGCTCGGAGAAGAAGAACGCCAGCGACAGGCATAGGGCGACCGTCGTCAGGTCGTGGGTGAGGACCACGGGCACGAGGAACACGAAGGCGCCGACCATCCCGACGATGATCAGGTTGCGCCGCGCCGCCTGCAGGCTGCCGGTCTTGCGGTAAATATAATCGCTGGCTGCTCCACCGACCCAGTCGCCGATCACACCACCTAACAGCACACCGCCTGAGAACAGCGCCGAGTGCTTCAGGTCGAGTCCGAAATTTTTGAAGAAGAACGAGGGGAGCCACGTCAGGAACACCCACAATGTCCAGCCGTAGCAGAAATCGACGGCGGTTACGGGCGCGATCCGCCGCGCGAGCCGCCACCATGGAAGTGAAGGCGTGGTGGCAGCCTGTTGCGCCGCCGGCGCCAGTTCGGCGCGTTCCTCGTCGGACATGCCGGGGTGTCGTTCAGGGTTCTCGCGCGCGACCACCAGCCACAGGATCACCCAGACCGCGCTCGCAAGGCCGAGCACCACGAATGCCCCTCGCCAGGATACGAGCGCCATCAACCCTACCAGCAGCGGCGGGGTCAGCGCGTTGCCGAGCCGTGCCGCGGCATGCGTGATCCCTTGCGCGAAGCCCCAGCGCGCCGGTGGCAGCCATGTCGCCATGGCGCGCGTCGCGGCGGGAAACGCGAACCCTTCGCCAATGCCGAGCGCGAGGCGTAGTGCGAACAGCGATGCCATCCCGCCGACAAGCCCAGTCAACACCGTCGTCACGCAAACGATCGCACCGCAGATCAGCAGCATGCGTCGCGGCCCGAAGCGGTCGATGACCCGACCGCCGAATAGCTGGATCAGTGCGTATGGATAGGAAAAGGCGGAGATCGCCAGGCCGAACTGGGTGTTGCTCATGCCCAGTTCGGCGGTCATCCGCGGGCCCACCGTCGCCAGGTTCACCCGGTCGATGTAAAGGACCAGATACATCAGGCAGAGCACCGCGAGGATGCGGTTGGGGATGCTCATCCACCGCGGGACGTGACGGGCGACCGCGTCGGACCGGCTCAGGCCATGGCCCGTCATGCAGGTCGACCCGTCCCCTTGATCTGCGTCCTGTGCATCACGCGCCGTGCGGCAGGATCGAACGCATCACGCCGGTGCATCGTGCAGCGATTGTCCCACAGCACCAGGTCACCCTTGCGCCATTGATGGCTCCAGCCAAACCGGTCGCCGTCGACATGATCCCAAAGCTCGTCGAGCAACGCCTCGGACTCAGCCAGATCCAGACCATCGATATAGGCATTACGGCGGCGGCCGAGATACAGCGCGGGGCGCCTGGTCTCGGGATGGGTGTAGACCAACGGGTGCAGACTGCCCGGCGCCTCGCGGGGATCGTCGCTCGGGATGACGCCCTGACGCAGGAAGCCACCGCTATTGTAGGTGCCGTCGTGCTTGACGCGGCGTCCTACAATACGCGCCTTCAGGTCATTGGGCAGAGTGTCGTACACGGCGTACATATCGATGAAGCTCGTATTGCCGCCCGTCGATGGCACCTCCAGGGCATAGAGCGCGCTCGCCTGGGGCGGGACTTCTACATAGGACATGTCGGTGTGCCAGACCGCCTCGCCATTGCCGAGGCTGCCGATCGGGACCCCGTCTTCGACTACGTTCGAGACGACATAGAGTTCGGGCAGCCCCTCGACGAAGCGGCGGCCGGTCTCCTGGATGGGCGCCAGATCGAGGTCGCCGAACCGGCGGCTGAACGCGATCAGATCGGCGTCAGACAACGGTTGGTCGCGGACCAGCAGGACCAGATTGTCGAGCCAAGCCTGGTGCAGGTCGGCGAACTGGCGATCATCGAGCGCCCGAAGATCGATACCCCGAACCTCCGCGCCGACGCCTTTTTCCGTTTTGACCACGTCGAGGCCAAGTCGGCTCGCGAGAAGATCGCCCATAATCCGTACTCCATGTTCGCACGTTCGCAGTCGACGATCGTCGACTGCCGCATGACCGTTTTAACAATCGACCGCTGACGTGGGCCGCAAAGCATTTGTTTGGGCCGGTCAACCGAGACATATTTGTGTGCGGAAGCGGCGCAAATCAGGCGCCGCGTGGATCGCCAAAGGCAGTAGAGGCATTCCCCCCATTGGTCCTGATCCCGGCCAACTTCACGCCAATCACCGGTCGTCCCGGAGAGCGGTCGATACAAAGGAACCATGCATGGTGCGCATCACGCTCGAACTTGCCAGCAAGATTATCACGGCGACGCTGCAAAGGAGGGTGGACCTTGGTTTCAAGCCACTCTGCGTGGCAGTGCTTGACGCTGGCGGACACCTCGTGGCGCTGCAGCGTGAGGACGGGGCCTCGACGCTGCGACCCCAGATTGCGATGGCCAAGGCGGGCGGGGCGCTCGCGTTGGGCATATCAAGCCGCAAGATCGCGGAGATGGCGTCCGAGCGACCGACGTTCATCGCGTCGCTCGGGCCAATCTCTCCGTACGGTGTCGTGCCTGCGGCGGGCGGCGTGCTCATCGTCGACGCAGACGGCCAGTTGATCGCGGCCGTTGGCGTGACCGGCGACACATCCGACAATGACGAGGCGTGTGCGCTCGCAGGTATCGCTGCTGCCGGACTGTCTGTCTTGTAATGACATCGGCAAACTGGTGGTGACGACTACCTACACGTAAGGGATGTCCGTAACTTACGCTTCTGCCGTCAGGAACAACGGCTTTGGCGGGCTAAACCATGGAATTCGTGCCAACGATGATCCGAGCGACTGCTTTATACGAACGGCGACTGAGAATCGGCGAGCTGCAACCCATCGGCATGGACGAAAATCTTTAACTGAACAGAACGGCGAAAAAACGAGAAACCTTGGGTGCCGCGGATGACCGGGAATGCATCCACAAAGAACAATTAGACTACTCGACGGCAGTCTCGATTGAGCGAGTGCAATACGTCAACGGCGGCAGGCCGAGATTGCCTCGCAACGTAGTATGTTCGTAATCCGACCGAAACAGTCCGCGTTGCTGAAGCAGCGGGACGACCTCTTGTGTGAAACGTCGGAACTGACTCGGGTGGCCGGCGTGGACGTTGATCCCGTCGAATGCCCGGCCTTCGAACCAGCGAGCGATCTCGGTGGCCACCGTCTCGGCCGATCCGACGAACGGGCTGGTGTGCTGATCGCGAACGAAGTCGACCGTCTCGCGCAACGAGAATTGGCGTGCGACCGCTGTGGCGGTGATCAATTTCGCCTGCGTGAAGAAGCTGTTCTTCGCATGTTCGAGCACCGCGACCGGGAAGGGGGCGTCGAGATCATACTGGCGAAAATCATGCCAGCCGAATGCACGACCGAATTCGGCCAGCGCCTGTTCGAAGCTCTGGTCGGCGCGGCGATAGGCGCGCTGGATCGCTCGGGCATCCTCGTCGGTATCGCCGACCGTGATCGTAAAGCCGGGCAGGATCACGATCTCGTCGGGGTTGCGACCGAGCTTGGCGGCGCGCGCCTTCAGATCCGCGTAGAAGGCTTGGCCTTGTTCGATCGTTTTCGCGTGCGTGAAGATTGCGTCGGCCACCGTCGCGCCAAGATCGCGGCCCTGCTCGGAATCGCCTGCCTGGAATATCACGGGCTCGCCCTGCGGTGAACGCTGGATGTTGAGCGGGCCGAGGACGGAGAAATGTTCGCCCTTGTGGTTAAGCGCGTGCAGCTTCGTCTTGTCGAGGAACACGCGTGTCTCGCGATCGCGAACTAGCGCACCGTCTTCGTACGACCGCCAAAGTCCCCGCACCACGTCGAGATATTCGAAAGCGCGGCCGTAACGCGTCGCGTAATCATAATGCTCGTCGCGACCGTAATTGCCGGCGGTGCCGGCATCGCCGGTTGTCACCACGTTCCATCCGGCGCGGCCCTTGCTGATCAGGTCGAGCGAGGCGAGGCGGCGGGCGAGATTATACGGGTCGTTGTACGAGGTCGTCAGCGTGCCGACGAGCCCGATATGGCTCGTCGCGACGGCCAGCGCGGAGAGCAGCGTCAGTGGCTCCAGCCGGTTGAGGTAATGCGGAGGGGAGTCGGCGGTGATGAACTGGCTGTCGACGATGAAGACGAGGTCGAACTTCGCCGCCTCCGCCTGGTGGACGATATCGATGTACCAGTCGATGTTTACGCTCGCATCGACGGGGATCTCGGGATCGAGCCACCGGTTGCTGTCGCCGGGGCCACCCACGCCGGTCGTCACCAGCCCGAGCTTCAATTGTCGCTTGGTCATCGAAAGATCCTTGGCGTTGGTTACAGTTGCGCGAGATGCGGGGCGACCTGGACGGGCTTGGCAAGCAACCCGGCGGTGTGGAACAGGTCGGCGATGCCCTGTTCCTCGGCGATCAGCCTGGCATCGATCGGCACGGGCACGTTGACGCTGCGGTTGATGTAGCGCTGCGTCGCCGCGATCGGCACGCCAGTCTGCTGCGTCAGCATCTGCGCATAGGCCTCGCGGTGCATTTCGGCCCAACGACGCGCGCGGGTAAAGCGCGCGACGAGATCGGTCAGTTGCGCACGCTTGTCGCGCAATGCGCTTTCGGTACCGAACACGAAGCCGATCCCCGGCGCCAGGTCGCGGTCCACTGGAAGGATGCGCAGGCCATCGCTCAGCTCGCCGATCGCCGCGTAGGGATCCCAGATCGACCACGCATCGACCGACCCGCTGGTCAGCGCGGCGCGACCGTCGGCCGGCGAAAGGAACTTGATGTCGATCGCGTCGAACGGCTTGCCGAGCCGTTGCAGCCCGGCGAGCAGCAGATGATGGCCGATCGACCCGCGCGGCGTCGCGACGCGCTTGCCGATCAGGCCGGCGAAGTCCCGGATTGGCGATTTGCCCGGAACCAGGATCGTGGTCGACGGACCCCTGGAGCGGAACGCGGCGATCGCCTTCACGCCGGCATTCGACTGTAGGCTGAAGATGAACGGAGCATCGCCGCCCACGCCGGTATCGATGGCCCCGGCCGCCAGTGCCTCGATCAGCGGGGCCGCGTTGGGAAATTGCGCCCATTCGATCGGGTACGGCACGTCCTTGAGTTCGCCCGAGGCGGCAAGCAGCGCCTGGACCCCTCCGCGCTGGTCGCCGATCACCAGCGTCTTGGCCGCCGCCTTGGTGCAGGCGGCCAGCAGTCCGGCGCCGCCGATCGCCAGCGCGGTGCGGCGGGTCAGCAATGTGTGAAGCATGGCGATATCCTTGGTCAGGGAAGAAGGCACGGTCAGAAACGCGTGCGCAGCGTGAGGCCGTAGGTGCGCGGTTCGCCGACGCCGACCTGCGTGATGCCCCAGGTCGCGTTGACCGTGGAGGTGAGCAGATAGTCCTTGTCGAACAGGTTGCGGCCCCAGATCGAGACGTCCCACGGACCGTTCGCGGCGCGTAGTCCGACCTGCGCGCCGACCAGCGCATAGCCCTTGATGCGCGAGAACGGATCGTCGTTCACCGCGGAGTAGAACGTCGAACGATAGGTGGCGTCGGCTGCGGTATAACCGACCAGTGTGTCGCCGAGCGGGGCCTCGTACCGAGCCTGCACCGCACCCGCCCATTTCGACGTGCCGGACAGGCGCTGGCCGGAAATGTCGCACGACGTCTGGTAGGACTGGAGGAACGGGCAGATCGCGTTGGTGTAGCGAACGTATTTGGCGTCGGTGAAGCTGGCTGAACCACTCAGCGTCAGCCCGCGGGTGACGCTCGCGCGAAGGTCGACCTCGACGCCGCGGCTGCGTACCTTGCCGGCATTGCCAAGATAGCTGATCCGGTTCGACACGTCGTACAGATTGGCCTGGTAGTTCTGGTCGATCGTCCAGAACAGCGCGGTGTTGAACTGTACGCGGCGGCCAAAGAACTGCGTCTTCAGGCCGACTTCGTACGCGTTGACCTTTTCCGGTTCGACGAAGATGTTGATACCGGCGTTCTTGCGAACGAGATTGATGCCGGCCGATTTATAGCCACGCGAATAGCTGGCATAGGCGTGGGCGTCGTCGCCGATGTCCTGGTTGGCGCTGAGCAGCCACGATAACGTCCCCTTGGACCGGCTCGCGTCATAGGCACCGCCCGACGGCGCATACGCCGCACGGATCGCCGCCGCAGTCGCCTGATATGCGACCGGCAGGCTCGAAATCGGCGCGACCGTGCCGACCTGCACGGCGTCGTAGCTGCCGGCCTTCTTCTCGTAGGTGTAGCGCAGCCCGCCGGTCACGCTGGTGCTCGACGTGACGTGCCACGTCGCCTGGCCATAGGCGGCATAGCTGTTGGTCGAGGGATCGAGATAGCTGAAGGTATCGAGGCCGTTCAGCAGCGCGTCGGGTGCGGCGGCCCCGAGATACCATTTCGCAGCGTCCTTCTTGAACGATAGCTCCTGCGTCAGATCGGCCTTTTGCCAGAAATAATACAGGCCGGCGGTGTATTCGAGCTTCCCGCCGCTGGGCGAGGTGAGGCGGAGTTCCTGGCTGAACTGTTTCTGGTCGGTGGCGACCGTCGCCTGGCCGAGGACGTCGGCGCCGAACTGGTCGCCGTCCCAGTTCGGAATCCACTTCCAGAAGCGTCCGGCGGTGATGGAGGTCAACGTATGGCCGCCAAGTGTCGCGTCGATCCGCGCGGTGACACCGCCACTCGGCATCTGGATCGCCTGCGACCCGTTGATGTCGGTCTGGCGCTGGTACGGATCGACGGCGATCGGCGCGTAACCGACCTCGGCCGCATGCTGATAGAAGCCCTTGACCGCGGCGCCGTTGGCGAGCGTTGTGGGGAGCACCTGACCCGACAGATAAAAGCCCATGTTGCCGGTCTGGCGCGCATAGTCGCCGGTCAGCCGGAAGGTCAGCGCGTTGCTAGGCTTCCACAACAGGTCGGCCTTGACTGCGACGTTCTCGTAATTGTCCCAGTCCTTGTGCTGTGTCGTGTTGTAGACCAGCCCATCGCGCGCGCTGACGAGGCCGCTGAGGCGGATCGCGAGCGTGTCGGTCAGCCCGCCCGATGCGGACGCCTGGGCGCGCATGTAGTTGTAGTTGCCGTAGGTGATGTCCGACGCGAACTCCGGCGCGAAGGTCGGCAGCTTGGTGCGTACGTCGATCGCACCCGCCACGGTGTTCTTGCCGAACAGCGTGCCTTGGGGGCCGCGCAAGACCTGAACGCCGTCTACGTCGAGCAGGTCGTTGATGACCGTTCCCGTGCGCGGCCGGTAGACGCCATCGATATAGAGGCCGACGCCTTGGTCGAGCCCGTCGTTGGTGCCGCCCGAATTTGTGCCCAGTCCGCGGATCGTGATCGTCTGGTTGCGGCCGCTGAATCCCTGGATACTGACGCTCGGGGTGAACGCTGCGAGGTTCTTGAGGCTGGTCTGCCCGCCGATCGCCTCGATCTGCGCCGACGAGAGCGCGGTGATCGCGATCGGCACCGTCTGCAGCGTCTCGTTCTTGTAGCGCGCGGTGACGACGATGTCGTCCGACGGCGCTGCCGAAGCGGCGTCGGAAGTAGCGTCTACTGCCGCCGTTTTGATCGGTTCACGCGGCTCTTCGGCGGCATGGGCAGGAGCAGACGCAGCAAATGCGAGTAGCAACGCAAGGCTGGAAGACGCTGAGTGGAAGAGGCGAGCGTGCATGGAAATCCCTGTCTGAATGCTGGGAGCGCCGCCGTTGATCGGACGTGCGTCTCCGTTCCCCGCTGCGGCTGCGCGAGATCGTATGTCGGTCTCAGCCGTGGCGGGCGGCGCTAGTCGGCGGGTGCAGCGGGACCGGTCATGCGCATCCTTTCAAGCAGCGGCGGCAAGAGTGAGCGCCTCGCGGTCGAGGGCACGGCGCACCGATGGTCGCGCGAACAGCGCATCGGTGCGATCGGCAAAACTCGGAAAACTGCTGCGGTCGATCCCCAGCCCGTCGGCCCAGCGGCGGACGACCAGCGCATACGCATCAACCGCACCAAACCGGTCGCCGATCAAATAGGCCGATGCGGTAGCGGTCGAGCGCTTTTCCAGTTCGACTAGCGCTGCGGCGAATGCCGCGCGGCCGGGCGCGTCGAGCGCTTGGCGGACCGCGGGATCGTTGGCGTAGCGTTCGGGCCGGCGGACCTGCGCGAGCGCGACATGCACCGTGCTCGCGATCCAGCTCATCAACGCAAACGCCTGTGCTCGTTCGGACGGGACCGCGGGCAGCAATCCCGTGTCGGGATAGCTGTCGGCGATCCAGTTGAGGATAGCGATCACCTCGGGGATCGGCGTGCCGTCGACGACGAGCGTGGGGACCCGGCCCAGCGGATTGATCGCGCGATAGGCGGCGCCGTGTTGCTCGCCGGCGGCAAGGCTGACGGGCACGGCGTGGTAGTGGGCGCGTGCCTCCTCGAGCGCGACGAGCGGCGCGAAGGCCGAGCTGTTCGGCGCAAAATAGAGCGAGATGGTCATGGAATTCTCCTCAGATCACGTGGAAGCCATGCGTGCCGTCACGCGCGAGCTGATCGACCAGGCCATATTCCCAGTCGAGATAGGCCTGCATCGCCGCCGTCGCGTTGTCGGTGCCTTCGTAGGGGCGCTTGTACCGACCCTCCGGCCCACGAGGGGGGAGCGCGGTCGATCCGGTTTCCAGCGGGTCGGCTGCGTCACCGTCGAAGCCGCCGTCGAGCACCATCACGTCCCAGCCCATCTGCGCGATCCACGATGCGGTCATGTCGGCGCGCGGGCCGATGTCGTCCGCCAGCACGATGCGGGCGCCGCGCACCGGTGCGAAAGCGTCGGTTTCCTGTACGAGCTGCCCGCCCGGTGCTTCGACGAACCCCGGTGGGTGACTGGCAGCATGCTCTGCGGACGTACGCACGTCGAACCGGTACAGCGTTCGGGCCGGGTCTTCGGCAAGTGCACGCAGGTCGTCTGGGCCGATATGACGGACGCCGGCGCGATAGGCGACGGATCGGGCGTTGGTGCGCGCTTCCTCGCGCTGTTCGGGGGCGATTTCGACGACGTCCCGGCTCTGGCCGTGCTCGAGCGCCTGCCCGGCGAGAGTCCAGCCGATCGTACCGTTGCGTAGTGCCACGACCCGGTTCGGGACGCCTGCGTTGATCAGTGACTGCGTACCGATGATGCTGCGGGTTCGGCCTGCGCAGTTGACGACGATCAGCGTGTCGGGATCGGGCGCGGCGGCGCGGGCACGCAGCACCAGTTCGGCGCCGGGCACGCTGGTGCCGGTCGGGATGCTCATCGTCGCATATTCGTCGAACCGGCGCGCGTCGAGGATCGCGATGTCGGCCTTCTCGTCGATCAGCGCCTGCACGTCGGCAGCAGGCAGCGAGGGCGTGTGGCGTCGCGCCTCGACTAGTTCGCCGAACGCCTTGCTGTAGGAATTGACGTCCTCGAACAGTTCATACCCTGCCGCCGCCCAGGCCGCGAGGCCGCCGTCGAGCGCGGACACGTCGGTGTAGCCGAGCGCGTGAAGCTGGGTAATCGCCGCGTCGACCAGGCCGTCTTCTCCGTCATAGACGACGATCGGCGTGCCGAGGCGTGGAACCCGGCGCGCGATCTCGACCGCGATGCGGTGCGGCGGAAGCTGTGCCGCGAAGAGCGGGTGGCCACTGGCAAAGGCATGTTCGTCGCGCAGGTCGAACACCGCGATCTCGTTGCGGGCGAGCCAGGCGTGGCGGATATCCTGCGGCGTCATGCGGCAACCTTTGCGGGTTCGACGCCGGGGTTAGCGTAGCCGGACACGAACGGCTTGGCGGTACCGGCCTCGGTATAGGTCGCGCGCTCGACGGTGCCGATATCCGCGCCATAGACGTGGATACTGATCGACACGCGGTCGTCATGGGCGTTGGCGACGCGGTGGATGTCGCCCGTGTCGGGCGACAGCGTGGCGACTGCCCCGGCCTCGAGCTGGGTGGGCGCGCCGACCGGAACCAGCGCGCCGTCGTCGGACCGCGCATAACGCTGGTCGATTTCGGCGCCGCGCAACACGCCGACCAGACCCCAGACGCGGTGATCGTGGATCGGCGTCGCTTGTCCCGGTCCCCATACGAAACTGACCACCGAGAAGCGGTTTTCGGGATCGCGGTGGAGCAGATACTGGCGGTACCGGTCGGGATCGGGCGCGGCGAACGTCAGATCGATCCAGTCGTCGGTGGCGACTAGGGCGGCGAGCGGTGCCGCAACACGGGCGACGATCGTCTCGTCCGGGGTCGCTTCGTCCCGGTCGGTGACGATCGTCTCGATCGCCGCGACCAGCCGGTCGACCGCCTGGGTGTGTGCAGTCGTCATTCCGCCGCCACCGCCAGCGGCTGTTCGCGCTCGGCGACCGCGGCGCGCAGCTTCGGCAGCAGGTTGCGGCCGTAGTCGATCGCATCCTCGAGCGGATCGAAGCCGCGAAACAGGAAGGTCCGGATGCCGAGGTCGTAATAGTCGAGCAGCGCCTCGACCACCTGGTCGCCGGTGTCGACCAGCGACGTCGAATTACCCGGAGCGCCGGTCAGCTCGGCGATCTCGGTCCATAGCCGCTTGTCGCGCACCTTGCCGCCCGCCGCGGTTTCCAGAAGCCGCCGCGCACCTTCGGATTGCGTACCGCCGCGGCGGAAGAGCGACGCGCCGCCATCCTTGATCGCCGTCGCCTCGGCCAGGATGTGCTCGGCACGGCTCCATGCCTCTGCCTCGGTACGGCCGAGGATCGGGCGGAACGACACGCTGAACCTTGGGGCGGGGCGGCCATTCGCGGCGGCGCTGGCGCGCACCCGACCGATGATTTCTGCGGTCTGTTCGAGCGTCTCGCCGAAGAACGCGTAGGTCTCGGCATGACGTCCGGCGACACGAACCGCCGCATTCGACGCGCCACCGAAGAAAATCGGGATATGCGGCTTTTGCAGCGGCTTCACGCCGGAAACGCTGTCGCGGACCTGGTAATAGGGGCCGTCGTGATCGAACGGAATGGTCTCCGTCCAGGTTTTCTTGACGACGTCGAGATAGTCGTCGGTGCGTGCATAGCGTTCGTCCTTGGTCAGGAAATCGCCATCGCGCTGCTGTTCCGCGTCCGACCCGCCCGAGATGATATGCACCGCGAGCCGCCCGCCGCTGAACTGGTCGAGCGTGGCGAGCTGTCGTGCCGCGACCGTCGGCTGGATCACGCCGGGCCGGTGCGCGAGCAGGATCTTGAGCCTGGTCGTGTGCTGCGCGACATAGGCCGCGACCTGGAAGCCGTCGGGTGCGGCGCTGTGATAGCCGATCAGGATGCGATCGAAGCCGGCCTGTTCATGCGCCAGTGCAAAGGCCGCGGTGTAGCTCGGGTCGATCTGCGGGCCGGTCGGCGCATGCGTCTCGGAGGCATAGTTGGTCGAGATCATGCCGAGGATTTCGAGCGCGTCGGGATGGTGGCTCATGGCTAAACTCCTTTAAGGAAAAGCGGATTATTCGGCGGCCTGGGCCCATTCGTCCTGCACGGCCGGTGGCGAAGCAGGCGCGACGCCGAGGCGGGCGAGCAGCCGGTGTCGGAGACCTGGGTCGGGTGCGCGGGGCCGTGCGTCGGCGATCCGTTCCTCCGCGACGATACGGCCACCGTCGAGCACCAGCACGCGGTCGGCCAAAGCGATCGCCTCGTCGATGTCGTGCGTGATCAGCAGGACGGCGGGACGGTGACGCCGCCAAAGGCCGAGTACGAGGTCATGCATCTGGATCCGGGTCAGCGCGTCGAGCGCGGCGAACGGCTCGTCGAGCAACAGGACCTTCGGCTCGCGGACCAGCGCACGGGCAAGCGCCGCACGCTGCGCCTCGCCGCCCGACAACGTCAGCGGCCAGGCATCGGCGCGGTGATCGAGCCCGACTTCCGCCAGCGCTTTCTCCGCGCGCTCGCGTGCATCGCGACCGCCGAGGCCGAGCATCACGTTCCGCCAGACCCGCTGCCACGGCAGCAGCCCGGCATCCTGGAACACTACCGCGCGGGACGTGGGTACGCGGACCTCGCCTTCGCTCGGGCCGTCGAGCCCGGCGAGCGTGCGCAACAGGGTGGTCTTGCCCGATCCGCTGCGGCCCAGCAGCGCGACGAATTCGCCCTCTGCAATCTCCAGGTCGAGCGCGTCGATGACGGTGTTGCTGCCGAACCGGCGGGTGAAGCCGCGCAACGCGACGACCGGCTGCGGGCGTGTGGGGAATGGGATCGGTGCGGTCATGAGCGAGCCTCCAGGATCGTCGGGCGCCAGGCGAGCGAGCGTCGCTCGATCAATCGGACCGCTGCATCGGCGCCAAGACCGAGCGCGGCGTAGACCATCAGGCAGACGACGATGATGTCGGTCCGCATGAAATCGCGCGCGTTGTTGATGAGGTAGCCGAGGCCGGACGCCGCGTTGATCTGTTCGGCGACGACGAGGATCAGCACCGATATCGACAAGGCGTAGCGCAAGCCGACCAGCAGCGAGGGCAGGGCGCCGGGCAATACGACGTGGCGGACGATCTGGCCCCGCGACAGGCCGAATGCGCGTGCCGCCTCGATCAGCCGCGCATCGACGCCGCGGATGCCGTTATAGAGGTTGAGGTAGACCGGGAACGTCGTCGCGACCGCGATCAGCACGATCTTGGGCGTCTCGCCGATCCCGAACCAGACGATGAACAACGGCGTCAGCGCCAGGGTCGGCAAGGTCCGCAGCATCTGGACCGGCGAGTCGATCGCCGCTTCGCCGCGGCGGGAAAGTCCGGCGACGACCGCCAGCAGGCCGCCGACGAGCACGCCGATCGCCAATCCGACGCCCGCACGACCGAGCGACACGAGCACGTTGTGACCGAGCTCGCCCGACGCGATCATCTCGCCCATCGTCGCCAGCACCGCCGAGGGGGCCGCAAGGGTCCGTGCCGGGATCAGGCCCGTCCGCGCGCCGACTTCCCACAGCAACAAAAGGACCAGCGGCGACACCCAGCGTGCACCGCCGATGCGCGTCAGAAGCGGCCGTCGCGCGTCGTCATGGGGCAGGATCGTGGCCATGTCGTCTCCAGCGCCGGCGGCATGCCAGCGGGCTGACGACAAAGGACAGCTTAACTCCTATCCAATCAATATAGATTTGCTCACGTGCCTGATTGGTTGAGCTTATAAGGGCGTCATGGCCCTCAATCTCCCCGTCGATGTCTTGCGCAGTTTCGTGGCGGTGGTCGACGGCGGATCGATGCTGCGTGCATCGGAACGCGTCTTCCTCAGCCAGCCCGCGATCAGCTTGCAGATCAAGCGCTTGGAGGAACTGCTTCAGATCCCGCTGTTCCGGCGGGAAGGGCGGCGGCTCGTGCTGACCACGCAGGGTGATGACGTATTGATCCTCGCGCGCGAGATGCTGGCGCTCAACGATCGCATCGTCGCGACGCTCACCGGCGAGGCACTGGGCGGCCCGGTGCGGATCGGCTTCGTACAGGATTTCGCCGAGACGTTGTTGGAGGGTCTGCTCGCTCAGCTCGTTGCGCTGCATCCGGACGTTCGGCTGGAGGTGCGTGTCGGCGGAACCCCGCAACTGGTCGATCTCCTGGAGAGCGACCGGCTCGACGTGATTCTGGGCATGGGCGTGGCGGGCGACCCCGCGGCGATCCGCGAGGAACCGATGCGCTGGTTCGGCAATGCGGGGCTCCCTGTGCGGGACACGATCCCGCTTGCGGTCCTCGAGCGACCCTGTCGTTTTCGCGACGCGGCGATCGCGGCACTGGAAGCGGCCGGCCGCTCGTACCAGCTGGTGGTTGAGACGCCGAGCCTCTCGGTACTGCGCGCCGCAGTGCGCGGCGGTGTCGGCATTACCTGCCGAACTGACCTGTTCGGCGGCCTTCACGAGATTGCCGGACCAGCGTTGCCGCCCCTGCCATCTGTCTCTTATGTCCTGCACAAGCGCGAAAGACTCGCGCCTGCGTTGATTAACCTCTGTGAGCTGATCTCGAAACGCGTGAACGATATCGACGTGCTCGACCTCTCACCCCATTGATTTGACGATCGACCCTTTACGGATTCTAGCAATCGTGTCCGTTCTTGGGGTCATTCGAACGGCCGCCAGCTAATATGCTACCGTTTCCTATCATGAATGGACGGCCAGACTCGGGGTCGCGATTATTGCCTTCGAACGACCGGTTATGGGCCTCCTGCGGCCGCTTCCTGCCGCAATTCCCTCACGCGAGGCCAAGCTATCAGACGATGCTCGATATGATGGGCAACGAGAAGCCAGTTTGATTCTTGAACGCAATCAGCATGATTGCCGGCATACCCGATCCATCTTGCCATTATCGAGCGGGCCGCCGTCAGGCGACCAGACCGAGAAAGTGAAGGATGATCCCGGCAGCCGAGGTGGCGAGCAGCGTGACGATGACGTTGGCACGCAGAACGAACACTGCCACTGCCGCCCCTACGGCAAGCAACGATGCCCCCGGATCGATGCTGGCAAGTATCGGCGCATCGAAGCGCACAGGCCCAATCGCCACTATCGCTGTCTCGCGAAACAACGTGTGCAGCGCGAACCAGACCGCGAGGTTCAGGACCACGCCGACCACCGCGGCGGTAATCGCTGACAGGGCAGCGGCGACCGCGATGTCTCCGCGCAGACGTTCGATAAAGGGTGCTCCCAGGAAGATCCAAAGGAAGCAGGGTACGAACGTCACCCACGTCGCGAGCAACCCGCCGAGCGTTCCCGCCAGTAGCGGTGAGAGCGTCCCGGGCGCGCGGTAGGCGCCCAGAAAGCCGACGAACTGGAGGACCATGATCAGCGGCCCCGGCGTGGTCTCTGCCATGCCGAGCCCATCGAGCATCTCTTTCGGCCTGAGCCAGCCATAGTTCTCGACAGTCTGCTGCGCGACATAGGCGAGGACCGCATAGGCCCCGCCAAACGTCACCATTGCCATGGTCGAGAAGAAGGTCGCGATGCGGCTCAACACGTCGTCGGGGCCAAGTGTAATGAGCAACGCCGCCACTGGCAGCAGCCATAAGGCAAGCCAGACCAGTGCGGTCCATACTGTCTCTCGCCAAGTCGGCCGAGCATGTGCGGGCAGATCATCGCCCAGCAGCGTATCGGCATCGGCGACGGTTGCGCCCTTCGCCGCGCCATGTCCGCCGCCTTGAAACGCCGTGTGGCCTTGGCGACCCGACCACCATCCGATCAGGCCGGCGCCGAGCACGATGAGGGGAAACGGTGCGCCAAGAAAGAAGATCAGGATGAACGCGATAGCGGCAAGCAACCGGGATGCCGTTGATTTAAACGCGCGTCCGCCGATCCGAACCACCGCTTGTAGCACGACGGCCAGAACCGCCGCTTTCAGGCCGAAGAATAGCGCGGAGACGATGCCGACCCGTCCATAGAGGACGTAGACCCAGCTCAGCGCCATGATCGCGATCGCGCCCGGAATAACGAACAGGACACCGGCGACGATACCGCCCTTCGTCTTGTGCATCAGCCAGCCGATGTACGTGGCAAGCTGCTGCGCTTCCGGTCCTGGCAACAGCATGCAGTAGTTCAGCGCGTGCAGGAACCGCTGCTCGCCGATCCACCGTTTCTCATCGACGAGGATACGGTGCATTACGGCAATCTGTCCGGCCGGGCCTCCGAACGACAGCATGGCAATGCGCAACCAGACCCAGAATGCCTGACGAAGCGTCACCGGTTCGGGGCGGGCTAGCAGCGCGGCTTCCGCCGTCGCCGCGTTCATGGCTGCACCTTGACGCGCGAAGGCTGGTGTGAGGTCCAATTGTGCTTTTCGGTCTGGGCGTCACGGCACCAGCGGTAAAGAGCATCGTAGATCGCCATGCCGGCTTCGAGCTGTTCGTGATCGTCGCTGTGCATGCGGGACAGGCCGAGCGAGATGGCCAGCAGGCCAGCAGCTTCCGGAGCTACGTCGGGGCGATCGGTATCCGCGCCGCGGACGATCGATGCCAGCCTTACCAGTGGTTCATGCGTGCCAAGGCCAAAGGCTTCCACCATCACGTCGAAGGTGCAGCGTTCCCCGCGATGGCTCCAAAACACGCCCTCATCGGCAACGTCGAAGGGCTCGGCGCTCTGCTGTTCGGCGACGGCCAACACTTCCCCCGGTGCTACGAACAGGAAGCGCGCTTCCGGATCCACGAACCGACGGATCAACCATGGGCAAGCGATACGATCGACCTTGGGTCTCGCGCGTGTGACCCACCAGGTTCGACCGTCCGCGTGCCTTTCCGGCAAATGAGCCAGTGATACCGTCGGCAGTCCGGCTGCCGTCCACGCAGCGAACCCGCCTTCCAGCACTTCGGCCGGTTTGCCTTCGCTTCGCAAGATCGCTGCAGCCGACACGGCTTTGCCTCTGCCATCTGCGTCCACGACGACCATGGTACGCCGACTGTCATCGATCCAGCGGCTCGGATCGTCATCAACGCGGAAAAGAGAGCCGGGTATTGCTTCGGGCGGGGTATCGCGAAGGTCGATGATGCGCGGAGATCCAGGCAGCGCAACGAGGCGGCATAGCTTATCTGGAGTAATAGCGTTGTGAGCAGGCATGACGCGTCCTTGGCATGTTGAGCTGGACGCGATTCTTCAGCTGACGCCTCGTGGGGAGATCGCGATCCCCATGCCTGTAATCAGCCATGCCGTGCAGCACTTGTCAATCGCAGGTACGCCGTCTGGTTCAGACACGCGGCTAACGATCGTCATCTGTCCTTCCGTAAGCAGACGGTTCCATCTCCTCTGCATCACGACGTTTCATGCTGGAAAATCGGACGTTGATAGCGGTCCGCGCGAAGATGAATGAGTGTCTGAAGTTGGAAAGTGGGGAAGGGTGCTCGAATGTCCGGGTATGGGTCGAAATGGCTAATTCACGTTGTGGCCGACCGGTAGCGTTCTCGCCAGCTATCAGCGGCGTTTCCGATGAAATCAGGCCGACAGGTTCGCGATCCAGTATTTTTGAAAATACTCGGTTGACGTCCCGAGGATGCTCTCATAGATACGTCGAACCGCAGCGGACGGCCTCACCGGCTACCGCGGCGGTCGCAAAAAACCAGATGCTCCAAGCTTTCTCGGAAGAGAGGGTTATGCGAGTGTCGGTATTTTTGTCGGCTCTTTGACATTGTAGGTTAAGATGAAGGGACATGTGGGCGGCGGCT
>NZ_JCAWAE010000007.1:0-57836 GCF_059691795.1 Sphingomonas sp. 320_CC | reverse complement strand
CGGCGCCCTCCACCTCAATCTTGAAGCCGAGGTATCGCTGCGCTTCCTCGCCGCCATCTTCGTCGTCAAGTGCGCGGCCTCCATCATCTCACTTGGCTTTGGCTTCCGCGGTGGCCTGTTCTTCGCATCCTTGTTCTTGGGCAGCCTGCTGGGTCACCTGTTTGCTGGTTCACTCGAATGGATTGTCGGATCGCCTGTGATCGACCCGCACAATGCGGCCCTGGTGGGGATGGCCGCATTAGCGGTCGCCGTAGTTGGCGGGCCGATGACGATGGCGATGCTAGTCCTTGAGGCGACCCACGACTTCTCCCTTGCCGGCGCGGCCATTGCAGCATCGCTGGTCTCGTCCACCATCGTCCGCGAGCTGTTCGGCTATTCCTTTTCTACGTGGCGCCTGCATCTCCGGGGCGAAACCATCAAAAGCGCCCGCGATGTCGGCTGGGTCAGAACGCTTACAGCGGGCAAGATGATGCGACGTGTCGAAAGGGCTACGCCGTGCAACACGACGATCGCCGAGTTTCGTCGGGCGTTTCCGCTTGGTTCCACAAGTCGGGTCCTACTAGTCGATGACCACGAAAATTATGGCGGTATCGTACAGACTGCCAGTGCATTTGCCGAAGAGGTCGATCAGAAGGCACCGATCGGGTCGCTGGCGATCCACACGGGTCTCGCCCTTACGCCGGATTCAGACATCAGAAGCGTCATGACTACGTTCGATACCGAAGGTGCGGACGAACTGGCGGTAGTTGGAAGCGACGGGGCAGTTCTCGGCATCCTCTCCGAGAGCTATGCGCGACGCCGCTACGCAGAGGAATTGGACAAGGCGCAACGTGAGTTGTTTGGAGAAAGCTGACCAGCCGGCACGCAGCAAACGCTTCGTCCTACCGGTCTCGCTTAAGCCGGGCTTCGATTTTGACCCAGAACATGCCGCATCGCAGACCCATTCCGGCGAGTTGGGCGCCATGTACTGACATCAGCTCCGCACCGCGGCGAAACTGTTCAACCGGCACGGATATGGCGACGAACAGCCCGGCGTAGAGCAGCTGCGACATGATCGAGTGGATCACGACGGCGACCCCCAGCACTATCAGGCGGGCAGGCACGGAAGGCCGATGCGGCGCCGGATCGGGGCCTGTAATGAGCTAGGCGTAAAGGCATCCTGCTGCGACGAAATGGAAGTGCACCAGGTAGTGGAGCGCACCTGCCCTCTCTAAAGCAGCCAGTCCGCTTTCCTTCCCATTGTCGGCATTCAGCGGCCCGATATGTAGAAAACCCAGTCGTAATCACCATTGTGCGACAAACAAGTGCTTTCCGACACTCTCGAGACGTCGTGTCGACCTAGCCCAGCGTCATGCCGAATATACCGGACACGGACAGCGGGGCGCAGGTTTCACCGGAATCCTCATTTTTGCACCTGAACGACAGCGCCCGGCATCATCGGGTCGCCCGGAGCAATGACGAGGTAACGGCGCATGTCGCCTTTCGCGTCGCTGACGATCTGGCGGAGCGGTCCGAGCGTGTTTACTATCGCGCCGCCCGCCGGATTGGTCATGAACTTCGCCAAAGGCTGGATCACGCCGCTGCCGTCAGCGTGGGAGGATAATCCAAGGACATAGGGCATCTTTGGGCTGAGGCCCGCAACCGCCGCCTGCAAAATCTGGACCTGGCCTTGATCGAACAGCGTGACCTGGCTGCGCCCAGTCCCGGATAGAGTCAGCTGGATCTTCATGCCGGCCTGCGCGAGCGGCACCAGGTTTGCACGGCCATCGCCTACCGGCACCGCGCCGGGAACATATGCCACGCCTTGCGGCCCCTGACCGATTGGAATCGTCGCGATGACGGTGTTGCTTGCTGTGTCGATCGCCGCGACCGCATCGGCGTTCTCCAGCCCGACATACATCCGCGTGCCGTCGCCCGACGGCCATAGGCCGTGCGGGAGCGCGCCGACCGGGATGCTCGCCACCTGCACGAAGTCAGTGGTGCGGAACACCTTCACGACATTCTCGGTGCCGACCGTCACAAAGGCGAACTGGCCATTCTTATTGCGGGCGATATTGACGTGGTTGGTGATCGCGCCGGTATCGAACGTCTTGAGCACTGCGAAGGGTGGCTTGGCGTCGAACACCATGACCTTGCCGACGTCCTTGAGCGTCAACCAGACCTGCTTACCGTCGGGCGTCGCGGCGATGTCAGGGCAGAACGGGCTCGCCTGCTTGACGCGACCGACGATCTTCTTCGAGGCGGTGTCGATCACAACTGTCTCGGGCGAGAAGCTCGAACAGACGTAACCGTATTTCCCGTTTGGCGAAAAGATCGTCATGCCGGGGCCATTAGGAACGGGGATGCGCGTGGTCGGCGCGAAGGTCTTGCCGTCGAGCACCTGGATATAATCCTCGCCGCGCACCGCGACCCAGACTTCGCGACCGTCGGGGCGGAAAAACGCCTCATGCGGCGAGCGCCCGACATAGGTCGTGTGCTTCACGGCATTGGTCGCGGTATCGATGAACGTCACCGAGTTCGAACCGATCGAGATCGCCGCCAGCGTCTTACGATCGGGCGAGAAGCCCATGCCGTGGACAAGCAGCTGCCCCTTGTAGAGCGGGCTGAGGTTGGCGGGGGTCTGGTCGCCGAGCTTGATGACGCCGAGCAGCGTGTTGGTTGATGGGTCGATCACCGACACGGTGTTGGAGAACTGGTCCGACGTGTAGAACCGGTCCTGCGCGCTGACAGGGATGTCGGGGGTCGCATTGGGCACTTGCTGGGCAAACGCAGGGCCTGAAAAGCACAAGGCGGTGCAGGCGGTTAGGGTGAAACGCTTCATGGACGGTCTCCGTGATGGGGGTGACCAGTCGCGGTCGGTCCGGTGTGACGTGACAACGCGCCGCCTTCGGATAGGATGCCCTGCATCACCGCGATTTCCTGACGCTGTTCGACGATGATCCCTTGCGCAAGCCGGCGCAGGCGTTCGTCCTTGCCGTAACGCAGCTCGATCTCAGCCATGTCGATCGCACCTTGATGATGCGGGATCATCATCCTTGCGAAGTCGCGATCGGGATCGTTTGAATAGCCAGTCATCATCGCGCCGTGCATCCGCGTCATCGCCGCATCCATCGCGGACGCGAAGCCGTCCGTTTGCGCGATAGCAGCGGTCGATACGGACAAGCCTATCGCCATCAGCAAGGTCATGCGTGATCTCATCGTCCTGTCCCTAGTTTTCCTGTTTACGACACGCGAGCGATGATGCCGATAATCGTTGCTAGCACGGCCATGCAGGCCGGGAGAAAGAGCATCTGTATAGCCGCTTCGCGCCCTGTGATCGTGCCCGTCAAGATATCGACCGGGCCCTTGATGAACTCCGAGAACGAACGGAGGGGTTCGCCGGGGGCGGGAGTATCGCTGAGTACGATGCCGCCAGCAATCAGACCGAAATACAGGATCATGAAGACCGACACGACCGTCAGGACGAGCGCCGTAGCTGCATCACGTGCGAAGAAGGTCCAGAAAGTCAGCAACATTGCTGCATACACGCCGACGAGCAAGCCCAACGTGGCAGGATGGACGCCGCGCGATGCGATGCCTGGAGCCGTTCTTTCCAGCTCGTCATAATTGCCTGCATCCGGCACGATTGCGAGATGTCGACGCACAGGCTTAGGAGCAACGAGTGTCTCGGTAGCGAGATCGTAGATCGGCTGTGTTGCCATGAGGAAGTCTCCGCGCGTCTCGATGAATGCCGAGCGTGACAGGATAGATGATTGCGGCGGGGCGGTCGGTCCAACGCATAACCACGGTCATTCCAATCATTTAACAGGAACGGTCGGCGATCTATAATCGCGTTTTCGTATTGAAATCATCGCGACCATGCGTTGGACGCGAGGGACATATCGGTCGATCTAGCGGCATCGGACCGGCACGATCACCCGCCGGGTCCGTGATAAGGATCAAACGATGAAAGCTGCGATCGTTCTGGTTGCCGCGATGTTGGCCTCCGTAGCGCCAGTCCCGGCGATCGCTCAGGCCTATTGGGCTGCACCTGCGGCGGACGACTTTCCCTACGATATCAAGGCGGTTCAGGCACCGTGGTCGAAGGCTGATATCGACCTCAGCCATCATGACCGGATCTATGTGTCTGACCCTACATCGACGAAGATCGTTGTCATCGATCCTGCAGCGGGCAACGAACTGGGACGGATCGACCTCGCCAAAAGCGCGATAGCTGAGCCCAGCTTTTCCAGCCCCAAAGTCCAGCACCTGGCTGCAACGCGTGACGGGCGGACCCTGGCGGTATCGGCATTAGCGCAGCACAGTGTGACGCTCGTAGATCTGGCCACGAACACGGAACGAGGCCGGACCGTGTTCCAGACGTCGCCTACCGCCGTCGCGTTTACGCCCAATGGGCACGAACTCTGGGTTTCGCTCGGCGATGAACATGCCATCGCGGTCGTGGATCCTAAGACAGCGCGGGAGATCACCCGCGTACCAGCAAGTGGCGGAGCGGGCGCGACCATCCTGTCGCCAAACGGACGCTATGCCTTTGTATCGCTTACTGAAAGGCCGTCCATCCTGGTTGTCGACGTCGAGCATCGGCGCGTCGTCGGACACGTTGCCAGCAACGGTGCAGGTGCGGGAGCAATCGCGGTCTCGCCAGATGGCAAACAGATCTGGGCAACACGCCGCGAGAGCGGCACGACCACGGTCTTTGCTGCCAAACCGCCGTTTGCGGTACGCGAAGTGATAAACACTGGTCCAGCAACGGGCGCGGTCAACTTCGCCCAGCGCGCAGACGATTCCTTTGCCTATGTCAGCGTTGGCGGCGATCAACCTGCAATCAAGGTCTATAGAACCGACAGCCTGGAGGCTGTGGCAACCGTCCCGCTACAAGCGGCTCCGAGTGCGGTTTGGCCGTCGGGCGATGGTACGAGGATCTATGCCAGCCTGGCCGGAACCAACAAGGTCGCTGGGATCGACACGCTGACGTACACCACCGCGTCGACGATCCCGATCAGTACGGATGCGCAAAGCCTGATCTACGTTCCTGGTGCCGTGCGATCAGGAAAAGGTCTCGCCAATCTGGTGCCATCCGGGCGCGATGCGGCGCTTGCCCTGGCGGCGCGTTGATCGGTCTTACACCGTCTGTAATCTTCCAACGAAAGCCCTTTCCAAAATGACCAAGCCCCCCGTCAGGATCGCGATCAGCGGTGCCGCAGGACAAATTTGCTATTCGCTGCTCTTCCGGGTCGCGCAGGGTGACGTGTTCGGACCGGACCAGCCCGTTATCCTTCAACTGCTCGACGTGCCGCAGGCGATGGACGCAGTACGCGGCGTGGTCATGGAACTGGAGGATTGCGCGTTCCCGCTGCTGGCAGATGTGATCATTACTGATGATCCGATGGTGGCTTTCAAGGACATCGATGCGGCCATGCTGGTCGGGTCTCGTCCCCGCTCGAAGGGCATGGAGCGCCGTGATTTGCTCGCTGCCAACGCAGCGATCTTCAAGACGCAGGGCGCAGCGCTGGACGCAGTGGCCAAACGCGACGCCAAGATCCTGGTCGTCGGCAATCCCGCCAACACAAATGCCTGGATCCTTGCGCAAAGCGCACCGGGTTTTCCTGCCGAAAACATCACGTCGATGATCCGCCTCGATCACAACCGCGCGCAAGGACAGCTTGCGGCCAAGGCGGGTGTCGGTGTCGATGCGATTACGAAGCTCGTCGTCTGGGGAAACCATTCGCCAACGATGTTTGCCGACTGGGGGAATGCCGAACTCGATGGCCAAAAGCTTGCCGACCGTATCGGAGACGAGCCTTGGTACCGCGAAACGTTGATCCCCACCGTTGCGCAGCGCGGAACCGCGATCATCGAAGCACGGGGTGCGTCCTCGGCCGCGTCGGCCGCAAATGCAGCGATCGACCATCTGCGCGACTGGGTGCACGGCGCAGGCGATAATTGGGTGTCGATGGGCGTGGTGTCAGATGGCTCCTACGGTATCCCGCAAGGACTGGTGTGCGGCGTGCCGGTGCACTGCATGAGCGGTGGGTATGCGCTTATCGAAGGCCTTACCTTCGATCCGTTCCAGCGATCGATGCTCGATCGCACGATTGCCGAACTGGTCGATGAACGTGAGGCGGTTATCGACATTCTGAAATGACCAATCGGTATATCTGATTGGAATGACCGTAATCTTTGGTTGGTTCGATTGATCTCCTTTCCCTATCATTGGGGCAAGGAGATCGGGCATGACCCTCGAACAACTCAGGATTTTCGTCGGTGTCGCAGAGCGCGAGCACATGACGCGCGCTGCCGAAGCGCTCAATGTGACGCAGTCGGCCGCAAGCGCTGCCATCGCCGCGCTAGAAGCTCGGCACGGCGTGCCGCTGTTCCACCGGGTCGGCCGCGGGATCGAACTGTCCGAAGCGGGCCGCATGTTTCTGATCGACGCGCGCGCCGTCCTTGGCCGTGCGGCGAGCGCGGAACTTGCACTGGCCGAATATGCCGGGCTGGAGCGCGGCACACTGCGGCTGGTCGCAAGCCAGACGATCGCGGGCTATTGGCTGCCCCGCCAGCTAGCGGCGTTCCATGCGCGCTACCCCGCGATCACGATCGAACTGGCGATCGACAACACGGAAGGGGCCGCGGCGCGCGTGCTCGACGGCGCAGTCGAGCTCGGCTTCGTCGAAGGTGTGATCGACGAGCCCGCGCTCGCGCATTGGACGGTCGCGAACGACCGCATGGTGCTGGTTAGCAACCGCGCTGCCGACACGATCGACGAGGACTGGATCCGCGCCGCGCGCTGGATTATCCGCGAGCAGGGATCGGGCACGCGCTCGTCGTTCGAGGAGGTGTTGCGCCAGCGCGGCGTCGATCCGTCGGACCTCACCACCGCGCTGACCCTGCCGTCGAACGAGGCGGTCCGCAGCGCGGTCGAGGCTGGCGCAGGCGTCGCGGTCCTGTCGCAGCATGTCGTCGCACCTGCAATCGCGGCCGGAACGTTGCACGATCTGCCGCTCGGTCTGCCGCGGCGTCCGTTCTACGCGCTGAGGCACAAAGAGCGCTATCGTACCCGGGCGGCCGATGCGCTGACCGATCTCATCAAGGAGACTGGCAAGTGACCGCCGATTTGAAACCCGTTCTCGATGGCCTGAAGCCGCTCAGCCGGCTCGACTCTCCACGCGAGATGATCCGGCAGTTCACCCCCAACTGGTTCGCCGCGACGATGGGCACCGGCATCCTCGCGCTGGCCTTGCCGCAGGTTCCGGGGGTCGGCGCATCGCTGCACCCGGTCGGCGAGGCACTGTGGTATTTCAACATCGCGCTCTTCACGCTGTTCGCCGGGCTCTACACCGCGCGCTGGACCATGTTCGGGCACGAGGCGCGGCGGATCTTCGGGCACAACACCGTATCGATGTTCATCGGTACGATCCCGATGGGCCTCGCGACGATCATCAACGGGTTCCTGGCGTTCGGCCTGCCGCGGTTCGGCGCCGGCGTGATCCCGATCGCCGAGACATTGTGGTGGATCGACGTCGCGATGTCGCTCGCCTGCGGTGTAGCGATCCCCTACCTCATGTTTACCCGGCACGAACATTCGCTCGACGGCATGACCGCGGTGTGGCTCCTGCCAGTGGTCGCGGCCGAGGTCGCAGGCGCGAGCGGAGGCCTGCTCGCACCGCATCTGGCGGACGCCCATCATCAGTTCGTTGTGCTGGCGACCTCCTATGTCCTGTGGGCCTATTCGGTGCCGGTCGCGTTCGGCATTCTTGCGATCCTGATCCTGCGGATGGCTCTCCACAAGCTGCCGCACGAGAGCATGGCCGCCTCGAGCTGGCTCGCGCTCGGTCCGATCGGCACCGGTGCGCTCGGGATGCTGGTGCTCGGTAGCGACGCGCCCGCGATCCTCGCCGCCAACGGCCTCGGCCAGATCGGCGCAGTGGCGCAAGGAATCGGCACGATCGCCGGGCTGTTGCTCTGGGGCTTCGGCCTGTGGTGGCTGGCGCTCGCGACGCTGATCACGATCCGCTACTGGCGCGCGGGCATTCCGTTCAACCTTGGGTGGTGGGGCTATACCTTCCCGCTCGGCGTCTACACGGTCGCGACCTTCAAGCTCAGCACGACGCTCCAGCTCGGCTTTTTCGGGATCGTCGGCACCGTCCTCACGATCGCACTCGCCGCGATGTGGCTGCTGGTCGGCGCCAAGACGGTCGCAGGCGGCTGGCGCGGAAACCTGTTCGTGTCGCCCTGCATCGCCCAAGCCAATTAAAGGGCCGAACTGATCGTCCTGCCGGATCGAACCGGCGCATCCGATCGACCCGTACCGGGCAGACCGGCGGACAGGTCGCGCATACAGATCATGACAGAAACGGGAGAATGTTGGTGGACAGCCTGGATATGAAACTGGCGCAGGAGACGAACCGCCGTCGCTTTCTCGCAGAGGCTGCGATCGGCAGCGGCGCGCTGATCGCCGCACCCGCGCTGGCGCAGAGCATGGTCGACCTGCATCTGCCGGGTGGCCCATCGGAACGGCCGATGACCAGTGCGTTCCCCGGCAAGGGCAGCATGATCCTCCAGCGGATCCACCCGCCGCTGCTGGAAACGCCGATGAGCGTGTTCAATGGCGACGTCTTTACGCCGAACGACCAGTTCTTCGTCCGCTGGCACTGGGCCGACATTCCGACCGCGATCGATGTCGAGGCATTCCGGATCAAGGTGCACGGCGCGGTCACGCGGCCGCTGTCGATCTCGCTCGCGCAACTGCTGAAGCTGCCGCGCGTCGAGCTGGCGGCAATCAACCAATGCTCGGGTAATTCGCGTGCGCTGTTCCAGCCGCCCGTCGCGGGCGCGCAGTGGCGCCACGGGGCCATGGGCAACGCCAAATGGCTAGGCGTGCGCCTGCGCGACGTGCTCGACATCGCCGGCGTAAAGCCGGGCGCGGTCGCGGTACGGTTCGGTGCGCTCGACCAGCCGGTGGTTGCGGGCGCACCGGATTTCGCCAAGTCGCTGTCGATCGACCACGCACGCGACGGCGAAGTGATGCTGGCGTTCGGAATGAACGGCGAGCAGATGCCGCTCCTCAACGGCTTCCCGGTCCGGCTGATCGTACCCGGCTGGTATTCGACCTATTGGGTCAAGATGCTGAACGACATCGAGGTGCTCGCCGCACCCGACGACGGTTACTGGATGGCCAAGGCTTACAAAATCCCTGACACTCCAGGCGCGAACGTGCGGCCTGGCCAGAAGGATTTCCCGGCCGTCCCGATCAACAGGATGATCCCGCGCAGTTGGGTCACGAGCCTCGACGAAGGGCAGGCGATCGCGTTCGACCGGTCGATCCCGCTGGGCGGCATTGCGATGGGAGGCGACTGCGGCGTCGCCAAGGTCGACGTGTCGACCGACAACGGCAAGAGCTGGTACAAGACAACGCTCGGCCCCGATCACGGCAAATACAGTTTCCGCCGCTGGGATGCGCAGGTGCCGCTCAGCCATGCGGGCCCGACCAGGCTGATGTCGCGCTGCTGGAACACCGCCGGCGTTGCGCAGCCGATGACACCGATCTGGAACCCGGGCGGGTTCATGCGCGGCAACATTGAAACCACCAACATCGTCGTCGGCTGAGGAGCGCTCCCCCATGAAAACGCCTTCCATCGGCACGCTGTCGTTCGGGTTCGTCGGCGCGACCGTCGTTCTGCTTCTTGCGATCGGTGCCCCGAACAGCCGCATCGCCCCGCCGCCTGCCGCCCCGACCGCACCACCGCCGCCAAGCGTTTCGGCGCGCGGCTTCTCGCTGGCGTCCACCTCGGTCGATCTCCCGACCGACGAAGGGCAATATCCCGCCGGCCCGCATGCCGACGTCATCAATGCGAACTGCACCTCGTGTCATTCGGCGAGCATGGCGCTGAACCAGCCGCCACTCTCCTCCGATCAGTGGACCGCGGAGGTCACCAAGATGCGCGAGGTCTATAAGGCGCCTGTGGCCCAGGCCGACGTACCGGCGATCGTCGCTTATCTGACTGCCATGAGCGCAAAGCAGCCGGGCGCCGCGAAGGGCAAGGCGCAAGACCCCGATCCGAAGGCTTCGCCCGACGTATCGGGGGGATCAGGCTAAGCCATCAACTCACGACACGCGGTTCTGGGCGCGAAGTGCTGTGCGGCGTGTACGTGTCTCGCGCAGTGTTGCATTGGGCGCGAGGCCGTTCGCGGGCACCTTGGGTATCGCAACGCGCTGCGACAGGTAGATGCCGTTGTGGCCCGAGCAGAGATAGGCCACGAAACAGGCGACGGCGATCGGCACCGCATAGCCGGCGCCAAACAGTTCAATCCCCATGAAGGTGCAGGCGAGCGGGGTATTGGCAGCCCCGGCAAAGACCGCGACAAAGCCGATCGCGGCGAACAGGCCCGTCGGCACGCCCAAGAAAGGCGCCAGCGCGTTACCGAGCGCTGCGCCGATGAAGAACAACGGCGTGACTTCACCGCCTTTGAAACCTGCGCCGAGCGTGACGACGGTAAACAGGAGCTTGATCGCCCAACTCCACGGATGCGTGTCCGGTCCGAAGAAGCTGGCGATGGTAAGGCTGTCGTGCCTCGCTGCCAGGACACCCAGGCCCAGATAGTCGCGCGTGCCGAACAGGAAGACGAGTGAGATAACGAAGACCCCGCCGATCACTGGACGTAGCGGACCATAGGGAACGATCCGCTTGAGCCATCCCCCGACCAGGTGGTTGGCTTCGGCGAAGGCCAGACCGACCAGTCCGAATATGATCCCCGCAACACCTGCCTTCGTCACGAGCAGCGCATCGACCGGTATCGACGCGCCGATCGGGTAGACGCCGTGATGGATACCCCAGGCGAGGCACGTCCAATCGCCGACTAGCGCTGCAACGAGGCAAGGCACTAGCGCGGAGTATTCGACGCGGCCGATCGCCAGCACTTCGAGCGCGAAGACCGCGCCTGCGATCGGCGTGCCGAAGACCGCGCCGAACCCGGCTGCGATCCCCGTCATCAACAGGATGCGCGTGCCGCCCGCATCGAGGTGGAGCGCGCGGCCGAAACCGCTGGCAAGGCTTCCGCCTAATTGGACTGCGGTGCCTTCACGTCCGGCCGAGCCACCGAAAAGATGCGTCACCACTGTGCCGAAGAAGATGAGCGGCGCCATCCGCAGCGGCACACCGCCGCCCGGCTCGTGGATCTGCTCGACGATCAGGTTGTTGCCGCCCTCCACCGAGCGCCCGGTGAGATGGTAGAGCAATCCGACCACGAACCCGCCCACCGGCAGCAGATAGAGCAGCCAGGGCGATGCGAACCGCAGTCGCGTAACGGTATCAAGACTCAACAGGAACGCCGCACATAGCGTCCCGACGAGTGCCGCCATGGGCAGCAAGATCAGCGCCCAGCGCAGGACAGAGATCGCATGGTCGTGACGATCGCGCATGAATGCCGCGACGTTCAGCGTGCCGACGAGATTGCGAAAGGTAGCGCGCACAATTCCTCCTTGCTGCCCGAAGGCGCCAAGTAGGAATCATCAGCTCTTATCAGAGCGGTTCGGCCAAATTGCCCGGCAGAAATCCATTGCCAAAGTCGATCTATGAGACGTTTGCCCCAACCGTCAATGGGCATGTTGGTCGGGCAAATGCTCGGACCGGCCGGTCGTTAGCGTCTATCTGAGCCCGTTATATGTACCGACTCCGGTTACGTTGCATGCGGGACCAATCGGTTTCGGCCCGCGCGTCGTTCTCGAGCTGCGTCGCAAGGAGCTATACCGCACGAAAGCCGCCGATGCGCTGCTGGAGCTGATCGGCTCGCAGCGCGGTTGGCGTCGCTGCGCTACGAGCGTGCCGTCCAGATGCCGACGAGCGCGGCCAGCGACACGAGCATGAGAAACCCGTTCATCACCACGAGCAACGCCGCGGGCAGGCGCTTTATGTCCGGTCGTGGCGGCGGGGCGCCGGCACCCATCTCTCGCCACACCGCGGCGACGAAGCAAAAGGCGCTGAACAGGATCAGCATCGTCCCGGTCGCCGTCGCCAGCCACGGGAACACGACGTCCTTGAGCAGCGCGCGCGCGCCGATCCCGGAAGCGAGCGCCGCCAGGCCGGTACGCACCCAGGCGGCATAGGTGCGTTCGCCGGCGAGGATTGTGCGGTCTGCAGCAAGCTCCGTGCGACGATCAGCGCTGTCCACCTGCTGGACTGCGCTGTCCTTTAGCGAGCTCGCGCTCTCCGCGAGCTTCGCATGGGCCCGATCGGCGTTGTGCGGCGCGTCCATCAGCCAGCGGTGACGGTGATGCGATGCCAAGCCGTCGAGAGATAGCCGGCGAAGTTCCAGATCGCTTCGGGCCGTTCGGGCTGCATCTGCCCGGCACCGTCGACGGCGCGCACGACCAGGACGTGGAGCCCGGGCGAGAGATCGACCGTGACGTGCCACTGCGTCCAGCTCCAGGGTGAATCCGGTTGGCTGGTCAGTTCCGCCTGCAGCCAGTCGGTGCCGTCATTGACGGAGACCTCGACGCGCGAGACCGCTCGGCCGAAGGCGACCGCATAGCCCGCGATTTCGCATGCGCCGGCGCCGATATGCGCGCCGTCCACGGGGGCGCAGATCGCAGCGTTGAGCGGCATCTCCTCGATCGTCAGGCCCCGGTCCCAATCCGCGTCCTCCTTCGCTACCGACGCCGGAAAGAGCTTGTAGTCCTTGGCCTGGATCGGCGCATCGGACGGGCGATCGCGCACCTCGATGCGCGTCAGCCACTTGGCGCTACGAACGCCCGCATAGCCCGGCACGACGAGCCGCAGCGGTGCGCCATGTTCGGGGGCCAGCACCTCGCCGTTCATGCCCCAGGCGATGAGCACGTCCGGCTCTAGCGCCTTGGCGATCGAGATCGAGGCACCGAACGGCGCCGTCTCACCATCGACATCCACGTCGTCGGCCCCCGTAGTGCCGACGAACGACGCGCCATCTTGGATGCCGGCCGCGGCGAGTACGTCGCACAGTGCGACGCCGGTCCAAGCCGCATTGCCGATCGCGCCCACGTCCCAGGGATCGCCCGAAGTCTTTTCCACGTCTTGAAGATGTGCCCGACGATTGCCGGCGCACTGCATGGTCGCGGTCACTGTCCGGGTCGCAAATGCCGTTTGAAGTTCGGCGACCGTGTAGGAGCGCGGGCGGTCGACCAAGCCGTCCAGCGCTATACGATGATCGTCGGCCAGCTCCGGCGTAGGTCCGTGACTGCGGATGTAGAAATTCGCCTGCGGCGTCAGGAAGGACGTGATCAGTTTATCCGGAGGCGTTTCCGCATTGAGCGGCTCCGGACAGCGGAGGATCAGATTCTGTTCGGCGCGATCGGATGCGGTCATGCAAGCGGCCTACCATGATGAAATCAATAGCGAAATCGATCGTTTTGCTAGGCGATGTCACCCAGACTCTTTCGATAGCTTATCCCTTTCTAGACGGCGGTGGAGCGATCACTATGCCGTCGCGCGAAGGCGCCGAGCGCCAGACAGCCTTTCCCGTAGATCGTCGCGATGTGGCTGGACTTGCTACGACGGCTTTGTCCCAAAAGTCGTCGCTAGGTACTAGGGATGACGGAAAACCCTGTCGCCATCGCAGATGCGCGACAAACGGGTGTTTTCGGACACCCAAGCAGACCTGTCGGCGCTTAGCGTATATCTGGGTCCATTCTATGTACCGACCCCGGTTTGTGGTTTCATGCAGTAAAGGGGAAGAAGTGCATGAGTGACGATCACGAACCGGACGCCGCAGCGGAGGCGTTTGAAGGTGTCCGCGGTGAGCTTGCGCTGTTGCGCCGCGCCGTCGAGCGGCTGTCCGCGGAGCGCGCCGAGGTGCCGGAGATACCCGATTACAGCGAGACGCTGGGGAAAATGGCGAAGGCGCTCAACGCGACCATGCAAAATGTCGGCGTGCTGGCGAAAACGGCCGAGGACAATGTCGCGCCGCGCTATGTCGCCGACCGGATCGTCGCGGCTGGCGGCCATGCCCGCGACGAGGATCGGCGCATGATCGCGACCGCCGGTGAGAAGATGGACAAGGCGACGACCGCTTTGCACGGTATCGGCGGTTCTGCCCGCCGTGCGGACGAGCAGCGCCGTACCTTGTGGCAGGTCGGTGCGGGAGCGTGCCTGGGCGGGGCGCTGCTATGGACGATCGTGCCGGGGATCATCGCGCGCGAGCTCCCGGGGAAGTGGCAGGTGCCCGAGTGGATGGCAGCGCGCACGCTTGACCTACCGAAATGGGAAGCCGGGCAGCGCCTCATGCGAGCTGCTGGGCCGGATGCTTTCGCCAACATCGCGGCAGCCGATCGGATCATCACCGCAAATCGCAAGGCTGTGCAAGCCTGCTACAAGATAGCTGTGAGGACTAAGAAGACGGTGCGCTGTACCATCGAGATCAGTCGGGATGACGTGGCGGCAAGAAGTGCGATCGTCAGCTCCACGGATTGAAGTGCCCAAGCGGTGCAAGCCGATCATTCCACCGGACAGCAGCGATGCGCTATGCGGAAGGGGCAAGTGCTTCGATGATCCGGCAGTCGGCGACGGTGTTGCGGCTACAGGAATCTATTAGCGCGTCGAGTTCACCAGCAAGCGCGGTGAGGTCTGCAATTTTGCGTCTAATCGCGTCGCGGTGTTGGTTGGCAACGACATCGACGGCGATGCAGGACTGATCGCGCCGATCGGCAAGCCCCATAAGCTCGCGCACCTGATCGATTGAAAAGCCAAGATCACGCGCGCGACGGATGAAGGACAGGCGGCGTAGATGCGCGCCCTCATAGGTCCGATAGTTCCCCGCCGATCGCTCAGGAGCCGGCAGCAAGCCAATCTGCTCATAGTAGCGGATCGTCTCGACTTTCGTGCCGGTCGCACCAGCCAGTTTTCCGATCGTCAGTTTCTCAGACACAGCGCTTGACCCTCTAGCGACTAGAGGGTGCATATAGGCTGTCAGATCGATTCTATCGAGGTGGCGAATATGGCCTGCACAAGCTGCGCGTCCGACAAGGCGGACACTCTCAACGACCCTAAGTGGCGGCGCGCGCTATGGATTGCGCTCGCCATCAATGGCGGCATGTTCGTTATCGAGATCGTTGCCGGCATCACGGGTGGATCGAAGGCGCTGCAAGCCGACGCGCTCGACTTTTTTGGGGATACTGCGAACTACGCAATCAGCCTTGGCGTTGCCGGAATGGCGATAGCCTGGCGCGCACGCGCTGCGATGTTGAAGGGGGCGACGCTTGCTTTGCTAGGCGTCTATGTCTTGTTCGCGGCGGGATGGGGGGCGCTCCACGAAGCAACGCCCCATGCCGAAATTATGGGCGTGGTCGGCATCGCCGCGTTGATCGCGAACCTTGTAGTCGCGGTCATGCTGTACCGCTTTCGAAGCGGTGATGCGAACATGCGGTCAGTGTGGATTTGCTCGCGTAACGACGCGATTGGCAACATCGCCGTCGTACTGGCCGCAGGCGGAGTGTTCGGCCTCAACAGCGCGTGGCCTGATCTCGCCGTCGCCACCTTGATGGCTGTGTTGGGAATATCGGGCGGTGTTCAGATCATGCGGCAGGCACGCGCCGAAATGCGTAGCGAGCCCTCACCCGCCCCCGCTACTTACCAGCAGTCGTTACATGGCAGTCGGTAAGCTGCTAAGGCGCGGGCCGATGCACCGCCTCTCCGCCCTGTTCCTCAGTTTCATGCTCGTGCTTATGCTCGGGCTTGGATCAGTCGCGCATGCGACCGAAGGCGTGACGTGCGTTGATACCACAGCGGTCAGCTCCCTCGATCATTGCGACGGCGATGCCGACCAAGTGCCGGCAGACGCCGACAAGGCTTATCCTCACCATCATGGTGGTTGCCACGGCCATCATGTCGGCGTGCCGATCGCGTCCGATTCAACCGGACCAGCCAGCAGCGTTCGTATGACTGCATCGATGTGGCGCAATGCGCCCAAGGCCCCGGTAGCGTCGGACCCAGCCCTACGTCCTCCCCAAGCCTGACCAACGCCTAATTCCGCCGGGAAAGCCCGTGCGGATGCCCAAGGTTCGTCAGGAGTCCGTTACCCATGCACCGTTTTATTGCGGCCTTATTGGCCGTGGCGTCGTGCGCGTCGATCGCACAGGCGCAGTCAGCCGATCCAACATCGACCAGTCCCCCGCTCACCCTTGAGCAGGCGCTTTCGCTTGCCGGAGCCAGCGCCCCCAGCCTTGAGGCTGCCACGGCTGGCGTCCGGGCAGCACAAGCAGGCCGCACGGTTGCCGGCTACCGCCCGAACCCGTCGATCGTCGCCGAGACCGAGAACATTGCCGGCAGCGGCCAATATCGCGGTCTTCGAAGCGCCGAGACAACGGCAGGTCTGGCACTACCGATCGAGTTGGGTGGCAAACGATCGGCACGGATCGCTGTCGCAGATGCGATTGGTAATCGAGCGAGGATAGGCACGGCGTTGGCCGAGGCTGATCTACGGCTTGCCATCACGCAGCTCTACATCGAGGCGACCGCAGCGGAACGCCGACTGGTGACCGCGCGCGAGCAGGCCGGTATCGCCCGCGAAGCATCGCGCGCAGCCGGCGTCCGCGTTCAAGCGGGGCGAGCATCACCGCTCGAACAGCAGCGCGCCGATGTATTGCGGATCAACGTGGAGACGGCTGTGGAGCGCGCAGAGCGGCTTGCCGAGGTCGCCCGAAGCAATCTTGCCCGACGGATCGGCCAACCCCTCACGGGACCGTTGGACTTGGTGTGGTTCGGCCGTGTCGAGGGCTTTGGTCCAGCGCGGCCGATCGAGACCGCCGGGACGCTGGCATTGGCGGCGACACGCGCGGACGTGACAACGGCAGAGGCACAGGTGCGGCTTGCTAGGTCGCAGCGCATTCCCGACGTGACACTCAGCGCCAGCGCACGACGGCTTGAGGCTACGAACGACGTGGCAGCGGTGTTCGGGCTGTCGATCCCGTTCCCACTGTTCAACAACGGCAAGGCGGCAGTGGCGCAGGCGCGGGCGCAGACTGATCAGGCGCAGGCGCTACGTCGCGCGGCCGAGCTGGATACCGCGCAGGATATCGCAAGCGCACAGGCGAACGTCGCGAATGCCGCGACGACCGCTCGCAACGCCAGCGGGCCGGCATTGGCGTCGGCAAGCGAAGCCGCTCGGATCGCCCGGATCGGCTACCGGGAGGGCAAGTTCGGTCAGCTCGATTTGCTCGATGCCGAACGTACCCTGTCCGAAACACGAACCGCCGCGATCGATGCGCTCGCCACCTATCACGACGCCAAGGCACGCCTCGAACGGCTCGTTGCCGCAGCGCCCTCGACCGAGGAAACCAATCAATGACGAAGACCATCATGCGGGCGCTCGCACCTGTGACCCTGGCTGTCCTCCTTGCCGGATGCGGCGGGGGTGGCAACGGCGAGGCCGGTGAGAAAGCCGGAGCCGAGAAGACCGAAGGTGCCGAGGCCAGCGAAGCCAAGGAGGGTCCAAAGGATATCGTCACCCTGTCCGCGCAGCAGATTGCGGATGCCGGGATAGAGGTTACGCGTCCTACAGTAGGCGGCGTGGCCGGAGCGATCGAGCTATCGGCAACGATCGAGGGCGATCCTCAGGGTGTGCAGGTTGTGTCCACCTCCGTAGGCGGTCGGCTCGTTTCCCTCACCAGCAATCTCGGGCAGTCAGTCAGCCGGGGAGACCCGCTGGCTATCATCGAAAGCCGGGAAGCGGCATCACTGAAAGCGGAGGTAGAAGCCGCGCGCGCGCGTTCCGCACTCGCCCAATCAAACCTTCGCCGCGAACAGCGCCTGTTCGCTGAACGTGTTTCGCCAGAGCAGGATCTGGTCGCAGCGCGGACGGCAGCGACGGAGGCCAGCATTGCCCTTCGCCTCGCGCAGCAGCAATTGTCAGCGACGGGCAGCGGAGGCGGCGCGCTCAACCGCATCGCGGTTCGCTCGCCGATCGCCGGCCAGGTCATCGCGAGATCCGCTACACTCGGGCAGGCGGTCGCGGCCGATGCAGAGCTGTTCCGCGTCGCCAACCTGTCGAAGGTCACTGTAACCACCTCACTCGTCCCCACCGATGCCGGTCGGGTGAAACCCGGCGTGCGTGTCGAAGTGACGGCACCGGGGCGGCGTCAGGAGGGGCGCGTCACGTTCGTATCCCCCATTCTGGACGAGACGACCCGATTGGTGCCGGTGATCGCTACCCTCGACAACGCCGGCAGCACATGGCGCGTCGGCGAAACGGTCAACGTATCGATCCTCGTTCCTGCGACCGGGGACCGCACCGTCGCCGTGCCATCGGCCGCAGTGCAGATGATCGAGGACAAGTCGTTCGTGTTCGTCCGCACTGCGACAGGATTCCGGGCAATTCCCGTGACGCTTGGTCGCACCAACGGCGGGCAAGTCACCGTAACGGCAGGCCTTACCGGCTCGGAGCGCATCGCTTCCACCAACAGCTTCACGCTCAAGGCCGAACTCGGCAAGGGTGCAGGCGGGGATGAGGACTGAGCCATGATCGGTCGCATCGTCACCCTCTCCGTCGAGAAGCGCTGGCTCGTCCTGCTTCTCACCATCGCGGCTGCATTGCTCGGGATTGGCGCGCTGCGTCAGCTTCCGATCGACGCCGTACCCGACATCACCAATAACCAGGTGCAGATCAATGTCGTTGCTCCTGCCCTCTCCCCCGATCAGATCGAGAAGCAGGTTGCGTTCACGGTCGAAACCGCGCTCGCGGGCATTCCTGGCCTTGAATATACCCGCTCGCTAAGTCGCAATGGCTTTGCCCAGATCACAGCGGTTTTCGGTGAAAAGACCGATATCTACTTTGCGCGAGCGCAGGTCGCGGAACGTCTGCGAACCGCTGAGGAAGACCTTCCCGAAGGTGTGAACCCCGAGATGGGGCCGATCGCTACGGGCCTCGGCGATATCTTCATGTGGACGGTCGAATATCGCGAGCTGGACCAAGTTCACCACCGCAACGGCGAACCCGGCTTGCAGCGCGATGCCAGCTATATCACCCCCGAGGGGGATCACCTTGTCAGCGACGCCGACAAGGCGACCTATCTGCGCACCGTACAGGATTGGATCGTCACGCCGCAGCTCAAAAGCACGGCCGGGCTTGCTGGCGTCGACTCCCTTGGTGGCTACACCAAGGAATATCTCGTTATTCCGGACATACAGCGCATGGCGGCAATGCGGCTAACGCTTCAGGATCTCACCACCGCCCTTCAGCGCAGCAATACCAGCGCGGGCGCTGGCGTGGTCAACCGCAACGGAGAAGGGCTGGCGGTTCGATCGGATGGGCGTGTTCGCAACGCCGACGAGCTGGCACGTACCGTCGTTGCCACCCGCGAGAGCGTTCCGATCCTGCTTAACCAGATCGCGACCGTTCGCACCGGGCAGGCGCTACGCATGGGATCGGCGTCAGAAAACGGCCATGAAGTTGTCGTCGGCACCGCGGTTATGCGGATCGGGGAGAATAGCCGCACGGTATCGACCGGCGTTGCCGAACGGCTGACGCAGATCGGCCGCTCTTTGCCGGTCGATGTTGTCGTGAAGCCGGTCATGAACCGGACCGAGCTGGTGAACTCCACAATTTCGACGGTTGCCCGCAACCTCGCCGAAGGTGCGGTGCTGGTAATCGTCGTTCTGTTTGCGCTGCTTGGCAATTTCCGCGCGGCGCTGATCGCGGCCTGCGTCATTCCGATCACGATGCTGCTGACCAGCATCGGCATGTTGGAGGCGGGCGTTTCCGCAAATCTGATGAGCCTTGGTGCGCTCGACTTTGGTCTGATCGTAGATGGCGCGGTCATTATTGTGGAGAACGCATTACGGCGTTTGGGCGAGGCGCAGCATGGTCGTGATGACGTGCTGACCATCGAGCAACGTCTCGGGATTGTCGCGGCGTCGGCGCGCGAGATGATCCGGCCATCGGTGTACGGGCAGGCTATCATCATCCTTGTCTATGCGCCGTTGCTCACCTTCACGGGTGTCGAAGGCAAGATGTTCGAGCCGATGGCGCTCACGGTCATCATCGCTCTGGTGTTCGCCTTCATCCTATCGCTGACCTTCATACCGGCAGCGATTGCGATCTGTCTCAGCAAGCGGGTCGAGGAGAAGGAAAGCCGCGTCGTCACCTTCCTCCGGAAACGTTATGAGCCGGGACTTGATGCGGCAATGCGCCGACCCACCCTCACCATCGGCGTCGCGATCGGTGCGCTGGCACTCGCCGGGGCCGCTTTTACGACATTGGGGCAGGAGTTCTTGCCGCAGCTCGATGAGGGCAACATCCTCGTGCAGGCGGTCCGCATCCCGGGCACATCGGTCGATCAGAGCCAGGCGATGCAATTCCAGGTGGAAAAGGCACTCGCCAAGGCCCCTGAGGTCCGCTTCGCCTTCTCGCGCACCGGCACGTCCGAAATCGCATCGGACCCGATGCCGCCTAACGCGACCGACACCTTCGTCATCCTGAAGCCGAAGAAGGAGTGGCCCGACCCCGGCCTGTCCAAGGAAGAGCTGGTCGAGCGGCTGGAAAAGCGGCTCTCCACTCTGCCCGGCAACGCCTATGAGATCACTCAGCCGATCCAGATGCGGTTCAACGAGCTGATTGCAGGCGTGCGCGGCGACATCGCGATCAAGGTCTTTGGCGACGACTTTGGCGAGATGAACGCGACCGCAGATCGGATAGCCGGCATCCTTCGAAAGACGCGGGGTGCAGCAGACGTGCGGGTTGAACAAACCGAAGGCTTGCCGATGCTCGATATCCGGCCGAACCGCACTGCCATGTCCCGCGTCGGGGTGACGGCGGGTGACGTGCAGGACACGGTTGCCGCAGCCATTGGCGGCCGACAGGCTGGCGTGATCTTTGAAGGCGATCGTCGCTTCCCCGTCGTGATCCGGATGGCCGAAAGCTCACGATCCGATCTGACGGCGGTTGCTCAGGTGCCGGTGCCGACCGGCAGTGGCGGCTTCGTACCGCTATCGACAGTGGCGGATATCGCCGTGGTCGATGGTCCCAACCAGATCAGCCGCGAGAACGGCAAGCGGCGTGTCGTGGTGCAGGCCAACGTGCGCGATCGAGACGTGGCCGGTGTCGTGGCTGATGCCCGGTCAGCCATCGACGCTCAGGTGAAATTGCCGCCTGGCACGTATCTCGAATGGGGCGGTCAGTTCGAGAACCTGGCATCTGCCCGCGATAGGCTTAGCGTTGTGGTGCCGATCTGCTTCGTGGTCATCATGTTCCTGCTCTACGGCGCGCTTGGCTCCGTCAGGGATGCGTTGATCGTGTTTACCGGCGTTCCGCTGGCGCTGGTCGGAGGCATCCTTGCGCTGGTGCTAAGAGGCATGCCGTTCTCCATTTCAGCGGCAGTCGGCTTCATCGCGCTATCAGGTGTCGCGGTTCTCAACGGGCTGGTCATGGTGTCGTCCATCCATGATCTGATGCGGCAAGGCATGGGTCGTGCGGTAGCGGCGCATCAAGGCGCTCTGGCGCGGCTCCGGCCAGTTGCGATGACGGCGCTCGTTGCGTCGCTTGGCTTCGTGCCGATGGCACTTGGTCATGGTGCTGGAGCCGAGGTGCAAAAGCCGCTGGCGACCGTCGTCATTGGTGGCCTGATATCCGCAACCTTGCTCACCTTGTTCGTGCTGCCGACGCTCTACGCTCGTTTCGGACGGCGCGAGCTGCCAGCCCCATCAGGGGGACACATCGAACTGCCGCCTTTGAGTCATGACAGCGTGAGGGCTTAAGCTATGCAGGCCGTTGCCTTCACGCTCATTCCCGTCGTCGCCGTACTGATCGGCTCGCTATTCGCGGTATCGAGACGGCCAAGTGATGCCTTCGTAAGCGCCATGCAGCACTTGGCGGCAGGCGTCGTGTTCGCCGCAGCGGCAGCCGAGATCCTGCCCCAGGTGATGCACGAAGGTTCACCGATCGCGACATTCACAGGCGGCGCGCTTGGCATTCTCGTGATGCTGTCGCTCAAAGCCCTTGAGGGTCGCGCCAGTGGACCGATCGCCATGCTCGGTGCGGTCGCGGTCGACATCCTGATCGACGGGCTTGTTCTCGGGTTGGCGTTCGTCGCTGGCGGGAAGGCTGGCATGTTGCTGACGATCGCGTTGACGTTGGAGGTGCTGTTTCTCGGACTGACCGTGACGACCGAGCTGGGCGAGACGATCAAGTCCAAGGCGCGGATCATCGCGATTACGATGGGGATCGCGTTGTTGCTGCCGATCGGTGCGGCGATAGCGACTCCCGTTGCGACGTTTCCGCCCGTCGTCATCGCCGGGTTTCTCAGTTTCGGTTTGATGGCGCTGCTCTACCTTGTGACGGAAGAGCTATTGGTGGAGGCGCACGAGAAGCCCGATACCCCGCTTATCAGCGCCATGTTTTTCATCGGCTTTTTGGGATTGCTCCTGATCGAGGAGTTTTTGGGCTGACCGCTCGACGTGGAACGTCTTGGACCGATGATGATGACGTCGAGCTTCGTCGGCGTATCGAGGCCAGGCAGACTCTGGCGGTAATCGCACGCGAGATGGGCCGAACGATGGATGCGGTTCGGGGAAGAGCCTCAACCCTACGGGTAACTCTCCGCTCGTCACAGCGACCATGGCGCGACGGCGTGCCGCGGCGGGTAGATGTAGACTAGGAAAATAGGGGCGGCTGCCCGCCCCTATCCAGCTTTTAGCCGTGCTTCATGCCGCCCTTGGCATGATCGCAGCAGTCCGCGGCCTTGGCTTTTGCGCCATCCTTGCAGCAGTCCGCACCGTCCTTGCAGCACGCCATGTCGGCGCAGCAATTGGCGACAGCGGCGAATGCGCCAGTCGACAGGGTGAGGGCGAAGGCAGCGCTGATGAGCTTGAACTTGGTCATGATATTCTCCGAAATTTACGTGTGATGGTGTTCGACGTCACACGGTTTGCGGAGGGGGCGTGGCCGGAGCGTATGCCATGCCCAAAAGGCCCGTCTGTGGAGCTGGCCAAGGCGATAGATGGGAGGACGGAACCAGCCCGATATGCTCGACGGTTTCGCCGGCAACCGCAACGCACGGTATGGCGCAGGCCGACGCAGGTGCCTTTTTGATGGGAGCGCCTGCTGATTTGCTGGCGCAGTCCATCATCGCGGACGCAGCCGGAGGCGCGGCCATCGCCATCGTCTCGCAGAGCGGGCCAAGCCGGACCAGCAACATCACTGCCAGGACGAAAAACGCCATGGAACGCAATATCTTGGAGAATGGGCGAGCCCGGCGTTTCATTGGATGCATCTAGAAGCACACTCAGTGATGCACAATGTCGGAGGAGCGGTTCGCCACACTAAGAGAACTTTACTCGCCTTTCCGGTACGTTGGCGAGGTTGCGATGCTCGAAAGGTCCGTGGCGCTATCGATCGGCACATCTGCCTCCTTTCGCTCGGAATAGCGATCAACAAGCTGCGTGGTGTGCGGGCGTAGAAGGACCGTGAAGCGCACCAGCTCCTCCATCACATCCACGATCCGATCATAGTAGGCCGAAGGCTTCATTCGGTCGCTTTCGTCGAACTCCGCAAACGCCTTCGCGACGCTCGATTGGTTTGGGATCGTCACCATTCGCATCCAACGGCCGAGGACGCGCAGGGTGTTCACGCTGTTGAACGACTGCGATCCGGCCGACACCTGCATGACGGCAAGCGTGCGGCCCTGCGTCGGGCGCATCCCACCCATCGACAGCGGCAGGTGATCGACTTGCAGCTTCATGATGCCGGTGATCTGGCCGTGGCGCTCGGGGCTGCACCACACATGCCCCTCCGACCACATCGACAGTTCGCGTAGCTCGTGGACGGCCAGGTGATCGTCCCCCGTCACCTGATCGGGCAGCGGCAACGTCGAAGGATCGAAGATTCGCGTTTCGCAGCCGAAGAATTGCAGCAGGCGAGCGGCTTCCTCAACGCACAACCGCGAAAAGGACCGCTCCCGCAAAGAGCCGTAGAGCAACAGTATGCGCGGAGGTGGATCACCAGCGCCCAGCCCAAGGGCAGGACGATCGAGCGCATAGCGCCGATCAAGGGCGGGTAGATGATCGGGGTCAGAGAGGGCGCGAAGCGGCATCAGGCGGTCCTTGGGCCAAGCAGAATGATACAGGTGCCGATCAGGCAGAGTGTCGCTCCACCAGCGTCCCAGCGGTCGGGCCTCACCCCTTCGACAGCCCACAGCCAGATCAGCGATGCACAGATGTAGACGCCGCCATAGGCTGCATAGGCCCGCCCTGCTGCATCGTTGTCCACGCGTGTCAGCAGCCAGGCGAACAGCACAAGCGATACCACGCCCGGAGCCAGCCACAGGGGCGATTTGCCCAGCCGCAACCATGCCCAAAAGGCAAAGCAGCCTGCGATTTCCGCGAGCGACGCGGCCAGATATACGAGTGCCGTCATCCCATGCTGATCCTGATCGCGAGTGCCGCGAGCGTTACCAGCAGCACCGGAATCGTTAGCGTCGCGCCGACCTTGAAGTAATAGCCCCAGCCGATCCGAATGCCCTTTTGCCCGAGGACGTGCAGCCAGAGCAGCGTCGCGAGCGAGCCAATCGGTGTGATTTTCGGGCCAAGGTCGCACCCGATCACGTTGGCGTAAATCATGGCTTCCTTGATCGCGCCCGTGGCGTGCGTCGCGTCGATCGACAGCGCACCCACCAGAACGGTCGGCATGTTGTTCATCACCGACGACAGCAGCGCGGCAATGATCCCGGTGCCGAACGCCGCACCCCAAACGCCGCCTTGCGCGGTGCGATCGAGCAGGCCGGCAAGATGGTCGGTCAGTCCGGCATTCCGCAGGCCATAGACGACCAGGTACATGCCGAGCGAGAAGATCACGACCTGCCACGGCGCGCCGGCCAGCACCTTGCGCGTCTGGATGACATGGCCGCGCGCGGCGATGACCAGCAAGAGCACGGCACCGGCAGCAGCGACGGCGCTGACCGGCACGCCGATAGGTTCGAGCAAGAAGAAGCCGGCGAGCAGCAGGGCGAGGACGACCCAGCCCGCCTTGAATGTGGCATGGTCACGGATCGCATCAGCGGGCGCGCGGAGCTGCGCCACATCGTAGCTGGCGGGTATGTCGCGCCGGAAGAACAGCAGCAGCACGACCAGCGTCGCGGCGATCGACGCCAGATCGACCGGCACCATCACCGAGGCATAATCGGCAAAGCCGATCCGGAAGAAGTCGGCCGACACGATGTTGACGAGGTTGGAGACGATCAGCGGCAGGCTTGCGGTATCGGCAATGAACCCCGCCGCCATGACGAACGCCAGCGTCGCCTTGTCCTTGTATCCCAGGGCCCTCAGCATCGCGATGACGATCGGCGTCAGGATCAGCGCGGCGCCGTCATTGGCGAACAGCGCCGACACCGCCGCCCCGAGCAGGACGATCAGCACGAACAGCCGACGACCATGCCCCCCGCCCCAGCGCGCAACGTGGAGCGCCGCCCATTCGAAGAACCCGGCTTCATCGAGCAACAGGCTGACGATGATGATCGCGACGAACGTCGCGGTCGCGTTCCAGACGATGCCCCACACCACCGGCACGTCAGAGAGCGAAACGACCCCGACGAGTAGCGCGACGGCCGCGCCGCCTAGCGCGCTCCAGCCGATGCCCAGGCCCTTGGGCTGCCAGATGACGAGCGCGATCGTGACGACGAAGATAGCGAACGCGAGCAGCATCAGGCGATGCGCTGGCCCGAAGCATCCACAACCTGTTCGCCGTCTTCCTTGGCAAACGCGCCCTGTTGGGCATCAGGCAGCAGATCGAGGACCGCTTCGGACGGTCGGCACAGCTTCACGCCGAGCGGCGAGACGACCAGCGGCCGGTTAATGAGGACCGGATGCGCCATCATCGCGTCCACCAGCGTGTCGTCTGACAGCGCATCGTCACCAAGGCCCAGCTCCGCATAGGGCGTCCCCTTCTCGCGTAGCAGATCGCGGGGCGTGATCCCGGCGCGGTCGATCAGCTCGACCAGCAACACGCGCGAGGGTGGGGTTTTCAGATATTCGATGACGTGCGGCTCGATGCCAGCATTGCGGATCATCGCCAGCGTGTTGCGCGACGTGCCGCACTCGGGGTTGTGATAGATCACGATATCGACGGCCACGGGGCGTCCTTTCAGCAGCAGGGGGTGAGTTCGGCCAGGAGCGGCGCACACAGTTCAGGCGAGCCGGCACAGCAATCCTTGACGAGGAACAGCGTTAGCGCGCGCAGCCCGTCTAGATCGGCACGGTAAATAATCGACCGGCTATGCCGTTCCGAGCGCACGATGCCGGCGCGCGCGAGAATGCCGAGGTGCGCGGACATGGTGTTCTGCGGCACGTCGAGCTGACGGGCAATTTCACCCGCCGCCATGCCGTCCGGTTCGTGGCGAACCAGCAGGCGAAACACGTCGAGGCGTGTGCCTTGCGCGAGCGCACCAAGCGCAATGATAGCCGAATCGTTATCCATGCATCCGGCATAGCGGATATGTTAAGTTATGAAAGCTCTCACGATCTTCAAACCACTATCGATTCCGACAACGCCCTGCACCGACATGAAAGCGGCAGGCGTAAAGACCATGCCGGCCACGACATGTCGGGCATGAAAAGTAAATGGGAGGGAGGCGTCCGCGCCTCCCTCTTTTAATGGCGGGCGAACACCTTGCGTCCGGTTGGTCCGAACGCGATCACCTCATAGGGCTGTGCGTTCATGCCCGGCATTTCCATGCCAGGTGATCCCACCGGCATACCCGGCACGGCAAGCCCGTTTACGCCTTTGGGATGCTGGGCAAGCACCCGTTTCATGTCGGCAATCGGTACATGGCCCTCAAATGCCATACCGTCGACTACCGCGGTGTGACATGAACTGAGGTCGGCGGGGACACCCATCTTGCGCTGAAGCACATCGCGGTGAGCGTCATCGATGATCTGCACGTTGCGCCCGAACTGCTGACGGACCTGCTTGGCCCACTGCTCGCAACAGCCGCACCCTGGATCGCGGTGCATGGCAATGCTGTTCGCCGCTAAGGCCACAGCCGGGGTCATCATCGCTGCGGCGACGATCGCACTCCGGATCGTAAACTTCATTGCTAAACTCCTTTGGTGAAGCCCCGCCCGGGGGCGGGGTTCCTGCCAGCGGCCTTATTGGGCGCGCTTGCCATGCGACTTGAGCCAGCCCTGAAGCTCGGCGATGTCCTTTTCCTGCTTCGTAATGGTCATCTGCGCCATCCGCTTCGTGTCGGCATCCTTCGCGTCCCGAAGCGCCACGCGCGACATGGTAACGGCTCCACGATGATGTTCGATCATCTTGCGGGTCCACATCTCCGATGCGTCTCCCTGCTTCGCGGCCATCATCTTCTGATGCATGTCCATCTCGGATGCGGCGTAAGGATTGCCCGGATCATTCATCATCTTGGAATGATCCATTCCCTGCATCTGGCTATGATCCATGCCCGCCATGCTGCTCTGTGCGGCAAGCGGACTGGCGGCGAGCGCTGCGGCTAACATGCCGATCGTGGTAATGGTCTTCATAGTCGTTCTCCCGAGGTATCCCCCACCTAGAGAGAGTTACGCGGCAACGTCGTGCACCCCTTGGACTTTTCTTTGCCTGCGGCGCGGCCAGCGCATGTAGAGCAGCACCACGCCTGCCACCGCAAGGGCTAGCCCCCCAGCTGCAAATGCCATCATCCAAGGGGTGTTGAAGTTCTCATGGTTTTTCCAGTCCATGATGTGGAGGCCCCAGAAAAAATCATAGAGCCGCCACGTACCCGTTCGGACACCGACAATCCTACCGTTCTCCGGTGACACGAACACGCGCGTCGTCTCGGCGTCCTCGAACTCCACACGCCAGACCGGCAGTTTGCCACGAAACTCCGTGCTCGCTGTTCGAGCAAACATGACGGACGCAACAGGGACACCGGGGCCGCGATATGCCGCGCGTGCAACTCGTAGCGCAAAGGGCGCATCGATACGCTGCATCGGCAAACCGGTCCGGGCGTCGTGCATCCGGACCGTGCCGTTAGCCATCGTCAACTCGGCGACGGGTTGTCCGAACAAGGTCGTGTAGCGCAGTTCGCGCACCGGGCCGGGGGCAGCGCCCAACACCGATGCCGGGGAAGCAAACTCCTGAGCCGGATCGATCGTCGCCGTGTTCTCGCGTGCAACGAGGTGTTCTCCTCGTACCCGCTCGATCGGCAGGATGCTCATCAACAAGCCGCTGGAGAACCAGAGCAGTAGCTGCACCCCGATAATCAGTGCCAGCCAGCGATGAAGCTTGCTGGCACCGACATGAAGGCGGAGCCTGCCGCTCCTCAGAACCAGGTCCTCACGCCGGCAACGAAGCTGAAGCCGCCCGTGTCATCACCGCGTGCTCTCGTGAAGCGTGCCGTGTCGCCGAATTGCCTTTCCCACGACACGCCGATGTAGGGCGCAAACTCACGCGACTTTTCGTAGCGCAGCCTGAGCCCGAGTTCGAGGTCCGTAAGCCCCGATCCGATGCCGTCCTGGCGCACGTCTTGGGCTGCAAAGTTGGCTTCCACGCGAGGCTGAAGGACGAAGAATTGTGTCACTCGCTCGTCGTACCATGCCTCGGCTCGGCCAAGCACGTCGCCCTTGTCAGAAAGGAACAGTGCCCCCTCGACGTCGAACCAATAGGGCGCAAGCCCCTCGATCCCGACCGTCGCGTAGGTGCGAGAAGGGTTCGGCTTGAAGTCGTAGCGGACGCCCGCCTGAAGGTTCCAATAGGGATCGAGCGCACGGCTGTAGAGCGCCTGCACCTCGGCCGCTTCGAGCGGTTTGCCAAATGTGCCCTCGCCTTCGCTCTTCAGGGTGAGACGGTTGATGTCTCCCCCGATCCAAGCCTCGCCATCCCATCGATAGCCGTCCCCGCCTTTGCGCGCCTGATACTCGGCAAGGTTGAAGAGCACTTGGTAGTAGGTCATTCCGCCATGCTCGCGGCGCAGGTCGCGGTTGGCATCGCTCATGGCTGCCTCGCCGTAATAGCGAGACGCTGCCAGCACCGGAGATGGTGCAGGCGCGGGCGCATTGCCCGGCTTCAGGTCTGTACCGACAGGCACGGTCGCCATTCCCGGCATTGAAGACATGTCATGCTGCGTTGGCTGGCCGGGTGCCATATCCATGCCGGGCATCGCCGACATATCATGGCCGGTGTGCTCGCCTGTTGCGGTAGCCGGAGCAGGGTTCATGCCTGACATTTGGGACATGTCGTGGCCGGCGTGCGGATCGGCCGCGTTCGCACCGCTCATGTCCATGCCGGGCATCGTGTGTTCGGCATGTGGATCGGCTGCAGGCTTGGAGGGACGCTTTGCCGGGACCTTCCTAGTCGCTGCCTTCTTGGCAGGGGCCCGCTTTGTGGCCGGTCTCGATCTAGCGGTCGGTTTTTTCGCCGGCATTTTCATGCCCGGCATGCTCATGCCCGGCATCATTGAATGGTCCATCGTCTGCGCCGTGGCAGGTGCCGTGGCGACCAGCGCGCCGATCCCGGCGAGAAGCAGCGCCTTCATGCCGCCTCTCCCTTCGCCGAACGGACCTGGACGACCTGCATCATGCCCGCGTGCATGTGGTAGAGCATGTGGCAGTGGAATGCCCAATCGCCCTCGTTGGCGGTCACGTCCCAACTGACCTTGCCCCCCGGTTGGACCATGACGGTATGCTTTCTCGGGCTGTACGCGCCGTGCCCCGTCACCAATTCGAAGAAGTGGCCGTGCAAGTGGATCGGGTGGCCCATCATCGTGTCGTTGACCAGCGTGACGCGGACGCGCTCGCCAGCAAGAAATGGGATCGGTGCCTTCACCTCGGACAGCTTTTCACCGTCGAGCGCCCACATGTAGCGTTCCATGTTGCCGGTAAGGTGGATCTGCACCTCGCGCGACGGCGCGCGCAGATCGGGATTGCGATCGACCGCGACCAGATCGCGGTAATTCAGCACACGATGCCCGACATTCTCCAGACCCTGACCGGGGTCGCCGGTACGATCCATCGGCATCGGCGAGATGGTCTGGACACCCGGCCCCTTCTTCACGCCCGGCGCTTTCGAAAAGTCGCGCATGTTCATGTCCATGCCCGCCATGCCGCCCATTGCCATACCACCTGCGGCGTCGGGCGCACCTGCCATGCCTGGCATCGTAGCACCCGACTGCATCGCGCCGTGATCCATCCCGGCCATTCCGCCCGCGCCGGCACCGGCAGCACCGTGGTCCATCTGCGCGTGGTCCATCGCAGCGGCGGGCTTTTCAGCCGTGGCCATTGATCCGTGATCCATTCCAGGCATGCCACTATGGTCCATGCCCTGCATCGAACCGCCGCCCGACATATCCATGTTCATGTCCATCCCCATGTCCTTCATGGTGGCGACAGGGCGCTTGCGAAGTGGAGGGACTTCAGCGGCCATGCCTTCGCGGGGGCTTAGCGTTGCGCGCGCCATGCCGGACCTGTCCACGCTCTCACCGACCAGCGTGTAGGCGCGCTCGTCCGATGGAGTGACGATCACGTCGTAGGTCTCGGCCACGCCGATCTGGAACTCGTCGACCTCAACGGGACGGACGTTGAGGCCGTCCGCCTGGACAACGCTCAGCTTCAACCCCGGAATCCGGACGTTGAAGGTCGTCATCGCGGACGCATTGATGACACGCAGCCGCACCCGCTCGCCCGGCCTGAACAGCCCCGTCCAATTGTCCTGCGGCCCATGCCCGTTGACGAGATAGGTGTAGTTTGAACCCGTCACGTCGGCGACGTCGGTCGGGTCCATCCGCATCTTGCCCCAATCGAGGCGATCCTTGAGCGGCTGGTCCTCGCCCTTGAGCAGGCCGGCGAGCGTCTGCTGCTGCCGGTTGAAATAGCCCGACTGCTTCTTGAGCTTCATGAAGATGCGATGCGGGTGGAGCTGGCTGTGGTCGGACAGCACGATAACGTGCTCGCGATCCGACTGGATCGGGTCAACGCCCTTGGGGTCGATCACGATGGGGCCGTAGAGCCCCATCTGCTCCTGCAACCCGGAATGGCTGTGATACCAATAGGTGCCGGCCTGCACGATCGGGAACTCGTAGGTGAAGGTCGTGCGCTTATCGATGCCGGGGAAGGCAACGCCCGGCACGCCGTCCATCTGGAACGGCACGATCAGGCCGTGCCAGTGCAACGAGGTCTGCTCATCAAGACCGTTCTCGACATGCAGCCGCACGGTCTGACCTTCCCGCAGCCGGATCAGCGGTGCGGGCACAGTGCCGTTAATGCCGATGGCGTGGCTCTGCCGTCCGTCGATCATCATCATCTGGTGCGCGACCCGGAGCCGGATTTCATCACCCGATACAGTAGGCAGCGGCTTCACAATACCAGCGGAAACAGGCTGCGCCCATGCCGGCATATATGCCGACAGCGCAACACCGCCTCCTGCAAGAGTGGCACCGCGCAGCAATTGGCGGCGGTCTAGAACGCGCGACATGGTAGCTCCTTGGGATTGAGCCGCTGCCGGCCCGTCTCACCTCTTACGCGTCCCGTGCGCCTACCCCTTGGTTCTCTTTCAAATTTTCGGCGAGGCGCGCGCGAGCCCGATATAGCCTGGTTTCGACCGCCTTCTGGCTGATCCCCAATACATCGGCCGTTTCCGCCTGGCTCAAACCCTCGATCGTGCGGAGCACCAACGGTTCTTTGAGATTCATCGGCAAGGTCGCGATGGCGCGCGTCACTTTGGCAAGTTCCTGCCGATCGGCTGCTGCGTCATCGATTGCTACCTGATCGTCCGCGATCGTCTCGGCCTGTTCGTCGAGCGGTGCGGCAAAGGAGAAAAACCGACGGACCGCGCGCTTCCTTGCCCAATCCCGGCATTTGTTGACGGCGATCGTAGAAAGCCATGCTTTCATCGCCCGCTGTGTATCGTAGCGCGGCATCGCCTGATGCGCCGCGACAAACGTCTCTTGAACCAAATCGAGCGCTTCGTCGGCCTCGCCGACAAAGGCGCGCGCGAGCCGGAATATAGGCTGACGATAGCGACGCATGATTTCGGAGAATGCCGCTTGTCGGCCAGCGATGCTGAGCGTCGCCAGTTCGCCGTCGGACAGGGTGGTCCAATCGAGGCTCACCCTTGGTCGTCGGTGAGCGCCTTCACCACCGCAGCATCGAATTGGGGGGTCTGATCCGGGCGCAAAAGCTGCCGCATGGCGAAGATATGCGCCAACGTTGCCTTCTGTAACTCGCCCATCGCCGCATGACTCTGATCGACCGCGGCGGTCACCTTGGGGCCGTTGCCATGCTCGGTCTCAATGGCCTCGGCTAGCCGTGCATTGTCCGCGCGCATTTCCAATTCCAGCGCGTGGCGTTGCACCGCGAACCGGTCCTCTAGGCTTTTCAGCCGGGCCTGCTGATTGCCATCAAGCGCCAGCTTATGGTGCAGGACCTCGTGCAAGGCGGTGCCCGGTTGCTTAGGCTGGGGCAGCAACACGCGCGCAAGAAATACGCCTGCGATAGCCGCGAGGAAGGCCAGTACAACGCAGACGATAAGCCGCTTGGTCGATGTCATGGCTCACCAATCAGCAAGACCGATGGCGCCAGTGGTGATGCGCCCCCGAGCGGCGAAAGCGACACCGCAGGGCTGGCGGTCGCCGGAAGTTCCGCGCCAACCATGCCGATCGCGAGCGCTGCGACCATCACGCCCCCGACGCCCAATCCGGTCAACCGTGCGACGGGCTGCGCACCGATGCGTGCGAACACCTGCGCTTCGATCCCGTCCAGCGATGCCGGCACGGGTGCGCCCGCGAGCCTCGCCAATGTTCTGTCTAGATCGTCCATGCTGTCCACTCCGCGCCTCTACCACTTGTTACGCAGCGATGCCCATCACCCCTCGACTTCCGTCATGAGGGGCGAGCGGCCGGGCCGCGTAGAACAGGCACGAACCTGATCGGAGTATTCCCATGCGTCGCGTCTTCCTTCCTACCGCTGTCGTCCTTCTCGGCCTTGCCGGAGCCGCCCAGGCCCATCCCAAACTCGTATCCGCATCCCCGGCACCGAATGCGATGGTCGCGAAGCCCGCCAATGTCACACTGCGCTTCAGCGAGAAGCTGATGCCCAAGTTTTCCGGTGCGGATCTGATGATGACCGGGCATGGCGGCATGACGCACGCACCAATGAAAGTCGTCGGGACCGCAACTGTCGGCTCGGACGGTCGCACCCTCGTCGTCACGCCCAAGTCGCCGCTCGGCGCGGGTAGCTATAAGCTTGCCTGGCATGTGGTCTCGACCGACACACACCGCATCACCGGAAACTACGCCTTCACGGTGAAGTAAGGTGGAAGCCGACTGGCCGCTGATCGCGGTTCGCTTCGCGCTTTACGTGACGCTGAGCGGGCTGTTCGGCCTCTCGGCATTCGGCCTCTACGGGTTGAAGGTCGGTGAGCGCGGCAACGCGCTTGCCTTCCGCCCTTGGCTGTTCGGGACCGGGCTTCTCGCCCTGCTATTCTCCGGCATAGCGGTCGCGCTGCTCGCAGCCGCGATGGCAGGTGCACCTCCGTGGCCGATCGATCGGGAAGCAGTCGGAATGCTGCTCTCTGACTCCGCAACGGGCACGGCATGGAAAGTACGCATGATCGCGCTCTTGGTGGCGTCTATCGCTGCCCTAATAGCGGCGCGGCGCACGATGCCGCTTGGCTTGGTCGCCATCTTTTCCGGCGTCGCTCTCGCAACGCTCGCCTGGACGGGGCACGGGGCGATGGACGAAGGCGCGACCGGGTGGGTGCATCTGGCGGCCGATATCCTCCATCTCCTGAGCGCTGGTGCGTGGGTGGGAGCGCTGCTCGGGCTTGGGCTGCTGGTGACACGACCAGCGCGGCGCACCGATGCCGCCCACCTCGCACTGACCTATCGAGCGCTGCACGGGTTCGGTCTGACCGGCACGATTGTCGTCGGTACGATCGTCATCACCGGCCTCATCAACGCTTGGCTGTTGGTTGGCCTTGGCAATCTCCCGACCCTCGGCACGACGGTCTACGGCAGGCTCTTGATCGCCAAGCTTGTGCTGTTGGGTGGGATGCTCGGACTCGCTTCGCTTAACCGCTTCCGCTTTACACCGGCATTCGAACGATCGGTGTCAGCAGGCGATTATAAAGGCGCGCTGCGAACCTTGCGAACAAGTCTTGCAGTCGAGGCTTCGTGCGTGGTCGCGATCCTCGTGCTGGTAGGTTGGCTCGGCACGCTCGAACCCCCTGCGTCGGCCATGTAGCTATTGGTTTGAGGGCAATCGAGCTTTGCGACGTAATTTAATTAGGTGCCGTGAGTCGTTGGAAGGGGGGCTTGACCCTGACACGGTGTCAGACCCTACATGCTCTCGGGTTGAAGGAGTTTTTCTATGAACGACCCTGATTTCCACGCCCATTTGGCCGGGGGCTGCGGGTGCTCGAACAAGCAAGCTGATAAAGCTGCTGCGATCGAGCGCGAGGCGGGCGCGTCCTGCTGCTCGTCCTCCAAATCTCCGGCTGTTCCACAAGCTGCCAAGGAAGGATGCTGCTCAGGGAAAGCGGGCGGAGAACCTTCTGCCACAGTGACCGACCCGGTATGCGGCATGACCGTTGATCTGGCAAAAACAGCGCACCATGCCGAGCATGCCGGGCACGAGTATCATTTCTGTAGTGCAGGGTGTCGAACCAAGTTCGTCGCTGACCCTGATGCCTACCTTGGGGCCAAGCCAAAGCCCGAGCCGGTGGCAACCCCGGGAGCGATGTGGACGTGCCCCATGCACCCTGAGATTCGTCGGGAAGGGCCGGGAACGTGCCCCATTTGCGGCATGGCCCTCGAACCGGAAGAGCCGTCGCTCGATGACGGTCCCAATCCAGAACTAGTCGATTTCACCCGGCGTTTGTGGGTAGCAGGAGCGCTCACCGTTCCGCTGCTCATTGTTTCGATGTTCGCCGAGATGTTTGGGCTCCATGTTGTTAGCCCTACCGCTTCGCCTTGGGTCCAACTCGCACTCACTGCGCCAATTGTGCTGTGGGCGGGATGGCCGTTTTTCGAGCGGGGGTGGATGTCGCTTCGCACCCGCCATCTGAATATGTTCACGCTGATCGCGATCGGCGTCGGTGCGGCATTCCTCTACAGCCTGGTCGCAACACTCGCGCCCAGCATCTTCCCTGCGACGTTCCGGATGCACGGGGGCATGGTCCCAGTCTATTACGAAGCTGCCGGCGTCGTCGTGACACTGGTGTTGCTCGGACAGGTTCTCGAATTGCGCGCCAGAGCGGCGACTGGCCGCGCGATACGCGCCCTCATGGACCTCGCTCCCAAGACAGCGCGACGGTTGCGGTCTGACGGGTCAGAGGAAGAAGTCAGCCTTGCCGACGTGGCAACCGGAGATCGGTTGCGGGTCCGCCCCGGCGATGCGATCCCGGTCGATGGCGTGGTGGTCGAGGGTCGCTCCTCGGTCGATGAATCCATGCTCACCGGCGAGCCGGCCCCCGTCCTCAAGGAAGTCGATGCCGCAGTCACGGGGGGGACGGTGAACGGCACGGGCAGCCTCGTTATGGAAGCCGGCGCGGTCGGTTCGGACACGATGCTGGCGCGCATCGTCCGCATGGTCGCGGAAGCGCAGCGCAGCCGTGCCCCGATCCAGGCGGTCGCCGACCGGGTATCGGGCTGGTTCGTACCTTTGGTCGTGCTGATCTCGGTCGCGACCTTCGTGGTGTGGTCGCTGGTCGGTCCCGAGCCACGCATGGGTCACGCCCTTCTTAATGCGATCGCCGTGCTGGTGATCGCCTGCCCGTGCGCGCTCGGGCTCGCGACCCCTATGTCGATTATGGTTGGCACCGGCCGCGGCGCGCAGGCCGGCGTGCTCGTCAAGAATGCCGAAAGCCTACAGGCACTCGATAAGGTCGATACGCTGGTCATCGACAAGACGGGCACGCTAACGGAAGGCAAGCCGTCGCTGGTCGCGATCGAGGCAACCGGCACCGTTGGAGAGAACGACATGCTCGCGCTCGCTGCGGCTGTCGAAGGACAGTCCGAACACCCGCTAGCCCACGCGATCGTCGTCGCCGCCAAGGAACGCGGATTGCAACTCGCCACGGTCGCAGACTTCGCTTCGCAGACCGGCATGGGTGTCAGTGCCACGGTTGGCGGCCGATCGGTGGTGATCGGCAATGCCGCACAAATGAGCCGGGTCGGTGCCGATCCCCAGTCACTCGACGCTTCGGCCGATCGCCATCGGAGCGAGGGAGCCGGCGTCATCCTGATCGCGATCGACGGCGCACTCGCGGGCTTGCTCGCGGTTGCTGACCCGGTGCGCCCTTCGGCGCGCGACGCCATCGCGGCTCTTCGCAAGGAAGGTCTGCGCGTTATCATGCTGACGGGCGACAATCGCGGGACGGCCGATGCGGTTGCGCGCGCCGTGGGCGGCCTGGACGATGTACGCGCCGATCTGCGACCGGAAGATAAGGCGCGGATCATCGGCGAATTGAAAGCTGATGGTGCCAAGGTTGCAATGGCCGGCGACGGTATCAACGACGCCCCGGCGCTGGCCGCTGCCGACGTTGGGCTCGCGATGGGGACGGGAACCGACGTAGCGATAGAAAGCGCGGGCATGACGCTCACACGCGGCGATCTTTCGGCGATCGTGCGCGCGCGCAAGCTCGCCCGTGCGACGATGCGGAACATTCGGCAGAACCTGTTCTTCTCATTCCTGTTCAACGGGGTCGGCGTGCCCGTCGCGGCCGGCGTGCTCTACCCCGTTGCCGGCATCCTTCTGTCACCAATGCTGGCTGGCGCTGCGATGGCCCTCTCTTCCTTCACCGTCGTGCTCAACGCGCTGCGTCTGAACACGGTGAAACTATGAACATCGGGGCGGCGTCGGAGGCCAGCGGCGTCTCGCAACGCATGATCCGCCACTACGAGAAGATCGACCTTGTGCCCGCACCGCTCCGGCGCGGGAGCTACCGGGATTATTCGGAAGTGGACATTCATCGGCTGCGGTTCATCGCCAACGCGCGAGACCTTGGGTTTCCAATCGAGGAGATCCGCACGCTACTCGGCTTGTGGTCGGATCGGGATCGGTCGAGCGCCGAAGTTAAGGCGCTGGCGAAAGCGCGCGCTGCCGAGCTGGGCCGCAAGGCGCGCGCGTTGAAAGCTATGCAATTGGCGCTGATCGACTTGGTTGAGCGCTGTCACGGCGATGATCGCCCGGAGTGCCCAATTATCGAAAGCCTCGCTGAATAATCCGATCGAGCGCGGCGCTTAGCGTGCCGCGCTCTACCGCCTGTGGGCGTTCGCAAGCGGTTCTAGTGTTCTCCCTTCTCGTGTGAAAACGGCTTTTGGGAAAGATCTATCGTTCCCAAAAGACCATCGTTTTCGAGGAAGCTTTGTGTCAAAACCGAACGGTTTTGACACCGCCACCCTGCCCTAGCGTTTTCAAGGGTTTGCAGGTGTCACAACCCCGTGCCAGAATAAATGCATGGAAATCGGCTATGCCCGCGTGTCCCGAGGTGACTCCCAGGACATAGACCCGCAGCTTCGCGCGCTCCGCGATGCTGGGTGCGATGCGATCTATAGCGAGGAGGCATCGGGTGGGCAGGCCGACCGCCGCGAGCTGGCGCGCGCGATCGGTGCGTTGGAGGCCGGCGACGTACTGGTGGTGTGGAAACTCGACCGGCTGTCCCGATCCCTCCGCGACCTTTTGTTCACGCTGGAAGCGATCACCGCAGCCGGTGCGGGTTTCCGGTCGCTGACCGAGGCGATTGACACCACCACCGCACCCGGCCGGCTGATGACGCAGATGCTTGGCGCGTTCGCCGAGTTCGAGCGCGCCATGATCCGCGAGCGGACCATGAACGGGCTGGCGCACGCGCGCAGCGCCGGGCGGCGCCTTGGACGCCGGCCAAGCCTAACAGGGCCGCAGCGCGCTGAGATCATCGCCAAGGTGGAATCCGGCCAGGGCTCCCCCGCCCAGCTCGCGAGCCTGTTCCGCGTATCGCGCTCGACAGTGCAGCGCGTGTTACGCGATTATAGAGCGCGTCAGGAAACGGCCGACGCAGTTTTGCTGAGCATGCAGGCAAGCTAAGGCATGGCCGCAGCTCCACCCCACTACCCTGGTTTAACGCTTGGGCCGCTGCCTGTCGGACGCATCAACGCCCGGCTGGGAACTAACCTCGTGCCCGGCTCGGTCACGGTGAGCAAAGCAGCGCATGCTCATATCGCGATCGATCATCCATTGGAGTACGCGGACATAATGGCCGCCCTTCCTGGTCTAATCGCCAATCCAGCGTTCATCGGCCAAGACCCCAAGCACCCGCACGCTTTTTACTTGCTGGACGCGCTGCAAACAGCAGTCGGCTCTTTTGCGATGGTTGCGATCGGCTTCAGCTTGTCACCCGGCGGCACCTATCAGGTAAAGAGCGCTTATGGCTTAAAGGCGTATCAGTTCACCAGTCGCGTGAAGGCGGGTCGTGTGGTGGCGTTATAACGAAAAAGGGGAGAGCGTGAGCCCTCCCCAAAGCGATTTGAGCACGTTGCCAACCGTGATCTCTCGGCCGAAGCCTCTACCTTACCCCAAAGAGTCTGGTGTGTGGGGCGGCGCTTCCCACCTCTCAAATCGCTAATTTCAATTCGCTTTATACGATCTAACTAGTGGACCTTCTCGCGATATTCAACCTGGCATCGGGAGAATGCCGGATGTGGGCTTCTAAGCAGACCATGACGTGGACAGGTTGCGGAAGCCTTAGTGAGAGCGAAGTCCCTGATCATACCGTCGCGTTGTCTGTTTTGCCCACCTATCTTGAAATCGAGCCCCGCGGGCGAAATCTTGATCAGGCGAATAGGTCACCGATCGCACGCAGGCGAAAGGCATTGAGCCAGCGGCGTCGGCGATGTTCGCTCGCATCATGACGCATGTGGCACCGCTGACAAAGCGCGGCGAGATTGTGCGGCCTGTTGTCGCCAGGATCATGGTTCAGATGCGCGCTGGCGAGGATTACGCGCGTAACATGTAGTGCGCTAGGCGGAGCGATGCCGACGAACCCCGGTTGCACTAAGGCAAGGTCCGCAGGACTGGCTAGGCGGCGAACTCTCCTGCCCTGCCCATCCCGCCAACGGCGCGCATCTTCGTCCCACCACACGCCGTTGCCGAGATGTAGCACGTCGCAACCGTGCGGACGCTGACAATGCTCGCAGCGACCCTTGGCGCGACCGAAGCGAATAAGGGCGGACAACTCGCGCCAATCGATCGGATATAGCCAGCGATGTTCGCGCGCGATTGGCATACCATTCTATGAGTCAGCCGGGAGCGAAACGAAAGCAGAAACCACTTTGATTCAGTAATATCATTAGTGCTAAGCGATTAAGCGATTAAGCGATTAAGCGATTTCATCGCGCTTGCGTTAATGTGGGTCCTCAACCTACCTCTCTTGAGACCGCGTAATTTGCCCTGGCACGGATCTACTCAGCAGGTGGCGGCAAACGCGCAATGGTTCGCTCGCCGCTCTTGGGATCACGCCGGCATGCCCAAACGAGCGTAGCAGTCGCGCCGATGATCGCGGCAATCCCGCCGCACGCGCCAGCGAAGCCGGCAGCATCGACCGCTACCTGGATCACAGTGCAGGTTCCAGCGTAGAACCGAGTCGCATTGGCCGATCAAACCGCCCCTCTAGAGCATCGTGACGGAGCTGGTCGAATGCTTGCTGATATTGTTCGATGATGATGCGCCGCCTCTTCCACGACAGCCGACGACCAGGTGTGTCCGCTTCAACCCGCAGTCGAGCAACCTCTCGATAAGCTGGCGTTTGCCGATGCAACGTCAGGGGAACGTAGAAGTCGGCACGCTCAAACAGATACTCGCGTTCCTCACCAACTAGCGTTCGCGCCGCATCCAGCGCCGATCGTGTTAGCCGGGCTTCGTCGTCTGGTTCCGCAACCGGGTAATAACCGGACGGATCGAGCGGAATGATAGGTTCGGCATCGGTCGCGGCGCTGTCAAATAGCCAGGGCTCATACCAGACTGCTCCGATTTGCTTAAGCAGATCGAGCCTTTCCCAGAACGGCTTCCAGGCAACGGAACTGTCCTTGGCCTTCGCGCGGTGGAAAGACGCCCACTCTCCACCTCCACCGCGATAGCTGCCCCGCGTAATACCCCATACGCCATGCGCGCCAACGTCAGCCAGCTTCCGCGCGTTAGGCTCATCGTTTTGACTAAGGCCGCCTCGGAGGTGTTCGAGCGGTATGCCGTGAGTAGCATCGAGAGAGATCAGCCCGTAAAGATCGATCAGCATCCTAAGTGCCATTGCGTCGCCAGTCTCGCGAACGCGTCGGAGCATGGAGGCTTCGCCCGATAAGCCTGTAACTAGAGCAACCGGTAGAAAGACTGGCTCTGCGTCAATTGCCAGTGGCGGCAGTTCGTATTGCGGCATCATTCGTGAGGAAGCGTCAGTGCGCTTGACGAGACCCGAGGCCACGAGCTCGCCTATAGCGTGCTTGGCCCGCGGCTTCCCCAGCCCCGTATATTCCTCACACGCCTTAGCTGACCATTTAGTGAGGCGATGATCGCTACCCGTGCCGGCCAAGAGAACAAGATAAGCGATCACCAGATTAAGCCGATTGGTCGTCGGCATCGACCAGAGCTGATCCTTAACCTCATGCCCGAGCGCGAAAAAGTTGCTTCCCCGCCCCTTTCCACGAACCCGCTTTTCGGCCTCACTGTCGTCCATAGCTACAGTTCCCGAGTCTAACATAATGCGGCCTTAGCATGTCAAAACGCACCCATCAAGGTCATCAAGGGAATTAAGGAAAACAAGGGTTTCAAGGTGTTCAAGAACACCGGACCATATCAAGGAAATCTCATCGCCGATCGGTCGCGCGGTACGTCACGCGATGAAGTGTGTACGCTGTTTCAAGCGCCTCGCGAGGAGAGAGTGTCGTGCGTGATACCGGCGGTGCTATGCCAGCCAAAAGCCGCCAACGCAGATGTTCAAACCTAAGCGCGTACCTTGGGGATGTAGGGTCAATATCATTTGCATGCTGGAACTTCAGACGCCCCGCTATGACCGATCGAGGGGCCAAGTTAGTGAGGTTAGGCTAAGCGATTAATGCTATTTACGACTAAGCGGTTAAGCGGCATAAGTAGCTCAGCCGATTAGTAGGGGTAGCAGCGATGAAAGTATGGGCCGTGATCGCGCAAAAAGGCGGTCAATCCAAGACCACCCTTTCTACAGGGTTTGCCGTCGAAGCCGCGCGCGAAGGCGCGTCAGTCGTGATCTTGGATGCCGACGATCGTCAGGGATCAGCGCTCTACTGGTCGGAGCGTCGCGACGACGACGACGTGACGGTGAAGGACAGCAGCGTCGCCGGCCTGCCGCTTCACGTCTCGCGCGGACGCGGTAGCGGCAAGATCGACCTTATCATCATCGACACGCCGGCGAACTCCAAAGATATTGCGATGCTTGCGGCCGAGCAGGCAGATTTCGTCATCATCCCCGTCGCGCCGCGCGGGCTGGACGTTCATTCGGTGTTGCAGACCGTCAAGCAAGTGCAGCAGGCCGGCACTCCCTTCGCCGTCATTCTGACCCAGGTTCCGCACCAGGGCGGGGAGGGGCAGGAGGCCCATGCCGGGTTCGCGGCCAAGGGCGTGACGATGTTCGACAGCCGCCTTCACTTCCGCAAGGACTTCTACAAGGCGACGCCGCTTGGACGTACCGCAGCGGAAACGGAACCGGACAGCAAGGCGGCGGCAGAACTGCGCGCAGCCTATGACGAAGCTAAGCGACTAAGCGGCTTTACGACTAAGCCAGTAAGCGAGGCGGCATAATGGCGAAGAAGCCTTCCGCGCTTGCCGGCATCTTCGATGAGGAGGTCGAGGAACTAGCGCCGAATCCCGCTCTCGCTCCTCAGTCAGCACCCGAGCCGCAGCGGGCGGCAGCGCCACGCCGATCGCGGCGTTCGGCCGACACGCCAGCATCGCCAGCGCCGGAACGGCGCAGCAGCCACCCGGGCAAGAAGCCGGTGCTGATCCACATTCCCGAGGACATGCACCGCGCGCTTCGCCAGCTCAGCGTGGAGGAGGGCGGGGAACCCCTCACCGTCATCACCGAGCGCTTGCTCCGCCAGTATTTGGTCAAGCGGGGCCACACTAGGTTCGCCCCGTGAGCAAGCGGCGTGATCCCAATCCCGAGTTCGACCTGTTCATCCCGGCGCTTGGGGACCTCCCGCTCAAGGACCAGCGGGAAGTTATGGAGCGTCCGTTTTTCTCGTTGCAGAAGCGCAAGCGCCTCAAGCCCATCGAGTATCGCAGCCCCGATGGCGAGGCGTGGGTGCGCGTGCAGGCGATCCCCGACTACGGAATGGCGACGATTTGGGATGCCGACATTCTGATATGGGCGGCATCTACCCTTAATCGCATGAAGCAGCAGGGCTTGAACGACTTGCCGCGCACGCTGACCACGACGCCTTATGACCTGTTGCGAGCTATCAAACGCGGCACTGGCGGCAGGGATTATCAAGAGTTGCAGGCGGCGCTGCTTAGGCTCCAGACGACCTCCATCACCACCTCAATCCGCGCGACCAAGCGCCGGCAGAAGGCCGGCTTCAACTGGCTCGATAGCTGGACCTTCGACACCGACGCCGAGACCGAGCAGCCACGGGGCATGACGCTGACCCTTTCGGATTGGGTTTATGAGGGGATCGTCAACGAGAAGTCGTTGCTCACCATGCACCCTGACTATTTCCTCCTGTCCGGAGGTTTAGAGCGGGCGCTGTATCGCATCGCGCGCAAACATGCAGGCACGCAGCGCGGGGGGTGGTTGTGCCGGGTCGAGGTGCTTCGCGACAAGACAGGCAGTGATGCCCAGCCCAAAGAGTTCAATCGGATGCTTCGGCGCGTGATCGAGGCTGACCAGCTGCCTGATTATACGATGGACGCAGCTGAAACGACCGACAAAAGCCCGGCTGTGCTGTTCAGGCTCCGCGGTGAGGCCGAAGCATTAGCACTGGCCGAGAAGATGCGCGTGGAGGAGGAGCGGCGAGCCCGCCTTGACGCCGATCGTCGGCGTACGGAAGAGGTGGACGCCCGAATGGACCGGCTGGCCGGCCGTCGCTAACTATCGGGGTTTCACCCACCAAAGCCCACAACTATCGGGGTTTCACACACCTGCTGGTTTGCCGGGCAGAGTCGGGCAAGCTCCGGCCAGCGTCATGCAGCGTTCGCGCTGTGGATAACTGGCACGGAAGAGCCGTTCAAGCCATGCCAGAGTCGGGGTTTCACACACCTTTTCGTCGGGGGATCACCCACCGCACTATCGGGGTTTCACACACCGAATCACGGGGTTTCACCCACCGCCTATATCGGTAAGGTACTGAAAACAGGGCAGAAACTAGGGTCTTTTTGACCCTTAACCTTTTTAAGATTCCTATTTAACAGAATCACTTAATGTCACTGCACCGTTCGACGAACCAAAGGACGGCTTATGGAATCGGCCTAACGGCCGATGCTCTTTCCTTTCGTGCCGCCTTCGGCGTCACAGAAGCGGCGCAAGCGCCGCTAGCTAGGCGAGAAAGAAGTGAGGCAAGTGGCGATGGAACCGCTCGCTATAGTCGCTTAGAGGCGTTGTGAGCGCAGGGAGCAGGCTTTCAGGCTGTTCGGGGCGTTGAGCGCCGCGATTGGCCCCACCGGGCTTGAATCAGGCCGGATCAAACAGGCCGACGAACTCGCGTTGATCGTAATAACGGATTTTCTCGACCGCGAGCGGGTGTTCACCCTGGCGCAGCAGCAGGAGTTGATCGGGCCGCATCCGCATGATTTCGTCTGGCGTGGCGAGCCGGCGGGCCGAAACGTGCCCGCTGACGCTCTCCGAAGGCCCGGCGCGATTTTCGCCCCAGCCCGTACCGCGTGACGTGCTGACGGTATCGTATTCGATCGTCGTGTCGCCGATCGTGCGCGAGAGCATGTCGGCGGTCGCATGATCGTTGACCCCGAACGTCTGGATCACGCCGGCGTTGGACATGAACGTGCCGGCGCGTTCGCCATAGGTGGCTTTGAGCTGATGCATGTCCTGAAGGATCGGCCAGAGCTGAAGGCCGTAGCCCGCCATCAGCCCCATCGCGCGCTCGACCGGTTCAAGGCGGCCGAGCGCGGCGAACTCATCGAGCAGGAACAGCACGGGCCGGGCAGGGCGGGCGGTGGAGCGCGCCATGTCGGTGACGGCCTGGCTCACCAGCAGCCGCAGCCATCGGGCATAGGTATCGAGCCGATCAGGCGGCAGGCACAGGAACACGGTGGCGGTTGTGTCCTTCAATCCCGCGAAGGTGAAATCGGACGCGGCGGTGCTGGCGACAATGCGCGGGCTGTCAAGAAAGTGGGTGTGGCGCTGCGCCGAGGATAGCACGCCAGCGGCTTCGCGATCGGACTTGCCGAGCTGGCGGTTGGCCGCGCGCGCTATCAGGCCACCGGCCCCGGCGCTGTCCTGCATATCGGCCAGCAACGCGGCGAAGCCAGCAGGGGCGAGCGTCAGCTTGTCGCGTATCGTTGCCAGCACGCGGCGATCGGCGGGTTCGTGGACGACGGTGTGCAGAATCAGCCCGGCGATCAGCGCCTTGGCTTCCTCGTTCCAGTGCGCTTCGCCCGATTGTCCCGGCGCGTCATGCACCAGCGCGTCGGCGAGGGTGTTGGCATCTTCCGCGAGATCGAGGCTGGCGGGATCGAGCCGGTCGAGCGGATTGTAGCGGGCAGGGGGCTGACCCGACACGCCGAACGGATCGAGGCACCAGACCTTGCCCTTGGCGGCACGCGCACGGGCGGTGACGCGAGCGTTCTCGCCCTTGGGGTCGATGCAGATCACCGAGCGATCGAGCAGCAGCAGGTTGGGGATAATCGTACCGACACCCTTACCTGAGCGGGTGGGTGCCATCGTCAGCAAATGCGCCGCGCCGTCGTAGTGCAGCAGCTTCCCCGACCTCGCCGAGCGGCCGATCAGAAGATCCCCGTTCGCTTCCAGCTTCCGCACGTCAGCACGGTCGCCAAAACGGGCGGAGCCGAGCAGATCATTGCGCTGGTTGGCGGCACGCCGGTTGAAGCGCCACGCCAGGAACAGGATCGCGCCGGCCAGCAGGAACGGAATGTCGGTCGCTATCTCGCCATAACCGAAGATGCTCTTGAGCCAGGCATTGCTCGCCATCAGCACCACAAAGGCGACGAAGACGGCGAGAAGCGGGCTGATCCGTCGCCTGGGCATCAGTGCGCCGCCATCGGCGTGATCGGCAGAGACCGATCGGCGTCGGGATGATCGAGCAGCCGAAGCAGGATTTGCGAGACGAGGGGAGGGGGTACACCCTCATCCAGCATCATTGTGAAAAACGCATCGTCGTTAGGCGTCGGGATCATGTCCTCGATGACCAGGTTGGCGCGCGAGTCCGCCATGTCTTCGTGCCACATCGCGATTTCCGTTGGCGTGCCGCGCACGAAATCCATCGCGCGGACCTGGCAGCGGATCGTCTCGATATCGAAATCGCTCATTGCGCCTCGCTCCCTTCCGCCTCTGCGTCGAACGCGCGTTTTCCGCGTCTTTTCCATAGCGCCAGTATGTCGCCAGAATCGTCGTGACGACCACGCCCGGCAAGATCGAGCAGCGCGCCGTAAAGGGTGGCACGATCGTCGTCGGTCAGCTCGACCAGGCCCGCTTTTTGGACGAGGCCGCCTAGCTCAATCAGGTGGCGTGTTCGTTCGCGACGTTGCACGACCCAGCCCCTGCTATCCGTTCGCCGTTCCGCCGCTTCCGCCCGCAGCGTCGCCGCCCGATTCAGTCGCAGCGCCCGATCCGTCGATCGCAGCAGCGCCGCCACCTTTGCGCCCGCGCCGTTGAAAGAAGGCCGCGCCCTTTGCGCGCCATGCCTCCTTCGCGCTGGCGTCCTTTGATCCGATCGCATCGAGCAGCACGCCGGCTAGGGTTTCCGCATCAAGCGCATCGGCACCAGTGGCAGCGACGAGCTGGCCTAGCTGTTCAACCCGCTTCGCCTTGAGCGAGCGGGCCTTGTCGTTCAGCGCCTTTAGCTCAGCATCGTAATCGCGAACCTTCCTCATACCTTTTTCCTCACAAAGCGGATCGCGGCGCGAGCAGGATTACACCCGCCCCAACGATGCACATGGTTGCACCGATCATATCCCACCGATCGGGCGCACGATGCTCAACCAGCCACAGCCACAACAAAGACGAGAGGATATAGACGCCGCCATAGGCAGCATACGCCCGCCCGGCCGCATCAGAATCGACGCGGGTCAACAAGAAGGCGAATAGCGCCAGCGAGACCGTCCCCGGCGCAATCCACCACGCCGATCGCCCAAGCTTCATCCATGCCCAGAAAGCAAAGCAGCCGGCGATTTCAGCAAGTGCCGCAGCGAGGTAGATCGCACTGGTCATCGTCAGTGAACCTAATGTCGGCATCGCCTCACTTCCGCATCTTGATGCCACCACTTTAACGCACCCGGCATGAGGGTAAAGCAGGAAAGGGCAAACACAGGCACCAAGTCAATCAGGAGATGCGCAGCAGATCGGGAGTGCGCGCTTATACGTCGTTGCCGACGTGCGCTAAGTAGGGCAGTGTGCGGAGCGTCATGGCGATCTATCATTTCTCCGCCAAAGTTGTGAGCCGCGCAAACGGATCGAGCGCCGTCGCGAGCGCCGCCTATCGTTCCGCATCTGAGCTGCACGACGATCGGTTGAACCGCGATCACGACTTCAGCAACAAGGCGGGCGTGATTCACTCCGAGGTGATGTTGCCGGAGGGCGCACCAGAGCGTTTAAACGATCGCACGACGCTGTGGAACGAGGTTGAGGCAGGCGAGAAGCGCAAGGACGCGCAGCTTGCCCGTGAGGTGGAGTTCTCGATTCCGCGTGAGATGAACGAGAAGCAGGGCGTCCAGCTCGCACGCGATTTCGTGAAGAAGCAGTTTGTCGATCGCGGGATGGTCGCTGATCTGAACGTGCATTGGGACAAGGCGAAGGACGGCACGCCCAAGCCGCACGCGCATGTCATGCTTGCGATGCGCGACGTGGGGCTGGAGGGGTTCGGGAAGAAGAACCGCGACTGGAACTCGACCGAGCTTTTGAAGGACTGGCGCGAGGCGTGGAGCGCTCACGTTAACGAGCGCATGGCCGAGCTGGGGATTGAGGGTCGCATCGACCACCGCAGTTACGAGGCGCAGGGGATCGGGCTGGAGCCGCAGCACAAGATCGGCCCGGCCGCATCGCGTCGTCCGGAGCAGGGGCTTGAGGCGGAGCGGATCGAGGATCACACGCGCATCGCTCGTGAGAACGGCGAGAAGATCATCGCCGATCCCAATGTCGCGCTGGACGCCCTCACGCGGCAGCAGGCCACGTTCACCGTCCGTGACCTTGCGACGTTCGCGTTCCGGCACAGCGACGGCAAGGAGCAGTTCGACCAGGTGATGGGGGCGGTGCGCGCCAGCCCTGAGCTGGTCGCATTGGGGAAGGATGGACGCGACCAGGAGCGGTTCACGTCGCGCGACATGATTGCGGTGGAGAACCGGCTTGAGCGTGCCGGCGACGATCTGGCGGGCCGGGGCGAGCATGGCGTCGCCGATCGGCATCGTGACGTCGCGATCGGCGCGGCCGAGGGGCGTGGCCTTGTCCTGTCGGGCGAGCAGCGCGACGCCTTCGATCATGTGACCGGCGACGCGGGGCTGGCGTCCGTCGTCGGCTATGCCGGCAGCGGCAAGTCGGCGATGCTTGGCGTGGCGCGCGAGGCATGGGAGGGGCAGGGTTACACGGTTCGCGGCGCGGCGTTGTCGGGCATTGCGGCCGAGAACCTTGAGGGCGGATCGGGCATCCAGTCCCGCACCATCGCTAGCCTGGAACACGCATGGGGGCAGGGCCGCGAGCAGCTAGGCCCCAAGGACGTGCTGGTAGTGGACGAGGCTGGCATGATCGGCTCGCGCCAGATGGAGCGGGTGCTGTCCCAGGCACGCGATGCTGGGGCCAAGGTCGTGATGGTCGGCGATCCTGAGCAGTTGCAGGCGATCGAGGCGGGCGCGGCGTTCCGCAGCGTCACCGAGCGGCACGGCGCGGCCGAGATCACCGAGATACGCCGGCAGCGCGAGGACTGGCAGCGCGACGCCACACGTGCGCTGGCGACCGGGCGCACCGGCGAGGCGATCCACGCCTATGACGGCAAGGGCACGGTCCACGCGGCCGACACGCGCGAGGCGGCGCGGGGCGCGCTGGTCGATGGTTGGGATCGCGCGCGCCAGACCGAGCCGGGCAAGAGCCGCATCATCCTCACCCACACCAACGCCGAGGTGCAGAGCCTCAATGGCGAGGCGCGCGACCGGTTGCGCGCGAGCGGCGACCTTGGCGATGACGTGACGGTGAAGGCCGAGCGCGGCGAGCGGCAGTTCGCGACCGGCGACCGCATCATGTTCCTTCGCAACGAGCGCGGCATGGGGGTCAAGAACGGCACGCTGGCGACGATCGAGCGGGTATCGCCCGAGGGCATGGCGGTGCGCCTCGATGACGGGCGCGGGGTCGCGTTCGACACCAAGGATTATGCCCATGTCGATCACGGCTATGCGGCGACGTTCCACAAATCCCAAGGCGTGACGGTCGATCGCGCCCATGTCCTCGCCACTCCGGGCATGGACCGCCACAGCGCCTATGTCGGCATGTCGCGGCACCGCGACGACGTGCAGCTTCACTATGGCCGCGACGACTTCACCGACCAGCGCCAGCTTGTTCGCGCTCTGTCGCGCGAACGCGGCAAGGACATGGCGGGCGATTACGCTAAGCCCGAGCAGGATCAGGCGCGGGCGTTCGCCGATCGGCGCGAGATCCGGTTCCCGGAACTCGCACGCCAGATGGTCGAGAAGGTGCGCGACAAGGCCAAGGGCATGTTTGCCGGTTTCCGGCCAAAGCCGGCTGTCGCGAAAGAGGGGGCGATTAACACTGCCCGCGATCACGGGCAGGGGGGTCCGATTAACACCGCCCGTGATCGCAGCCAGGGGGGTCCGATTAACACCACCTTGGACGTCTCTCAGGCCAAGGCGATCGAACGCTATGCACGTGCCGCGGGCGATATCGGCCGGATGCGCAACAAGGGTCTGCCCGTGCTGCCGCATCAGGAGAGCGCTTTGCAGAAGGCTGGCGAGAGGCTGGACGCGACCCGTCCCCATGCCGCGCGCGACCTTGCATCGGCGCTTGCGCGTGATCCGAAGCTTATCGAGCAGGTGTCGGGCGGCAATACAGTTGGCGCGGCACGCGCGATGGCCGACGAGAAGCGTGTGCGGCTAGACCCGGACGCGCGTGCCGAGCGGTTCGTGGAAGGCTGGCAGAAAATGCAGCAGGCGCGGGCAGGCATGGAGCGGGCCGGCGACAGTGCCGGTGCCGAGCGGTTGCGCGAGCGGATGGAGAAGGCGGCGGGCGGGCTGCACCGTGACCCGCAGCTCGAATCCGCACTGCGTCGCCATGCACCCGACCTGGCGCTGAAGCAGGAAAGCGAGCGGTCGATCGGCGATGCGCTGTCGTCGTCGCTCGATCGTGGGCGCGACCGGGATCGGGGGATGAGCCGGTGACGGTTCGTGCTTTCGGGTACGATCCGGTTTGGGGTCGGTACATAGAACGGACCCAGATATACGCTAAGGTTTTGCCAGACCTTCGACGGCGCGCATGAGGCGGAGCGGCCTGAGCGCGGTGGACGGCGCATCGGGATCGGTCCAGAGGTAATCCCCGGTGAGGTTGATGTGCTGCCAGCCGAGCGGCGATAGGTGTTGGAGCAAGTCCGGCGGGACCGGTCGGCCAAGGTTGGCGAGATGCATCCGGGCGGCTTGCAAGTAGGTCGTGTTCCACAGGACTATGGCACCGGCGACGAGATTAAGCGCGCTCGCACGATGGCTCTGGGCTTGCAGCGCGTGATCGCGGATACGGCCGATGCGGTGGAAGAAAATGGCGCGTTTCAGTGCATTTTCTGCTTCTCCCTTATTGAGTTCGCGGGTGGCGCGGCGACGCTGTTCGGGCTGTTCGATCCAGTCGAGCGTGAACAGCGTGCGTTCGACGCGACCGATCTCGCGCAATGCCAGTGCCAAGCCGTTGGCGCGCGGGTAGGCGCCGAGCCGTTCGAGCATGATCGATGCGCTGACGACGCCGGTGCGGATCGAGGTTCCCAATCGCAACACGTCGTCCCAGTGCGCGGCGATCAGACCTTCGTCTATCCTGCCCGCAACCAGCGGCGCGATATCGGGGCCGGGTTCGATGCCGTCGAACAAGTGCAAGCGGCGTGCGGCGATGTTTGGGATGCGCGGCGCGAACCGGAATCCGAGCAGATGGCATAGCGCGAACACATGGTCGGAGACGCCCCCGCCATCGACGTGATGCTCTTCGATGTGCAGATCGGCGCCGTGGTGGAGCAGCCCGTCGAGCACTTGCGCCGCCTCGCTCGCGGAAGCCGAGATAACGGTGGAATGGAACGGCGCGTAGCGATCCGAGATATGACTGTAGAAGGAGATGGCCGGCTCCGTCCCCTTGTGCGGATTGACCGCGCCGGTTGCCTGGGCGCGTCGGTCGAGCGGGAAGTTCTGACCGTCCGAGCTGGATGAGGTGCCGGACCCGAACAGGGCGGCGAGCGGTGCGGTGTGCTGGGCATCGACCAGCCGGGCGAGAGCGCGGCCGTAGGTCTCCTCGCGCAGATGCCATGAGGCGAGCCAGCCGAGCTGGCGCTGGGTCACAAAATTGCAGGCTTCCGCCATGCGCGTGTGGCCCAGGTTGGTGGCATCGGCGAGTACCGCTGTCAGGATCGCGCGTGGTTCATCGGCGACAAGCCCATTTTGCAGATGCGTGAAGCACTGGCTGAACCCAGTCCATCGATCGACTTCGGCAAGGAGGTCGGTGATGCGGATCGTGGGTAGATGGGCATAGAGTGGCGCAAGCGCGGTATCGGCTTCCTCGGGCGTGACCGCCTTCAACGGCGAAATCCGCAGCCTCCCGAGACTGAGTTGCACGTCTTCCAGCGCGTCCGTTTCCGCCTTTCGCTCGACCTCGGCCAATCGACGGGCAAGGCGGGTGCGTCGTTCGGCCAGCCAGACACCGGCCGTATCCGGTGCCGGGATTGGCAATGGGCCAGCCGCGCGCATGGTGGCGAATACGCGTCCGGAAATGAGTTGCTGCTCGACGGCACGATATCGCCGGCTTCCCTCGACCCACATGTCGCCAGCGCGAAGCCGGTCGCGAAGCTCGACCAGCACGCACAGTTCATAGATCCTGCGATCCGGAATGTCGGAGCCGATCCCCCGACGCCAAGCCTGCCGGATGAAGCCGACCGGCGCGTCGGTCGGTATCTTTCGTAGGCGGCCGAGATGAAGGTCGCGCATGATCGCGACCGCTCGCGCGAGCGCATGGCAGGCTGGCACCGCCCCGAATGTGAACGAGGCGACGAACGAGGGACCGACCTGTCTGAGGACGGGGTAATTGGTGGCGGCGATCGTGACGGGATCGACGGCATCGGGACGGATCAGCTTGCGGGCTTCATCGACCTCGCGGCCGAGATCGTCCCATCCGATCGTTGCTTCGACCGCAGCGGCGATGTCGCCACCCGACACCCTGGCGGCAAGCAGGGCATCGCCGAGCCGGGCGAGCAACCGGATTTTGCCGTTGATGGTACGTCGGTCACGCTTGAGCGCCGTGTCCGCGCTGTTCTGCTCGCGCCGGAACATCTGGCCCAGCAGGCGATCGAACATCAGCACCGCATCGTCGGTGAGCGTCACTATGGTTTCAAGTATGGTCGCCACCAATGTGGCGCGACGCCGTGTCGCTTGCAGCGTCCGAACGTGCTGCGCGGTCAGCCGCGCACCCTCCTGGCACAGGCGTCGCAGGCGTTCGGGATGTACGCCTGCGGCGATATCGGGATCGATCCCGATCGCTCGAAGCAGTGTCAATCGCTCGATGATGGCGGCAAACGTCTTGCGGCCCGGCTTGCCGGGTGGTTGCCGCACCCAGGCCAGATCGCTCTGGTTCGTGCCGGCATGAGGCAAAAGAAGGGCGTCGAGCAGTTGGCGTTGCCCGGCGTCCAGTCCTCGGGTGAGATGCTCGGCAACATGGCGTTCGGCATCGAGCAACGCCTGGGCGACCATCCGCTCGACGGAACTGATGCCCGGCACAATGATGCGCCGTCGCCGGCACTCATCCAGCAGCACCCGCGCGAGCCGGGGCCCGCTGGTGGTCGTTAGCGCGATCGGCAGGAGCCATTCCTGCAATGTTGTTCGCAGCGGCCGACTGAGCGGCGTGAAACCGAACGCGTCGCGCAGCGCATCGAGCTGTTCGTACCGGGTCGGGCCGCGCGTCGCGTAGTCGGCCAGCACATCGGGTTCGACCTGCAATTGCTCGGCAACGAATGCGAGCGGGGTATCGGGAATCAGTTCCCCGGGGCGAAGCAGGCGGCCGGGATAGCGCAGCGCGCAAAGCTAGATCGCGAAACCGAGCCGGTTATGCGGCCGTCTCCGGCGCACGATGACAGCCAGATCGTCCTGGCTCAATGTCCAGTGCTGGACGAGCAGGGTTTCGTCGTCGGGAAGCGCAAGCAACGCCGCGCGTTGCTCATCCGACTGGACGGCGCGACGCGGCATCGAATCAGACTTTGGCCGGTGCGGTCCAGCCGATCCGCGACAGCGTTCCGAGCAGGGTCGAGCGCGGCACCTTGAAGGTCCGGCAGACGGACGCCTTGCTCGCCCCACCATCCAGCGCGGCGGTGATCCGCTCGAGCGTTTCGGCGTCGATCATCGGCGGGCGACCGCCCTGGCGTCCCCGGCGTTTGGCAGCGGCCAGTCCCGCCATCACCCGTTCGCGAGTCAGCGCACGCTCATATTGCGCCAATGCGCCGAACAGCGAGAACAGCAACTCGCCGTGCGGCGTGGTCGTATCCATCTGCTCGGTCAGCGACCGGAACGCGATGCCGCGCGCCTTCAGGTCGGTGACGATCGTCAGCAGGTGCGGCAGCGAGCGCCCGAGCCGGTCGAGCTTCCACACGATCAGCGTGTCGCCCGCGTTCAGATAGTCGAGGCAGGCTTTCAGGCCCGGTCGATCGTCGCGCGCGCCGGATGCCTTGTCGGTATGGAGATTCCGATGATCGACGCCGGCTGCGACTAGCGCGTCCCGCTGGAGATCGACCGTTTGGCGATCGTCAGCCGACGATACCCGCATATATCCGACGAGCATGTACGACAAACCATCAAAAGCATGTTGTCGCACACTTTATCAAAGCGACAGGGTTTGTCGATCGTTATGGGCCGAGGCGCGTGTGGTTCGGCGAAGGCCCAGGTCAGGGGTGTCGGCTATCATGTGTTTTCCGACACTGGCGGGGCTAGTCGGCGCTTAAAAACGGCAGGGCCGTTCACGCCCACACCCGGACGCTCGGGTTAGTAATTCGGAGTCCCGGTAGTAGTCATTCGTTCAGTGGGATTATGGGGAACTTTCCAGACATGAGTTGCAATCGGGGCGCTCGGGATTGGTAAAGCTGTCTAGTTACGGCCAATGGGCAAGCGCGGTAAAATGGATCGCAAAAGCGATTACGCTGATATAATCTGGCATCGGAGGTAAATGCAGAAATGGAAAGTAGCCGTCAGCTGGAGAGCATCGCCCTCGCAATTGCTCCAATGCTAGCGACTTCTGTATCCGAAGTATGGATCGTGGCAGAAGTTCATGACGACTGGATACAGAGGCGCTACGATGTCGTGTGCAACGGTAAGCTTGTTGAGGGGGTGGAAGGTGAGAGAACCATGAACCGATCCGTCAATGATGCTCTATCCGCCCTAAGGCGTGACATGCTTAAAGAGAGTCAGGAAGATTGGCATCATTGCACCTATGTTTTGAGGTCTGACGGAATCTTCAAAATGGAGTTCGATCGTAGCAGACCGCCGAGCGTGTGAATGTAACGATAGATACTCCTGTAAAAGGAGGCAGCGCCACAGAATGTCGGCCATCGCCAGCACCTTCCCGAAAGCCGCCGTTCCGCTTTCCTGCCCAACCCGGACATTCCCGAAATTCGATCCAGACCGTGCGAAAACTCACCGCCGCCCCCGATACAGACGTGATGCTCGAAACATAACGTCGCCAGATATGGCTGCGACGCAAGATAGCCAATCACCTGGCAACCGACACGCAGCTATATTAGTACGCTACATTCGGGGTTGGAGTTTTCGCACGGTCTGGATCGTTTTCGAGAAAGGTTTCGTGCCGCAACCAGCCGGTTTTGACACCTGTGAAGGCGGGGGATCTGCTAACCTCGATAACTTATTCGGCATGATCCTTTTTAACATTCGATGTGCTGAAAGCGTGTGGGTATCGTTGATCATCCATGGCCAACGAACGACTGTCATTGACCCGTGATTTCAACGGCCCATTCGTTCACGGTGCGGACCGGTTGGAGCATAGCGCCAAGCAGCAAGCAGATAGCGCCGATCGGCGCACGGAGCTTGCTGCCGATCGAACAGTCATGGCAGCGGAGCGCACCTACGCAGCCTGGGTCCGTACCGGGCTTGCCGCTCTAGCCGCAGGAATTGGCGCCCGCGCATTGCTTGAGAACATCGTGCCCGGCTGGCTTGCCGGTGCGACCGCAACCGTCCTGATCCTGTTCAGCGGCTTCTGCTTCGTTGCAGCGGTCTGGCGTGAAATGATTCCTATCGCCCCACCGCGGCCCGACACTCAGCGACTGCCGGCTTGGTTGCTGATCTCTGTGAACGGCTTCCTAGCGATTGCCGTCTTGGCGGCACTCGTCGGGATTTGGCTGCAATAACCGGCGTGACTATCGCCATTTTACGGATTCTGCTTGCATGACCACGCCGCAACTTATGTCGATTGGCCTGCTGATTGGCATGATGGGCCTCTTTCTTTGGGGCCGATTTCGCTATGATGTCACGGCCATCATCGCCCTGCTTGCCGGGCTGTCGCTGGGATTGGTGAAGCCCAAAGCGGCATTTACTGGCTTTTCCGATGACATCGTTATCATCGTTGGATCGGCGCTGGTGATCTCATCGGCAATGCAGCGTTCCGGCCTAATCGAGAGCGCGCTCGGGATACTGGCGCGGCGCGTGACACGCGTCCGGTCGCAACTCGTGGTGCTGACTACGGCAGTCGGGGTATCGTCCGGGCTCGTAAAGAACGTCGGTGCCTTGGCTATGCTGATGCCGGCAGCCGTGCAGACGGCGAAGAAATCGGACACTAGCCCCTCGGTGTTCCTGATGCCGATGTCGTTCGCTTCGCTCCTTGGCGGGTTGATGACCCTCGTTGGTACGTCGCCGAATATTATTGTCAGCAGAGTACGAGAGCAGATGACCGGTGAGCCGTTCGGCATGTTCGATTATCTGCCAACGGGGCTGGGCCTGCTTGTGGTCGGCCTCATTTTCCTGCGTTTCGGCTACCGCCTCCTGCCCAGGGAACGCCGCGCAGCGCCGACCATGGGCGAAGCTCTAAACATCACGGACTATGTCACTGAGGCGACCATCCAAGACGGATCGCCCGCTGTCGGCGAAACGGTTGAGTCCTTCATCGACCGTCATGATAATGAGGTGACGATCGCCAATGTTGTCCGTGACGATGTGCGCACGAGCATTACGGCCGAGTTCCTTCTGGCTGCCGGCGACACGCTGATCTTGGGCGGTGACCCGGATACGCTTGAGCGTGTCATTGCGGGTGACCACCTAGCACTTGCCGGACAGCATCGTGACCTACCGGAAGGCAGCGAAGATGATGAGGTTGGCGTCATTGAGGCGGTCATCACCACCGGCTCCGTGTTGGTCCGCCAGTCCGCTGGACGACTGCGGCTTCAGCAACGCTATGGCGTCAATCTCATCGCGGTATCGCGCGCCGGCAAACGGCTGACCAAGCAGCTCAGCGAGACCGTCTTGCGCGCCGGCGATGTCATTGTTCTTCAAGGACCCCTCACACTCTTGCCGGAACGCATGCGTGACCTCGGTACGCTGCCGCTGGCAGAGCGTGCCCTGCGTCTGGGAAGTTCGAAGCGTCGCTTCCTACCACTTATCATCCTCGCGGTGGCGATGACCGTAACCGCGACCGGCTATGTGCCTGTGGCCGTCGCCTTCTTCGCCGCTGCCGGTCTAATGATGGCGACCGGAGCGCTACCGCTGCGAGATGCCTATGATGGCGTCGAATGGCCAATTCTCATCATGCTGGGCGCGCTCATTCCGGTCAGTGAAACCCTGCGCACCACCGGCGCGTCGGATGTACTCGCGACCTCGCTTGCCCATCTGGCGGCCTCCTTGCCGCCATGGGGCGCGGTCGCCCTGATCCTCGTAGCGGCGATGGCTGTGACGCCGTTTCTCAACAATGCCGCGACGGTCTTGGTGATGGCGCCAATCGCGGCGGTGTTCGCGCATGACCTCGGATATCGCCCCGAAGCCTTCCTCATCGGGACCGCTATCGGGGCAGGATGCGATTTCCTGACGCCGATTGGGCATCAGTGTAACACCTTGGTTTTTGGTCCTGGGGGCTACCGCTTCAGCGATTACGCCCGGCTGGGCGCACCACTATCGGTTCTGGTGGTCTTGGTTGGTACGCCTCTAGTGATGTGGACTTGGCCACTGCACTGATCGCCGGGTACTGTTGATGGGCAGCATGGCCAAGCCGCAGGCGTTCGAAGATACTGAATGGCGTCCGTGGCGAGGAAGCGTACCGGGCGGCTCGGAAGGTTGTGGCACCGCAGATGTAGCAGGCGTAGGCGGCTTCATGCGTTTTTTCCACTCGCGGGCAGCCATGCCCGTTCTCATCGTCCTACTGCTTGCAACAATCACGGCAGCTGGACTGGCGACGTCTTGGACGCTGTCGATTGTGATGTGGCTTTCGAGCGCCGTTCTCGCCGCAGCCCTGTTTGCAACCTTGATGCAGGACGCCGACTGACATGGCTTCAGCGCCACTGATCGATAGCGCAGCTAGTCCACCTGGATCTGGTCGGGTGGCGCCATCGTGGCTCCGTAAAGCTTTTCGATCCAGCGAAGCTGCACTCATCGTGCTGGCCATCATGATCGGCAGTGCAGCCGGATTGCTCAGTGTCGTCCAGGGTACGCTCGCACAGGCGATGCAGCATCTGCTTTATGCCTTGTCGCCGGATGAAAGGCTGAGTGCGGCCACGACGATCCCTTACCTTGCTCTACTTGCCCTGCCGGCTGGTGGAGCCGTCCTCGCACTCTTCTCTTGGGTTACTCATGCTCGCCGGCGCCGGATGGTCGACGCTGTAGAGGCGAACGCCCTTCATGGTGGTCGCATGTCATGGTCCGACAGCCTCGTTATCTCCGGGCAAACGATCCTTTCCAACGGCTTCGGTGCGTCTGTGGGGCTTGAGGCGGCGTATGCGCAGTTGGGAGGGCTCGTCGCCTCGCTCAGCGGCAACTGGTTTGCGTTACGCAGGTCCGATCTGCGCATCTTGGTCGGCGCCGGAACGGGCGCCGCCATCGCAGGTGCATTCGGGGCTCCATTAGCTGGGGCCTTCTATGCCTTTGAGATCGTAATCGGGGCCTATACGATATCAGCGCTGGCACCTGTCGCTGCGGCGTGCCTGGCGAGTGTCCTTGTGGCGCAGGCGTTTGGTGCTCAACCGTATCTGGTTGCGGCTAATGCAGGCGAACAGATCGAGACGTTCCACTACCTTCTCTACGCCGGTCTTGGGGCCTGTGCCGCTGGCGCTGGTATACTGCTGATGCGGGCTGTTGCGGAGATGGAAGCAGCTACACGCAAACTGCCGATACCCTCGATTTGCCGGCCGATATTGGGCGGTCTTCTGCTCATCCCTCTGGCGATGCTCACGCCGCAAATTCTCTCTGCTGGTCACGGCGCCCTCCACCTCAATCTTGAAGCCGAGGTATCGCTGCGCTTCCTCGCCGCCATCTTCGTCGTCAAGTGCGCGG
>NZ_JCAWAE010000006.1:0-96235 GCF_059691795.1 Sphingomonas sp. 320_CC | reverse complement strand
CTGGTCGGTGGCGAAGGCTTCGCTGTCGATGCCAGCCTCATCCGGGCCGATGCCAATCGTCAGACTGGCGGCCCGGGTAGCGAGGGCCTGCCGCCCGACGCCGACACGCGTGCCGTTCGCGAGTATCTTGCCGTCCTCGACGATGCCGCATTCGGGGCGGCCACGCCGGTGGTGCCGAAGTACCTGGCGCCGGCGGATCCTGCGTCGCGCTGGACCTGTGCGCACGGGGGGCAGGCCTATTACGCCTACTCGACCAACTACCTCATCGATCTCGATCATGCCGTCATCATGGACGTGGAGGCGAGCACCGCGATCCGGCAGGCCGAGGTGACCGCGTGCAAGCGGATGATCGAGCGCGTGCAGGACCGCTTCGGCGTCTGGCCCGAACGGCTGGCGGCCGACACTGGTTATGGCTCGGCCGAGATGCTGGCGTGGCTCGTCCACGAGCGCGACATCCAGCCTCACATCCCCGTGTTCGATAAGTCGGTCCGCCGTGACGGCACGTTCGAGCGCGCCGACTTCAGCTATGACATCGAGCGCGATCTCTACACCTGCCCGGCGGGAGAAGAGCTGCGACGTTACTGGCATGAGGGCCGCGCCGCAAAGGAGCAGCCGCCAGTCGATGGACTTTACAGATACCGCACTCGCAAGGCCGCATGCGACGCCTGCGACCTGCGGCCGCGGTGTTGCCCGAATGGGCCGCACCGGAAGATCCTGCGTTCCGTCCATGAGGGCGCCCGCGATCTGGCCCGCGATATCGCCACTACGGACGCCTATGTGACGTCTCGTCGACAGCGCAAGAAAGTAGAAATGCTGTTCGCGCACCTCAAACGCATCCTGAAGCTGGACCGCTTGCGCCTGCGGGGTCCAAACGGCGCCAAGGACGAGTTCCTACTCGCCGCCACCGCCCAGAACCTCCGCAAGATGGCCAAGCTCGTTCCGATGCCGGCGCAGATGGCACCCGCCTGAAAAGGCAGGTAGGCTTGCCTTGATTTTAAGCCGGTGCCAGCCGGCGCCGAGGCCGACTTCTTCAACACAATCGCCCAGAAGCGGACTGCCCGCTTTGGAGAGGAATGCAGACTTTCGAGCGGTCGTCCGAGGCTGTTACCAGAGGATACGATCGGTAATCACGCCAAACCTGACGAGAAAGCCTAGCGCCGCTCCAATAAAAAGGAGGGCCACATACACGGTGATTGCTCGCGTCCGGCTTCGACGGTCTGTTTGATAACTCATCTTTGATAACCTCGTGGCGGAGTCTGCTACGAAAGTGACCGATTTAACCAAAGTCCGCTAGTGGGCGTCTCGAGATGGGGTATCGCCGAGGTACATTGCGCTGGCGATGGGCCAACCCCTTAGCGTTGCTGGGAGCCTGCCGAGGCTATGGCGGAGGGGATCTTCGCCGCAGCCGCCTGTCCGATTGGGGGGAAGCTGACGTAGACCGATTAACGGACTCGCGACAAAGCCACTTCTATTTGACGGTAGGCTTCCGGTCGTCGAGCGCGCTCCGCAGCTATGAAGTTCGCGTGCCGCACCGCAAAGGAGGCGACCTCTTGAAGAGTATCAGGATAAGGTTCGCCGACACTACAATACAAAAAGCTGTGTCGCTTTAACGCCTCGACCTTGTTCCACTGTTTCACGTCAGAACGCTTCGGTGGCTTGAACTTACGGGTCAGCCCGACGCTCGGACCGCCGCACTCGGGGCACGGTAAGACAGGCTCTTCACGCATCGACCAAGGTGCATTGCAGCTTATCTTCGCCTAACGCTGCGAGCCCGCCGACGTGATCGCAAAGAGGGTCTTGATGGTGTCAACTTGCGGGAAAATCGCTCGATCATCCTTGCCCGTGCCTTGACTCCATATGTTCCAAAGTGAACGTATTTTGCAAAAGTAGGGGACTGATCAATGGTAAGCGATGACGGGGTTTTCGAAATCGAATTGTCTGAAGGCGGCGTACCCGGCGTGTTTCTACCCACGGTATCGCTCGTTAAGGGGCGCCTCTCGCCTGCCGCTCTATCGTACTTTCAGGCAATGCGGCGAAATACTTCTTCGGAGAGGCTTGAACGCGAGTTTTTAGAAGCTGTGAAGGTACGTTGGGCGAAGGTCGGTCGTCGCGGCGGTGATGTGGTTGTCAAGACAAACGACTTCGCTGGACAGAGGACAAGTTAGGCTGCACGTTTCTGAGCGTTTGCAGACGAGTCCGACCCCCATTCATTTCTGATCCGGACGGATGCCTACCGCCGCCAGGCCGGGGTATCGATGGGGTACAACGTTCTATACGTTGGTGACAAACGGCTGTTTTGTGCGGCGGGCGGACCGCTGCGGCGGATGGGGTATCCGCCGCGATCGAATGGGCGCGCGGGGTGCAGGCATTGCAGCCAAATACACTGATCCCCGTCAGCAGTGTTGCATTGTCGCGATGTAGACATGTAGGGGAGAAGACATGCCTACTATCGCAATAATCAGCCAGAAGGGAGGCGCGGGCAAGACGACGCTAGCGCTTCACCTTGCCGCTGCCGCCCATGACGCGGGGCGCGTTGCGCTCGTCATAGATACAGACCCCCAAGCGACTGCCAGCGAATGGGCAGCCTGGCGCCAAGACGCACCGCCTGAAGTAATCGATAGCCCACCGCCACGACTCTCTGCCAAGATCGCGCAGGCGAGAGGGCAGGGGGCCGATTTTATCGTCATCGATACTCCGCCTCATGCCGACAGCGCCGCGCGTGCCGCAGTCGAGGTTGCCGATCTCGTCCTGATCCCATGCCGTCCCAGCGCCTTCGACCTGGCGGCGATCCAGACGACGGCCAAACTCGTGCAGTTGCTCCGTAAGCCAGCCTTTGTGGTGTTCACCGCAGGTTCCCCTAACGCGCCGCGCATGTATCAGGAGGCCCGCGAACTCGTCGAAGGGTTTGGTACGCCAGCCTGTCCGATCCAAATCGCCGACCGCGCCGCCTTTCGCCATGCAAGCGCGGAAGGCCGCACCGTCATGGAATACGAACCCAGCGGCAAAGCGGCAGAGGATATTCGACACATCTACAAGTGGACATGTCTACAACTCGGTATACCGATCAAGACGCCAAAGAAGCTATCATCCAAACCCCTGAAAGAGAACGGAAAAGTTGTAGCATGAGCCGCAAGCCGTCCTTCGCAAACCTGCGTGATCGCACCTTGCCGGAATCCGTCATCGCAACACCAGCGGCTTCACAGCCTATTGCACAGACGCAAAACCAGGCGGGCGGGCAGGGGGCTACAGCGGGTCCTGCCAGCCGGCAGGGTCGCAAACAGATCGCCGGTTTTTTCACACCCGAGATGTCGTTCGCCATGCACACGTTGGCACGTCGCCAGGGCAGAAGCCTTCAGGCGCTGATGGCCGAGGCATTCAACGACGTGCTGCGCAAGCACGGCGAAAGCCCGATTGGGGACTGATCGCGACATCACGTTCCGATTGGCCCTGCCAGCCTGCGCCCAGGTATAGTGCGGGCGGGTCACAGCCGACCAGCTAGAGTCGATAAGCAACTCAGCTATGACGGCCAACCCTGCCCTTGAATTGCAATGAGATCCCCGGCGCACGCTTTCGGCCTCGCTCGTTTTCCCATCCAGCATGGGCAGATGCATGTGCCGATCTGACGACGCACACTGGTAGCCCATCTTATCTGAGAGGTTGGCAAGACCGGCACGGGCAATAACGTGGCGCACACCAGTGTACTCGAGCGCTTCCAGATCTTTACCGTTCTCATCATGGTGCCGCTGCTCAGGCAATACATACGCGTGGGACGCGCAGCATGGTCGCTCTGGCGGCAGCCATACGGTAATGTAACGGGTCATTGCGCAGGCTGGGGCAAACTGTTCGGTGCCATCGCTCGAGGGAGCAGGACCGTCTGCCACGGGAGGGCAGTCAGTTGTGTACGACGCGCAATCCGGTAAATGATTGAGGTATGACGAAATACTTCATGCTTATGCTAGTTGGCCTTTCGACTACCGCTACCGCGCAGGTGGTGCAGCCAGGAGATTGGGACGTCACGTCAAAGGTCGTAGACCTGACCGTACCGGGTGTTCCCGGATTCCTTTTGCGAATGATGAAAGGCAAATCGAAGGCCGAACGCAAGCGTCTGTCGAGCGGGCAGGGGATCGAGACGCTCCTGATGCCTGACCCGAAAGCACGATGCCGGATCGACAGCCAGCGCGTCGCCGACGGCAGATATGCGCAGAGCCTGAGCTGCCCGCAGAAGAAAGGCGACTGGATACGTATCAGTCGCACGGGGACCTACGATGCGACGGGCTATACTGGTCGGGCAACCGTGGCTGGCCTGACCCCCAAAGGGGCTCTCAACATCGTTCTGGATCAGCGCGCAACGCATATCGCGCGATGACGCTGCATTCTGGTTCAGCCGCTCGTCGCCCGTTGCCATTGTCTGCTTAGCGCAAGGTTATCGTCCGAAGCCAAGAAATTCATCGGCAAGATGAGCTATCATGGTCAGCCGGGAATGACCCAGTTGGCCTCCTCGTTGGCTGCCTTCGCCGTACGGACAAGGTGCTCGACATAGTTCTGGAAGATGGGAACCGTAAATGTGACCAATAGGGGCTCGCCCCCCGGTTCCTTAAACGTCAGCACGACAAAGCGCTGGCGCTCTTCGTCGAGCACAAGGCCTACTTCCATCGCACCTAGGCCGCTTGGAGTGATGACGGTCGGTGTCACGCAATACCCTAAATGATATGGGCGACGCCGTGGTATTGCAGCCGCCCGGTTTCCCCACAGCCGTTGCGGATTCGGCAAGATCTCGCAAATCGTGCGAATCGACCGATAAATCGCAAGACTTCCGCAACTGGTTATCCTGGGGCGAAGTCCGTCGGTTTCACGTTCAATCGCTGCCTTGAGGCGACACAGAATGATGAAGGCCCGCCCGAGCATCGAGGGGCGAGAATAAACCTTACGGTCTATGGTCGGGGAGACAGGATTCGAACCTGCGACCCCCTGGTCCCAAACCAGGTGCGCTACCAGCCTGCGCCACTCCCCGACGGCGCTGCGGTTAGGCATACTAGCGCCAATACGCAAGCGTCATGACGCGGTAGGGACAAAATGCAGGGTTGCCGGTCCTGCATCGCGGGAACCTTGATTTTTGTTAGCTTTCTTGAATGCGGACGCTTTTTAACGCGCGCCCTGACCCAACATCCTGATAAGAAACATGATTTTCATGACGCATGGCACGACGGGTCTCCTTCGAATGCGGTCCGATAATCGAAAGCTTCAGAAACCGCATGATCCCACTAGGGAGCATTCGCGGCGACATCGTCGCTGCGTCCAGGGTTTTCCGCGTGTTATCTCGGTGTTTTGGTTCAGGAGTTTCCGGTTTCCGTCAGTCAGTCATTGCGTTGGCCGTCTAGGCCAACACTGCATCTCTTATATTTATAGAATCAGTTAGCGGTTGTGGATCGATTTGAGCCTCGCGCTCCATGCGATCGATCGTCTCGCCGAGCTTAGCGAGAATCTTACCTAGCGGACCATCGACGGTGATCTGTGCGAGTTCCCGGCAGGACAGCGTCTTCAGCATCGCATTGGTTTCCAGGGCATGGTCGGCGTGATGCTGAGCAACGTCGTCGGGCAACGGAGCAGGACGCATCCAGCGCGGAAGATAGGACCGCACGCTGCCAGGCAGCAAAGGTCGGTAGGCGTTGGATGTCTGTACGTACCGCGGCCCGGGGCCGTCACTCTTCACACGGTTGAAGCGTCGCTGGCGCACGAGAAACCCGATCACCTCGAGAATGCGGAGCGCCCGACCGACGGTTGCACGACCAAGCCCGGTCGTCTCTGCCAAATAGTCGTAGGAGGGGTACACACGGCCACGGTTTAACCGCGCAAGCGTGAGAAGCTCTTCGAAGACCCGCACGGCGCTGCCGGTAAGCTGAGCGATACCTCGCTCGACGACCGTCAGCGTCCGTTCTCCCGAGCGCGCATCGCGCCGCAACCTCCGTGCAGCATCGAGGGTTTTGCGCGCAACATGCAGCAAACGGTCGGTTTCGCCCTTGCCGGGTGCCGTCCAGAAGACTTCTTCGAAGGTACCGGCCTCCAGGCTGTCGCGTAGCACAGGTGCGCCTGTCCGGTGCAGCGCGCCCGATCGCGCGGGCGCACGCTCGCGCGTTAGCAAGCCGAACGCCTTCAGCGCGGCATCGCCAATTGTAATAGTCCCCATCATCCGTTCCCTCTTGAGGGTGGCGGAAACAGGCAAAAGTCAGCCGTGGCGCGAAACGCGCATCCTTGAATTCAATCTGAAAAGCGCATATTTAGGGATCGTTGGTAGACGATCGTTTGTGCTTGCCGGCACGAACCTAGTATGTGCTTTTGGGATGCCCGGCCTTCGTGCCGGGTTTCCTTTTATCCGCTCACAGCCATTCCTTCGTTATCGATGTCATGGGCTTGGTGGGGCAGGTGGCGACCTAAGCAGTGTATACGTCCTGCGCTGGCGTAAACGCTGCGCACGATGCGGCTCAGAAACCCGACACTTGCTCCCCCTTGCCAATGATCGTTACGACCACGCCCTCGTTCGTCGGATTTGGAAAAAACCGAATTCGACGAACGACGACCGCCGTTCCATCATCCTTGCGGTTTATCGGGGCAGGGCAAAGCGCCAAGGTTCGTGCTTTCGCACGGAAAACTCGGGAAATGTTCGTGCTATCACATGGAAAACCCCTGGCCGGGGTTCGATAACTTCCCTGGGTCGGTCGACGATCACCGAACTCGAGTTCGTGCTATTACACGGAAAACCCTATGCGAACCTGCAAACGGATTACGCGTCGGTGCCGTCTTCAAGGATTTCGATATCTCTTTTGGGTCGAAAGCTGATGGTCGTATGCAAACGCGGCCGACCACCGCGTCCCGACGGGATTTTCGTTTCGACCACGTCGAGCGTATATTCGGGCAGACTATCCTGTTCGGATACGTCGCGGAGCTGTTTCTTAAAATATTCGAGGCCACGTCGGTCCGAAGCGCAGCCTACGCGCGCCGCCAGCTCACCAATATCAAGTGTAAAGCCGTCGTCCTTGCAGTTGAATTTGGCAAGTTCGTAGAGACGCCGTTCGATGGGGCCAAGCTTGAAGAAGTCATGATGGTATGCAGCGATCCGCTGATCCGTCAGGATGGCGCGATACAACCAGTCACACACCATGACTTCAACCCATTTTACACGGCGCTCGCCCGTAGATGTCTTGATGTATTTGATATCGGCTTTGAGCAGCCAGGAAAAAGAGCTGTCCGATCCTTCACCACCAGTTTCAATATTCGTAACGATCTGCGTGCCCTGCAGCCTGTTTAACGAGGCCTTCAGCGACGTGTAGGACCGCGCGGACGAGTTCGTACCGGTAACGCGGAAGAGATCATTGGCGGTAAACGTCATGATCCGGTCGGCTTTTTCACCTTTTTCGGCCCGCTCCGCCATCAGACTGGCGATATAGAGCAGGATTTCCTTGTCATAGATCGTCGCGACACCAGTCTTGCTCGGATTGATCTCGATTCGGGCTTCGCCCGATTCAAAGACCATCGGGGTCATATGGGCCTTTTTCGACAGGGCGAAAAACGGAAACTCAGCCACGGTCCGCTCGCCCTGCACATCGCCGTACAGCGGGCTGTGCACCGAAAACAGGTCACCCTGAAAAACCGAAACGTCGCCCATGATCCCAAACTCGCCTTTATCAGCGATCAACCTGTGTCGCTGCCTCATGCTTGTCCAACGGAAAGGGGGTTTTCCGTGTAATAGCACGAACATTAGCGAGGATCGTCCGAGGCTTGCCGGGTTCGGACGGCCGAACCTCAGGGAGCACCGCGATTCTGGTGCAATACCGTGGAGATCTGTACGGCTCAGCGTGCTTTGACGAGGAAAACACCGGGCTGTGGCACGAGCCGGGCGACCACCACAGGAGACTTCGTGCTATTACACGGAAAACCCCGTCAGCCTAAAAAACTGCTAGCCGTTTGGAATTACTCGAGCCGGCGATGTCGACGCTACCTATGTCCGCAGATGAACAATATAGCGGTCCACAGGCCGCGGCTATGGGTGTGGGACAGCACCTAGCAAGTAAATTTGTCGACACGACGACGTGTCGACGTGTCGACACTACCTATCTTTGCGTCATGCCCTTGATTATTCGAACACAGGTTCACGATAGCGACTGACACCCCAACGGCTGATCGCATGGAGGCTACCGGCGAGCTGCCATATTATGGCGATCGAAACCTCTATCGCAGCCGATAAGCAGTGAGCGCGCGAGGATAGCCGTAGTCCGGCACTTTGCCGGTCACGATCAGTGTTCCGTCCGACGTCAGTGCCATGTCGCCGCCTCCGGCTGCACTCCAAACCGGGGTGTGGGTGCTGCCTTGGGTGGGAATCGCATAGATCGCCTTGTTGGTACAAACGAACACCAGCGTATCGGTCAGGATCGTGTTGCCGATCATTTGTTCTCCCAAGGGAGGTGCCCAGCCCCACAAGACGCGGCCTGTGGCTTCATCAAGTGCATTGAGTTCACCGGGATTGGCACGCGATAGGTAGATGCGTCCGCCCCCAACAGCGGGGGCAGTGGAATAGGTGGAAGCACTGCGCCAGACCATGGTCTTGGTTCCCGTCGACCAGTTGACCAGGATCGATGGCGTCGAAGCGCTACGCTGGCTCGAATAGGCCATGACGTTGCCCATCGTGCCGAGGACGGGCGCGCCGTAATAGCTGTAGAAGCTGTTCTGGAAGAAAGGATCGGCAAGGCTTGCTTTCGGCTCGCCGGTACGCCGGTCGATCATCTCGAGTGCGTTGCCCGAATAGTAATAGACCGTGTCGTCATCAACCGCTGGGGTTTCGCCGTCCCAGATGCTGCCCTTGATCTGCGCCTCCCAGCCGGTCCGCGATGTATAGTCGAAGCCGTAGACGACGCTCCCGTAATAGCCTGCCGACATGTACAGACCGTCCTTGTACGGCGTCGGCTGGAGGAAGGATGACCACTGAGACGAGAAGATCGCGCGTGGCGGCGCATAGTCGCCGGTGACGGCATCGACTGAGATCACGGGATTCTCATTGGATGACGTCGTCATGGTAGTGACGAATACCCGGCCGTTGCCGACAGCGGGTGTGCTGAAATAGGTGGTTGCACCGATAGCATAGGACCAGCGCTGGTCCCCGCTGCCTGTCGCCAACGCATGGAGCACCGCGGTGCCATCACGCTCCTGCGTTGTGACATAGGCGAGGCCATTCGCTGCGGCGATCCCGCTCACACGGGTGGCCGTGGCCGGTGCATATTCCCACGCCTTCACGAATGCGGCAGGATCAAACGTTGCATGAACATAGCCGGTGTGTGCGGCATTACGCTGGTAGGTGGTCCATTCGCCGATCTGCAGCGTCAGATTATACCCGAACGTCTGCGTCGATCCCGGATAGACCGTAGCGCAGGCGGTGTCGCGACACAGACGAAAAGTCACTGTACCGTTGTAGTTTCCCAAGGCCAACGTGCTGACCGGCTTGAACTGTACCTTGTAGCTGCCGTCGCCCGCGCGGACGACATCGCCATCGAGCGCCAAGCGTGCGCGATCATATTGCAGGTCGGCAATCACGGTGTCGCCGGTTGTACCCGCAACACTCGCGGTGAAGCCCAAAGGGGTGCCAGCACCGTCGTCACCGATTGCCGTCGTCTGCGTCGTGGCGGAGAGCGTAACACCCAGGGTTGGGGTTGCAGGTGTAGGCGTTGTAGTCGAAGGCGGGGCGGCCGAGCCGCCATCGTCGCCTCCGCAGCCAGCTAGCATTAGCGCCATCAATGCGGACGACGTCTTCATTGCAGTCATTATTTTCCCCCAAAGCCCTTCCCCACAGAGGACCATCTACCCGTTTTGCCCGCAACAGTCGCTGCTGTCACGTAATGTCGAATGACAGGATAGGAATGCTTCGAGCTCTTCGCCTTGAGCGTTAGCGCAATGGCTTCTCGAAGAAGGAACCCGAAACAGGCGGCTAACAATGCAACCCAACTAGGCGCCGAATCTGCGCCTCGAGCGTACGGTAGTCGGACGTCGGCACCACTTCCTCGCCAGCTGGCGCGGCGGTCAGCGCACCTTGCGCCATCAGGCGCCGCCAGATGAAGATCTGATTCCCACCAATGCCGTGCCGGCGGGCGACGAGCGACACGCTCATTCCGGGCAGATACGTCTCTTCAACGATCCGGACCTTTTCCTAAGGTGTCCACCGCCTCCGGCGCTGAACACCGGAGAGGACCTCGCCATCATTGTAACGCCTGGTCGTACCGTCAGTCATATGCCCCACTCTTATCTGAGAGCGGGGCCCTGTCAGGTCATTTAGGGGGCCACCTCACCTGCCGGCTCTTTGCCGTCGACCTTGTCAGTAAATAGGTGAGCTGATCCTCGATATCGCGCGGGACCACCGTAAGGCGCACCGCCTTGTCCGGAGAGACATAAGTCGTCCGCGTGGCCGGTATCCAGCTATCTGCGTACGCTGGCGACGCTGCTACCAATGCCACGGCACAGACAAGTCTGATCAGCCATCTCGTTTAGTTGCCTCCCCCAGTACCCGTCGCAGCCGGGCTCAGCTACCGGGTGCTGTCGAGGTAGAGGATAGGCTGTCGTTTAGTTATGCGAACCTGCAAATAGACTTAGAAGTTTTGTCCGATCTCGAACGGAATTGGTTCATTTTGAACACTCTCAGTACTTCCTAATCCGATGCTTCTCACGTACTTGCGCGACCCGCTCTAAAACGGGCGGCCGGGGGACACATGAAGAAACTGACAATCGCAATCATCGGCGCGCTGACCGCCTGTGCCGTCGCAACGCCAGCTTCGGCTCAAATCGTGCTAGAAGCATTCGGCGCTCGTGCTGATGGCGAATGGGGCGGCGAACTTGGCGCGGGGTACTCGTTCGGCGCCGGGGGGTTCCGCCTAACACCCGCGGCTGGCGTTTTCCTGTATCAAGGCGACAACGATCGCTATTTCGAGGATAGCAATGGGGGCAACCCACGTTGCCGCGACGGCCGAAACGGCCAGTACGCTAAGAGTTCGAACTGCGACAACACGGCTGTGAAGCCATACGGCCGTGTGGAAGCGACCTACTCAATCCCGCTGGCGGCCACTATCGGTGCTGGTGTTCGGATCGGTGATGAGGTTCGCCCGTATGGTACCGTCGCATTACCACTCGCGCCTACGTTGAGCCTGAAGGGTAACGCGGGTCCGCACTACTTCGCTTTGGGCTTACGCGTCGGACTGTGATTCCGCGGCACGGCACTCAGCCGTGCCGCAAGATATCTTAGTTGCACGCACCCATGCGATACTTCCGCCAGTACCGATCCCACCGCACGGCCGCCCCTGAAGCGATAGCGGCGCACGACAGCGATCGACCGTCCGGCAGCGTGCACCGGGCCACAACGCGGCTGTAGCTCATACCGGTCGCCTCACATCGCAACGTCTTTCGCAGCACCAGGTGTTCGACGATCTGCTGGCTGCGTTTGGCAGCCGCGTTGTCACAGCGATAGTTTACCCGCCTCGGGTCTGCCGCGCGACAAGGCGACGCGCTTTCGAAGTCCGGCGCCTGGACGCCGGCAATCCGAACCTTGACCCCGTTCGAGCACCATAGGGGTCCATCGCCGTCGTGAACGCGGGTCACCATGCATGAGAACGTCGTCGTTGGTGCGAGGGCGATCATCGAACGACTCGCATCAGTGCTTCGTCCGGCTGGCGTCTGCTACAGCGTTCAGGCAGTCGGCTAAAACCTCCCACTGTCGGTACTGCTCCGGCCGCCCTGGTGGCGTCTTTTCCATACCCGACGCCACGATCTTGCATGCGCCCATCTGGCCATGATCAGCCATCAGCGCGAAGGCCTGCCGCCACGCGTCCTGCATCAAGCCGACAACCAGTCGGACTCGGCGTCGTCGGCCGCGGCGAACATGTCGCCCTCAGCCTGCATGGCGCTGAGATGTTTGCGCACGGCCTCCGGATCTCCGTTGCGGGGAAAGCGCCGATCCGCGACGGCGCCGGTCGCCAACTGACCAACCAGATCGCTTCTGTCTTTCTGCGCCATAAGCCACTGGCCAAACGCTGGCTTAAGTTGCTGCTGGTCGTCGTCGTGCTCGGTCATTCTCGCGTCCCTTGAATCGTTAAGCCGCCAATTGCATCATATTGATGTTCTTGCAATGTTCTTGAGAATCAGCGGGGATCGCGCCTAGCTAGGGACAGGCCACGACCAGCGACTCGATACTGACGGAGCAACGGAATGCAGTACGATCTGCGGCTGAGAGCGGCTGCCCGCGTGATATACGACAACGTCTACCCACCCGTTGATGCCGTGCAGTTCAGCTTCGACGAGGCCGAACGGTTCGGAACTGTGCAGTACCGGCAGGCCGTCGGCGATGCCCAGGACGCACGGTCGGTTCTGACTGCGCACCACGACCAGCTCCTCTTCGCCGCGATCCTATAGGTATGTCGTCAACGAACCGGAATCGCCCCGCTGTCATCCCGCTGATCCGTCGAGATACCGCGCTGCGGCTCCACGACGTCTCGTTCGAACTCGTGCCGTGCGAGGTGCCCTTCTTCCTCGTCCATACGCATGCCGGGTTCGCTTCGCCCGCGCAGGACGACATGCAGGAACCGATTGATCTGGGCGCGTGGCTCGTCGAGCATCCGGCTGCGAGCTACATCATGCGCGTGGATGGCCGGTCCATGTCCGGTGCCGGGATCAACGACGGTGATCTGATCGTCGTGAACCGAGCCAAGAAGCCCTCAAGCACACGTAACATTGGTGGATCGATGACGCGAACAGCGATACGCTTCATCGCAGCGGTCCGGGGGCGGGCTCCAACGAGGGTGGGCAATGAAGAAACTTACATCGCTAATGGGCCGATCGTTTCTCCTCGTCGCGGTAATTTACTTCGTCACCGTCACTACGTCAGCCATCATATTTGAAATTGCCGAGGGTAAGTATGACGCGGTGGACTCTTTCTGGTGGGCATTTACCACAGCGACCACCACAGGCTATGGGGACATCTACCCCGTCACGAAGACCGGTCGGGCCGTGGCGCTCTTCCTCATGCACTTCGGTCCAGGTTTCGCCTTCCCGATGATGACGGCAATCATGTCGGCCAAGTTGATCGTCGACAGCGATGCATTTACCCACGGTGAGCAGGAGCAGCTGAAGGAAGACATCGCGGCGATCCGGCAAATGATGACGCCGACCAAAGACGGGACCTTTGATGCTGCAGCCCGACTTGAGGCCGGCATGCGGCGCTACCTGCACGATGAGGAGGCAACCCGTCGCGCCCAATGCCTTGATGAGTTCCGGCAGCGGCTAGCCCTGACACCCTGGGCGGAAGCTGAACAACATTCAGACGGCGGTAGATGAGACCGATTTTCTGGCGAGAAATGACAGCGTAACGGGACCGAGACGACGAAACCCGGCGTTGAAGTACGAAACTTGGAATTGAGATCGCATGCCCCACGCCAGCAATATCGTTTACTGCAACGGACCTGACAGCCCGCACGCGTTCGACATCGTCCCTCTCCAGCCCCGCAATGGCAGCCTCGATGCCATGTGTCCAATCTGCAAGGGCCGCGGGCAGTGGAATACCGAGATCGATCTCGTCAGCTTCCGGTGCAAGCGAACGGCATGCGATCGCTGCCACGGTGCTGGCTGGGTCGAAACAGGTACCGATCCGATCGGCCTGCCTGATATTGAAGTTTCGCCGGAAGGGTATCCCCGTTGGACTATCCGCTTCGAACCCAGCGAAACGAAGCTGGAGGTCGATCCGGCCCAACCTGGTCTGACCAAAACCTGAGCGGGACCAAGGGGACCGTGCTTAGATCAGCCGAGGCGTCACCGTGCGCGTCGGGAACACCGGCCCCCGCACCGTCATCTGATCAGCCGGGTAAGGTCGCTGCAACGCTAGCACGTCTTCATAGCTACCGGTCAGCCACCGATCGTGATCGTCCGGCCGCAGAATCGTGATCATCGCCTTGGGATGTATCGGTGCCACCAGTTCGTTGGCGTCACAGGTGACCATCGCAAAGTAGCGTTGGTCGCCGACTTGTCGCCAGAAGCCAGCTATCGCAAACACGGGCTGATCACTCACTCTAAACCACATCTCCCCCTTGATCGGCTTCTTGCCATCGCCGAGGTCGGTGGGCTCGCGTGCCCATTCGCAAAACTCTGTTAGCGGGATCAGGCACCGATTGGCCGGATCGCTGACGAGAGATCGCCATTGGGGTAGGTGCAGGGTGCGCACGTTGGTCTGCGCAACTTTGCGGCCAGCCTGTTTCGCTTGCCCCGCTAGGACATCCCATTCCATCACGTCGAGCCCGCGGCGATCGGCTTCGTTCCGCACGACGTAAGCACGGCCGAAAGGGCGTAGTTCTTTCGGGTCGAACCGATTGTCCATTGGCTTATCGGCAAGCCATTCCGCACCGAAGCGCTCGGTGATGGTTTCAGGTTCGCCGTCGAACCGGGCGCGATTACACATTAGAGGTTTACCCGACCGACAACTGCGCCAATTGCAATCACGGAGACAATGATCGCCCAACCCTCCCAGGTTCGAGGGGACCAGCCGATCCCTACTACCTTGGGCTGAAACCATTCGCGCGGATTGTTCATGATCGTTCCGATACTAGCGTGAATTGTCGAGGTCTATGATCGTGGGGCTGCTCGATCTCAACGAGCGACCGTATTTGGAAAAGAAAAGGGCCCATCCGGAGCTACGACGAACCGGATGGGCTCAGTGCCATCATCCCAACAATGGAGACCAGTCACGCCTTAAGGCTGCGTTGGTTTGGGCAATGGTCGCCGGCAGCGTAAACGGGGGGCCGTCCTGCCGGCGTCTGTCCATATAGCGCCATAACAGCGGCAGCTCTATTGACCCAAGTTTATACCTACTGCCATATTTTGGTGGGCCGCCTGCAAAACCTAACGGCCCGTCCTTCGGTTGGCAAAGGACGGGCCGGCCAGTCACTTTCCGGAGATACCTGGCGTCGCGTCAACGCGGAAACCCCGAGCCGGTTTCGCGGTAACGGCCCTCCTCGATTGCCAAGAGAACACGAGGCGGACCGGCCGAGTCCGGAGGACGACCTTGGCCGAAACAGTATCGGGATGGTTAAGCCGCTTAGTAACCGCGGCAGTAGTTCACTTGGTCATTTCGGAAGTCGGAGCGACGGGAGCAAGGCTGGCAAGATAAGCCTTTCCGTGAAGCCCAAGAAGCGTAACGCGGCCGACATTCCCAGCCTGTACGGCCTTCAGATACGATCTAGGTTTTTTCATCAACTTAGGCTGATCGAGCCCTGTAAGACCGACGATCCGCGCGCTGCTTCCTTCACAAAGGTCACACAGTTGTGGTCTGACAGGCGATACACGCTGTCGGGCTTCCCCTCGCTCCACGCGTCGACCAACCGCAGCACAGCTTCATACTGTGCATCGCTCATAATGAGTGAGAATTGTGCGTCGCTCCCCGCCACATAGCCCGGCTTGGCTATGTCGAGCTTTCCCGCAACGGGCCCCATCAAGAGTGCTGGCGAGACCGATTTAGCCGTGAACCCGACATTCGTATCGACCGGAGCGCCGCCTGCATCGGGTATTCCGCGCAACGTGAAGAACGCATGGGGGAAGCTGTTGCCAAGCTCGTGGCTCCAGAACGTAATTGTCACTGCGGCTTGCGCAGGAACCGCAGCGAAACTCCACGTGAAGAAAGCCGCAGCGAGCGTTAAAAAGGTCCTCATACAGCGAGTTACCGCTATCGAGTGACGCCTAGCAATTAGAATCGCTTCACACGGCGGTCCAGCGCTCTAGAAACTGGGAGCACCGCAGCGGGGAGGCGTCTTGGGAATGCTCAACCCGCTGCGATGTCACAATACTGACACTTACCTATACGGTAGGCAATACCCGGCGAGTCTCAAAACGAAACGATGTCGCGACGAACGCGTGTGACGAGCACGGGGTAAGATGCTCGCCGCGACGGTTTACGGTAGCGGCAGCGCCTGTTGCGCCGCAACAAGCATCTCGCGAGACGCCGTTTTCCATGTCGTACCTGCTGCCGCCCACGGCGTAGAGCCTTGATAGGTCGGTGCGGACATCATCTCACCTGCTCGTCATGCGAGTTGACCTATTTGATCATGCCCACGGTCTTTTCTTGGTGATGGGGACGGATGGCCTGCCGTAACGGTCCTCGTCCTCATCCATGGTAGCGATCTCGCTTAAGGCGTATTTTCGCGTTGCATACAGGCGGCGCAAAATCATCGCGAGGTCGCGCTCTGTCAGGCCAGACGCCTGATCGATCACTTGCCCTTCGGGCAACGGCTCAACCCAAGCAGCAAGACGGTTGCACGCCTCGCCGAGTTCGGGATCCGGGGAATCGTCAAATTCGGCCATCGTGGGAACCTACCCGTTCCGTTTGCGTCCGCAAGTTCATAGGATGGCCGAAGGAAGGAGCGAGAATGGCGACGATCACGGAAGAGGCCCTTCAAGGCGAATGGTTCTACCTCGAGGAAGAGCAGCCACTCGATCTGAGTAGCCCGTCCTTCTATGTCCTGGCCGCCGGCCGCATCACGCCAAACGATCGGCCCGACGATATTGGGTCTTATCTGATCGAGGATGGCAAGGTGGTCATCCAGTTCCCGAGGTATGCTCGGGCTGCACTGACCATCGAACTGACGTGCGATGCGCCGACGTTTGGCGAAGGCACCGATCTGCTGACAGCCAACGCCTCTTACGAAATGGCCGCGGTCGACGAGCCGCTGCACTACTACGGAACCTTCGTTCGTCGCCGCGCCGACTACCGTTCGACGCCTGGCACATGGCGTCGGACCAGCTGAGATTCTCGGCGACTTACCTTGATACGGTCTCAAGGGTTGCGGCGCTAATTAGCCTCACGGTCCCCTCTGACGTCACCAGTTCGTTGGGCGAACCAAACGGACAGACTTCGATCGCCAGTCCTAGAAACGAGTCCAGCTTCCTCGGCCTGTACCCGAGGACCCGCTCCGTATCGTCAGCGAGCTGCTCCAAAGACCCTATGCGAAGTCGCCAGCTGATGACGTACTCGCCGCGTTGCGTCGCATGCACGAATGCCTCGCGCATGGTATCCCGTATCCCCATACGAATTGTAATAATGCGCAGCGATATTCATCGCAATATCCGACGCGTGCTCGGGCCTTACCTTCTATGACAATCGGGCTCTACGGGCTCATCGATCGCAGCATGTTGTTGCAAGCGCGCCAATCCGCATGCAGCGAGCAGCTTATCAGATAGTAGCGAAGCCGCCTCGACGTTGAGCGTCGCGGCGAGACCCGGAGCCTTGACAAGCACCCGCCCCTCGAAGGCCGTGATCTCAAACGCATCAGGTCGCAATCGGCCGGCCATTATGTTTCTCCCGCTGCCGGGCAACGGTCAGCGCGGCAAAACGGCCCTGTACTGAATGTACCCATTTAGGAAACGTCTGATTCCTCCTTGACGCAGGTCAATTTACTGGATCGTCCCCACCGTTTTTTTAGCGAGATGACCAGAACCCCTGTTGAGATCCGCGCGCATGCGGAGGCGTACCGAAAGTTACATACTCACCTGCAAGGGCCGATCCTGACGCAAGCGATCGAGGATGTCGCCATCGCACTAGACCGGCTGGCGGCCGGGATTGAGCAGCAGGACGAGGCAATACGGGACGTATCTAAGCTCGCTCTGAGCTTCGGCCACTGATCGCGTTCTATCAGGTTGGGGAAGAGCCGATGACCCAAAGTGGTAAGACGTAGCAATCGGAGGTCCCGTCACATGTAGATCGTCCGCGTCAAATCAGGTTGTTGACGCAAGGACGCCGCAAAGCAGTTTCATCCAGCCCGGTCCTCCGGCAGGAGAAAACCAGATGCGTAGACTGCTGTTCGTTGCGGCTCGCTGTGGTTGCTTCCGCGCGCCGTCGATAGCCACCCAATGCACGGACGCCAGGGATCATTGACTTATCGTGTCTAAATCCGAGCAAACTCATCTTTGAGTATCCGGGCTTCCAGGAGAATCATTTCAGTCTTCTGCATTCCAATGCCGGACAAAGTCAGTTCGTCGTCGACATCGCCGGCGCCGTCGCCAACGATCAGCCCTTGAGCCGTCATGTGTTTGAGCCACCTTGATATTACCAAGGGCGACACACCGCGGCGTTCCGCTACCATCCGCCCAGTAACTGCCTCGCCGTTTGCGTCAGCAACAAACACTTCAAGTAGCAATTCCCAGGCGGACTCGCCAAAGATGTCTGCCGTGAGCACCCTCGCACGGAACTGCCTAAATCGCAGGATCGAAGCAGCCAGCTGGGCAGCTTGATCGTTCCCCGTCATATCTCGCCTCCCCTGTAGTCAGCGATATCAGACGATATGCAAACTCAAGGCAAGCTTCAAACAGTCGTATGTCGTTGCCGGATGCGATCCTGAGCTTGAAGTAGCCAAGCAGCTAACACAAAATCACTCTTGGCATCAGCACATGCCACCATTTCGTCAAGCTGTTCGATGAGAACGTGCGGACACTCATGGCTCTGATCCCGATCCATCGCGGTCGTTACTCTGGAGGGCCGCGCCCAGTGCGCTGTAGCCCAACAACGGTGGCTTCGATCATACGAAACTGCGTGACGCAAGCGTCAATCAACTAATCCAAGTTATACCTATAGCCATTACGATTTCCCTCAGCATGATCTGGAACGCCCTGCCTTGCGAGCGAGCCAGCGCTCACCCGATCCGTTCGCCAATAGTCTGCGAGAACGCGACCTCGACGGCGCCGGCGACCATCGCAGCTAAAATGTGGTTGAGTTCGTGGCCCGTCATCCACGCAACTTTCACGCTAGTGCAAAGGCGCCATCGTTAGCAACAAATGTTGCTTATGTAAGAAAGAACGGTGGTAAATGCCACTTAGCCGAAAGATACAAAACGAGTGCGGAAAAATACTTGGAGCCCGGTTCAAGATGCTGAATTGGCACGCCGATATATGGCTGGCGAGTCCGTCGACAGCATCGCAGCGTCCTTCAGCCGTTCGGTACCCGGAGTTACTACCCGCGCAAACACGCTGGGGTTACGTCGCCGGAAGCTTAAGGCTGATCCATCCAATGAAGGGAACGCGGTTTGGGTGATCGGCACCGCCGCTACGCTCGGCAATCCCAGAAGTCGACCATCCTTTTGCACAAGATATTCTTGATCAGCTAAAATGATCATCGGACGCATTGTGCTGCCGAGGGGCTCTCGTCAATGACGATGTTCTCCCGATCTTGACGTTGGCTTTACCCCGATTGAAGCTGATCGGCACTTCAGCCGTCTCATCCGGCATGGGACGATCACGTTACTTAACGCCTCACCATTGTGAACGTTCGTACCATCGATGGTGTGACGATGAAGCTATAGTTTTCTCGCGCTAAATGCATGTAACAAGGCTAGCTCTCCCTTTCGGGGAAGCTAGCCCCGTGGATTATTCGGCTGCGGCTTCTTCGGTCTTGCGTTTACGCGAAGCCGGAGCAGGCTTGGCATCCGCCCTAGCTGCATTGGTCTGGCCAGGCTTGCGGCCCAGGCCAATGCTCTTGGCCATCGTGCGACGTGCCTCTGAATAGGCAGGAGCGACCATAGGGTAATCAGCCCTCAGGCCATAACGCTCGCGATACTCCACAGGCGTCATACCATTAGTCGAAAGGTGACGGCGCAGCGTCTTGTACGGCTTGCCATCGATCATGCTGATGATGTGATCGGGGCTAGCAAGCGACTTACGAGCCGTCACCGCCGGGGTATACTCCTGAGCAGGTACTTGGGGCTCAGCAGTTGTTGCGTTTCCGCCGACCAGCGCCGAAACAGTTTCGTACATTTTGTTCAGGAAGGCGGGGACGTCGTCAGCATTGGTGCGCGTGTTGGGATTGGCTAACCAGGCGATTGTCAATTCCGTGGCGAGTTCGACCGGGTTCAGATCGAGGGTAGTGTCAGACATAACAGGGCTCCATTTCTAAACGCGCATTTAGGTATCTGATTGGTCTCTGACAATCCCAGATTTGCAAGAGACCAATCTATTTGTGGTGCATAAGTGGATGCATGAATATGTTTTTTATAAAGGTCATCTGAGACGTTGGACAAATGTCCACCTTCGCTGGTGCCGCCACTGGCGCCCAATTGAACCTTATCGGATATGCCGCGGACTCCTAATCGAAGCTCTCAATCTAAAGCCCCTAGGCTCGACATTCTCTGACAAGAGTAGCGACTAGCGCAGCTGCTGGCATGGTCCTCACAAGTGGCGCACCTTGCCCTGCCCATTGCGCGCCGAACCCGCTTTCTCCGGTCGCCTTTGCAGCCGCGTTGAGCGCCTTGCCGGCGTCATAGGTCATCGGATACCCAGGTGAGCCGAGCCCAGCCTGCTCCCCCCATTCGGTGAAGCGGTTCCGCAGACAGCGGCAGGCCTTCCCGATATGGCGTGTGTCATCACCGTATGTTCCGCACCCGGTCCGGTTAGGGCATCGCGATAGGCTAGATCCGCGCTACTTTCGGGGCAGGCAATGAACGCCGTGCCGAGTTGTGCTGCCACAGCTCCGAGATCGAGTGCGGCCCTGATCCCACTTCCATCCATAATCCCACCCGCCGCAATCACTGGCACGCCGGAACGTGCAACCAGTAAGCGGGTGAGTGCTATCGTGCCCAGACGGTTATCCGGCAAGTCAGGGTCGAACATACCTCGATGGCCACCTGCCTCCCATCCTTGGGCAACTACGGCGTCAATTCCGGCGTCTTTCACCGCCTGGGCCTCACTGAGGTTCGTCGCCGTCGCCAGCAGGATGCATCCGACCGATTTCAGTGCGATAATCGCTTCTTTGCTCGGCACGCCGAAATGGAAACTGACCACCGGAGGCGCGAGATCGATAAGCATGGCGAGCATCTCGTCATCCCCAATCAGGCTTTTGTAAATCGGCCGCAGTGCCGTGGGAGGCTGAGCGCCGAAACTGCAAAATGTCGGGGCAAGCGCCTCTAGCCAGGCGGCTTCCCGCGCAGCATTGTCCTGAGCGGGCGCGTGAACGAATAGATTGACGTTGAAGGGCCGTTGAGAGCGCGCACGCACACCTTCGATCATCGCACGTGCGCCGCACGCGTCTGTTGCTCCCACTCCGATTGATCCCAACGCACCGGCATTGGAGACGGCTGCCGCCAACTCGGGGGTGGACACTCTCGCCATCGGTGCCTGCACAATCGGCTGGGTGATCCCAATTTCTTGTAGCAGCGTCATAGAAAAGCAGTGCGCCTCAGGGCAATGGCGCGCAACGGATAACGGTCGCGAGTGTCGCAACCGAATGAGAATGTTGAAAGAGGCCTGACGCCTTGCCTTGGTCGTCCCATTGGGATCGAATTGCGGGAATGACCGGGTTGGGGAGGAAAGCGGTCAGGCCGCTTTTGGTGCCTCGCTCCGGACTGCGTCCGATATCGTATAAGCGAATACAACGACTTTTGCCGATCTTGAAGTAATGCGGAATCCTCAAATTTCGTTCAGGAACGACTGGCAATTGTTTGCGACGGCAGTGCGACGCGGTAGTCTGGACCTACATTGTTATCGGTAAGGAAACGGGCGACGACTTGAATTACGGTCTGGTTCGTGATGCTGTCGAACGTCGTGTTGAACTCATGACCTGAGTAAGGGAACATCACCAGGCGGGCCTCGCTACCTTTAACGGCTAACCGCCGCGCGAAGTCTTCGATTGCCGTCGCCGGTAACAGCGGATCGTTGGCACCGGCTAGGAGCAAGGTGGGGGGGTTCGTCGATCCAATGTAGCGGCGCACGTCCACCGCAGCATAACGTTTGGGATAGCGCTGTGGCGACCCTCCGAGATAATTCGACATGTACGAGCGCTGCAGATCTCTCAGCTCCCCTGGATGCTGCCAGGATCCTAGCGCATCAATGAGTGGAGCCTTGGCTACAACGGCTGCCACACGAGGCACACGCGGCCCGCAACTCGCATCCTGGACGCCGTTATCGGCTGAATAGGCTGCGGCAATTGCAAGGCTTCCACCTGCGGAAGCGCCACTGAGAGTTAGTCTGGAAATATCTACGTTGAGTTCGGCGGCGTGGGCAGCTGTCCAGGCCAGAGCGCACCGTACATCGTGCGTCGCGAGATCCCAGGTTGGGCGATCAGGACGTGCTAGGCGGTAATCAATACTGATTACCGTCCAGCCAGCGTTGGCGTAACTGCGCCGGTTCGCTGCACCCATCTTGCGCGTGCCCTCAACGAAGCCACCACCATGAACGAACATTATGACGGGGCTTAACCGGTGTGTCAGTGTCTGACGAGGACGATAGATATCGAGCCAGAGTGGTTCGCCGCCCGGTGCAGAATAAACTCGGCTCTCGTCGGGGGCTGCATTCTCGCTGGTCTTACGCGTCGAAAGCGTATCGACCAGGTTGATATGTGCCCCATTGCTGTGAGCTATGTAGAGGAAATGGGCGAGCACCCCACTGGCCAGCAACGCTGTAAGCAACGCAGTTGCGATTAGACCCTGTGCAGCAGGGGTCGCCCGGCGGATATGCGCGATAAAACCGGCGGCAAGCGACGCCAGCGAGAACAAAAGAAACCAGGGTGCTCGGTTGGGAACAACGTCGATCGCGTAGATCCGAACCCAAGGTATGACCGGCACGATCGCGGACATCAGCAAGATAAGACAGGGTAAAATCAGTAACCAGGCACAGGTTAGGGCGCCCGTACGGAGCAATTGCCAGATCGTCGTCATTGAACGGGCTCCTGCAATGGAGTGACAAAGGGTGATGCGGCCGTGATCGGCATCGGCTCTGAACGTGGTGAAAGCCCGAATATCCGTCCGGCGCGTGGCAGGCTGCTTAATAAGGCGCGTGCACCCATGAGTGTCAGCATCGAGAACATCAGCATTGGCAAACCATGAACGCCGCAGGCTGCCCACAGACCAAACGCCATCGGATGCCACAAGTAGAAGAATAGACTGTCACGTCCGACAGCGGCGAGCGGAGGGACCGAAAGCGACCACCTTCGGACGTAGGGCAGCAGACAGATCAGCGGCATGCACGAGGTCAGTTCGGCCGCCACTTCGGCGGTAAGACTCGGCGTCTGATATAATGTGCACCACCACGCAAAGCTGATCAACGCGAGCACCAATGCGGCACGTTCTTTCCAAGGGTCGGGTTTGCGACAAGCAACCCACAAACCGTAAAAGAAGTAGATTGGGTAAATGAAGAAGCGCCTATCTGGCATCCAGGGCGGCATCTGCGCAACCGAGTGCCCTACACCGAACAGATACATGGCCGAGATGCTGATCGGTATGGCGATGCCTAACATAACCAGCGGCGGGCGACGGACAACGGTGGCGGCGACAATGAACGTCATCATGACTGGTACGAACCAGAGATGGAACGGTGGCTGGACGAAGATCGAAAAGGGCGTGAGAATGTCGAGCTGTTCGGTGGCCGTCAGGTACACGATGCACGCTACTAACCAGGGTAGAATGAGGCGGCGCTGATATTTGCGCATCAGATGCAAAAGAGGCATCGCCCGCGCACGTTCTATATTGAATAGATAGCCGGTAAGGCCGATGAAAAGGGGCATGCGAAGCCCTGCACCGACCCAGGTCAGGAAACTGTGACGTTGCGTCAGTTCGGAAAAATGGCCGAGCACGACGGCCAGGACAAGCAATCCTCTGAACAGGTCTATCCCGGAATTGCGTCTCTTTGTCGTAACGTCACCGATCATAGCATGCCGCACCCCGTTGCATCCCGCCCTAGCGGGATGATTGTCAGCGCACGGTTAATGCTCCTGCATTCAGCTCGTTTATTCGACTCTTGGAGCGAGGGCGACGCCTTCGAAGTTAGTCAGTCCTAATGACGTCGCGGATCTTGGGAGTGATTGTGCTCACTTTTGGGGGCCTGCCTGTCCCCACCTGATAACGCTGTTGTCAATCCAGGCGCCGTTGCAGTTTGGGAAGCAATTGGACGGGCCTGCCGCTCGGTTAAGTCCGCTACCAGAACGCCCGTTCACGCCCAATCTGACTTTCTCGCCGGGGATCGAATTTCGGGAATGTCCGAGTCGGGAAGGATAGCGGCCTGACCGCTTTCGAGGAAGTCGATACGATGGCCGACAATCCACTGCTCCTTTCTTTCTCAAACGCTCGAGTTATGAACTATTGAGTAGTTCTACCAGAATTTAAAAACGAGATAACCTCAGCCTTATATTGAGATATCTGGATATCGCTAGTTGGAGGTTTTCTCAATAGTATTAACACATACTTTTTTTCACCATAAACCTGTATCTACAGGCGTAGTAACCCACGTCCGTGCAAAGAACCTTATATTCTCCATACACTCTGGGTTTGCCGTGCCCGTAACCGGTAGGGAGAACTGACATTATAATCCGGCTCTTTGTTTACCTGCAGCCAGGAATCTAATATAAGGTCAAAGCTTTTAAATTGTATTCGAAGGAATCTGTTGCTGCCCGCATAGTGGCTCACGACACGGGATGCGCTCGTTTTTAGCTTAAATCCGTCAACTTCTGTGTTGATGAAATTTGATCGCTCTTTCACTGAGCAAGAAGCGATTACGAAAGCGGTAAGGATACCAGCATCCTGTTGTGGAACATGAGCTTGGCTCCGTCAAAGAGGTCATCGCGTCGGTATGATGCTTCGCTTAACGAGCGTCGACAATTACGAAGCACAAAATCCCGATCGAGCGGCTATCTATGGGCAAAAACGGAATGTCCGGAATGGCAGAGTTAACAGACATGCCGAGGCCTACTGGTCCTCTAACGGGCGACCTTCGGGCGGCAGTCGACCGCCGAAATCGGGAAAGCGCGACCTAAAATCAGAGACCATTTTATTCAGAACGGCATAAAGTTCCCAGTATTGATCGTCCAGAACGCCGGCGAGGTCCATTTCGTCGAGCAGATAATATAGTCCCCATAAAGCTTCTGCCTGCGCCTCTGCGCGGTCTATAAGTCGTTCCATTTCGTCACGTTCGCCCACCATCAGACATCCTCCCCCAGCCAATCGCTCCCTTACGAGCTAATACCTAATGTCAGTTAGTGGGCGCTTTCTGCCGACCTCGCCCTTCTCGAAAAGGAACCGACAGCGAGAAGGCGCGGCATTCTCGGAATCGATAGCAAACTGAAATAGTGCTCGTTACTGGGTCCCTTTCGGTGGAAGCTTGAACTTGACCCGCTGAACACAGCCTCGACGGCCTGAATCGCTTTCTACTACCCGCGCATTGGAAAGCGCATTGCGGGCGGTATCGCCGAACGCCTCGTCCGGTTCAGAACCTAGAACCCTTACGTTGCCTACCGCTCCCCATGGCGCCGTATCATAGCCAATTACGGCCGCCCCTTCGATCCCGCGGCGCCAGAACGCTCTGGGGTAGGCGCTTCCGTCGAGAAGACCCGGGATCGACTTGGGATCCACAATACAACCGGGCTGGTCTCCAGTATCAAGAGGCGTGTCTGGCACCGGTACGGGTGCCGCCAGGTTGGCGCGTCCGTTATAGTAAAAGTGATAGGTGCATCCGTGGAAACCCGCTCCCGGCTCATAGCGGTTGGCGAGCAAAGCTTCTCGGCCGGCGCGCTCGATCCCTGTATCGCCGGACGTACCCAATGTCTGGACGTTGCCAGGCTTACCCGCGGCGTTCACGTCGAATGCCAGAAACACCCAAGACGGTCGGCGCGCCGGTTGCGACAGTTTTTCGAAGGCCGGCAGGTTAAGACGCCGGTACTGGCCTGGCTCGCGGGGGCAATTTGAACCTGCAGGGCGAACTCGTTCAAACAGGGCAGGCGCGAACCCTGTGGAATCCGGACGGCTCGCCAGCTCGTACAAATCCGGCATCGACGCCTTCTCGATCGGCGTGACCGATGCTTTGAAGGACACGCTGCACTTCGCCTGCGGCATTCCGGTTGGAAAGCTCGACGCCGCCAGCGCAGGGGCAAGATCGCTCGTGTCGACATACCAACCCGGCGATTCCGCCATATCACGGCGGATCGTGCGGGCACGCCCCTGCGCATCGATCACGAAGAAGAACCGATATGTGGGTGAGGGGCGTTCGGTAACAGCGGGACCGTAACGCGTCGCAACCGCCGTGAAGGGCCGAACGATACTATCGGCTAATATCGGCTGCCCTGAACAGGTAAGATCGCTTGCGGTGAACGACACGATCTCCGTCCGCTGTGTGGCGAACGGTAACGGGGGGGCAGGGACACTGAGCAGCGCGAGCATCGCAACAGGCATGGCGTGATCTCCAAATTTACGACATCGGTTATCCCGCTGGCGGCAACGTGCCTAGCGATTTCACCAATGAATAATCCTCGGCGAGCACAGATCATAACCGGCCTGAATTTCCACTTTCTCAAAACACGTTCTCATTATATATTCTCATTGAAAGCCAACATTGTTGGGCGTTCCTGTCGAACATCGGGTCTGCGAGCGCTACCGTGAATCTGTATCCGAATAATGCGCAGGGCCTGATGGGCTGGGAGCGAAGACGCGCTAGCTCGACGTGCGATCGTCGGCGTCAGTTGAGGTGGAGGCGATCCGGGAGCGCTGGGCCGAGCAGGTCAACGTTGCGCTCGAACTAGCGCAGGTGCCGAGCGGGTCGATCATCGTAGCTACGCCTGTCAGGGCGTTGAAATGGAGCCTGCGGTCAAGATGGGCCATGCTTCAGCCGCAATCGAGCGGCGCGCGTATACCGAGCAGATCGCGGCGGGCGAGGAACCGCACGCCGTCACCACGCGCGGGCAGATGAACGAGGCGATCGAGGAGAAGCGCGGGCTGGAAGCATATCTCGAGCGCGGTCGGGAGTGGCTGCAGGAGATGGGCCAGCGGCTGCGCGACCAAGGCCGAGCTGGCGGCGCATGACATGGCGAGCCTAACGATGCGGGCGGGGTTGCAGACCAGTGCCGGCGACGGGTTTGATGCCCTGCCGGCACCCGACCAGTCACCCCGGCAGCAGCAGATGCGGCCCTCGATCATGGCCAGGACGAGCGCGATCGGCAGCCGCAACGCCAGCGCCAGCGCGGGCATTACCCGGATGGACCGGATATTGGCTTCGAACGATGACATCGGCTACGGCGGCATCACCGCCGAGGACGTCCAGGACCTGATGGTCGCCACGGTCGAGCATCGCTACGGACAGGTGAACCGCGTACCCGAACCCATCGAGTGGCTTACCGATCAAGGCAGCTGCTACACCGCTCGCAGCACGCGCGCCTTCGCCCCGGGGCATTGGACTGATCCCGCGCACGACCCCAGTCAGCAGTCCTCAATCAAACGGCATGGCGGAGGCGTTCGTTCGCACCCTCAAGCGCGATTATGTTCGCGTGAACCCCAGGCCAGATGCGCAGAATTATAACGAGGTGCATCCACACCGCTCTTTGCGCTATCGATCACCCCGCGAGTTCATCGCGCAAACCTGCGAGGCTCTGTCAGGTCTTTAGGGGGCAACAACAGCGCACTAAATCGTTCGGTGGTTTCTCGGGCTCGCCGTCGAACCTTGCTCGATTACACTTTAAAGGTTCACCCGACCGACAAGCGCGCCGATCGCGATTACGGAGCCAATGATCGCCCAGCCTTCCCAGGCTCGGGGGGACCAGCCAATCCCTACGACTTTTGGCTGAGACCATTCGCGCAGATGATTCATGAGGGCTCCCATACTGCCGAGAATGGTCGGTGCTGCCTTCCGCCTCGTCACCCCAAGCAATACATTTCAGGAACGGAGGGCGCCAGTATGCCCGCGAACATCATGAAGGTAGACGACCAGGCCAAGATCGACCTCTTTCAGGAAATCATGCCGATCGTCATGCAGTACCTAGCGGCGAACTCACCCGACAAGGCACTGATTGCAGATGACATCATCGACTTCTTCGCGCTTTCGATTGCGTCGGTCGTCCAAAATGATACGAACCTGACGACTTCGCAGCTACAGCGCAAAGGCGTCGAGGCGGCAGGCAAACACATCGCGCACTGGGTCCGGCTGCTGCTGCTTGATCACAAGCAATGGGGCGCATCGCTGTGGCGATGACGATGGGTGCAGTCGCGATAGACGAAACGCGGCAGTAGCGCTTCTGTGGAACGTGAAACGGCCTCGCCTGTTAGCCTATCGAGGAGACAGATGGTGAGCGATCCAATCAAGCCGACGACCACGACGAAACAGCCGAACCTATCGACAGAGCACCAGAATGAGGGCGATGCCCGGCGCCCGAGCGATACGCTCAACAAGGGCACCCCCAGCACTGAAGGGCAGAATGCGCCGAAGCGGAAGTCGTCGTTAACGTAGCCAACTCGTACCATCCCGATAGGATGAATTGAGCTGAGCGTAGATGCCAATCATTTGATCGGTGCGCTTGATGTTCGTTGCCTAACAAAGGTGCGGCTTGGCGTTTGGGCGAAGCATCCCTCTTTTAAGACGAGCGCCACTTGCAAGCGTCCGAAGCTCGTATCATCGCGATCTTACATCTCGAGCACTCAGGTCGCCAATCCACGGCGTCGTGCCAGACCATTTCTTTTTCGGCGGATAAGCAAGAAGCCAACATAATATCCTCACCGCCTTGGCCACCCTGATATTCAGTCCTGCCGGTACGTAAGCTTCTTTTGCCGCTTGTCCTTCGACAGCCACATCATTGCCCACCAAATTCCCGCTTCTCGTTTGTGACGCTGACGACGGCGTTCGGACCGTTGTCGGCGTTCGCGAGATTTGAGGATTGACCGTGTGCCGAGCGACATCGCTACCGCTGCCGGAACGATCGTCAGTAACTCAAACATGTAACGCTCCAAGCCGGCAGACGCGTCTTCGCCTATAAGCTCCGCATCGCGTTCGGCGAGGGTTGCTTCCTTACATCTGTCCCAAATAAGGATTGTGCCATTAGCCGCGACAGCCACCGACAATGCATCAGCGAGGCAATGCGGGCACGCGAACGGCCGAACTGAAGCGCTGGCCAAGCTGGCTATCACGCGAGTTCGTCTGGATGGGGTCACATATCGTGCCACGCGGATGATTGAGCACCCGCTGCAGCCCTGGCCTGTTGATATGTGGGGGGAGTGGCCCCGGTTATGTCGATCAACACGCCCTTACCGTGCGCGAACCGAACACGTTGCCCTCATCGAGCGCGAAAAAGAGCCACCCAGCGCTACAAAACACCGGATGGGCTCAGTTCCATCACCCTGACGATGGGTACCGGTGACAGCTCAAAGCTACGTTGGCTTGGGTGATGGTCGCCGGCGGTATTCGATGGCTACGCGTCCGACCGGCGTGCGCATTTGATAGCGTGCGAGCCCAGCAATGACATACATCTACATTTGTTCGCTATCGAACGAACTATCAAATCTTCGGATAGCGGCTCGCCCTGACAGAGAAGAGAGGGCGAGCCGGCCGAGCCACTGCCAAGCAAGCTCGGCGAGCATCACGCAGCGACAGAGCAAAGTTCCCAGCCTGCAATAAGCTGTCCCTGGCGAACTTTCAGAACAAGCCGGCCGCCTGGGTTCGGGTAGCTCGGCTATCTGAAAACATTGGGGACATAGGGAGATGCAAACCTAGAACGAAAGCCTACGACGTTGACGTCGACGTCGGCGACCTTAACCACGCGCTCTGTGAACGAATTAACCAGACTTTACTTGGCTGTACGGTGCGCGGGCTCGAAAGGTTGCCGCAGCCGTCGTCGAAAAAAATCCCATCCGGCGCTACTAGAACCGGATGGGTTCAGTTTCCATCATCCCGACAATGGAGATCAGTAACATCTCAAGGCTGCGTTTGGTTTGGGCGATGGTCGCCGACAGCGAAACGGGGGGCCGTGCTGTCGGCGTGCACTATCTATCGCCCGGATAGCGGCAGCCTTGTTTACCCAGATTTATACCAATTGCCGTTGCGAAACAGGTCGCCTGCGAAACCTAACGGCCCGCCTCAAACGTCCGGGAGGTCGCGAGGCGAGCCGGCCAGTCACTTTCCGGGCACCTGGCTGCACACAAACGCCGAAGCGGCCGTGAGGTTCACTGATAACGACCTGCCTCAAACGCCGTGCGCAACGTGAGCGGGCGGCCAAGGCCGGAGGACGACCCTAGCGAGCCGATTATGGGAGCGCTTGAAGCGCCTCGCAAGTGACGAGCAGTGGCCAGCCTATCCGGAAAACTGCTGAGAAAAACGGATAGGCTGACCACCTAGATAGCTCGTCTTACGAGCCTCGCAGTGGATTCGCTGTTAGCACAACCACACCGCGGACCGTTAGGTACGTAATCCTGTCCAGTTGAGATGCATGCGATGGGAAAAATAGCATTAAAGCCGGCGACCGCCCTGCGCGTCCTGTGTAGCGGCTGGCATCCGAACACACTCTCGCGTCGAACCTTCTGCTGTTCGGGACGAAGACTGAGGTTAATAGCATCGAGGCGACGCTTGCGGCGTTCGCTATGCAGGCCTCGCCAGTGGTGTACGTGGCGTCGGTATCTTAACGTGGGTTCCGTGAAACCGCTAAACGCATCTAGGCGATCCCACAGGTCGAAGGCGGCCAAGGCAAAGCGCATGGCAAATCTTGAGGATGCTGGCAGATGGCTTAACTACCGCGAACGATTGCCACTCGTGACGGTCTGGAAAAGCGAGCTTCGAGATGACGGACCGGACAGCCAGAACGTGATCCACCATTATCGCATCGTGCGCCAACACCGTCTGTTGCACCCCTCGCCCTACTTGTACGCCACCGATTGTAAAAATGACAGCTGCTTTGGTATAAACCTACCGTCGTAGAAATGCGTTTCATTCGCCAGTTAGAACGCTTTTTCCGAGGCTATTTTGTGCATACCCTGATTGTCAGTGTTGTTATTATCTGGGGTGTGTCCCTTGCGATCTTCATTCTCGGGGTTGGCGCCTCCGTGCTAAGCCGAAGGGTCGCTATTTGGTTTATGGGAAACCACTGAAGGGGCTTGAACCCACTTTAGATCGTCCAAACTCTGGCAACCTGGCACCATTCTTTGACGTCGATAGGGTCGCCAAGGAATTTGCGCGTCACATCAATCGTGCAACCTGTTACGGTAGTACACCGATATGCAGCAAGGGGTACGACAACGACCCTTACAGTTGGCGCCATGTCGATTACCATAGACGGCGCGGCTTAATGGCTCCGCGTAGCCCTATTCCCAAGACTATCTACTCGAACTACGCTGGCCATCCGCAGCCAGCGCGTCAACCAGCGTTCAAATCACATGCGCTCTACCAACGAGCAGATACCGCGGCAGCACTTAGCTGCCGGTAGCAGCATTGGGGTTAGCCGGCTTGTCGTCGTCGTCGATCGGTCCGCTGTAATCGATATTCGACTGCCCACCATGGGTCATAAAACCGGTATTGCCGGGGTCACCTCTCACTTGGCCTTTGTCTTTAAAGGCACCACCGCCGCCCGCTCGTCCCGTCTCGCCGTTCCCCGCAAGGCGGGGCTTACCCTCGTCAGGAACCGCTTGCATCGGCTGCTTACCGCTATTGGTCATGGGATAATCTCCTCCCTTAGCGAACGGGCAGGCCCGCATTTTGATCCTCCACACTCTTTCAAGATGGGAGAACAAGCGTTCGACGCTTGATCAAACCCACTCGATGCCAGAATTATCCCCGTTCATCTTCTGCTGCCCGATCGCCATAATCCCGGCTTTGAAAAGCTGTTCGGCAAGCATCAGCGCCTCCGCGCCCGTCATGGACAACGGCACATGCCGCTCGCTGAGAAAGACGGTTCCCGCCAGGGCTTTGACCTTGATTCCAAGTGACCCGTGCTCGCTAGCCATGCGCGTTCTCCGATCAATCGACCAACGTGCGCGGGTCTTGTACGGTTCAAGCTTCGAATTTTATTGGCAAAAATTGACGGTGTGTCCATCTAGGCGTATCACTTAGTGGCATACCCGTTACCCTCTTTTTGCAAACCGCGCGCTCGCGACCGCCGAGAGTGCAACTTGACGCACGTCAATTTACTGGCGCGTCCCAACGTTTATTTTAGCCAAGATGACGAGATCACCCGCTGAAATTCGCGCGCAGGCCGAGACGTACCGAGAGTTGCACGCCTACCTGCGGGGGCCGATCCTGACGCAAGCCATCGAGGACGTGGCCATCGCATTGGACCGGCTGGCGGCCGCGGTTGAGTGGCAGGACGAGGCGGTACGGGACCCATCAAGACTGGCACTGAGCTTCAGGTGATCGCGTTTATCCTGGCGGGGAAGAGCGGACGATCCCAACGGGCAAAATGCGTCGGAGAGGAAGTTTCCCTTTGAAAATGTCCGCGTCGGACAGGCTGTTGACGCAACGACCACCGCGACGCAGTTTTATGCAGGCCGCTCATCGGGCAGCAGAAAGCCAGATGCGTAAACTACTGTTCGCTGCCGCCTCGCTGTCCTTGCTCGTGGGAGCGCCCTCGATCGCGGCGTCATGCAAGGACGCCAAAGGCCGCTTCACCAAGTGCCCCAAGGCGCCAGCCAAGACCGTGCGATGCAAAAGTGCGAATGGCAGGTTCGCGAAGTGTGGGACTGCCGGCGCTAGGCCGGTCTGAGGCAGATGGGCACGGGTACCGTTATGCGCGTTCATAGTCTGCTATGACGCTTGGCATCTGTGAATATATCCGCGATTCATGATAGTCTTGCGGGATTACACAGTCTTTTGACAATTCTGGTTACCAGGACTGCAAATTCTCGCAATAGAGTTTGCTTCGTAGTCAGCTTTTGATTTTGTATCACTGTTTTTTTACGGTGACGTAGTGCTATATAATTACGAATCTTGGCAAATGCGGAAACGATTTCGTCGAATGGCAGCTGGCAAGTAAAGCAGAATAGCCTTTTTCAGGAAGGCGGGCGGCAATAGCCCTCATTGCACAGTGCTGCCGCTTCCCCGAGAGGATAGATCTTCGTAAATGTACGGCCCGGGTGGGCTGCGGACCGCCACTCATCGCGGTTCATCCCAACTGGTACGCCTCTCCGCAAACCGTACACACCGGTATAGTATGAACCGCCGTTTGCATTCTGCGTTCCTGCTGAATGCTTCTAGCTTTATGAGTGCTTGAATACTCGTCGGGAATGACACCTGACGCAGGTTTTGCGCCCCGGGTATCAATTACTTGGCGTGAACACGTGACTGCCACCTAGGACACATCGCAACCATTCCAAAAACCGCATGAGAGAGCTCCATAGGAGGCGAAGCGAAACGCTGCCGAAATGAGGCAGTTATTGTTCAAGATATGCAAGATATTCACGGGCGACCTTGAAGGTCTTGAACTTTTCGGTCTCATCGGGGCCTGAGCTGGCTCGGCGACAAACTGCCTTTGCCGCACGCGCCCATCGCATAGGCGATAGTATTACTGGAGCACCCTTACGTCAGCACGACGAAGCGCCCGGAACCTTCGGAACTTTTCCCGGCAATACTAGGCCGTTAGGACGCCTCGTCGTCCAGTACCGATCCGTCACGGTCGCTGCCCGCTTCCGCCGCGGGTTACCAGCGCCTATGACCGCAGAATGGACCTAGCCGGTTTTGACCTGAACCTATTGAAGGCCTTCGATGCCCTCTACGCAGAGCGTCACGTCACACGCGCCGGTCAACGTATTGGTCTGAGCCAGTCAGCCATGAGTGGCGCGCTTACCCGCCTGCGCGAGGTGTTCGCGGACGAATTGTTTATACGATCGCCAACGGGGATGCAGCCCACGCCCCGGGCCGATGACCTTGCCAGCCCTATCTCTACTGCAATCCGGCTGATGCGCGGCGTCCTCCAGGATGATGGCTTTGATCCTGAGACAGCCGATCACATCGTCACGATCGCGATGACGGACTATGCTGCCTTCGTCCTCTTGCCACAGCTTCTCGCACGCCTTGCGATTGAAGCCCCCCGGCTCGATGTGCGGGTGCGCGGCATCTTCGGGAAGAACGAGGTTATCGATCTCCTCGACAGTGGTGAGGTAAACCTCGCGATCAGCGTACCCATCGATAGCGCCGCCCGGATCCTCATGCAGCCGCTGCTCAGCGAAAGCTTTGCGTGCATCGCGCGGCACGGCCACCCGGCTTTTGCAGAAGACGCCGGTATCGAGGCCTTCGCCGCGGCCTCCCATCTCCTTGTGTCACCCGAAGGCGATCGCGCGGGGCTGGTAGATCGCAAACTGGCTACTATCGGGCTCAAGCGCCGCGTCGTGCTGAGTCTGCCGCAGTTTCTCGTCGCGCCGTTCGTGGTCGCGAATACTGATCTCGTTGCCACGCTTGCCGCACGGGTGGCCAGGCGGTTCGCAGCAGGGAATGTCGGCATTGCCGTACATGAGCCACCTATCGCGCTCTCCGACTGGCCGCTGGCGATGATGTGGCATCGGCGGGTAGACGATCACCCGGCCACCATCTGGTTGCGCGACTGCATTGCCGAGATTGCGCGTTCGGTCTGACACCATCGCCGACGCCGATATCGCCGTATCAAATCTGACGATTTCACTTGCGCCTGCAGGTGGGCTCTACGTCTCGGCATCGAGGCAATGAGGTGCTGACATGCGGGTATTGGTGACGGGCGCGACGGGACTGATCGGTGGCGCGGTCGCACGCCGACTGGCAGCAGCGGGACATAGCGTCGTGGGGTTGGCGCGTTCAGCTGCAAGCGCGGCCAAGCTTACCGCATTGGAATATCAGGCAATCCAGGGCGACCTTACCGATGCGGCCGGCCTTGCCGACGCAGCACGGAGCGTCGATGCTGTCATTCACGCAGCGTCACCGAATGATCAGAATACGGCCGCCTATGACGAAGCCGCAACCCGCGCCATAATCGGCGCACTTCGCGGCACGTCCAAGCGCTTCATCTACACCAGTGGCTGCCTGGTGTATGGCGCGACCGGCGACATGCCTGCGACCGAGGACAGCCCGCTGCATCCGGTCGAGCTGGTACAGTTTCGTCAGGTGCTCGAGGCCGAGATCCTGGATACTGCGGCGGATGGCGTCCACCCGATCGTTATCAGGCCAGCCTGGGTCTATGGTGACCACGGTGGCACTGCGATGATGATGATGTACGCCTCCGCGACGGAATATGGCGCCGCGCGTTACGTCGGCGACGGGCAGAACCGCTGGACGTGCGTCCATGCCGACGATCTGGCTGACCTCTATTTGCTCGCCCTCGACAAGGCACCGGCGGGCTCAATCTTCAACGGCGCTCATGGGCCCGCCATCGCGCTAATCGAGATCGCGCGCGCCGCCAGCTATGGCGCAGGTGCTGAAGGCCGGGTGGCAGAATGGCCGCTCAAGGACGCACGGCAGGCGCTATGGAGCTTTGCAGACGCGATCGCATGCGATCAGCTCGTCTCGGGCGAACGTGCCAAACGTGAACTTGGTTGGCGCCCATCGCGACATTCGATCGTCGATGAACTGCGTTCCTATGCTCCAATGCCGGCCAGCTCTGAACGCCACCCCCTTTGATCCCACAAAACCTTGGGGAATGGTAGGATGCTGCACAATATCACTGTCGGGCTGCTCGTTGCCGCTTTCGTCGGCGCCGGCATGTTTAATGCGATTGGTACGCCGGCCGCGCAGGATGACTTCGCCAGATGGGGCTATCCGCGTTGGTGGTGCCGCATCACTGGGGGTCTTGAGATCGTGGCTGCAGCGCTCATCGCGCTTCCCACTACCCGAAGCGCCGGGATCGCGCTTGGTATCATGATCATCGTCGCTGCCCTCGTTACGGTTTTACGCCAGCGGGAGTTCTCGCATGTAGCGGCGCTCGGAGTTTTCACCGCCTTCCTCGTGATCGCAGCTACACCGTCCTGACCAATTAACCATAGCTAAAAGCAAAAGATGCGCAAGTTACGTATCAGGTCCAGTTACACCAAAGATCTATATCTATTGCGAACGATAGCACGCCAGAATTTAGGCGTTAGATTCCTGCAGATGGAGGTACCGTGGGTTGTACTCCCCAGCATCCATTAGGGCATACATATTGGGCACGCTTATAAACCGACCCAATTGCTTGATCAGTGTTTCGGTCTGCAGGGCTTTGAGCATACGATTGACATGAACGGCGGTCATTCCGGTCGCATCGCCAATTTGCTCTTGGCTTAGTCGTAACTCGTATTTCCCGTCGGCGGGATGCCCCTGCAAACTTATGCGGTCCAAATACTCGCACAAGAAATGTGCTAGTCTCGTTCGAGCGTTTCGACGTCCGAGGTTCAGCATCCATTCGCGCGCTGTCGAAGCTTCGGTAAAAGCGCTAATCAACAGCGAACGAGCCACTGCCGGTCGTTCAGCCGCCAAGGCTCTGATTGCTGACGCATCGACGAAAGACGCTACGCAATCCTCAACCGAGCGAATGTCGTAATCAGGAACACCAAGAAACGCGTTCTGAAAATTGAGCGCGTCACCGGGACCATGGAGCGAGACAATTTGGCGATCACCTGAGCCGGTCAGTTTTTGCCGGACTGCGAACCCGCGAGTGAGTACCGCGCAGGTAGAGGCGGACCGCCCCTCTCTTCCAATAAAGTCGCCCGAGGAGAAAGATCGTAAGGTCATGGGTATCGACGAAATCGCATGCCGATCCTCCAGGGAAAGTTCACCTTGAGCGCTCAGCAGACGGACTAGGGCTTCGTGGCTGTTTATCAAAAGTCAAAGAACCCGGATAGGAGGCTCCGGTCGAGACGCCGGTCGATCCTAATTTACATCAGTATAGGGACGACAAGCGAACTATTTTTGAGATACTCGCTTTGCAGCGGCAACCGGGGGGGGGGCATTGCTACGGAGCACGCTCTCTCGATGGCTGGACGGCTTATTAAAAACTCAAGCGTCGGCTCGAGGCGGGTAGGGGACGCCGTTGTCCGCAACCAATCGACAGCAGATTAAGCCAACGCGTTAGTTGTACGGGCCGTTAGACAGCTCGCGCGTGGCCCAAGTTCCACGACAGGGCTGCCTCCGCACTGACCGCGAGGACGGCCAAAAAGCGTAGCATACATCTTCGACTATCTTCCAAAAGTCTATATAACAGACACCTACGCCACGTTTCGCCGTGTCGACCCGTCTGCGTGTCTACATGCCGATACAAATCGTGCTTGCATGCTTTCCCGTCAAGACACCTTCAACGGTCTAGTTAGAGACACGTCACAACCGGCACTCTGTAGATCGCTACATATGCCGATGGCGGGTCCGGGCGACGTCGCGAGCGTATCGCCCACTGTGTCGGCTCTTTGCCGAGCTAGGCATGGGTCAGGCAACGAGTGATGCGTACGTGCTGCGTGATGCTGAACGCCCGTTCTGCATGCGCCCATCGCAAAAGCGTTGGCGACCACAATGTTCGATACAGTCTTCGCCCACACGGCGTTCGGCATCCTTCCAGCTTCTGCTCAGGCGGGTGTAGCCTCAGCTTTGGCGACAAACCGCTCGCCGACGCCCTTGGTCTGGCACCGCGACACGATACGTAAACTTCACTTTCGTGCAGCGTAGAAGGGTGCACCTGCCGAGGCGCAGAGGGGGCTGGTATGAAAACGCGACCGCTAAAAGAAACGGGAAGCCCAGAGGTCGGTACGCCGCAAGCGTCCGTCGGTCCGGCGTCCAGCCAGGCAACCGCCTCGACGATAGCGCACAAGTATCGGCACGCACTGTAGAACGGCACCGGCGCTACCCTGACGTTCCTCGAACTGCAGTTGCTCGCGCGTCTTGGCGCTCTGGATCTCGTAACCCGTGCAGAAAATGCGGAGCTTATGAACTGGCAAGAGATACTAGCCGGTTCGTCGTCTGGGCCCCCTAGCCCGACCACCGCCATGGTCGGAAGCCCCCCAGCATCTGCCAGCGTACCGCAATCAGGCGACAGACGATCGAGCCTATATAAAAGCGCTCGGCCTTGCGACCTAAAGACCGCGATCCACGCGCTCGTAGGGGCCAAACGTGCCATAAGGCTCCCAAGGCAGAAAGCGCGCCCAGATCCTACCTGAACACTCGAACGCAAGTGCCAAAGTCGCTAGGGTATTAATGAGGAAAGGAATGGGTGGTGGGCGATGACGGGCTCGAACCGCCGACATTCTCGGTGTAAACGAGACGCTCTACCAACTGAGCTAATCGCCCCCTCTCGGGTGAATCTCCGATGCCAAACCCCGGCGGCGCGGGCAAGCTAAAAGGGTTTGGCGGTCACACAATTCGCAATGATGCGCGATCACGTGATTGAACGTGCCGCTCCCTGACATTCGGCACGGCTAAGGTGTTTTCCATAAACCTGCGAGTGCCCGCTAAACCAAGGTGCTCGACGTCGACTTTCTAACATGTCGAATAGTCGACATGTTGGCTATATGCCCCGGACGCCGAACGGCGGCTTTAGGAACAGATAGGCGATAAGCTGCCATTACCGTCCGGTGTTGAAACCGGAGCCATCTGGCGATGCGGATTTATCCGGCTGTCGTGCTGCACTCGCTAGTCTCAGGACTCATTAGTCATAGCCAGAAGATGACGGTGGCGGCGAGGTAGACGGCGGTCAGGAAGACGGTTGGGCATCGGTCGTAGGGGGTGGCGACGCGGCGCCAGTCCTTCAGACGGCCGAACATGATCTCGATCCGGCTGCGGCCCCGGTAGCGGCGCTTATCGTATTTGATGGGTTTGCTGCGGGATCTCCGCCCCGGAATGCACGCTTTGATGCCCTTCTCCTGAAGGGCGTCCCTGAACCAGTCGGCGTCGTAGCCGCGGTCGCCGAGCGGCCACTGCGCCTTTGGCAGCTCATCCAGCAGGGCGGCCGCGCCGGTGTAGTCGCTGACCTGGCCGGCAGTCATGAAGAAGCTCAAGGGGCGACCGTTGGCGTCGCTGACCGCGTGCAGCTTCGTGTTAATGCCGCCTTGGGTGCGACCTATGAGGCGGCCAAGACCCCCTTTTTAACCCGCAGGCTCGATGCCGTGCGGTGCGCCTTCAGGTAAGTCGCGTCGATCATGACCGTCTTCGGCTCGGCGCTCGCGGCGGCCAGCCCCTCCATCATCTGGAGGAAGATGCCCTTCTCACCCCACCGTTTCCAGCGGTTGTAGAGCGTTTTGTGCGGGCCGTAATCCCTTGGCGCATCGCACCACCGCAATCCGTTGCGATTGACGAAGATGATGCCGCTGAGCACCCGCTGGTCATCGACCCGCGGCTTGCCGTGGCTCTTGGGAAAGAATGGTCGCAGGCGCGCCATCTGCTCCTCGGTTAGCCAGTACAGGTTGCTCATTCCCAGTCTCCTCGCGGAGCCTAAATCAGATTGCGACGCTCACATCAATGGGTCCTGAGGCTAATGACCTCCTGAAGATTGACGGCCGAGATCGCGGCACGTCCGACGTGCGGTGTGACCTTGTCAGCGCCAGGCTCATTCCGAACCAACGCCAGCAACGCCGATGCATCCATTACAACAGACGTCACGCCGTATTTTCCAACGGGTTCGAATGGGAAGGCTCGCCTGCCTCCGCGACGGCCTCTGTCTTACGGTCAGACAAAAAGTCATCGACTGTTCGAGGCTGCTTGGCATGCTCTCGATAAAGCGCCTGTGCTCGAGAAACCGCGTGACCAATCGGCGACAAGCGGACCTAATCGTCCTCGACCGTCAAAATGACCCTCGCATCTCCGTGGATACCCATCGCTTTGCGAACCGACGCCGGAAGAACCATCCGACCGTTACTGGCTACTTTAACGTCTATGGAGTGAGTAGCCATTGCGGCGCTCCTTATTCATATTCATAAGAAGCATATGCCACCGCAAGAGCGATGACAGCAACCGTTTGGGCCGGGCGTTCTCGTCGTCAAGCGCCCGTAGACGCTTCGCGTCGGACACCTCCAGACCGCCGAACTTGGCCTTCCAGGCGTAATAGGTGGCGCTAGACATCCCGTGCCGACGACACAGATCGGTCACCACCGCACCTGCCTCGGCTTCCTTCAGGATGCCGATGATCTGCTCTTCAGAAAACTGCTTCCGCTTCATCTGTCCGTCCCTTTCCGGGGTCGGACTCTAGTTCCAACTGGAGGAAAAAACGGGGGTCACGTCAAGCAGACCGCGCGAGGAGAAGAAATACTCGCCTTTCGGATTGGCCTTTAAATATCCGCGCAGGACAGTTTCGGCGTCTTTGAGCAGCGCCGGGGAGATTTTCATCGCCTCCTTGGGCGATCCATATTCCTCATAATAATCGACTTGTGCGCGGTTCGGCTGAGCATGTAGCGCGCTGTTCCGCGCAGCCACGGATCGCGGGCAGTCCCCAGCGCGCTGAACCGAGCGGTCGCGGCGTCAAAATCGCCGCCGTAGAAGGCCGCCGCGCCTTCGAGATAGGCGGCGAAGGCCTTGCCGGCCTCGGATTTGATCCCCGCCATCGCGCCGAGCGTGCCACCCTGCGCGCAGTCGGGCTGAAAGCCACGCCGGGCGGCGATCAGTGCAACGCGTTCCGACTCGGGCACCTTGGCATTGGTACGCAGGGCGGCTTCGAAATCGGCGGTGCCGGCCGCGTTGCTTCGGCAGCGCGACCCTTCGCCATCGAAAAAAGGCTGTCCTGCTGTTCGGAAGGCGGCGCGAGCGACGCGGCGTCCAGGAAGATCGAAGGCTTGGCGGGCCCCCGTGCGCGCGCCGCGCCGGGCAGATCCGCCATCAGCAGGATCAGATTGGTCCGGCTGTCGTTGCGGGGCCCGATCATCGCGGTGTCGACGCACCCGCTGTACACCGCGAAGCGGAGTTTCCGGCTGGCGCTGCAGACGACATCGCTGCTGGCCTTCGCCGGCATTGACCAGAGCACGCTCGCGCAAAGCAACAAGAACAGCGCTATCCTGATCATCGAACCGATCTCGCAATGGTGTGTGCTAAGAACGTATCGATTCCAGCAGGGATTGGCGTCCACGGTGTTCAGGTCGCAGGATCGACCGGTCGCGTTCAGCATGCCACGCCCCAGATACCGCGCATGCTCGTTGCCACGCCGGTCCGATCGATCGTCAGCACGGCGCCTCTGCTGCTACTGTCCGATGCGAGGTTCGAGGTGGCTCTGCCGGACGATCGGATGTGCAGCCGATAGCCTGAACAGGAGACGTTGCCCCGCCCGGTCTCCAGATCCTCGGTGGCGACCGTCGTAAAGCGGCAGGAATGCAGCCCATACCGATCACGGAGGAGAAGTTCGGTGCCGACCAGTTGCAGATAGTCGTGCCTGCCGAGGGTGAACGTCGATGTGCACCCGGTCTCCTGCGTAGACCGTTCGTCCTGATCGCTCAGCGGGAGAAGGGGCGCAAGCGCCTGAGCACGGGGTTCTGCGTGGATGCGCACGGGCGTCCAGGCAGCCGCGGCGACGACGGCGGTGAACATCACCACGCGGAACAACGGCATCGTGTTTCTCCCCTGCTACGCCCAGCGCGTATAACTTGAGCGTTTTCGCGCAACAGGTGCAGTTGGTGAACCCTGTGGTTGCAGTGACGTTGAAAAGCTACTGCATACAATGTCGCCCGCCGCCGAGCAGACCATTAGCCGGCGCGGGCCGGCCCTGATTGCCGCCCATCTGTCATGCGTATTTGCGGTCGCCGGTGGCGTGGAGATGCCTTAATGCGAGGCTTCACGCCCATCCCATGGTTTGGTCTTACCGTGCATCGATTCCATGCTCTAGCCGCTGCGTTCTGCGCTCTGATGCTGCCAGCAAGCGCTTCGGCTGCGCCGGAGACGGTGTTTGAAGGCGTGGCCGGTACCGCTCGCATCGTCGTCGCGATGACGGCGGACAAGGGCGAGGTCGATGGTCACTATTTTTACCAGAGGTCGCGGCTCGACATCGATCTTTCCGGCACGGCTACGGGCACAACGCTGATTCTGGAGTCGCGAACGACCGGCGACCACCTGCTCCTGAAGCGAACTGGACCGAACCTTAACGGCACGCTGACGACTGCGAAGGCCAGACGCCTTGCCGTAAGCCTGCACCCAGCAGCCGTTCCGGCCGCGCTTCCGGCCGACCTGCCGACCGAACTCAGCGTTTATGAACGTTGGCGTCTTGCTGGTCTTCACCTCAGACCGCAGCAGGCCGAGACGATCAACGGCAAGACGATCCGGTGGTATCGAGAACCGCTTTCCGGCATCCGCTTGTTCCGGATCGAAGGCGGCTATTCCACGGCTGCCGTGGTCGCGGTCAACCACGCGCTTGCCCGCAATCAATGGCAGAACGTCTCCGCCTGGTTCGCGTGCACCGAATCGGACGGACAGCCCGGCACCGATGTTGCGGAGGCGGACAAGCCCTGGCTCGGGGTGAACCATATGAGTTATCTCTGGACGAGTACCTGGAGCTGCGCGGGTACCGCACACCCGGACTTCGGCACCGAGGGCCATAGCTATAACATGGCTACCGGCGGGGAATTAATACTGGACGCGGTGCTCTCCTTCGGATCGGAATCGGTTCCGGCCGAAGATAGCGACGCGTGGTACAAATATCGCAGCAACCGCTTCGCGCCGGGCGTTGTCGCGTTGCTGAAGCGCTTTCATCTCGAAGAGATGGAGCCGCCGAGCAAAGGAGACGACGACGCATGCGACTATTCTGATCCCGAAGTCTGGGATTTCCCGGCATGGGCGCTTTCCGAAAAGGGCCTTTGGCTCGGTGCATATTTCCCGAGAGCGCAGCGCCCGTGCGACGCGCCATATTGGGCGGTCATCCCGTGGTCATCGCTGCGTCTCCCACGCGCTACTCTACCATAGGCCTATCCCGCAGTTGAGCGACGCAAAGCTCTGGGACCGGCGCGGGCGCGTTGCAAAGCCCGACCCCTTCGGGCAGCGGATCGGCGCTCAGATATCTGAGACTGGAGGCCTATGATGTTAGCGATCTTTGCTTTGGCGTTAGGCGCTGCAGCAGTGCCGGGTGCCAGCAATTGCTCCGGGTCGTCCACGCAACAAATCGACGCTTGCCTGGCAGGTCGTTTTGACGAGGCCGATGCCGAGCTGAACCGCTATTATCAGGCCGCGATCAAGCGCCTTCGGGAAGAGCGTGAAATCGCATCGGAGCAAATGCTTGTTCGCGCTGAGAGGTCATGGCTGGTCTATCGAACATCCGAATGCGGCGCCGTCTATGAAAACTGGATCGGTGGCAGCATTCGAGGGAGCATGGCACTGAATTGCCAGATACGGCTTACCCGCATGCGGACATACACCATCTGGCTCCACTGGCTGACATACATCGACAGCACGCCGCCGATACTGCCGCGGCCTAACATCGAAAGTGTTCTCTCACCGGCTTAGGAAACTCGAATGCAGAGATTTCGCACCGCGCTCGCCGGGCGTACGACCGCCGCCATTCTCGCCGGCGCGTTGGCGCTTGGCCCTTTGCAGGCGCAGGAGCTGCCGACCGACCAACAACTGCAGACCGCGTTCGGTTCGGTGTACAATCACCTAGGCCTGATGGAATATTGCATGGGCAAGGGGTTCGCCACTGCCGTCGACGTCGCCAATACGCGCAAATCGGTCGTCGCGACGATCGCAGGCATGACCGTAACCCCGAAGGCGTTTGCCCAGCAAGCCGTCGGTCGACGCGGCGACATTGTCGGGCCGCAGGTGATCGGCCTAATGGACTCGAGCAACCCCGCCCGCCCCGAAGAGGTTCGCGAAGGACAGACCATGTCGCTGGCCGACAATGCCCGCGCGCAGAAGTCGTCCGAACGCACGCTCTGCAGGCAGATGGCAGAACAGGCTTCGGCCGTGATGGAGGCGGCATCGAGCGCGGCGTCCGATCAATAACGCGAAGGCTGCGCGCCAATGTCCCGCGATCAGCTGGGGCCGCCGTCCAAATCACCGACGCATTGCACGTCGGGCTCCGCTTTTGCCATGCGTCGCAAGTCCCCGGCCCGCGCGACGATGCCCGGGAAGATCGCGTCGGGGGTGGCCGTGTAGGTCCGAAGAAGTTGCAAGGCCCAGGCATAATGCCGCGCGCCGACTTCGCAGCTGTTGCTACCGCCATCGCCCTCGCCCCATACTTTGCGCCATCCGGCTTGGCCGTCGCGCTTCAGGATGGCCTGGAAGGTGCCAACCGGGCCTTCGGCGCGAACATAGGCAACCGCACCCGGGCCCGCCCAAAGGACCCGAAACGCGCGGAAGGTGAAACGCGATCGCGTGCTATCGTCGCCCGCATGGAGCGTCTTGACGATCGCGGTGCGTTCCGAGCTTCCTGGAGCGGGTGTGTGAACAGCGGGCGACGCGGCCAGCGCCGCTGGCGCCAATGCGAGCAGCGTCGCGGCGCCTGATGAAGAGTAACGGGTCATAGCAACCCAACAATGCGATAGATTAGCTGATCGCGCCAGCAAGCCGCCCGTCGATACGGAAGTCCCTTTCTCGAAAACGATCGGAAAACATGGCGTAATCGCGGGATAGCGATTCGTCCAGAATTTGATCGGCAGTGCAAGAAGCTGCGTATTTCGGATGGTGGCTGTTCCCCAATAAGATGGCGAAACGGGCTCACGACCAGACGCCGGGCCCAAACATCGAACCGAGAACAGCCGTGGCGCAGTATATCGGTCTGGACGTTTCACTGAAAGACACATTCATCTCGGTCCGCGAGGACGGGCGGCGGATCTGGCGCGGCAAATGCCCGTCTGATCCTCGGGCGCTGACAGAAGTGATCCGCAAGCGCGCACCGGACGTGAGCCGGGTCGTGTTCGAGACTGGCCCCTGGTCGACCTGGTACTAGCATCAAGCTTGCCGCCATCGCGGTTGCGCGCAAGCTTTCCGTCACCATGCACGCATGCTGAAATTCGGCGAACGCTTCGAGCGCCCCACGGTCACCGCAGATTAACCGTGCCCGCACAGGAGTTGTCCAACACGCTAACGCTATAGCGTCGCTTCTAGCCGACGCGCCCAAATCAATGCACGGGACGCCACATGGAGAATGCAGTAATATGGCCGGGACGGTCGCGGAAGACGCGGGGCGGGCCGTCGCGGACAAGCGCCTCGGCATTGGGGTCGTTGCTCGGATTGAACGTCCATGATTCCGTGCGCTCGTTGTCGAAGACGAAGCCGGCCCGATCGTCGAGGCGGAAGGTGATGTAGTCGGTCCAGTGCTGACCGCAGGCGACGCCGTTCTGGACGGTAAAGTAGCGCCCTTTGGTTGCGATCGGCGCGTCGCCGTCGAGGAACGGATCGCACTGTCCACCCTCGTCCGCCTTGAGCACGACTTGATCGTTACGGCCGACCGGAAAAAACCGACCGCTCCTGCGCTCGAAGATCATAAGGGGCCGAGCCGAAGCATCACCCGATTTCGCGAGCGCCTCCTCATCTTTGCGACCGATTGCGACGATCTCGAAACTGCGGAGTGGCTCTCCTGCTGAAACACGCGCGCTGGCGAGTACCTCGTAGCCCAACGGGAGCTGGGCTTCCATCCCCGCCGGAAGCCTCGGCGCGGCGATTGCGCCTGCCGCCGACATCACGGCGAGGATTGCTATCGTGTTCCGCATCGGCGTCGAACCTCTTTGGTATATGTTACGGCCATCGCACAAGCGATCGAGTTTTGGGAAAGCTTCTCATGCTCGTTGGCAGCACCCGGCACGTGACCGCTCGCCCCTTATGGTATCACGGATTTTTTTTGTCCGGGTCGCTGATCAGGGTCCGATGATCCGGGATCGGATCAGCGGCAACAAGCGATCGATTGCCTGTCTGGCGGATGCGGGATCCTGTGCAAGCGAGCGAACGGTCAGCAGATCGCCATCGCGGATGATGATCGCCGTGGCCCCCGCACGGTCGCCCAGCGGATACCCGCTTACCCAACCCACAGCCGGCGCCACCTCCAGTGCCGTGACGGTGCATCGAGGGCTGCGTGCGCGACAGATTTGTTGCAGATCGGCGATGCTTGTCGTGCCCGACCGAACCCGTTCCTCCGTTCCATCCGCCTGACGACCAATCAGAACGTCAACGACCGGTGCGCCCGCACAATCCGTGCAGAACAAGGTGGCCCGCTGCGGTTCCTCTTTTGCCTCGAAGCCGGAGCCCAACGCCGTGGCAGCCGCCTGACCGACGCCCGTCAGATCTCTGGTTGCGAGTCCCTGTGCAGCCGCACTGGTCGCTAAGGCGATCATGCCGGCAATGGCAACTGTGCCAAGTCGATGACGCATATTCTTGCTTCCCCGCGCTCGCTCACGCATGCTCGAACGCAATCAGATTAGGTCTGAAGGCCGCGTGGTACCACCCCGGAGTTCCCCTAAAACTGTGGCGAACTACGCGTGGCAGCTTGGCACCGTGCAGGAGAAACGCCATCGACGATAACCTGCCGGTAAGATCCGCTCCGGGTCGGCAACGGTCTCGTTGGCTTCCTGAAAACAAACGATGATTGAGATGGGGAAAGCGTTCTCTGAATCGATCGTTTGCGGAATTATGTCCGGATAATGCATAGGGATCTACACGATCTGTGGTCTAACCCTACAAATACATCGTCGAAATCTGGACGTCAGAGTCAGACGGGTTTGTCGCCAACCCGATGCCCCAGATGCTTGGGCTAGACACCTAGACAGGAACGGGGGAGGGGGGGACTGATGATTGGAAAGTTTTGCATCGCAATGGTTATGCTTGCGGCATCATCCACTGGCAGCGCTCTAGAAGCGGGGGTCATGCCTGTGCCCACTTCGGTCAACGCACTCGGGGGGTGTTGGGGGGGGCAGGGTACGGTGATGGGCAAAGCCGTCGCTATTGCGGTGAACGCCTATCCGATCGTCCAGGATGCGATGCTGGCTGTCGAAGCCGCAAGCAGCGCGCTCGCCGATCCGCAGGACCAGTACGCGGCGCACCTGGTTTTTGGCGGAAGCGGCAAGCCGTCCAAAACCGAAGCTGGCCCTATCGTTGGATATTGGGCGGACAGTTTTGGCGGGGCGTCCGCGGTAGCGGGACGCGGCGAAAGCAAGGCAGACGGGTTCGATATTACTTACCAATATCCGGACAAGGCATACGTGAACCGCTGGCGCATGTTAGGCGACCGCCTCACTTGGCAGATTGTCACGCGGGACCGCAAAGCTGTTGAGAAGCCTTTCGCCAGTTATACGCTTTCCAAGACGGCCTGCCGACCGCTTGGAGGGGGCGGCTGACAAGGCGCGTAAGCCTTATACTGTAGCATGGGAGACTTATGCATCGTCCAAACCAATCGTACCCCTCCCGACCATTCTTGATAACGATCGATTCCGAGAACGCCGATGCCGTCTCGACTGCCGTTCCTTTTTAGGAACATCGGGCCAGGCGCTAGCGCTCCTTGCGGACGTTCAAGATCACCCAGTCGTGGACAACTTCATTCAGACGAGGCCGCTGACAATGAGCCCGGCGGCTAGAAGGCGCATCGCGGTCATAGCCTTGCCAAAGACCATGATGCCGACCACGAACGCGCCAAGCGCGCGATGCCGGTCCAAATTGTATAAGCTGTTCCCAGCGGCAGAACCCGCATCGCCGACGCAAGAAGGCCAAACCTGACCAACATGCCCACCCCAGTAATGATGCTTGGCCAGAGCCGTGTGAACCCATGAGATTGCTTCATGGCCGAAGCCCAGACACTCTCGAACAAACCGGCAAAAACGAGTGCAATCCACGCCACAGCATTCTACATTGGAGCTGCCGGGCCGTCCCGGACTTCTACCCCCCATTTTGGGGTGGGAACGTTGTCGCTGCATGTCTAAACAATTGTAGCTTAACGATATTTCAACGGCGGCTAACAGGCACGACGGAGAGTAGCGCCATCGTTAGTTTCGTTAATCGACAGGAATGGGGCCGAGCGGGATCAGCGCAGAGCGGTATCGATGCTTATCTGGAACAACGGTGTAAGGGCCGCTTTATACCGTCGTCACCGGGAGAGCTTCATGATCCGCCGTCGCATTGCCGTACTGCTAGCCAGCGCATTCCTGCTCGCACCTGTTGCCCCTGTCATCGCCCAGAACACGGTCCGCTCGATCTCGGCGACCGACAAGGCGCAGGGCACTCAGGCTCACCCGCAACTGCTCGCGGAGTTCGGCGGTGCGTATAAGGGGCCGCAGGCGACATTTGTCGAACGTGTCGGCAAGCGCGTGGCGATCCAGTCCGGCCTGTCGAATGCGGGCAGCGACTTCACCGTCACCCTGCTGGACTCCCCGGTCGAGAACGCCTTCGCCATCCCGGGCGGGTACATCTACGTCACTCGTCAGCTGCTTGCACTGATGACCTCGGAGGCGGAACTCGCCTCCGTAATGGGCCATGAGGTAGGCCATGTCGCCGCCCGTCACGCCGCGTCGCGCAACACCCGTGCGACGATCGGCGGTCTGCTCGCTCGTGGCGTCAGCCTGGCTACGAGAAGCGATCTCGCGACCCGCATCGCTGGCACGGGCGCGCAGCTGTACACGCTGAAATACGGACGTGATCAGGAATATCAGGCCGATGCGCTTGGCGTCCGCTACATTACTGCTGCGGGCTACTCGCCCTACGCCTCGGCCGACATCCTGGCGGCCCTCGATGAATCGACCGGGCTGACGGCGCAGGCCAGCGGCACCGCACGGTCTGCGCCGACATGGGCATCGACGCATCCAAATGGCGCCGATCGTGTGCAGCGCGCGGAGGCACTGGCGAAGGCCACCGGCAAGGCGGAGCTTGCAACCACCCAGGATACGGCGTTCCTCCGCATGCTCGATGGCCTGCCTTATGCTGACGGCCAGGAGGGTCGCAAGGTCATCCGGATCGTCACTGTTGGCGCAAGGGACACGATCGATACGTTGAGCCAGCGCATGGCAGTAGCCGACAGCAAGCGCGAACGCTTTCTTGTCATCAATGGCCTTCCGGCTGACGAGCCACTGAAGTCCGGGACGCTCGTCAAGCTGGTCGTCGCTGTATAGAACCGCTGCCGTAAGAAGCCGACCGGCCGTGTTGTGGCGATGTCGCTGGCAAATTCTGGCTGCAACCCTAACGTCCGCCGATGTTCATTCTCTATGCCCTTATGCTCGCCGCGATGCTCCAGCAGACCGCCGCGGAGACCGACCCTGCTGATGTCTCCGAGATCGATGCCATTAGCTGCCGCCTGGACGTTCCCGGTTACATGCGCCTCGCCATGGCGATCGATGGCGAGGAACAGCTTGCGCAGACGCGGGGATGGAAGAAGATCGTCTCGCCTAATTCGTTCATGGCCGAATATGATCTGCCGAAGCCGATTACCGTCGCGGGGTCATACAGCACGCGCCGGATCGGCTTTACCGGTGACGCCATCCTCGCGGTGCTCGACGTCGCGGACCCCGCCATCGTGGCGCGCGCCGAGAAAATCGACAACAACATGTCGGCCCAACCGATAATCGACGCGATGGTGGCTTCGGGTAAGGTGACCCGCGCCCAAGCGGAAGCCGAGTTCCCCTTTCGCAAGTTCCTGGGCGAGCGGATTATGACCGACGTCACCGAACCCGCGGGCAAAGACGGCTATGGCAGCCACATGGTAGTTGCCCGAACGATCTCTAACGTCACCACGCACCCCGGCAAGACACTCTACGGCTGCGCATATCGGTTCGATATGCTGGACAAGGATGGGACATCGCTGTGAGACGGAATTGGCACCGCGCGATCGTCGTCTCGCTGGCACTGGTCGCGCCGCTGCCGGCGTATGCGCAACTCTCCGGCATGGACAGCTTCATCGGTACTCTGTCAATCGAGCGAGGCGAGGTCATCCTCACGCGGTGCGATCTGGCGGCGTCGCGCTACCTGCTGCGCGATGTGCCGGGAGGTCAGGCGGTCGCCCGCTATCGCAAGGATGGCCGGCGCGCGTCTGCCGACGTGATGGGCAGCTATAGCGAGGAGGGTGATCGTAACGTCCTGACCGTTGCCGAGTTTCTCGACTATCAACCGGGCAAGTCGTGTCACCTGAGCGACGCACTGGATGCGCTCGCTCCTGCCGATGCCCCCTCGACGCAGGGCACGCCTGCCGACGCGCGTGCCGACGGCGGCCACGATGCACCTGCCGCGCTCGTTGGCCATTATTACCTCATGGATGTAATGGAGACCGGATCCGAGCTGTTGCTGCGGCCAGACGGCCAGTTCGACTGGGCGTTGAGTTACGGTGCGCTGGACCAGGAGGCGCAGGGCATGTGGCACGTCGAGCGCGACGAGGTCGTGCTCGTGGCGTCCGCACCAAGCGCGCAGAAGCCGCTCTTCTCCTACTTGTCCACCGCGCCGTGGGATGAGGAGACCGAAAACGAACGTCGGCGGTACCAGCGCAGCGAGATCGAGGCCACGATCCGCGCCCGCTGCCCGATCTTCCCCGAACCATTTGTCTCCGCGACGCCTCTGACGACCGCCGACAATGCCCCCGCGCCGTCCACGACAATCCTTCAACAGCGCGCCGCCACGGCATTGCGCGCTGCGAACGCTGCCAGGACGAATGCGGAGCTCCTGGCTGCTCGACTGATGTCAGATGCGCCGCCGATCAGCGCAAAGCCAGCTGTCCCGGAGGTGCGACAGGCATTGTCCGATTGGCAGGATGCGCGCGCGCTGGCGATCGAGGCCGCACGTGCGGCGGGCTTGCCGGAACCCACGCTAGCCGATCCGACGCTGCCCGCGGCGTGCACCATGTCGCCAGCCGACGCGGCCGAAAGCGGTACCGCGCGAACCTCCCCGGGCGTGGCGATCAGGATCTTCGATCCCGCGTCGGACCAGCCCGCGCGCAACCTCCCCGTCACGCTGCACTTTGCGAATGGCACTAAGGAGAAGCTGGTCACCAGCAGGAGCGGCTTCGCGTTCGCCCCGCGCGGCGCAACGAAGGCCGTCAGCGTTACCATTCACACCGAGGCGCCGATCTCGGGTGACACAACCATCACCTTCGCACCGCTGCAACACGGGATCGTCCGGATCGGCTTCGATCGGCAGCAACTAATGGCGCGGTCGTTCGACACGTTGCGCCTGCGCATTGCGGGTACCGCGTTGGTTATCGAGGGCGCCAAGGGACGGTATGAGCGCCAGCCATAGAGCAAGATGGCGGTGAATTGACCCGCCTAGCTCGGTTCGTGCTGAGCCTGTCGAAGACAGCGGACAGCGCTTTTAACGCCTCGCAATGTTGCAAAGCGGCAGGACCTCCACTCGATGTTCAACCCGAATGACCGACGATTTGAACGGGGTTATATCGTCTACTCAGATCGGGCTATTAGCATAACGACCGTGCCCAGGAGTGGGCGGTCGCGTGCAACCGGCAGCTGCTCGATCCAGCGCGTTCGTGGTTTCAAATCGGCAGGTTCATTCATAACGGAACTGGTACGATCTTTGACGCCTGCCGTCATCGTCCGTCTTTGTCGTCAAATTCCTAAAGACCGTGTGAAAAGGCGTGAGTAGGCTGGAGCGCACTGCGATACCCTCCGTTGAACGGTCTTCAGCCGGATATGCCTCAGGTTACGTCCCAGGGTGGTTTTGAGACCGGGAGAGCGGCTCGGCTGACGTTCGGCGCGACATTCAGGCGCCGGAAGGCGGGTATTATGTTCTTGCCGCGGCGACCAAGCCTGGTACCCCGACCAGGGTGATGGCCCGTCTGATGTTGTAGGCGAGCGCGGTGAGACTGAACCCGCCGCGAACGTTTTCCAGCCGGCGCATGAGGAACGCACCCTGGCCCATCCATTGTTTGATGGTGCCGAACGGGTGCTCGACACTGTTTCGCCGTTCGTTCAGCACGCCAGGCCGAAGTGCCAGCCGCGCCGCCATGCGGTCGAGCACCGCCTCGTTCTCCAGGCGAGAGACACGGCGGAAAGTCCGGGTGCAGCGAGGTTTGAGCTCGCAGGCCTTGCAGGCAGCGCGGTTGGTGTAGTCGATCTTTGCATTGTCGCGCGACTTGCCGAAATGCCGCGGTGAGAGCATCGCTCCGGCCGAGCAGACGAAGACGTCCCGGTCGGCCTGGTAGCGAAACACCTCCTTGCTGAAGAACCCGTCACGCACGGCGGGGCCGCGGATCGGCTTGGGACATAGGCGGTGACACCGGCCGCTTCGCAGGCCTCGATGTCTTCGATCTCGAAATAGCCGCGGTCGGCAACTGCCTCGATCCGGTCGACGCCGAGCGCCCCCATTGCCGCTGTCGCCGTCTGGGCGAGCAGGCCCAGGTCGAGGACCTGATTGCTCACGGCCTGCTCGGCGATCAGCTTGTGCTTCACGTCGACGGCGAGCTGGATGTTGTAGCCGCCCCCACCTTGGTCATGCGCGCCATCGCGCGGGCGTCCGGATCGGTCAGCGAAATCTGCTCGGCGTCTGTGCTCTCCAGTTCGGTGAGGAGCGCCTTCTGCCGGTCGCGCTTGCCCTGAATGGCGGCTATCTTCTCAGCCAGTTTGCCTGCACCGCCGCCCGGACCGCCGCCTGACCCACTCCCGGAACCGCTGCCCGTCGTGCGGTCTTCGTCGGCATCTTCCTCGTCGAGCCGTTTCATGTAGCCCGCGATCTTCTCGTCGGCGTCCTGAATGAACTTGGCGAGCGAAGTACGGGTGAAGTTGCGGTCCTTGTTGTTGACCGCCTTGATGCGCGTACCGTCCACCGCCAGGAGCTCGCGCCCGAACAGGTCAAGTTGGCGGCACGTCACCACGAACTCCCGAAACACTTCCTTGAAGGCGGCGCGGTTGTCGCGGCGGAAATCGGCGATAGTCTTAAAATCCGGCTTCAGGTGCCGCAGCAGCCAGATCACCTCGATATTGCGGTGGGTCTCGGCTTCCAGGCGCCGGCTCGAGCGAACTCGGTTCAGGTACTCGTAGATGTAGAGTTTGAGCAGATCGGCCGGATCGTAGCCTGGGCGTCCCGTCGCCTTCGGCTGCACCCGGACGAACCCGGCCGTACCAAGGTCGAGCCCGTCGACGAAGGCCTCAATGAACCGGACCGGATTGTCCGGCCCGGCGTAATCATCCACCGCCTCGGGCAGCAGCAGGAGCTGCGAGCGGTCCGTTCCAGCCAGATGCGCGATGGCAGAAACATACCATACGCCGAGATCGACGGGAATCCTCAGACGAGGTTTCCACACAATCTGGCTGACTTTGGCGACAGCAGGATGGCCAATTGCTTTCTAACCTTCGATGCTGATCAGTCCGACTTGTCAAGGCAACATGCCAGCTGCCCAAGTGTCGCAAAACACCTGTTTGTCGCGCATTGGAGAAAGCGACAGCGTTTCCCGCCACTTCGGCTGCCAGGCGACGCCCTTTGAGACAAAGCGGTCACTAAACTCGGCGGGCGCGAGCGGCAGGATCGGATGGAAGCAGACGCTCGCAGCGTGAGACTCCAGACGGCAAACGCTCGGATGTGGCCGCCTCGGGGCCACCTTTAGGGTAGGTGCGCGGACCCATTCTCCGCTTTGCCAGATCGCTCGCATCCACTCGCGTTGAACCCTCCATTAGTACCCGTTTGTTGAACGCACGCCCTGTCTAACGGCCTGAGCGCGCAAGGTTTTGCAGCATCTGAGGGGGCGAGAAGCAACTGTCGAGAAAACGTCCGTTTATTGAACATACGCGGACGATGCTGCTGAGGGTGTTGTGGATATCAGCACCCGGCTTCAGGTTTGGGTATAGACGTCACCCCATATCCGCCCAAGAGCGATCGGCAGCTTTCCCAGTTTGCCGTGAAAATTCGCAATTTCGAGAATTCCAAATTGGGAACAGATTTTGAGAAAGCGTACCCGTCTGCGGCTGTCAGTCGGATCGACGGGTCAGGTTTCCCGGTCAACGTTCCCTTTTGAGAAGGGCAAGAACGCCCGGTTTCTTCCGTTATGGCGGCGATCTGAGCTACCCGAAACCGGACATTGCCGACGCAAGCAACGCGAGATAGCTTCTCGGCATGTGGACATTTCTTCTCTGGAACATCGCGGCTCTGGCGGCCGTCATCTACTGCATAGCGAAGGCGGTCATCGACCTTCGCGCGCGGAGGTATGGGTGGGCTATCATCGGCCTGCTAAGCGCAGTGGTATTCCTGGTAACGCCGATCCAGACGCACGCCGTGAAGGTCGATCTGCCTGTGGCCCGATCATAGGCGCTTCCGCCCGTATTGCGGTCATTGCGTCGATCACTAGGATAACGGCGTGCCATACGAGAGCGTCAACTACGAACCCATATATCGGCTCGGCTACTTCGCCGCTATAGGACTAGCGATCGCATTGGTCGCGATCTTTCAGCCCTTTGCTAAGCCAGAGCCGGCTAATTCACGCGCCTACGGTTGTTATGTCTCGGATGCAGCGCCCTCGATCCGCCTAGATCGAACTGGCATGACTATCTTGCAGCCCGACTTTGCACGAATTCCTTATCATCTTGAACGGCATAAAACAGCTATAACCCTCGCAGCTGATGCTCCCATACAAGCTAATCGATCAGATGATCGCTATATCTACTCGCTTTATCATCCCGGCGTTGGCGAGTTTCTGGACTTCCATCACGTCATAGACGGCCATCAATACGGACAATTCGATGAAACGCAGTTATCGTCATTCAGCATGTTAGCGAACGATTACGTCGAATTGACCTATAATAAGGTACCGATGGGAAAATGTCAGCCTGTTGGCCAATCTCGCTAGCGTCTGCTTTCCAACGCATCGTCCCGAAAGCAGATCATCTGCTTTCCTTCTCATTCCGGCCATCCTGATGCAAAAATCAAACAGACTGTGTGGAAAGTCGTGAACAGCGCGGTCGGTGTCAGCGATTTCCAATCTCGAGCGGTTCGAGAACCAAATGGGCCCGAAGGTGGCCGTTGATGACCTTGAGGCGGCGAGAGACGGCTGTTGGAGGTCCGGTCTGGCGTTCGTGGCGCGAGAAGGCCGGTTTTACGTCCTTACCGCGGCGATCAGGCCCGGGACACCGACCAGAGTGATGGCCCGTCTGATATTATAGGCGAGCGCGGTCAGGCTGAACTCGCCGCGAACGTTCTCGAGCCGGCGCATCAGGAACGCGCCCTGACCCATCCACTGTTTGATGGTGCCGAAGGGGTGCTCGACGCTGTTTCGCCGGTGGTCCAGCATCTCGGGCCTGGCCGCCAACCGCGTCGCCATGCGGTCGAGAACGGCCTCGTTCTCCAAGCGCGAGACGCGGCGGAATGACCGAGTACAGCGCGATCTCAGCGTGCACGCCTTGCAGGCATCGCGGTTGGCATAGTCGACCTTCACATTGTCGCGCGACTTGCCCCGGTAGCGCGGCGAGAGCGCGGCCCCAGCCGGGCAAACGAAGACGTCCCGGGCAGGCTCGTAGCGGAACACGTCCTTGCCGAAGAAGCCCTCGCGCACGGCGGGACCGCGGATTGGCTTGGGCACATAAGCCGTAACCCCGGCTGCCTCGCAGGCCTCGATATCCTCGATCTTAAAGTAGCCCCGGTCGGCGACGGCCTCGATCCGCTCGACGCCAAGCGCTTCCATTGCCGCTGTCGCGGTTTGCGCGAGCAGGCCGAGGTCGAGGACCTGGTTGCTCACCGCCTGCTCGGCGATCAGCTTGTGCTTCACGTCGACGGCGAGCTGGATGTTGTAGCCGACCCCCACTTTGGTCATGCGCGCCATCGCGCGGGCGTCCGGATCGGTCAGCGAGATCTGGTCGGCCCCGGTGCGATCCAGTTCGGCGAGCATCTCCTTGTGACGATCGCGCTTGCCCTGAATGGCGGCGATCTTCTCGGCCAGTTTGCCATCGCCATTGCCGGAACCGCCGCCCGGCGTGCGATCTTCGTCGGCATCGCCCTCGTCGAGCCGTTTCATGTAGCCGGCGAGCCTCTCGTCTGCATCCTGGATAGCTTTGGCGAGCGACGGCCGGGTGAAGTTCCGGGTCTTGTTGTTGACCGCCTTGATGCGCGTGCCGTCGACCGCCACGAGCTCGCGCCCGAACAGATCGAGCTGACGACACAGCACTACGAACTCGCGGAACACCGTCTTGAAGGCGGCACGGTTGTCGCGGCGGAAGTCAGCGATGGTTTTGAAATCCGGCTTTAGGTGCCGGAGCAGCCAGATGACCTCGACATTGCGGTGCGTCTCGGCTTCCAGGCGCCGGCTCGACCGGATCCGGTTCAGGTAGCCGTAGATGTACAGCTTGAGCAGATCTGCCGGATCGTAGCCCGGGCGGCCCGTTGCCTTGGGCTACACGGACGAACCCGGCCGCGCCAAGCTCGATCCCGTCAACAAAGGCCTCGATGAACCTGACCGGATTATCCGGTCCGACATAATCATCAACCGCTTCGGGCAGCAGCAAGAGCTGCGAGCGGTCCGTTCCAGACAGATGCGCCATGCCACAAACATACCACGCGACGCGATCTACGGGAATCCTCAGGCCGGGTTCTCACACGGTCTGTGTGAATTTTGCATCAGGCCGGAACGGTGGAAACCGGGCATGGTGCTTGTGCTTTGGTAACGTAGGGATACGATCCGACCTGTGCCTCGACGATCTATCCTCATCGCGTTGACGCTTTTGCTCGCGTCATGTGGCCCCCCGTTAGTCTGGGGCGGTGATGAGGCGACCAAGGGCAGGCTGCTGAAAATCCTGCCGATCGGATCGACGGTGAACGCGCTCGAAGCAGAGGCAAAATCGCGTCACTGGCGCGTTTCGTCCCGCGACGATCGCTCCTTCAAGCGAGGTCTCACTCACTATTTCGGCGGTGAATGTCGGTATCAGGGCGGCATGAGCGAGTACGTCGTCGTCGCGGAATACGGCTTGCTGACAACGACAGTTGAGACTGTCTGGTTATTCAACGAGGCCGGAAACCTAGCCGAAGTATGCGTTCGTAGATCAACCGACGGTCCCTAACGAAGCACGCCGCGCGTGTGTGTGCCGGCACACTTGCCTGCTGCCCTGATGCAAAAATTTTGATTTTTGCATCACGAATGAACGGAACGGAAGGATTACAGACAGTCCGGTTTAGGGGGCGACCAGTGGGATAGCGGACATTGCTTTCGCGGCCTGGCAAGCGCCAGATAGCTGCATGACATCGACTCCATGTTGCCCCCGAATGGCCGACGATTTGAACCGTGTTTGTGCCGTTCACGCGGATCGGTCGGACTGTCCCGATGTGTTCGTCGCAGAAGTGAACGGGGGCTACGGCTTGATCGTCCACGATGGCGGTAGCAGCGCTATCAAAATTGCGTTCTGCCCTTGGTGCGGCTCTCGCCTGCCCCGAATGGACCATTGATGGGCGGGAAGCGGAATGGCGGGAATGAGAAGGATAGCGGACTGGCCGGTTTCGAATTTTGAACGTGGAAAAGTCACCTACTGTTCTGGATTACGCGTGACTTTGGTATCTTCAAATCACACGCACCTGCGCAGCTTCACGGCCAATACAAAACTTTGAGTCCATCGGCTAGAATGTGTCCGATCAGACCGATTACGGCCGTACGCCGGTATCAGGATCAATATCGGGCAGGGGACCGCGGGCAAGGACGTCTTCCATATTTGGCGAGGTAGCCAAGTCGGGCGATTTGTATCGGTAACCACCTGGACTGGGGGAGTCTTTCTGATCGTCAACACGCCCCATGGACAGTGAGGGAGCCTGGAGCAGGGCGCTGCTCCGTATATCGATGACAGACGGCAAGATCGGCGACTCCAGGATCCGCGTGTCATTCGCCATAGCCGTTCGCTCGGTTCGCTGCGCTGTTCGTTGGACTGGGGGAAACCGCTCGGAAAAGAAGGTCAGAGCAGTCATCGACCGCAAGAGCGGCAGACTTGTCCGGATAGTCTCCCCGGTCGTCACGCAACCTTGAAGCCTATCGCTAAGCGCTGAGGCGGCGGATCGTTCCTGACGCGAATAGGGCTGCGATCGGATGAATGTCGCTGCCTCAATGCGGCCGGTACGCATGACGCAGTGGAGCAACGTGTCGGCCGGCGAAAGTACGGACGGTGCGGAAGCTTCTCCGGCCTGCCCCTTGGCGACACGCGACAACATCGACCTGTCGAGCAATGCCTCGGCAAACGCGCCGGCAAGCAGAGCGGCTGTGACCCGCAATCCACGAGCAGACGAGCATTCCCGGTCCGACGCGAAAACGGAGCGAAATCGCGCCATATCCCCGGTGCGGATATAGGCCGTAACCGCAGCGCTGCTAGAAACTGCTTGGTATTTAATTATGCAGACCGCCAGTTCGTGAAGGCGAAGCATGTCTTCCCGCTTGATCCGCGACCCGCATACGCGAATTTCGTCGCTTTCGCTCACCCCGCATACCACGTCGGGCAAGATCTTGACGGACGTTGGTGCGGCCAGTGCTGGCTGCCCGACGAACATGCCGATGGGGAAAAGGATTGAGGTAAACCAGCTGTGGCGATGCGACGATACCATCGGGTCTTCTTATACTGCGCTATTCCGGCTTTTGAGGCCTCTTGCGCGGGGACGCAATGGCGAGAACTGATCCCTCCTTGCTGACGGTCTAAGGTCCGCAGCTTCATCAGAAATTCTGAGGCGTGCATTACAAACCCGCAGGTTTGGCCATTTTATGCGATGCATATCCTGTGACTTTCGCATCACGAACGCCACAAACCTGCTGTTGCCCGAACACCTAACTGCGACAGATTTCGCTCGCCTCGTGCCGGAGATGTAAAATGCTCGTAGCCTTTCTAATGCTGACTGTCGTTGCTGATCAGCCGCACGTCGTAGCTACCTTCAATACCACCCTGCCTAATCCTGATAAAATGGTCGCCGAGCAGATCGAAAAGCCAGCCAGTATCTCGCCAGAGGAATTCGCCGCTAAGCTGGTTGAAGCAGAAGGTTTAACCTCTTGGAGCCCCCAAGATCCGACCAGATCGAGTCCCGGCGAGAGATTGCCGTATAAGGCTCGCCACGCGGCCAATGGCCGTGAGGTCGTCGTCTATTTTTCTCCCGCCGCCATGACTGTGTGCAAAATCCGTCGTGAACGGGGTGGCCTGTCTGATATCCATCAGAAGGCAATTCGATGGTGCGCTACCTCGTTAGGTATCTCGCTTCCAGCCCAGCGCCTGCCAGCGGTGACAACTACTCCGGCCTGATGCAAAACCTCTGATTTCCGGATCAAGCATGACCGGGACGGGAAAGATCGCCCTGAACGAATGACTGCTTTCGGGCTGGCGAGCCGACTACCTAAACGTACGGGTGTGGGCGTTCCTGTCGAACTTCTGGCCTGGGAGCACTACCGTGAATCTGTGTCCGAGTAATGCACAGGAGCCTAGATGGTATATATCTTATATTAATCACAAGTTACGATAATTGGACCATGACTTTGTCTATTTCTCGATTCAGAGAACAATGCGGTCATGTAACCTGCAAGCTTTATAGTTATCCACTTTGGGCCATCGTCTGGAAAAATGCGGAGGTCAATACCTTTCTGACGATATCTTCTTATCCATTTCATCGCGTTTTCTATGTTTTTGTTATACTCTCCGCCTTCGATATGCGAATAGAATATAGCACAGTCTATATCTTTTGGTTTCTTCACGGAGCTAATTAATACTGATCCCCCAATCATCAGTGCTCCAATATTTATATATTTTTTCAGCTCATACAAAAGGCAATCAAGATTGCGTAGTAGATCTTCCCTATTTCCCATAGCGCCAACTGTATTACGCATTACATCGTAGGAAACAACGAAAGGTCCTGAGACAACCGGCGAGCTATCATCCACGCTTCCTTGAAATACACGAAACCCGCTAGCCGCAACTTTATCCAGCTGGTCACTCTGAAGCCGGTACGCAGTTAACGCTCTACCCCCACTCGCGACACTCAGTAATTGACGCCACCGGCCGACCGCAGCAGCCGTACGCATCACTACGGAGTCTAGGCTAGAGTATATTGCAATCGAAATTGCTGAGAATTTGTTCGACCACACTTCAGAGGCCTCCTTCGCCGCAGCCAGCGTCACGGCGCAAAACGGGTGGTCTAGGTGGCGATCTGGCCTGATAAAAGAATTCTCGGCCAGTTCTGCCAAACTCTGGTACCTTCCGCGCAGAGACTCGACACATCCCGAGTGCAAGACCGCAATATCCAGATCGGAGAAGCCCATCTCGAACGGCAAGTCGTTTTTGGTGCTAAAACCTAGCCGAGCGGAACCAACTATTAGGACGGAGTTTATAGGAACCGAGCAGGCGCTCGCGATAAAACCACGAATCTCTCTACAAAGACTGGGCTCGATCCACGACAGATATGTTCTTTCCTCGTTCGCATAGTGGACGTCGTAAAGGTATCGAAAGACTTCCGCTTCAGACGAAAGCCTCGCCTGTCGGATATCGTAAGGATATGGTTTTATCACTGAGCCCTCGCGATCTCGAATGCTGACGCCATAAATTTCACTAAGGGTTTCCAGCTTCCAAACAATTCAGCATGCCGGAGTGCTAATTCATACTCACCTTTAGAACTATGCATAATATCAAAAAGCGGTAGGTACTGGGAATCGCACAGTCCAGCCCGCCTAAGAATTAGGTTGAACATGGTACGTGCAATGCGCCCATTACCATCTGCATATGGATGATAGTGAACTATGGTAAAGAATGTGAGTATAGCACGAAGAAACTCCGAACCATGCGATTTAGAAAGTGCCCTAAGCTGTGGCTTTAAAAACCTCAGTTCATCACTTGAAATAAATATAATTTCTAGGTTGCCGTGAGAATTCGCCAAACCCACGCCTGCAACTCTTTCGATTCCCACTTCGGCTTCCATATAATATGCTCGAGCAACAACCTCTAGCATATCTTGTAATTCCATATCTATACGGACGCCTTTCTGCAAAATATGATTGTTTAGTATATTTCGTTCAAATATCGACCTCTGCGTTCTTTGAGGATCTATTGCACCGCTATGTAATTTTGGCTGTATATCGCTAATAATATTGGGCTTTACTGACTTAGTCGTATCTCTAATAATATGCGGCTCTAAAAAGACCACACTTGTTAGCTTTTTGTCTATTTCGGTAGTTATGCTACTTAGATCGGCAGATCGCATTAGGTTCTCTATTCCTTCAACTCTCTTTCTTGGGGCGATTCCCTGATATGATTGAGTCGGTCTCATGTTAGCCATTCTTTCGGTACCTACTGCGTGTCGTTTACTAAGTAAGGGGTTCCATTTCGAATACATATTTTGACATAGTTATACATTTTTATGAATTGGATCTGGAATTAGCTCTAGGGCAAATCCGGTAAATCCATAGCATAGGGATCTATTATCTATTTCTCGTTTGCCATAGCTCGGATCCAATATGCTTGTTAAGCCGTCAACGGCAAAGCTATTTGCCATCACAACAAAGTGCTTCGATTTCCAATGAATAATTGCGGGGACATTCAATCTTTTCAAATCTAGGCAATCTAAGCGGAAAGCCCGGGTCGTTAGACCTATGGACGACGATATTATAACAATATCCATTAACGTAAGGCCGTGTGCTTTCATCAGAATACGGCCTTTATTTATTCCTATATCTGGAATAATTCCATAATACCCCGCAATCATCTTTATACATGCCAGGGCGCAATCATTATTTTGAGATTGTGGTATAAAAGTCAGTTTGCCCATTATATTATGCCTAGCGCATCAGTTCTTCGAAGTTTTACTTTGAAAATAACGCCAATTTGAATTAATAATACAATGCGCTTCGAGACGTATGTCTCAGATTATGTTGACGTCGATGCTGATTAGTATTTTAATCAAACATGCCCACTTCCCTTTTCGCCAACAGACAGAGGCGCTTAACTTTTGATATGCCCCTCTGTCCGCCGTTGGATCACGTCACTACGTTAACAGTTCGGCAGGCCGGAAACGCCGGCGTCGATTGCCTCTTTAAGCAGTGCCGCCTCAGCGCGACGCCTGGTGGAATAGTCGTCGCCAAAGTTCATCAGATTGTTATAGGCCGCATTCCAGTCACCACGCGTAATCTGACCCCAGAAATCTGGCGTTGCGCTCGCAAGGTTGGTTCCGTACTGATGAGCAACATCAAATACGGCAACCTGAATATTAAGTGGTAGGTTAGCAAATTGATGACCGGAGTCCCGGTCGAAGTTCGCAACCACCGCTTCTTGCATGATTTCACGGACGCCCATATCCAGAGCGTTAGCAAAGCCGACCGGGACGTTTAGAGGTCGTGCACTCAGCATATCTTTCGCGGCTTGCCCCTTGAGGCCCATATAGGGCTGCAGAGTATTAACGGTCTGATAGTTGGCACTTCGAGCACGCTCAAAGTTGGGGTAGGCGTTGTTCACAGGATAATGGCTGTATGTCTTGTCAATTGCATTGCGAACGTCACTCAACGTGCGCTGCCCAAGATCCACTCCAGTCGCAATTGTCACACCGCTCTGGCCGGCGTTAGGCACGTAGCCAGCCGTTCGCTGCCCGCCCTCGTACTGTGCAGTAAAGAGGTTGTCGGTGGAGAGTACGCCACCGCAAGTACGATTCATTTCCGATGAGGAGCTATCACCCCCACTGCCGCCGCCGGTGTCACCACCGCTGCCGCCGCCGCCGCCGCCGCCGCCGCCGCCTTCGCCAAAATCAGGGTAGTACGGATCTGGATTGCCAATTACCTCAATCGTGTTTCCCGATGCGCCGCCAGCAACGAGGGCAAGTTCGAGACTCGTTAATTCACGCATGACTTATTCCTTGTTCAATGTGTCTGATCAAACGAGAGCGCATGAACTGCGTCCCGCCAGCCTGACCAAAGAACAGATAGGGAACAATATCCTACAGTATTCCTACAAAATTGGTGTCGATCTTACATTGTAGGGAATACATCAGCGCACCCGACCTGCCTTCCCTACCGCACGTCCGATGACGTCGAGAGAACTGAGAGGGCAGTCACGCCAACTCGGGTAAGCAGGGTTATCCGACGAAATCGTAAGCAACCCTGAGCTTGGCATCATTGTAAGCCGCTTTATCATTAGCGCGTCGTCGCGGCGGAGTACGTAGACGCCGTCGTCGCGGCGTGGGTCCCGCTGCAACTCGTCCACTAGCGCGTTGTCGCCATCGGCGAGCGTCGGTGCCATCGAATCACCCCTGACGCGGATGATCGATAGATCGCTCGACGTCGCGCTTGTAAGTTGGCGCAACCAGCGCCGCGAGAAGGTAAAATGCCCGATCGAGGTCTCTTGGTCGACCAACAAGCCCGAACCCGCAGAGGCTTCTACGGCCAGGCGACGAACATGAACAAGGTCGAGATCGCCCGCAGTCCCATTACCAGATCCGCCAAGATCGCGTTCGTCGCAACCAAGCATGGTTGCGATTATTTGTCGGTCTTTATCTTCTAAGCGCACGGGCGATCCCCGGACGACGAACTGCTGGATATAAGCAGCATTGCGTCCGATTGCGCGTGAGAGAGCGGCGTAAGAGTACCCACGCTCCTTCCGAAGCCGGTCTAGATTCGCGCGGATGGCGGTAGGATCGAGCATGACGATTGTAGGAATAGCGTAAGAATCTATCTGGACAAGTAGGAAATTGAACGAGAACATAGGGAGAACAGAATCGCTGGAGGTTTTCCTATGCTGTTGTTGCTACGTATTGACCGCTATTTGAGAGGTCGCCGTATGGCACCGACCCGCTTTGGGCGTGAGGCGGTCGGCGACCCTAACCTCGTACTCGAGCTTCGCGATGGCCGGCAGCTCCGAACACGGACCGCCAAGCGAATTGAGGCTGCGCTTGACCGTATGGAAGCTGAGCTGCTGGCAGATGATCGCGCTAGAGAAACACGGCCGTGAGCTGGGCAGGCGCAACGGCCCGCTGGCCGACCATCGTCACTATGGATGCTGGCATAGAAGTAAGTCACATGATGCGGACCGGAGGGTCGCCGTGAGTGATCGCCAGACCCTAACCGCGTTTTGCGTTCTAATCAGCGCGATCTGCTACCTTGCAACGGTCGCTGCGGTGCTCGCTTGGGCGGGCAAGTATGTCGAAGCACTAGGCTTCGGTGGCCTTACCACCGGTCTAGTTGGTGTCTTGGGCTCCTTCCGACCAAAAAACCTTATGCTTGCCCGCAGACATCGACATATTGCAGCGTCAGACATAATTGTGGAAAAAGAGAACATTCATGACGATTAAATGGAAAAAACTGCTACGTATAGTTGGAAGCGTTGCCATTGTAACTCCCGATATAATTAGAAAAATCAGGAATTTGACGAAAGATAGAAACGAAGAATCTAGAGCTAATTCTGGCTTAACGCCATCCAATGAGGAAGGTTATCTATTCGGAAGAGATAGATAGATAAATTGATCTATGATGTTCGATATGAACAAATGTACTGCGGAGAGTGCTAATGGATATTAAAGTTCTATGTATAATTGATTAAAGCATTATGGCTAAGATACGCCATTTCTGCAATTTTTCCCTTATCAATTTTCTCCAAACGACTGGAGGATGACGAAGAAGCGGGAAGAGGCTGCGTCGCGAAAGTGCTGAATTTCGGACGTCGCGTATGTTTCGGCTTTTGCGACAACAGACATGTTCAAACCCGACGGTGGCAGATGTCATTGCGAGGGCCACAGCCCGCGCGTCGGCAACCGCAAATTAGCGGTTTTTAGTTACGACTGCGTGCAATGGGTAAGGTAGAGAAGAGAGGGTTACGCACCCTTCTTGGCGTCACTGCGCTAGCATCGGCTGCGCTTGCGTTGCCGTGGCTAGTGGTCATCGGCTTTTTCATTCTCATAATACCGGGGCTCGTTCTGGCGGTTGCGCCGGCAGGCGCGCTCTATGGCTGGCTCTTTGCCGTGCCATATATCGCGCTACGTAGCTTCGGCTTGGGGTCGTGGAAGGCCGCGCCCGTGGCGTTTCTGCTACCTCTCGCCTTCGGCTGGGGAGGAGCGGCGCAGATTAACGCGGGGACGCGGGCAAATCTCGCCGCTGCCGTGGCAACCGATGTCCATGCCGCGCAGCCGCTTCCCATTGGCGGTACCGTAGCGTTGGTACGAGACAAAAGCACGGGTGGGTGGCACCAAGGTGACAACAGCTGCGACGACCTGTGCCTACGTCTGCTCTACAACAACAACGCGAAGAACGTGTATGTCGGTCAGCTCGGGCTACCGGGTGTGGCTTATACGGTTGAACGACGCGCCGTGTGCCAGCACTTTGCCTATACGGCCGACGCGGAGAAATGGCACCGATGGCCGAGCCCCGCGTCGGTTACGAACGGCGTCAATTTCGCGCCGAAGCTCGGCCTTAAGGAAGTCGTCGAAGCGCGGGTCGCGGGCGGCGACTGCCTCGTGCGCTTCAGCGGGCGCATTCGCCCCGATTGGATGATCGAACGCGTCGCGTTTCCGCGCGACAATTCCCGCAAAGATTGGTCGGTGGAGGCCGGGGGGGCACAGGGCGAGCGCATTACAGTATACCGACGCACGGATGCTGGGATGCTACTGATTGGCCGCTTCACCAATGCCTACGCTGCGATGCTATCGGTGCCGTTGATGCCAAGCATGGTTGGGGGATTGGAGAATGCACGCTGGGCCTGGGGTCGTACAACTGTCGGCCAAAGCCGCTGGGACTGGGACAGTGTCAGCGCATTGCGCAGCCTGGTCACCTTCAATGTCGACATGCCGCGCGGCACGTCTCCAGCGCGGATGCGTGAGCTCCTAACCACTGCACTCGGCGACCCTCGCCGGGGGCGCGATGATGCAGGGCTCCTGCTGGCAAACTCGGTCGTAGTCGACATTGTGCAGAACGGTGCCCAAGCGGGTGACGCTGAACTGCTGGCCCGCGCTGTCTACGATCCACGTTTCGCCGCAATCGATTTCAGCTCGGGACTTGCGAAGAAGCTCCGTGACGAGTTTCCACAAGTTGGAAGGGCTGCGCTCAGTCGTCTGGTAGAACGATCAAACACGGATGATGGCGGTGCCGTTCGCGCCTTGAGTGCGCTGGTCACGAACTTGCCCGATCATTCTTTCGCCCCGCCGCCTGCTCGCGTGGTCGAGGCGCTGCGTAATCCCGAGCGCGCAGACCGGCTACAAATCGTCATCAAAAAGATTGCCCTAATGGGCGATGCGGCGGTGCCAATACTCGCCCAGGTTGTCGAGGCCGGAGCTCGCCGCGCATCGGCGCTCTGAGCAGCCCCCACCGGGTGGTCCGGGTAGTTAGTTAGTGCATTGTCGTCTCTGCCGCCATTGCCGGGCGTAGGTGGAGCGAAGCGGAACCGGAGGCCGGCAATGGCGGGGTCGCCGCTGCTGGCGCCGGTGGGCGGTAGCTTAGGCTGCTGTGTGGTCGGACGGTGTTATAGTGACGCCGCCATGCCTCGATCAGCACCTTTGCCTCGGCGAGGCTGTAGAAGATCTCGCCGTTGAGCAGCTCGTCGCGAAGCGAACCGTTGAAGCTCTCGTTGTAACCGTTCTCCCAGGGCGAGCCCGGTGCAATGTACAGCGTCTTCACGCCGACCTGCCCAAGCCATTTCTGGACCGCGGTAGCGATGAACTCGCTGCCATTGTCCGATCTGATATGCGCTGGCGGACCTCGCGCGATGAACAGCTCAGCAAGCGCCCCCAGCACGTCTTCGTGTTTCAACTGACGTGCGACGATCAGCGCCAGGCACTCCCTGCTGGCCTCGTCGATGATCGTGAGGATCCGGAACTTGCGCCCGTCGTGCGTTCGCGCTTCGACAAAGTCGTAAGCCCAGACATGCCCCGGATACGCCGGTCGCAGCCGAATGCACGAGCCGTCGTTCAACCACAGCCGGCCACGTTTAGGTTGCTTCTGTGGCACCTTCAGCCCCTCACGACGCCAGATGCGTTCGACACGCTTGTGGTTCACCGACCACCCAGCGGCATGCAACAGCGCGGTCACCCGACGATAACCGTAGCGCCCATATTGCCCGGCCAGCTCGATGATGTCCTCGGTCAGCGCCTGTTCGTCGTCTGCCCCGCACGGCACTTTACGCTGCGTCGACCGGTGCTGACCGAGTACGCGGCACACCCGCCGCTCGGATACGTCCAGCACCTCTTTTACCTGGTCAATGCAGCGTCGGCGCCGCGCGGGGCTCAGAAGTTTCCCCGTGCTGCCTCCTGCAGGATCAGCTTGTCCAGCGTCAGGTCGGAGATCGCACGCCGCAGCCGCAGATTCTCCTTCTCCAGATCCTTCATCCGTCGAGCCTGATCTGTCTTCAGACCACCATATTCCTTGCGCCAGCGGTAGTAGGTCTGCTCGCTGACCGCGATCCGCCGGCAGGCCTCGGCGGTCGTCCCACCCTGGCCCAGCACGATTTCAACTTCACGCAGCTTCCCGATGATCTCCTCGGGCTTGTGCTTCTTGGCAGGCATTCGTCTTCCCTCCTTGATCCAGACTCTCATAGTCGATGGACCACTCAGAAGGGGGCAGCTCACGACTGGTGATGTTCCCTTACTCCGGTCATCAGTTCAACACGGCGTTCAACAGCATCACGAACCAAACCGTAATCCAAGTCGTCGCCCGCTTCCTTACCGATGACAATGTAGGGTCTAATTCACGCGTCGCACTGCCGTCGTAAACAATTGCCAGTCGTCCCATCAAGAGCCGGTATAAAGCATCACATACTCGTCACGCGCAGGAAAACCACGTTTTCAGGGGTATACCCTGAGTGAGCATGTGGTCTGAACATAAATCCCGTTCAAACAGGGTCGGTAACAGCGAAATCAAACACCTCATTCACTAGGTCTAGACCCTGCTTGTACACATAGGATGCGTCTGGCTTACCGGCGTGGATCGCGGGGTCGGCCTATGCCTCTAGAGGGTAATCGTGGGATTCGTAGTCGATGGCATGAGCGACAGCACGCATTGCATGTTTGACGCTCGGTTCGCAGCTGCCATTAGATCAATGTCAGTCAGATCGCGGCAATCGATCCACCATTTGGCGTCAGTGACCCGAAGGCACGCGTTACAGTCGCCGTCGCTGTTTGAGTTGGTTAGCGCTGCGAGCCGCTTGGCCCTTATCGTCGACGCCCAGCTGATTTGCCGGTCGGTTCCAGTCAGCAGCGGAAGATTGAGATGGGAGATAGCCGCGCTGCTCAAGGCTGCCGCGGCGACCTCCTCTGCTCGCTTTTCCGCAACGAAGCAGTCTCTACAACTCGTCGTCTTCAACCACTTAGCTTTGCGTTCCTTCTGGCTGTCGTAGCCTGTGAGATAATGGCCCTGCTCATGACCGCAGGCGTGAATGATCTGCTGTTCCATGGCTAGGATGATGGCTGTTCGCGGTTTGTGCGCAACGACAATGAGTCAGGTTGAATCAAAATTGCGCCCAGTGGCTGACGACTGAGCCAGACGCATTCTCGACCGGCTAAGCTGGCGCAACGCCGTCCGCGTTTACGAGATCTGGGCCAACCAATGTGCCAATGAGCCGGACGCGCTTTTCTACCATATCTACGGGGGTGCGATGCAATTCTAGCTCGTAGCGGCCACCGACATCGCGGCGAAGATAGAAGGCTCCGCCATCGCGGACCAAGGTGCCTATCTCATTGATCCGGGTTCCAATCGCTACCATCGCTGCGCCGTCCCTACATCATGATCGTGAAAAGTTGCGAAAGATCGTTGGGTGTAACCGATGTGCCTCGGTAGGCCCCCGATTCCGCTAATCCGTTCCCAAGCGGTCTTCAAAGACTAATATTCCGCCGCGCCATTTCAACGAATGCCATATCCCCGATTGGTGAGCGGGGCTCGGCTTTGAAGATGTCAGCCAAATCGAGCAGATCCTCGTTGGAAAGGTCCGCGATCGAGGCTTCGATCTCGGCAAAGCGCCGCACGGCGTGATCGCCGCGATCGGCGACCCGCTTCATTCTTGTCTTGAGCATGTCGCCTTTTATCATAAACGCCGCGGGGGCGGCAGGGGCAATTATGGCCGTTGGCTGAGGTCATTCGGCTAAATGCACGCTATCTGCAGGTGAAAAACGTCTTCAATGGAGGAACGCACCGCGTTCTGGCGACGGATCCCGAAGCGGCGGGAACGTATAGTTTTGACTATAAATGGCGTAATTAGAGTGCATGCGGACTGTCTGCATTTACGGCAAAACTGGTGGAAAGCTGCCCGTCCGTTATCGGGCGGCGATCGCCGGTAAGCAGCCGTTTGTTCACGTAGCAGAGCGAGGCTGAGAGGCCGCGAGTGATGGATTGCTTGATGGTCGTATTGCTCCGAACAGGCTGGATCCCCCTGGTGACACGACGCGCTTGACTAACTACGGGTAACCCGTACATGTTCTGGTATGCAGTGCGTCATCGAAACCAATGCCTACCTTGCGGCGGCGAAGGACGTTGGCATGAGTGCCTAGGAGCAGCAGATGGTGGTCGACCTGATCGCTGCCAATCCGGAAGCCGGTGAAATCATGCCGGGGTGCGGCGGGGTTCGGAAGTTACGGGTAGCGCGGCCGGGCCGCGGTAAGTCTGGCGGGTATCGGGTCATCACCTATTATGCGGGCATTGATGTGCCGACGTTCCTGCTAACCGTGTTCGGAAAAAACGAAAAGGCCAATCTTGCCAAGGGTGAGCGAAATGCCCTTGCCGCTTTCACCAAGACGCTGACCGACAGCCTTAGGAGGGAAAAATGAAGAGTGCCTTCGACAAGATTGCAGCAAGCCTTAGTGATGCTATCGCCCATGCCAATGGGGAAACGGGCCACGGGAGGGTAGCGGCACCGATCGATGTGGCGGCGATCCGCAAGCGTACGGGCAAGACACAGGATCAGTTTGCCCGCGCATACCATCTCCCACTTGGTACAGTGCGTGACTGGGAGCAGAGCCGCAGCCAGCCAGACGCGCCGGCGCGTGTTCTATTGGCACTGATCAAAGCCGAGCCAGACACCATCGAGCAACTCGTTCAGCGGGCTTAGCGTCCTGCACAAGAACGCGCTCGAGATAATGGTTGCCAGCAGTACGGCAAAGTGGCGGCAGCGTTCGACACGTGGGCCAGAAGTTACCGAGAGAGTCCTATGCTACGCCTAATCCACACCGCAGACTGGCAGCTGGGCAAGCCGTACGGTCGCTTCGACAGCGAAGTCCGCGCAGCGCTCAGCGAAGCGCGCTTCGACGCGATCGATGCGATCGGCAAGGCCGCGGTCGAGCATAACGCGGCGCATATCCTGGTCGCTGGCGACGTCTTCGATACCGAGGGTCCAGAAGATCGTGTAATCGTGCAGGCAGTGTCGCGGATGCAGCGATATGCCTGCACGTGGTGGCTGCTCCCTGGCAATCACGACTTCGCCCGCAACAGCGGTCTTTGGGACCGTGTCCGCGCCAAAGGGGCGGCGAACATCCGCGTCATCACTGAACCCGAGCCGTGCGAGTTGGAACCTGGACACTGGCTTCTGCCGGCACCACTCACGCACCGGCACAACCTCGATGATCCAACGGCCTTGTTCGACACGATGGAGACGCCGGGCGCGACACTGCGCATTGGCCTGGCCCATGGTTCGATCCGTGACTTTTCGTCCCGTGGTGAGGCGCAAAACCAGATTGCCCCCGACCGCGCTCAACGTTCCAGCCTGGACTATCTTGCACTCGGCGACTGGCACGGAGCGCTGCGGGTCGATGCGCGAACCTGGTATTCCGGCACACCGGAAACAGATCGCTTTCAGCGAGATGAACCGGGATATGCGCTGCTCGTAACACTTGAGCCAGGCGTGGAGCCGGTTGTGTCACCGATCCGCACGGGCAGGTTCCAGTGGCTGATGCGGGAGTGGACAATCCCGGACGCTGACGGCTTCGTAGCCGAGTGCGACCGGCTGCTCGGCCCGATCGAACCGTCGGCAACGCTCCTGCAGCTGTCGCTGGCCGGCATCGTCAGCCTGTCCGACCGGATCACGATCCTTGGCAAGCTCGACAACGACCTGCGCCATCGCCTGCGCCATCTGGCGGTTGCGGCAGACGATCTGGTCGGTCACCCAAGCGAGCAGGATCTGGCCGATCTGCAGGTGGAGGGCATGATCGGAACGGCTGCCGCGAAGCTGATGAGCATGATCGAGGCTGGCGGTAACGACGGCGTCACGGCCAAGCGGGCGCTCGAGCGTCTGTTCGTGGAATATCAGCGCGGACAGGATGCAGCATGAGCCTCAAGATCCGACGCATCGCGCTGGCCAACTTCCGCAAGTTCCGTGATCCATTCGTTCTCGATGGGCTCACCGACGGCTTGAACGTCATCATCGAGCCCAACGAGACTGGTAAGTCGACATTGCTGGAAGCCATGCGCGCGGCCTTCTTCATTCGGCACAACACAGCCAACCGCCTAGCGCGCAGCTATGCGCCGCACGGCGAGGCCGTCGCCCCGCAGATCGAGATCGGCTTCGAGGCGCAAGGCGAGGACTGGCAGGTCAACAAGCGCTTCCTGAAAGGTGCGTCGGTCGAGGTGCGTGGGCCAAACGGCCGTGCACAAGGCGAAGATGCTGAATCTCAGCTGCAGGCATTGCTCGGTGCACGCCGTGACACGAGCCAAGCCGGCGACGCGGCCGCCCACGGTGCGCTGGGGCTGCTTTGGGTAGGGCAGGCGCAGGCGCTCGAAGTCACCGCCCCGGGCGACATCGTCCGCGACAGCGTGCGTGCGACGCTAGAGGCTGAGGTTGGCACGATCATGGGCGGCGCAGCCTACCAGCGTGTCCGGCCCCGGATCGACAGCCAGTTCGCAGACTATTGGACCACTACCGGCCGGCCTAGCGGTCGCCAAACGACAGCTCGTACCGAGCATGACGCTGCCGAGAGCGTTGCGACCGAGGCGGCCGCCCGGCTCGCCGCCCTTGAACAAGGGTTCTCCGACCTCGAGGCCGCTCGGGCCAGGCTGAAAGTGTTAGACCGTGATCTTGCCGATACGACGGACGCAGATCGGCGAAAGGTTCTGGTCGGTCAAATCGACGTGGCACGATCCGCGGCGCAGTTGCGCGATACCAGGCGGGCCGAGCAAGGCCGCCTTGCTGATCAGGTCAGGGGACTTGAGGATCTCACCGCGCGTCTCGCCGATGCTCGGAAGGCTGTCAGTGACACGGCCGCAGCACTTGGCAAGGCGCGTGAGAAACGATCCGGCCTGGAAGAAGAATTGACCAGCACGCGTGAGCGAGCGGGTACGGCGCGTGACCGGCTGGCTACCGCCCGCGACAACCGGCGCAAGGCGCACGCGGTGCTCGAGGGTGCCACGAAGTTGGTTGCCGCACGAGCACGTCGCGTCGAGATCGCCCGGGTACGCCAGTGGCACGCCGAACTGCTTCCCCTCGAAGCCGAACTGGACGCAGCGCGTGAACTTGGTACGACCGTGATCCCCTCCAGCGTCATCAAGACGCTGGAGGAACGCGAACGTGCTGTCGACAAGGCACGCGCGGCCGTCGAGGCCGGTGCGACCCGGGTCGAGTTCGCGGGCGATGTAAGCGGCGTTCGGATCGATGGAATGCCGGTCGAGCGCGGTGACCAGACGCTATCGCGTGAGACGCGCATCCAGCTTGGCGGCGCCGAGTTGATCATCCGACCGCCAGCGGGGCTGCAAAGCGCCGAAACGGCGCTCGCCAACGCCCGAGATGATCTGGGCGCCGCGTTGGCCGACCACGGGGTGACGAGTGTCGCCGACGCGCGGTCACGTAATGAGGTCGCACGCGATGCTGTTGCCAACGTGCGGACGCTTGAAGCGCGGATATCTGGAATCACGCCGGCCGTGGCGTTGCTTGGTCTCGACGCCGGTGCTTCGGCCCTGAAGACCTTCACAGCAGGACTGCCAGATAGCGCGGAAGGGGAGGGCAGTGAGGAGGGACCGGACGTCAACGCTTTGACCGTGATCGTGGCAGAGGCGGACTCAGCTCTCGCAAGGGCGGAGGGTGTCGATGAGGCGGCGTCGGCGCAACTGCGCGACTTGGAAGCGCGCAATGCGCCGCTGATGGTCCAGGCGGCTGGCGCCGAGCGTGATGCTGCCAACGCCATAGCGCAGCTCGCTACTTTGGAAGGCAAGCCTGAGGTAGGTCGCCTGGATGAGGCTCTGCTAGAGGCGCGTCAGCGGGAAGCGGCAGCGCTGGTTAGCCTGCAGGACTCCGAACGTGCTGCGACGGCGCATGATGTGGCGGCAATCGAGTGCCAGATCGCAGTGTTGGACAAACGTGTCGAGGTCGCCAGGACGCAGCGCATCGATCTGGAGAAGGTGGTCGCCGGGCTCGAGGCGCGGATCGAGGCGGAAGGCGGCAAGGGGCTGGCGGACCGCGCTGCTGCTGCGCGAGAAGAAGCGGATGCCGCGGCCGCCAACCTGGCGCGCGTGACGCAGGAGGCGGAAACGCTGAAGCTGCTTCGCAACACGCTGGAAGGGGCGCGAGCAGAAACCTCACGGACGTTCGTCGGGCCGGTTGCGCGGCGTGCGCGTCGGCACATCGAACGGCTACTGCCTGGTTGCGATCCGAGCTTTGGAGATGATCTGGGCCTGACGTCGATCACGCGTGGTGGTCTGGGCGAGATTTGCGACGATCTCTCGCGAGGAACACAGGAGCAGCTGGCTGTGCTCACTCGGCTAGCTTTCGCTGACATGCTACTCGAGCAAGGTGTGCCGGTGTCGCTGATCCTGGACGACCCGCTCGTCTATTCGGACGATACCCGCTTAGATCTGATGACCGAGATCCTGACTGACGCCGCCACGCGAATGCAGGTCATTCTGCTGACCTGCCGTGATCGCGCGTTCCGTCACCTTGGCAATCGGATCAACCTGATCGGAGTGCAAAGAGAATAACGGGTGGAAGCCCGATGGTGGGGTCGTCACTCCGATGAGATGTCTGTAGGCCGGCCTTACCGTATCGCGGGCCGCTGGGTATCCTTGGCGAAGCACGGCCAAGGATCTTATACTTAAGCGTTGCGAAGCCGGTCACATAGCGGGCGGCGGGAACAGGGTAGCGCCCTCGGTGAACTCGACCCGGTGGCACTTTACCGTCACAGGGTAGGGTGCAGATATCGCACAGGGCTGACTTTCTCCAAGAGCGACGCCACGTGCAAGATCGTGGACTCGGCAAGCCAGCTACCGACGACCTGTACGTTGATTGGCAGGCCTTCCTTGCTCGTGCCAAAGCGCATAGAGATCCCAGGTAGTCCGGTAACGTTGAGAGGCACAGTTGCACCCTGAAGATAGGTGGCATCGACGGTCTGCCCGTCGATGACGAACTTTTCGACGCCGTGCTTGTGTGCCGGGATCGGAAGCACATGCGTGATGAGCGCGTCGAAGCCACGGAAGTATTCCGCATAGCCATCACGGATGCGCTCAGCAGCCTGCTCGGCATTGATGAAATCAGTCATCGAGGTGTCGGGCAGGGACAACATCGTCTTGGCCATCTTGTACATTTGATCTTCGTGACCGGCGGTCGCCTCGCGGAAGGCAGGCTTCATCTCCATGACGTGGAGCCGGTTGAAGACGTCCAGCGCGAAGTCCCGCTCCAGTGCGGGGATGCCGACCTGCTCAACATGGATGCCGAGATTTTTCAGCGCTTCCGCTGCGGCTTTAACCGTAGCAGTTACTTCGGCATCAACTGGACCAAAACCTGGGCCGACCATCCAGCCAACGCGCAGCGGGCGATCAGGCTGGCGCCCGATGCCGGCATCGAACTGCACGATGCTGGTCGCGAAGGCGTCATGGCCGTCGGGACCTGCGAGCTGTGCGAAGGCAAGGGCGATGTCACGTACTGACCGCGCCATCGGGCCTACATGCCAGAAGCGGCGGGGCGCACGTGGCCAGATACCGGTCATCGGCACCCGGCCATGCGTCGCTTTCATCGAGGTGATGCCGGTCTGTGCAGCCGGACCGCGAACGGAGATTGCGAGATCGGTGCCAAGGCCGATCGGCGACATGCCAGCTGCAATAGCGGCGGACTCGCCTCCACTCGATCCGCCCGGCGTGCGGGTCACGTCCCACGGATTGTTCGATCGGCCGGAGAGTAGGTTGTCGCTCTCGATCCAATAGGAGAACTCGGGCAGGTTGGTCTTGCCGAGCACGATTCCGCCGGCGGCCTTCATGCGTGCAACGCTGGTTGCGTCAGTATCAGGAAGCCGACCCTTGAAGATCGGCGAACCTCGCTGCGTTAACACACCCGCCGTGTCGATCGAGTCCTTCACGGTAAACGGCACGCCGTGCAGCGGACCGATATCATCACCCGCCAACACCGCCTTCTCTGCTGCCTTTGCTGCCGCAATGGCGTCATCGGCAATCGTCACAATGGCGTTGATTGCTGGGTTGGTAGCGTCGATCCTGTCGAGGTGTTTCTGCACCACCTCCACGGGCGACACCGCCTTTGTACGGATCAGCTCGGCAAGTTTGGTTGCGTCGGAAAAGATGATGTTGTCTGTCATGCACGCCTCCTATCTAACGTTCGTTAGGCTACGGTTCCTGAGCCTTCACAATGAGCGTGTCAACGACTAACTAACGATCGTTAGACTTGGTATGGAGCGGAGGCGATGGCGGCGACGTGCGTGAAGGAAGTGATCCTCCTGGAAGCCCGGCGGATCGCGCAGGCGCATGGCTACAGCGGCATGAATTTTCGTGAGTTGGCCGACCGCGTCGGCATCAAGCCGGCGAGCATCTACCATCATTTCGCCAGTAAGGCCGACTTGGGGGCTGCTGTCGCCAAGCGCTACTGGGAGGATGCTGCAGCCAATCTTGAGGTCATCCACGCTGAGGAGGAAGACCCCAAAGCATCGTTGCAGCGATACCCAGAGGTGTTTCGTCGGTCGCTAGAGAGCGGGAACCGACTGTGCCTTGGCAGCTTCATGTCGGCGGAGCATGACGATCTGCCAGAGGTTGTCATGAAGGAGGTCCACGCCTTTACCGACGTCAACGTTGCCTGGCTCAGCCGTATGCTTGTGTCCGCCAAGATCGCCAGCTCGACCGTAGCGGCCGAAGCGCGGGCACGTGCCATTTTCGCGTCGATCACGGGCGCGCAGCTAATGGCCAGAAGCCGATCCGAAATTGGCGTGTTCGATAGCCTGGTCGGCGCCTACCGGGAGGCAGGTCTTCTACCCGCGTGACGTCGTGGCCTGCTGCCGTGATGGAACGCCAAACAGTATTGGGCGCCATGCGGGTCGTCGGAGGGCATTGGCTCCCCGCCGACCCACTGTCGTCAGGTCCTCAGCTCAGGCGCGAGCGTCGAGTTCCGGAACACCACTCTTACCATCGGCATAAGCGGCCAGGAAGGTCGGCCGGGTTTGCCAGCGCCGCCAGAACGCGTCGATAAACTCGAAGCGTTCATCTAGCGGGGTGGCGTTGACCGGGAACTTCGAGAAGGCAATCGCCGTCGCCAACGTGATGTCCGAGAACGTCGGCTCGTCTCCGCTCAGCAGCCAGGGGCGCCCGTCCGAGAGGTGTCGGTCGACCAGCGCCGCATGCGCCAGCGCCACCTTGCGCGAATGCTCGCCCCAGGCGGGGTTGTGCGTCAGCTCCAACTTGGGACCGAGACCCTGGTGAAGCACATGGAATGCCGTGACGATCGGGTAGAGGATGTGCACCCAGACCCGGTTGTCCCACATCTGGTCGAGCCCACGCTCGTGGGCCGTTTCGCCCATGACCTTGCGGCCCTCGAAGCTGTCGTCGAGGTAGCGTGCGATGGCGGAGGTTTCGCTCAGAAACGTGCCGTCGGCCAGCGCCAGCGTCGGCGTCTCGCCCCAGGGATTCATCTTTAGGTGTGGCCACCCGCGCTGCTCGCCGACGGGCGACATGTCGTACACCGTCTCGGCGAAGCGGTCGGCGATGCCCTTCTCATGCATGAAGATGCGTAGCCGCTGTGGATTGGGGAAGGCTGAGGGAGAGGTGAAGAGCGTCAGCTTGTCGGCCATCAGATGTCTCGCTTATTTCGTACCAGTCACCTGCCTGTAAGATGACAGGCAGGTGACTGCGCTCTGCATCTTGCGTTGTCAACCCCTGCCTGCCATATGGCAGGTGGAGGTTCGACAATGGCGACGATCAAGGAAAATGCTCGGGAAGCGATCCTGCTGGCGGCGCGCGAGGCGGCTATGGCTCGCGGCTATGGCGGTATCAATTTTCGCGACCTAGCGACGAAGGTTGGCATCAAGGCGGCCAGCATCAACTATTACTTCGCCAACAAGGCGCTGCTCGGCGAGGCGGTCGCCCGTCGCTATTGGGAGGACATTGCCCGTGATCTCGAGGCGATTTCGACGAGGGCCAATTCGCCCGCGGAAGCGCTGCGGCAATACCCTGGCATCTTTCGGGCATCGCTGGAGCGCGGCAACCGAATGTGCCTGAGCAGCTTCATGGCGGCGGAGCATGACGAGCTCCCCGCGCCGGTCCTAAAGGAGGTCCAGGCCTTCGCCGACGTCAATGTCGCATGGCTGAGCCGTCAGCTGGCCGCCGCAGGATTGGGGGATGCTAACAGCGTGGGTGCCAGAGCACGTGCGATCTACGGTGCGGTCGCCGGCGCCCAGATCCTGGCACGAAGCAGATCTGACGTGGCCATCTTTGATGCCCTGATTGAAAGCTACCGTCAGGCCGGGCCGCTTCCGAACTAGCGGATTTCCGAGGCTCGACACGCCGACGACAGGGATCCGGCTTTAACTGGAAGTGCGGTCACTCCCGTTGTGTGGCGGCTGCTCGGTCACACCTTACCCAGCGGATTAGTTCGATGTGTAATTCATACACAACGCTTGTGTGATCAGTTAGCCTTGTGTATTGAATACACATCGGAGGGCGAGCTATGCGAAGCGCCGAAGTCATTAAGTTGATCAAGAAGGCCGGGTGGTCGGAAGTCCGCCAGTCCGGATCGCATAAGCAGTTCCGCCACCCGACGTTGCCCGGCACCGTAACGGTCCCCCATCCAAAATCAGAGATGGCGATCGGAACGTTAAAGAGCATCGAAACCCAAAGCGGGATGAGGCTCAGGTGAGCCTCACCCCGTCGTGACACTCCTTGAAAGGATCCTGCGTCATGGCCACCGTCTACTATCCCGCCGTCATCGAACGAGCCGATGATGGGTTCAGCGTTTTCTTCCCGGACCTCCCCGGATGCACCTCGGCCGGTGCCACCGTTCAGGAAGCAGCGCTTGCTGCCGAGGAAGCGCTTTCCGGGCATCTCGCGGTGTCGATCGAGTACGGCGACGTCATTCCCGCGCCGACCGAGCTCGACATTATTGCGCGCGACCCGGATGTCGATGAGGTGGCGAGGATCCTGGTGCGCGGCGAACGCCCCGGCCGGGCGGTACGCGTCCAAGTATCGATCGACGAGGGGCTATTGGCCCGCATTGATCGCGTGGCGAAGAACCGGTCGGGCTTTCTTGCCGAAGCTGCCAAAGCGAAACTGGCAGCGATGGCATAAGGCGGGCATATCGGCCTACTAGCGCAGCTTCCTCGCGCATCGGCAGCGCGAGATGGCGCTGGGGTCCGCTCGATCGTGTGGATCGGTGGCACCTCGCTGGTGCTAGTTTTGGGCTGCCTTATGGGCGGGTTCGTTTTGCTTTTCCGTAGGCGATAAGAGCCGCGCACGACCGAAAGCCGCCAGTCCGCTTTTCCTCCCCGTCAGGACATTCGCGAGCGGATAGCCAGGCTTCAAAATCGGTTTTTTTGCAAAGATGAACCAGCGTCCGAATTCGGGAAGCGAAGGAAGGGGCGTGAACGTCCGATTGTGGGTCAGTGCTACCCAATCCACCGGGAGCGCATACCCCAACCACCTGCCGAGCAGGCAGCAGAGTACTACGCCGGCTCGTGGTAGATCCCCCAATTCCGGAAGTCCCAGTCGTCAAGAGAGATCGTCAGTTCTCAGTGCAAACTGCCCTCGGGCAACATCTGATTCACACGAGCTGCCACTGTCGATAGCAATCCGGAATACCCCGTGCCTTCGTTGGGTGCCGCAGCGACGGCTTCGCCGATCAGCAGCAGAGATGGATCGCAATCGCTTATCGTTTCGACCAGGAAGGCGAGCGCAGACAATCGACCTCGAATGATGCGTTCGGTCGGAAGCGAAACGTTGACCGCGACCATCACCGGCGTGTCGGGCGCGCGACCGGCGGCGATCAGATTGCGCGAGACTTCGGCGGCGGCGGCGCGGCCCATGTAGATTGCGAGCGTGGCATCGGACGCGGCGAGCGCGGTCCAGTCAAGATCGAGCGCTTCGCCGGCGCGGGCGTGTGCCGTGACGAACGTCAGCTTTCGTGCGAGGCCGCGCAGCGTCAGCGACGCGCCACCCGACGCCGCAGCGGCGCTGGCGGCGGTGATGCCGGGGCAGATCCGCACCGTGATGCCGTTGGCGGCGAGGTGGTCGAGCTCTTCGGTCGAGCGGCCGAAGATCGACGGATCTCCGCCCTTGAGCCGGACGACGCGCTTGCCCGCGCGCGCTGCCCTGGCGAGCAAGACGTTGATCGAGACCTGATCCTTCGAATGTCGCCCCGATCGCTTGCCGACACTCACGACTTCGGTGCGGGCGGGGATGAGCGCAAGGACGCCCGGGCCGACCAGCGCGTCGTAGAACACGATGTCGGCCGCCGCGATCAGCCGCACGGCTTTCCGCGTGAGAAGGTCGGGATCGCCGGGGCCGGCACCGACCAGCCAGACCGAACCGGGCGGGAAATCATGCGACATTTGCTGATCCTTGCGTGACGAGGAGTTTGGCGAGGGCAGGGCGGCAGGATCCACAATTGGTGCCGGCTTTAAGTGCCGCACCGATCGCGGGAACGTCGGCGAGATGCTGGTCCGCGATCGCGGCGAGGATGGTCTTCAGCCCGACGTCGAAGCACGCGCAGACGATCGGGCCACGGTCGACCTGCATGCCCGGCGCGCGGCCGGCGAGCAGGGTGGGCGCGGCGATGGCCTCGCTCAGTTGCGCGACGAGCCAGTCGCGGGGCGGAAGTGCACCGTCCCGGGTCACGAACAGCACTGCGGCGAGCTTGCCGCCCTCCAATATCGCGATCCGGCGGGAGCCCCGAGCCGCATCGACCGCCTCGATCCGCTGGCCCTTCGGCAGCAACGCGTCGAGTGCGGCGGCGTCGCCGTTGCCCGCCATGTCCCACGCCGTTCCACCCGGTACCGCGACGCGCGTCGCCCACAGGCAATCGGGGCGCGTCGCCAGTTCGTCGCGGACCACGACGAAGCCGCGCCATTCAGTCGCGACGGGCTCGATCCGAACGGGCGTGGATTTGAAGCCCGGCTGACCCGAGACAGGGTCGGCTAGCGGGCGAGGCAGCAGCCCGGCACGGCCGCCGGTCGCGGTGCGGTCTGTCCAGTGGATCGGTACGAACAGCTCGCCGATCCGCTGCGTCGCGACGACGCTCGCGCGGAAGAGGCTGTCGCCCTGCGGCGTGAGTACGCGCGCAAGGCCGCCATCCACGATCCCCAGCCGTACCGCGTCGTGGGGGTGAATCTCGACCAGCGGCTCCTCGCGGTGGCGCGCGAGTTTGGGCGACAGGCCGGTACGGGTCATCGTATGCCACTGGTCGCGGTAGCGCCCGGTATTGAGTGTCATCGGCCATCGGGCGAGTGGTGCGGCAACCGGCTTTTGCGCCACTGGCACGAGGCGGGCACGGCCATTGGGAGTCGAGAACCGGCCGTCCGCGAAGGGTGCGCCGCCCCAACGGAACGGCATCATCGCACCGTATTCCGCATTGCCCTTGGCGGTATGACCGGGAAGCGCGAACAGCCGCGTGCCGTTATTCTCATAGGACGACAGCCGGCAATGCTCGCGCCAGATCTCGGCGGGGCGGTCGTAGGAGAATGCCGTCTTCCAGCCCATCCGCCGCCCGACTTCGGAGATGATCCACCAATCCGGTTTTGCGTCGCCGGGCGCGGCCATGAACGCGCGCTGGCGGCTGATCGTGCGGTCCGAATTGGTGACGGTGCCGTCCTTCTCGCCCCATGCCGCGGCGGGCAGGCGGACGTGCGCGTGGACCGATGTGTCGGTCGTCTCGATCACGTCGGAGACGACGACGAATGGGCATGCCGCCAGAGCCTCGCGCACGCGGCCGGCGTCGGGCATCGATACCGCGGGGTTGGTCGCCATCACCCACAGCGCCTTGATCCGGCCGTTGCCGAGTTCGCGGAACAGGTCGACCGCCTTCAGCCCCGGCTTGGTCGCCATGTTGGGCGCGGCCCAGAACCGGCCGACGCGGGCGACGTTCTCGGGCGCGAAATCCATGTGCGCGGCGAGGCTCGACGCGAGCCCGCCGACCTCGCGCCCGCCCATCGCATTGGGCTGGCCGGTGATCGAGAAGGGGGCTGCACCCTGCTTGCCGATGCGGCCGGTGGCGAGGTGCAGGTTGGTGATCGCGTTGACCTGATCGGTGCCCGACAGCGACTGGTTCACACCCTGGCTGAACATCGTCACCGTCTTCGGCGTCGCGGCGAACAGTTCGAAGAAGCGCCTGAGATCCTGCGGCGGAACGTCGCAGATGCGCGCGACCGACCACAGGTCGCTGCCCTCGTCGAACTGGTCCCAGAACGCATCGGGCGTCGCGACATGCGCGGCGAGATAGTCGTAGTCGACCACGCCCGCGTCGCGACACCACGCGAGCAGGCCGTTCATCAGCGCGACGTCGGTGCCGGGGCGGATTGCAAGATGAAGGTCCGCCTCGTCCGCGGTCTCGGTCCGGCGCGGGTCGATCACGACGAGCTTGGCGCCGGCGTCGCAGCGCGCGCGGATGCGTTGATAGACGATCGGATGGCACCAGGCGGTGTTCGACCCGACCAGCACGATCAGGTCGGCGGCGTCGAGATCGTCGTAGCTCGCGGGCACGATGTCCTCGCCGAACGCGCGCATGTGGCCCGCGACTGCGCTCGCCATGCAAAGCCGCGAATTGGTGTCGATGTTGGCCGAGCCGATGAAGCCCTTCATCAGCTTGTTGGCGACGTAATAGTCCTCGGTGAGCAGTTGTCCGGAGACATAGAACGCGACGCTGTTCGGGCCGTGCTGTGCGATCGTGTCGCGGAAGCGTTTCGCGACGAGGTCGAGCGCCTTGTCCCAGGATGCGCGACGCTGGCCGATCATGGGGGTCAGCAGGCGGCCTTCGAGTCCGATCGTTTCGCCGAGATGCGTACCCTTCGAGCAGAGCTTGCCGGAATTGGCGGGGTGGTCAGGGTCGCCCTTGATCGTGACGGACCGCTCCCCGGTCGGGGTCGCGAGGATACCGCAGCCGACACCGCAATACGCGCACGTCGTGCGAACGGAGGCCATTAGCCCTCTCCCCCTTGGGGAGAGGGTTGGTTGAGGGGTAGTTGGGAAGGCCAGCACACGCCCCAAACCCTCACCCCGGCCCTCTCCCCGGAGGGGAGGGGGAGCAGTGGCGCGCTCATGCGGCGGCTTTCATGGTTGAGGTGCGGCAGAGCAAAACCCGGCCCCCCGACACCTTCACTGGGATCACCGGCGTACACCCCTTGTCCTCGCCCAGCGCCTCGCCCGTATCCAGCGCGATCCGCCAGTTGTGCAGCGGGCACGCCACCGCGCCGCCGTGCACGATGCCCTGCGACAGCCGCCCACCCTTGTGCGGACAGCGATCGGCGAGCGCGAAGACCTTGCCGTCGCCGGTGCGGAAGACCGCGATGTCGTCGCCGCCGGTGACCTGCACCGTACGGCTGCCGCGGACCGGGATCTCGTCGACCCAGCCGATATCGAGCCATTCGCCGATCATGCCATTTCCCTCGTCTGATCGATGGGCGTGAAGCGCGCCATCGGCGCATGCTGCTCGCGATGCTCACCCGCCGCGCGCGCCGCCCACGGATCGTCCTGCGTGAACTGCTGCGAGAACAGGAACCGTGCCGCCAGCGCATCGCGGCCCTCCGGATCGTCGGCGATCCGTTCGCGAATATACGCGACGCCGATGCGCTCGATCCACGGCGCGGTGCGTTCCAGATAGCGCGCTTCCTCGCGGTACAACTGGATGAACGCGGCGCAGTAATGCATCGCCTCGTCCTCGGTCGCGACCTTGCACAAGAAGTCGGTCGCGCGGACCTTGATCCCGCCATTGCCGCCGACCGACAGCTCGTAGCCGCTGTCGACGCACACCACGCCGAAATCCTTGATCGTCGCCTCGGCGCAGTTGCGCGGGCAGCCGCTGACCGCGATCTTGAACTTGTGCGGCATCCAACTGCCCCAGGTCATCCGCTCGACCTTCACGCCAAGCCCGGTTGAATCCTGCGTTCCGAACCGGCACCAGTCCGACCCGACGCACGTCTTCACGGTCCGCAGCGACTTGCCGTACGCATGCCCGCTGACCATCCCCGCGGCGTTCAGATCCGCCCAAACCGCTGGCAGATCCTCCTTCTTGATCCCGAAGATGTCGAGCCGCTGGCCGCCCGTCACCTTGACCATCGGCGCGTCGTATTTCTCGACGACGTCGGCGATCGCGCGCAACTCGCGCGGGTTGGTGAGCCCACCCCACATCCGCGGCACGACCGAATAGGTGCCGTCTTTCTGGATGTTGGCATGCACGCGCTCGTTGACGTAGCGGCTCTGCTGGTCGTCCTTGTAGTCGCCCGGCAACGCGCAGAGCAGATAGTAATTGAGCGCAGGCCGGCACGACGAACACCCGTCCGGCGTCGACCAGCTCATCTTCTGCATGACTTCGGGGATCGAGCGCATGCCCTGCGCGACGATCTCGCGGCGGACGTCGTCGTGGCCGAAGCTGGTGCATTTGCACATCGTCTTCACCGAACGTTCGCCCGAATATTCGTCACCCAAGGTAACTGCGAGCAGCGTCTCGACCAGCCCGGTACACGATCCGCACGACGCCGACGCCTTGCAGGTCGCACGGACCGCGTCGAGCGTCGCGTTGCCGGCGCCGATGCACGCCACGACCTTGCCCTTGGTGACGCCGTTGCAGCCGCAGATCTCCGCATCGTCGGGGAGCGCCGCAACGGCCGCCTTAGGGTCCGCGGTGCCTCCTCCCGAGGCGAACGACTGGCCGAAGATCAGCATGTCGCGGATCGGCGCGATGTCTTCCGCCCGCTTGAGCAGGTCGAAATACCAGCCGCCATCGGTCGTGTCGCCGTACAGCACCGCGCCGACGATCCGGTCGTCCTTGACCACGACGCGCTTGTAGATGCCGCGCGACGCATCGCGCAGGACGATGTCCTCCGCGCCTGCACCGCCGGAGAAATCGCCCGCCGAGAACACGTCGAGCCCGGCGACCTTCAGCTTGGTCGAGGTCACCGATCCGCGATAGCCGCTGTGACTGTCGGTCAATCCATCGGCGAGCGCGCGGCACATGTCCCACAGCGGCGCGACGAGGCCGTAGACGTTGCCGTCATGCTCGACGCATTCGCCGACCGCCAGGATCGACGGGTCGCTGGTGACCATGTGGTCGTCGACCTTGATCCCGCGGCCGATCTCCAGCCCGGCGTCGCGCGCGAGGGCGACGGAGGGGCGGATACCGACCGCCATGACGACGAGGCTGGCGGGGATCAGCGTGCCGTCTTTCAGCAGCACGCCCTCGACGTGGGTATCGCCGACGATCTCGGCGGTGTTCGCCTCGGTGAGAATGACCTGACCGCGCGATTCCAGCGCCGACTTGAGCAACCACCCCGCCGCCTCGTCGAGCTGCCGCTCCATCAGCGTCGGCATCAGGTGGATTACCGTGACCTTCATCCCGCGCAGCGTGAGCCCGTGTGCGGCCTCCAGCCCGAGCAGCCCGCCGCCGATGACGACCGCCGCACCACCCTTGCCCGCAGCCTCCAGCATGTGGTCGACGTCCGCCATGTCGCGGAACGAGATCACGCCGGGCAGGTCCTTGCCGGGGACGGGGATGATGAACGGATCGGAGCCGGTCGCGATCAGCAGCCTGTCGTACGACACCGTCAGCCCCGACCGTGCGGTGACGGTCTTGGCGGTGCGGTCGATCGCGTGCACCGGATCGCTCGTCACCAGCTCTATGGTGTTGGTCGCGTACCAGGCGTGGTCATTGATGACGATCTGCTCGAACGTCTTCTCGCCCGCCAGCACCGGCGACAGCATGATGCGGTTGTAGTTCACGTGCGGCTCGGCACCGAAGATCGTCACGCGGTAGCGGGTCGGGTCGCGCGCGATCAGCTCCTCGACCGCGCGACAGCCGGCCATGCCGTTGCCGATCACGACGAGATGCTCGCGCCGCTTGGAAAAGGGGGTGTCGGGGAAGGGGGTTTGGTGTTCCATCAGATCATCCAGTCGGGTTGGAGCCGGGGAAGGGAGGGTCATGCGGGGAGCGCGCCGTTGACCGAGCGGTCGCTGGTGCGGCGTGCGTCGAGCGCCGCGTCGAGCAGCGCGCGCTCGTTCGATTTGTGCGTGGCGGAGAAGCGGACGGCGAGCGCGCAGACCGCGGTGCCTGCGACGACGTAGCCGAGCACGATGAGACATTGCTGCGGGGTGGCCGACGCTTTGTTGAGGAACCCCGCCGCGACCGCGCCGATATTGCCGCCCGCGCCGATCAGCCCGGCGACACCGCCCAGCGCCTTGCGGTCGATGAACGGCACCAGCGCATAGGTCGCGCCGCACGCCATGTGCGTGAACAGCCCGAACATCGTCATCGCCAGTATCGCGAGCGTCACGCTGCCGGCATGACCGAACAGCACCAGCCCGACGCCTTCGCCGAGCATCAGCGCGAACAGCAGCAGCGCGCGGCCGTCGAGCCCTTTGCTGAGCGCGATCCGGTCGCTCGCGATCCCGCCGAGCGCGCGGGCGAACAGGGCTAGACCGCCGAAGATCCCGGCGGCGAGGCCTGCGTTGGTCAACGAAAGGCCGAACCGGTCGACGTAATAGCTGGCGGCGATGTTATGGATGAAGATCTCGACGCCGAAGCAGGCGCCGTACGTCGCGGCGAGCATCCAGGTGCGGTAATTGGCGGCGGCGCGGCGGAAGATCGCCATGCCCGTCGCCTTGCCGCCATCGAGTTCGATGCCCGCGGCGCGGAGGTCGACGATGTCGCCCTGCGGCGTGTCCTGCGTGTAGCGCGCATAGACGAACGCCATCGCGAGCATAGCGACGCCCGGCACGAACATCGCCGCGCGCCATCCGAACGCGTGCTCCACCCCGAGCCCAATCAGCGCCGCGACGACCAGCGGCATCAGGCTCTGCGCCGCGCCGCCGCCGGCATTGCCCCAGCCCCCGACGGTCGCGTTGGCGGTGCCGACGACGTTGGGCGCGAACATCACGCTCGTATGATATTGCGTAATGACGAACGACGCGCCGATCGCACCGATCGCGAGTCGGAAGAACAGGAACGTCTCGTAGGTCTGCGCGAACGCCAGCCCGAACACGGGGATCGCACCGAGCAGCAGCAGCCATGTATACGCACGTCGCGGACCGAACCGGTCGCAGAGCGGCCCGACCACCAGCCGAACCAGAATCGTCACCGCGACCGCGGCGATGTTGATGTTGGCGATCTGGTCCTTGCTGAGGCCGAACTCGGTCTTGATCAGCGGCATCAACGGCGCGGCGGCGAACCATGCGAAGAAGCACACGAAGAACGCCAGCCACGTGACGTGGAACGCGCGCATCTGCGGCGTGGCGGCGCTGAACAGGTCGATCCGTGTGGCTTTCGGCGCGGCGGTGTCGATTCCCGGTGATGCGAACAGCATGATTTCCCCCATCTGCGATGGACAAAGAAAAAGCCGCCCCGACGGCGACCTTGTGGACGCATCGGAGCGGCTTCGTTGCCTGTGGACGATCGGTGATCGCCCTACGCGGTCAGGTCCCCTCGTTGGAACCGGTCTCGCGATAATTTCGTGTCCGACTCCCTTGCCGGACAATGCGAAGATGAACGAAGAGGCCCCATCGCGCAAGCGTCATTTCGCATATGCAGCAGATTGGGGCTTGGCGGGGCAATTGACTCCGGGATCACCCCTCCAGGGAGGGGCAGGGGGTGGGTCGGCTTCCGCATGTCCGAACCGAAGGGGCTCAAGCCAGCCGATCCACCCCCAACCGCCCCCTTCCAGGGGGGAGAGGAGAGTTCAAGGCAAGCTGGCCAGATACCCCTCGATATCGTCGGGATCGAACGCTCGCCGATCGAAGAACGCATCGCGCCCAAGGATCAACCGCCCCTGTGTCGATCCCGCGCCAATGCTGTCCGCGCCGATCGCCCCCTCCAGCTTCGAACTCGCATTCGGCAACGGCGCGCCTGAGCCAATCAGCGCCGCGCGATACGCGTCAGGACGAAACACACCTTGCGCGACGTCCGCATCCTCAGCCGAGAACGGCGTGCCGTCCCATCGCACCATCTGCGAATACAGCCATGCCGCCTGACTGCGCCAAGGGAAGTTCGCCGCTTCGCGGTACTGGAACATAAAGTCGGGCACGTGGATTGGCAGCGCGTCCTTCACCAGCCGCACTCGGTCGCCGATCGCCCGCGCCACTGCATCGACCGGGGCATCGAGATACTCTCGACGAGACAGTATCGCCGCATTCTCCTCAAGCGTATCCGGATCGATGAACTGCGCAGCCGCAGCGTGCAATGCGCGGATCAGCCGGTGGACGACGTCGCCACACTCGGCCAGCGTGGCGGCACGCATCGCCAGCACCTTTTCGACCCCACGCTGCCAGACCTGTGCCGTTACCAGCGCGATCCGCCCGACCCCGCGATCGACCGCGACGCCGTTCCAGGGCTCGCCGACGCAGATGCCGTCGACTTCGCCCGCCGCCAGCGCATCGGCGGCGAAGGTCGGGCTGGTCGTGACGATCTCGACGTCGGTATCCGGGCGGATGCCGACCGCCGCGAGCCAGTAGCGCAGCATGTAATTATGACTCGAATAGCGATGCACCACGCCGAACCGCAGCCGCCGTCCCGCCGCGGCGCGCGCGATTGCGACCGCCTTCAGTCGCGCACCGAGCACCACCGGATCGCCAAGCGCGTCGCCGTCCATCACCTGCGCCGCGAGCGGCAACGACAGCGTGATCGCATTGCCGTTGAGCCCCAGCACGAACGGTACCGCCATCGGCACTGCCGGTCGTCCACGCCCCAGTGCCGTCGCGATCGCCAGTGGTGCGACCATGTGCGCGGCATCGGTATGGCCGTACAGCAGCCGATCGCGCACAGTCGCCCAAGTCATGTCGCGGACGAGTTCGATCTCCAGCCCCTCGGCCTCGGCGAACCCACGTTCGCGCGCGAGGATCGGCAGCGCCGCATCGACGAGCGGGAGGAAACCGATGCGAACCCGGTCGAGCGCCATCACAAATCTCCCATGAGCGCGTCGCTGGTGATGATCGCGTCGGCGATCTCGGCGATCCGCCGGTTGGATCGCATCGCCTGCGCGCGGAGCAGGCCGTACGCGGTCGGTTCGTCGATGCCGCGGCGCTTCATCAGGATCGCCTTGGCGCGGTCGACGGTGGTGCGATCGGCGAGTGCGCTGCGAGCTTCGTGCAGTTCCGCCTGCAATCGCGCGAACGCTTGGAACCGGCGGATCGCGAGGTCGATGACCGGCTTGATCCGCTGCTTGGCGAGCCCGTCGACGATATAGGCAGAGACGCCTGCATCAACCGCCGCGTTCGTGGACTCTGCGTCACTTTGATCGACGAACATCGCAACTGGTCGGGCGAGGGCGCGCGATACGGCAAAGAACTCCTCGAGCACGTCGCGGCTTGGATTCTCGAGGTTGATCAGCACCACTTCGGGCGCTGCCTTCTCCAACGCCGCAACCATCCCGAGCATGCCGTCGATAACGACGATATCGTCGAGGCCGGCCTCACGCAGGCCTTCCGAAATGATCGCAGCACGCGTCGTGCTTGTGTCGATGATCGCGATCCGCATCACGCAGTCTTATGCTGCACCGATCCTCATGGCGAGGGGACACCCGCACAGAGATGAATGAGTGTCTGAAGTTGGGGAGCGGCGAACGGAGCGCGAACGTCCGGGTATGGGTCGTCGCTGCCGTCGCTGCCCGGCTCACCTCGCTAGAGCGACGATCGCACTACCGCGACCACCGCAATGATCAGTCCAACGACACTCGGGTAAAAGGTCAACGCGAATCCGAATGCCCGAGACCTCGCACCATTCGCGTAGCCAATCCAGAACAGGAGACGCCCGACGGCAAAGACCATCGAAAGCGCAATGATCAGCGTCACCGACGACTCAACCAGCACTGCCAGCGCGACATGGATCGGAACCGCCAACGCCACCTGCTCCAAGGTATTTTGCAATACTGCGTTGGCGCTGCTTATGTCCGCACTGCCGGTCTTGGAGGCACTGCCGGCGATATCGGTTGCCGAGAAGAAACGTAGTCGCGCCACGTTTCCAATCGTCGCTGCAAGCCAGAAGAGGACCAAAAGGTCTGCCCTTGCGACGGCAATCAGGCGATCTTGCAGCGGGAGAAAGGGCGGGACACTCATGTACATGCAAGCCGCGGTCACCAGTATAGTGACACAAAGTGCCGCCACCATTCTGGTAGCAACGCCACGTTGCTCACGCTGGAAATTGTTTGAGCCAGCCATCGGCCCTCTCTAACACCAGACCGGGCTGGCCGCAGCATATGAACCAGCGTCCGGTTTGGGCGAGCTGATTAAATGCCCTGAGCGTCGCCTTCTGGGTCGTCGGGGCTGCTTCGAGGAGGCTTTGCGTTACCCTCGCGCTCACAGCCGCAAACAGTCGTCGCCTATGACATGCTGTGTGCTTATAGGTTGGCCTGTTCCTCTTTGTTTAAGTCAGCATCGGGACCGTAATAGAGTTCAGCGCACGCGTCGCGCAGGCAGCCACCCTCGATCTCGATATCGTCCCGATAGGCGTCCCCGATGAAGCCGAGAGTGTCGACGTGCTTTGCCTCGAAATACATCGGATGAACATCGTTGCGACCAGCACCGTAAACGACGCGGCCGACTTTCGACCAGATCGATGCCATCGTGCACATGCCGCAGGGCTGGAGTGTCGAGTATAACGTCGCCCGCGCAGCTCCAGTTCTCCGGTTTGCTCACAAGCCCGACGGATCGCCATCATCTCGGCATGAGCGGTTGCGTCAGGCAGCTCCTTGGTCTGATTGCGTTCGGCGGCAATCACCCTCCCGTCTAACACGATGACGCATCCAAGCGGGGAGGTTGAGGGATCGGACCCTTTGGAGCGCGCGACGTCTAACGCCATTTGCATCCAGTGTTCGTCGGTATCGGTCTGCATTGCGTTTCCACCTAATTGCAGTTGCTGTTAGATTTGGCGTGTCGATCCGGTTGCTGCGTCAGCTCTGAACCACCCTGACGGTCGCTTCTGTGGGATCGACCGGATCCATCACGAAAGCCCCGGCATCACGGTTCGCGACAAGCCATGCGACGTGTGCGGCAGTGATGCGCTGGCCCGGCACCAGTCGAGGTACGCCGGGCGGCGCGGGCGCGATCATCTCGGCTGCGATCCTTCCCTCAGCCGCCTCGTAGGCCACCATCTCGGCTAGGCCGTAGAGTGCCGCAGGCCCAGGCATCGCCATGTCGACGGACAGGGTGCCGATCCCGGGCACAGGTGGGATTGCCGGCAGGATGGAGGGATCGGAACCGAGCTGATTCACGAGATCCTGCAAACCACGGACGAGCTTGCGGAGATCGGACCTGGTTGTGCCCAAGGACAGAACAGCCAGAATATGCCGGGCGTCGGACAGCCCCATGCTGATCCGGTGATGCTTGTAGAGCCAGTCATCGATAGCATACCCCGATACGCTCAGCGCCGAGACGTCGATCAGCACTTTCGTGACGTCCAGACTGGCATCTGGCGGCAAATGATCATGACCGAACACGCGCAGGGGGGCGATACCGGCAATCTTCCTGCGGACCTTCTCCGCCAGCGCAATGACGCCGTTCCACATCTGCTCCCCGTTCAACGCGTGATCTCGCCGGGTCGCGTCAAGCGTTGCTAGGATCGGTACCGATGGGCTGGTGGTCTCGAACAGCTCATAGGCCATCCACAATCGCTGGCGATCGATCAGGTCGCCCTTGGCGACGATCACCGATCCCTGCGCGAGGGCCCCCATCGTCTTATGGGCGCTGTAGACGGCGGCATCCGCCCCCTTGGTCAGCGGATCGTCAGGCAGTCCTTCACAAAATGCGAACGCACCACCCCAAGCGGCATCGACGATCATGGGAATACCGTGATCGTGACAGACAGTGGCGAGTGCCGCGATATCGCTCGTCACGCCGTAATAGGTTGGGCTGACGACGATGAACGCCTTGGCGGTTGGATTGGCCGCCAAGGCGGCGTTCAGCGCCTGCGGCTCAACACCATGCTCAATGTCCCATTCCCCGTCGATCTGGACCGGCACGATGGCGGCATTGAGCCCCGTCGCGAGCGCGTAGGTACGCTCGGCCTTGTGGGCATTCGCCGCGACCAGAATGGTGTCACCTGGTCCGGCGACCGAGGCCATAACCGTGTGAAGACTCTGGGTGGATCCGCCGGTTACAAACCGGCAGAAGTCGGCATTCCAGGCCTCCGCCGCGATCTCGTGCGCACGTTGAAGGGCCAGCTTGCCTTCGGTACGATCATCGAGCCCCTTCGGCGTCAGCACGTCGGCTTCAAAAACGCGCTTGCCGAGCAGTGCCTTCATCCCGCCAGGAATGGCTGCACCCTGGCTGTGGCCCGGCGCTCCAAATCCGATGACCGGCCTCTTCTCGATCGCCGCCAATGCATCGGCCAACGGCGCACTCTTCTGATCCATGCCGAACCCTCTCCTGGTCGAGTGGGTGAAACGCACGGATACTGGAAAGCCCCTCCACGATGGTTGATCTTCTTTACCAAACAGGCAGTTATCCGCCGAAGGCGGACATGAATCAAACCTGCCGCTGAGCTGTCTAGGGCGCTCATCGATAGCAAAGCCCTTTTCCAACATTCTGTCGCCAAGGGTACGAAAGAGGAAGAGCTATGAGGAACGAGATGCCGATCAACGTCAACGTGGCGAGTGTGGCGGAATTGGACGCCATCCCGGCGCTAGCGGGGCACGGGTTCGAGATCGTCCGCTATCGTGAGGAACGTCGCGGGTTCAGTGACCTAAGACAACTTGATGGAGTACCCGGTCTTACCGGTAAGGCCGATGGGGCGACTGCTTCACTGACCGTCGGCGATCGCTGACTCAGGCAGGCGCCAGGCTTTGGAACGCCGCGATAAGAGCTTGTTCGTTGATCGGTTTGTCGAGAACAATCATCGATGGCCGACTTACATGGCATGCTTCGCGCGTCCCGGTCACGAAGATAACGGGTATCGGCCCATGCTCCAAGATGATGGCTTCCACCGCGGCAGGGCCGGTGCCCGCCGAGAGATTGACGTCGGACATGATGATCGAGGGAGGCCTCAACCTGGCGGCATCGATAGCCTCATCTTGCGAAGCAGCCTGATCAAAGGATGTGCCGCCAGCCCGCTCGATCAGCTGGATGATGTGATCGGCGATGAGGAAATCATCCTCGATGACGAGCACATGGCACATATGACAGATCCCGATAAGCTGAGCTCTTAACCAATGTGGTCACACAATGGGCCCGCCACGGCGTTAATAAATGTCAGACAAGGTCGAGAGCTCAGATCGGCGCTTCGATTGCGAAACGAACACCTTCCGGCAAATATTGGATTTCCGCCTTGCCGCGGATGTGGCGTGATAGGACGCGCTCAATCATTCTCGTACCAAATCCAACACGTGTTGGCATAGCAACGATAGGTCCATCCTGCTCCGCCCAAGAGAAGGTAAGTCGGCGTTCCGTTGCATTGCCGTTCAGGTCCCAGCGTATGCTCACCTGACCCTCCGGTACCGAGAGCGCTCCATATTTGATCGCATTGGTCGCCAGCTCGTGCAGTGCCATAGACAACGCAAGTGTCACTTCCGGGGTCAGCCGTATCGTCGGGCCGACAGCGGAAAACCGTCGACCGTTGCTGTCCATGAACGGCGCCAGCACTCGCTCGACGATCTCACCGATTGCCGCGCCTTCGATCTCGTCCTTGAGCAGCAGTTCGTGCGCAGACGCAAGGCTAGCGATGCGGCCCGACACCGCATCCCGAGCCTCAGCAAGGGACCCAGCATCGCGTAGCGTCTGACTGACAACGGCACTGACCGTCGCAAGTGTGTTCTTCACGCGGTGTGTCAGTTCATGGGCCAGAACCGACCGTTGCTCCTCGGCAAATTTGCGCGCTGAAACATTGCTCGAAAAGCCCGAAACCGCCAACGGCGTGCCATCCGCACGGCGCTGCAGCGAGCCTTGGGAATGGATCCAGCGTTGCTCGCCTTCAGGCGTCAATATGCGGTATTCGACGTTATAACGCGTGCCATGCTCGATAGCGCTGTTCAGCGAGAATCTGACGAGTTCGCGATCCTCTGGGTGCACGCAAGCCAACAAGCCTTCCGCCGATAATATCTCTCCGGCCGGCCTTCCAAAGTTCGTCAGGCAACTTGGCGAGTAGGTGAGCCGCCATTCTGGCAGATCGATGGTCCAAGTGCCCAGTCCGCCAGCATCGAGCGCAAGTGCCAGGCGGGCCTCTCGTTCGGCTAGCGCAACTTCGCGCTTCGCAAGCTCGGCACTCAGCGAGTCGCGGTCGCGTTCCAACTGCAACAGCCCGTGCCGCTCGAGTGTGACATCGAGCTGAGATGCCACGAAGTAGCGTAGGCTGCCGGTCGCGTCATGCACGGGCGCGACCATGAGGCGGTTCCAGAACGGCGTGCCATCACGACGGTGATTCAGGAGGTCGATATCGATCGGCTCGCGGCGAGCGATCGCGTCCTTCATGCGTCGGACGTCGGCCTGATCGGTCAGCGGTCCCTGCATAAAACGGCAATTCCGGCCAACGACCTCGACCGCCGAGAACCCCGTCAGAGCCTCGAACGCACGATTGACGTAAACCAGCGGGTTATCCGGTAGCGTTGGATCGCTGACGACCATCGGCGTAATGCAGTGATCGAACGCCGCAACGAAGGGGTCATGTTCGTTGAGGCGGGACGCAAATGCGTCGACAGCCTCGCGTACGACACCTGAGGCATCGTGCGGTCGAATAGGCGAAGGTGGGAGTGGCTGACGGTCCAAAGCGGGAACGTCCTAGCGGTAAGACGTTGATTGATCAACGTAATCGAATTTATGTAGAACTTCCGTCATCTGTCGTCCCACCTCGTGAGGCCATGCGATTGTCGCTAATCACCCGGAATCAGGGACTGGTCTGGGACCACTCTGCGGCAAACGCGGGCGCAGCAATGAAGCTCGCTGGCTGCGGGGATACGGGCGGCGGATCGCAGACACCCTCTTCGATGTAGCGCATTGCGGACATCAAACCATTCCGGGAGAAGGGCTTGGGTATGACGCCATGGCCACCGGCAAAGTCGGCTGGAATCTTGAGCGGGTTTGCAGTGACGAAGACGACTATCGCGGCCGCCCATCGCTTCCGGATTAGTGCACAGACATCCAGGCCGCTGGTGCCTTTCGCAAGCTGTATGTCGACAAAAGCCAGGTCCGGATGGAGATCGCTTGCCAGGTCTTCAACTTCGTAGAGAGACGCAGCCTCGCCGACGACACGGTGACCTGCGTCTTCGATCATCGCTTCGATATCCATTGCCAAAAGAGCTTCGTCCTCGACGATCAGCACGTTCAACGGCGGTTGGGCACGTACATTCATTAATCGTCCACCGGGAATGAGAGAGATACACGAACCCCGGGGGCGGCGTCGGACCACATGACGTCGGCCCTGACTTGCTTGGCGAGGCGGGAGATAAGCATCTTGCCAATGCCGTCCGGCTGAACGTCATTTCTGGCAAGCCCATGGCCATCATCGGTGATTTCGATCAGGGCATTATTGCCTTCTAGGGCGGTGCGGACAGAAATCGTACCGGCTCGCCCGTCGGCAAATGCATGCTTGATGGCGTTGGTCGCTATCTCGTTGAGGATCAACCCAAGCGATGCCGCCTTACTGGACGGCACCTCTATTTGCGAAATGTTCGAAACCAGCTTGATGTCGTCGCGTCGGCTGGCACCAACGACGTCGCCGATTAGATTCTCGGTAAACGCCCCGACATCGAAGCGGGTGACGTCGTCCGACTGATAAAGGCGGCGATGCACTGTCGCCAGCGCATCAACCCGTTCGAGCATGGTTTCAAGTTTTGATGAAACGGCCGGGTCTGATATGCTACGCGCCTGCAAACGCAGAAGTGATCCGATCATCGTAAGATTGTTCTTTACGCGATGGTCGACTTCGTGAAGCAGCAGAGTTTTCGCATCTAACGCGGCCTCGAGGTCTGACGTGCGCGCCTCGACTTCCTGTTCGACCAATAACTTCTGCTTTGAAATGATAGTCTGCGCTTTGACGCGGTCAGTAACATCAAGCTGAGAGGCGAAGAAGAATACAACCTTACCGGCGTCATTGCGTACAGGGCTCAGATACAACGCGTTCCAGAACGCAGATCCATCCTTTCGATAGTTTAGGAGGTCCACGGCAATGTCGGTCTGGGCGTCGATTGCCCGACGCACTTTAGCCACCTGCTCTCGGTCGGTATCGGGACCCTGCAGGAAGCGGCAGTTACGGCCAATGATTTCACTTCGGTCATAGCCCGACAGCGTTTGAAAGGCTTCGTTGCAGAAGACGATAGGGTTATCGGTCTGCGCGGGGTCCGTGATGACCATAGGCATTCGGGTAGCCCGAACAGCCGCGGCAAAAGGGTCAGCTCGCCCGTGCTCGTAGTCGAGCGCTTCCGTCAGATGCCAATCGTCCCGCTGCTTCATCACGCCTCCGTGGAGCGTGCCGACCAGCCGAACTCCGTGCGGGGACTAAATCGTTTTGATCGGCTTCCGTTCCGCTGAGAGATCGAGTTCGTCTCACTAAGGCATGGCCACTGAGCGGCATGGCTTGCGCGTACAAAGCCTCTTTGAGATCGAAAAACGGCGACCCGTCTTGCAGGCTGGAAGCTGAACGAATGGCAGAAGTAGGGAAGCTTAGAAGGGGGCGGGGACGTCTGCTTCTGGGTCCTATCAGTCTCGCGCTGCCGGGCAGTTCCGCCCAATCCTTGCCGTTCCCGGCTACCGTTACGCTTCCCGTTTGCGGACATCCGTTAATTCGGTAAGTTGGTCGCGGGACCTGACGCTGTCGGAACCGACGGAACTAGCGACCGTAGCGTTTGGCGGGTTCGAGCCCCACTCGTAGGTCCGGTGCCGGCCGATTGCGAACATCGGCTTGGCAGGGCATCTTGCACAGATGGCACAGTCCAATTCAGTGGCGCGGCGGACCCGGCTTGGTACATGGCGCGGGGTCGGTATTGGAACCCTCGTCACGGGCCCGGCTATCCTTGCGGCGATCATGTCAGGTGGCGCCGGGCATGGTTCATACATCACGGCACGCCTGCTGTTCCCTTTCAGCATCCTCATCAGTCAGCTTGAGGGGTCAATAGGGCCTGTCGCTATGGGCGTGGGGCTGCTCCAGTTTCCCTTATACGGCGCACTGATTGGCCGCACTGTTACTGCGAAAATTTCTTCGATCTTCTTGTTGGCGACAGCGCACCTCGTTGCCGTACTTGTCAGCTTCTCAGGCCTGCTTTCTGAGTTTCCGTGAAGAGCGAACGTTCGCTTTCCTCTCCAGGCCGGCCGTTCCGGGTTTCCTTCAATCCCGGTCATTCCGCTTCCGCCCGATTGTGTTGAATAAGTCGGCCTTGCAGTGGTGTCGGCGGTCTGATTCAATCTTCGCAAGGTGAGCGGAGACGGGCCGATGATGGGCGAGCGGACGGTAGCGCAGGAAGCGCTGTTTTACAGCTTCAG
>NZ_JCAWAE010000005.1:0-240400 GCF_059691795.1 Sphingomonas sp. 320_CC | reverse complement strand
CCCTCGGCCATGCATCGCTCGACCGTCGTTTCGAACAGCCGGCGCAGCAGGTCGCTGTCGCGGAAACGGCCATGGCGGTTCTTCGAGAAGGTAGAATGGTCGGGCACGTCGCCCTCCAGCCCGAGCCGGCAGAACCAGCGATAGGCCAGGTTCAGATGCACCTCGTCGCACAACCGGCGCTCGGAACGGATCCCCATGCAGTAGCCGATGATGAGCATGCGGATCATCAGCTCGGGGTCGATCGATGGCCGTCCCATCTCGCTGTAGAACGGCTTCAGATGTTCGCGAATGCCGGACAGGTCCACGAACCGGTCGATCGACCGCAGCATGTGGTCCGCCGGCACGTGCCGCTCCAGGCTGAAGCTGTAAAACAGCGCTTCCTGCGCTACCGTCCGCTCGCCCATCATCGGCCCGTCTCCGCTCACCTTGCGAAGGTTGAATCAGACCGCCGACACCACTGCAAGGCCGACTTATTCAACACAATCGCTCGAATACGGACGTCCGGTGATGATCGGACGGAACGTATGGATTGGTGCAGGTGCGCTGATATTGCCGGGTGTTTCCATTGGAGACGATGCAATCGTCGGCGCTGGTAGCGTGGTAACGCGCGATGTGGCCGCCGGTGCCACCGTGGTAGGCAATCCTGCACGCCGCACAAAATGAATGCAGTTTCCTACGAAGGAACGCGAAGCATAACGCCGCAAATATCCTGAGTTTCGGACGTCGCGTATGTCGCCGCTTTTGCCACAGTCGAATGTCCAAGCTGGAGATTCCACACAGTCCGATTCAAGCAAGCAAGCGCCGATGGCCGAGACTGTTCGGGGTCTATGTCGAGCCTGAAGCTAAGGTGTCGCTTCCAACTCGCGCAAGCTCCGGCCGCGCGTCTCCCTCCCGGCGCGTCCAATCAGTACCGCTGACAGTGTCATCGGTATGACCAGCGCGAGTGCCGCGCCCCCCAACGTGGGGATCAGCCCGGCAAAGGCTCCTAGCTGGACGGCAACCCCGCCAAACTTACTACTACCCGCGATAAGCCCGGTAGCCCGTCCACGCACGCGCAAGGCGTAGTTCTCGGCTGCATAGGGCAGCAGCACGGCGATCAAGCCGTTGGTGCCCACCACCAACAGCGCGATCACAGCGATGAGCAGCGGCGGCCAGGCCAGTGTCGGTGCGGGCAGCAAAGCTCCAGCAAGACCGGCGAGGGTGAGCAGCACGGTGCTTATCAGGGTGCGTTTGCTGCTCCACCGGCTGTAAAGGAAGGCTGCGACCATGATCGTGGGCAGAGCAACGAGTGCTGAGCTAGCGATGATCCCGCTAGCAATTTCGGCACTGAAACCTCGGTCCTGGAGATCGGAAGGCAGCCAAAGCAGCAGCCCGAAGTTGACGAAACTCCAGGAGAGGGCGGTGATTACCAGTGCAATGGTCAACTCTCGGTGGTGAGCCGTTGCACTGCCAGCATCGGCTGAAGGTGCTTCGACCGCGCGCCTGACGATGCCGAACTTGCGAGCCATGCCAGCCAGCTCAGCATCCATGCCGCGTTCCATCAAAAAGCGGGGAGACTCGGGGATCCAACGTGCCATTGCAAGCAGCAGCAAACCGGTCGGAAAGCCCTGCAACCACAAGCTGCGCCAGCCAAACAAGGGTTCGAAGATATGTGCGGCACCGCTCGCCGCTAGGTAGCCGCCGACCAGCCCCGTACCGCCAACCAGCACAAGAACCCAGCTCCTATGCCGCGGCGGCATGATCTCAGCCAGCAGCGTGTAAACGACAGGCAGCATGCCACCAGCCGAGCACCCCATCAGAAAGCACATGACCAGGTTCCAGCCGTACGAAGGCATGGCTCCGCAGATGGACGTCGATACGAACAGGATCGTGGACAAGAGGATCGAGACGCGCCGACCGTAAATGTCGGCAAGCCAACCCCACAGGAACGAGCCAACTGTGGTTCCGGTGAGAGCAACGAACGGCAGCAGCGCCACGGTCGACTTTGCAAGCCCATACTCTCCACGCATGCCAGGGAGCACGAAGCCGAGCGTTGCTGGCTTCATCGTGTCGATGATGAGCCCGAGCGTAAGTACCAGCAGCACGGCAGCATGCGAGCGTGTCAGAGGGGTGTTATCGGGTGCTTCGAATGCAGCGCCAGCGCCTGCACGATGGTCAGGCCTCTTCTTCGGAAGAGCGCCAAAGATCGCAGCTGGCACGCCGATGCCGATCAGCGCCATGCCCAGGTACATCCACCCGTCCATAGGCATTCCCGACAGGTGATTGCCCATCGTGTGCGCCATTGCGAGCATTGGTAAGTGAAGGGCAACGCCGATGCTAATTGCCGCACAACCTGCCCAGAAGAGCGGCCAACGTTCCCCGACAACCGAACTCCTCCGGCTGCTAACCCCGTTCGCCATTCATGCACTCCCGTTGTGAGCAGCGACATACGCCGCAGGACTTACCTGCTGCAAGCAACGCACCCGCGGACGTGCACCCATGCGGCTCATGGCTTGTCGATTAGCTGCTTTCGATCCCGCGCACCGGCGACATGAGCCTTCACATATGAGCGGTAGCGACCGGTTCCTTGTGACCAACGCGATGAGCGTGTCGCAGAATTGCTAAGTTACGGACGTCGCGTATGTCCCGCCTTTTGCGACATCGGACCCGCTCGCACCGCGACCGCTCTGTGGCCCTCGCTCGCGATGGATGGCTGAGAAGAGCATGAATGCCTTCCCAGGAAGGATGGCGACCGGCGATCAACCGGTCACTACATCTTCAAGCGGGCTGGAAAAGCTCGATAAGCATCTGCTCGTTGTCATGGATGAAGGCGAAGCAGCTGCCGCTTCAAATCAGGCGGCAACAATTTCAATAAAATAGTGCTGTCATTTTTGACCTATGTAGCAATAACGACGAAGTGCCGACTCGGTCTCAAAATCTGGACGCTCTCGTAGCGCCTAAAAACCGCCGGTGCTTTGCGCCACGCAGAACGGCACCGCTCCGGTGAGAGCGCGCGCGATCCTGGGCGGTGCTGCGATCCTCGGAGGGATCGTCCTGTGGCAACGCCCCTCGCTTGACCACGACAATGCCGGCTCAAATCCGTTCGGCTGCGCCTCGACGAACGACGGCTCGGTGTGCGATGCCGTCGCTGGTATCTCAAAGGTGATACACTCGCCCTTGATCCCTGCGAACCTAGCCGCGCTTCTTCCACCGCCCGATACACCGGGGGCGGTCGACCCCGCCATCACCCAAGCCAACATCGACGAGACGATCTGTCGCCCGGGCTACGCCCGGTCGGCACGACCCGCCTATTCGATCACCCGGCTGCTGAAACGCCGCATGATGGGTGCGCAGCATCCCGGCGAGCGCATGGCCGATTACGAGCTGGACCATCTGATCCCGATTTCGATTGGAGGCGCGCCGCTCGATATGCACGACCTCTGGCTTCAACCGCGCCAGGGCCAGGCTAATGCCGGCGACAAGAACGTCCTGGCCTATGTCCTGTGGCGGCTCGTCTGCACCCATCAGGTGCCACTGCAAACCGCACAGCGCGACATCGGTCAGGACTGGACGCGAGCGTACCAACTTTACGCGACGCCCGAGAACATCGCGAAATACCATTTTCGACATCCCGAGCAGGAGCGCGAATAGCGTTTATCGACCGGGCGGTTTCAGCATTCCACTTCAGCCAAGGAGAGTATGATGCCTCAGAATATTGCAGAGTTTCGGATCATCGGTCGGATCGGCAAGATTACGTCGCGTGAGAAAGTGAAGTACGTCAGCGTTGCGGCCAATTATAATCGGCGCGACGGCGAGGAGTGGAAGACGGATACGCATTGGAACAGCGTGGTGTGTTTCTCGAATGTTGCTTCCCAAGTCGACAACGCCGCCAAAGGCGACCTCGTTCACATCACCGGCCGCGTGCGTGAAAGCCAGCATGGCGAAGCGAACGACACGACCTACCGGACCGAGTTGATCGCAGATACATTTTCGGTACTGACCAAGGCTGATACCGAGGACTCGGATAGCTAATGGGACGCGGGGGCGGCGTTCGGCACGGCTCTATCGGCGCTGCGCCGCGACCGAGCCCGCACACGGTCTCGGCCCTGTCGGGTGACGATCCTCGACTCGCCGGGAGGGCGCGCGCTTTGCGCGACGTCCCGGCCCTCTCACCAAATTCAACCGCACGATGACGCACTACACACGACCTGAATTGCTCCTCGCAGCACTGGTCGTCGTCATCGTCCTTGCCGCGATCGCCAAGGCAATCCCGCGCACGCCGCAAGTACGCGCCAAGGCGCTGCTCACCGAACGCGCGCGCGCCGCCCGAGGCATCATCGAGCGCATCCTTTCCCATGCCCGCGTGCATGTGCAGGTCTCGATGGGCGCGCTCCTACAGCCTAAGGCCGGCTTCGGTCGCAAAGAGGCGATGCGCACCCGCAATAGGTTTTTCCAGAAGATCGTCGACTTCGTGATCGAAGATCGCGCATTCGGTGCCATCCTCGCGCTGGTCGAGCTGAACGATCGCAGCCTTGATGCCTTGCGCGATCGGAAGCGTGACGTGATGACCGCTTCGGCCGGCTACCGCACCATCCGCCTTCCTGCGGGAAGACTCTCCATGACCGATATCGCAACGCAGCTTCAGCCCCTCCAATCAAACCAACGCCGGTACGTTCGTCAGTGCGACGCGGAGCGGCGCATGACCGATCAAAGGAAGAGGACAAGTTCGGCGCTGGACGGCGATTTTCTCCTTTCGTTCTCGTGGCGCATGATTCAGAATCGGTGCCATGCCGATCCGCCCGGAACATCGCTGGCTCTACCCGATCGACTGGCCGGAGATCAGCCGGATCGTGCGCTTCACGCGCGCAGGCGGGCGCTGCGAGCATTGCCAGCGCCCCCATGGACGCCGCGCCACGCTGCTGGGCACGGATGGCATCTGGTGGGATACCGAGATCCACGCCTGGCGCGATGGCCGCGGCCGCCAGCTTCGCCGCCAGCCCGGCTTCGTGCCGCTCGAGGCGATCGGGATGACACGCACGCCCGTCTATCTCGCGACCGCCCATCTCAACCACGACCCGACCTTCAACGGCCTGCGCTGGCGCAACCTCGCCGCCCTCTGTCAGCGCTGCCACATGATCCACGACGCAGCCGAACATCGTCGGCGCCGCTGGTGGAACGCCTTTCGCCAGCGTGCGATCGGCGACCTCTTCTCGGGTCGTTACAGCTAAACCCCTCCGCGACCACGCGGACGATGGCGGCGATCGCCGCCTCAGAGGAGAGGATGCCGGTTGCTTTTCGGTTCAATGTCTCCGGAGGCACCCATGACCGAAATCCATCAAACCCACAGGACGATCGCCATGGCACGTCTCCCGCTAGACGCCGAGGTCCGCGCCAAGAATATCGTCGAGAAGCTCGGCGGAATCTGGCGCGGCACGCGCGGCGAATGCCGTTGTCCAGCGCATGACGACGGCTCTCCGAGCCTGTCTGTCCGCCTGGGGGACACGGCGATCCTGTTCCACTGCTTCGCCGGTTGCACGACGATCGAAGTCCTCAAAGCCCTGCAGCGGCGCAAGCTCCACGACCGCACAGCCGTATCGATGCCCGAAGCGAGCCCCAAGCGCGACATGGGCGCGCTCGCGCTCCGGCTCTGGAAAACCAGTCAGCCGATCGCCGGCACGCTCGCCGAGGAGTATCTCCTCGCACGCGGCCTCTCCGACCCGTTCCCCAAGTCGCTGCGGTTCAACCCCGCGACCATCCACGGCTCTGGGCCGTCCAAGCGGACGATGCCCGCCATGATCGCGGCCGTCGAAAACGATATGGGCGTCGTCGCGGTGCAACGCACGTTCCTCGATCCCGACAACGTGCTGCACAAGCCGATGCCCAAGCCCAAGGTCTCGTTGGGCCTGCTCGGCACCGCTGCGATCCGGTTGGCGCCGGCGACGGACGAACTGGGCTTCGCGGAAGGCATCGAGGACGCCCTGTCGGCGATGGAATGGTTCGGTACGCCAACCTGGGCCCTGGGCGGCGTCGAACGCCTCGCCTTCGTCGCCATACCTGCGAGCGTGCGCCGCATCATCGTCTATGGCGATCGCGGACGGGCGGCCGATCGACTGCTCGGCAAGGCTCGCAACTATCTCACCGCGAACGGCCGCGAGCTGGTCAGCCGCGTGCCTGCGCATCACGACGATTGGAACGACGCCTGGAGGGCGTATCAGGCATCGGCCAAAGTGGACCCACGGTCATAACCGGCACGACCCTGCTCCAAGCTTAGTGAAGGCGTGGGCACCGCAACCGACGACCGTCCCTGCGCTCGGTAAGCCGGTCTGGCCAAACTTTCACAAACTCCAGCTGCCGCTAAGGCGCGTCATTACAACGCGTTCAACTCAAAAAGGCCTTTGTTCGAGCGCCGTTCGTGCGCAGGGCGCCTGCATGACACCATGGAATGACTATGCCATCGCGTTCGAACGGCGCCGCGGTGAACCCGTTGTTATCTGCGAGGGGACCCTAGCTGAGGTGATGGCTGCCATATGCGAGTTCGGCAGGTTGAGATTTGGCAGTATCCGGGTCGCTCTGATAGATCGCGGTGCTCAACCGTACACATTCGAACGCGGCGCCATCGAGGCCCTAGCACGCGATACAAGTCGCCCTTTACCGTCCGCGGCACGCCTCGTGCCGCCCCCCCAATGACGCCCGACGCCTGTCTCGAATCTCCCGAAGCCGAGCTTCATAAAGCACTCGTGGGGCCTTTTTTCGGCCCAGGCCTAGCTATCGCCAGCATCGTCGCGTGGTATGTCGGGCGATATACTCTGAATATCCGGTAGCCTAAAGCTGCTTGCAAACTGGCCGTTCACGCTTTTCGCGATCATGCCGACCAATACGCACCTCAAGGCAGGCAAGCCTGCTGACGCTGGCCAGTGACCAGTGCGCTGCTTTAATCCTGGGAAAGCTGCACAATGTCAGGAGCATGCTGGGAGCAGCCGCCACGATGATATTTGCATGGTCAATCGCTACGGTTGGGTAAGGACGTCTCGATCGGCCATGGCTGATCGAGACGCTTTGCAGAATCCGTGGACGCGCGTCCGGTATTCGGACTACGCGCTCCAGGATCAAACAGCGTGCGTTACTCCGCTGTGGTTTCTTCGGCCTTACGCTTGCGTGGCGCGGGCGCCGACTTGGTATCTGACCTTGCAGCGTTGGTCTGACCGGGCTTACGACCCAACCCGATCTTCTTAGCCATCGCACGGCGGCTTTCCGAGTACGTCGCCGCAACCATGGGATAATCGGCCTTCAGGCCATAACGCTCGCGATACTCCGCTGGCGTCATGCCGTTGGTCGAGAGGTGGCGGCGCAGTGTCTTGTAGGGCTTGCCGTCGATCATGCTTATGATGACATCCGGGCTAGCAAGCGACTTACGGGCCGTAACGGCGGGGGTGTATTCCTTGATCTCCGCTTCGGGCGTAATTGGCTCCTGAGTGCCGCTCACAAGCGATGAAACAGTTTCATACATCTTCCTAAGAAAGGCTGGTACATCGTCAGCCGATGTGCGGGTATTTGGGTTGCCCAACCAGGCGATAGTTAGCTCGGTCGCCAGCTCGACTGGGTTTGGTGCGTACATGTCATCGCTCATTCAAATCTCCATTCTAAAGGGTCCGATATCCAAACGTCGTAACTTTTACAACCTGATGATTCGTAATTCGTTTGGACACCGAATTAATACATAAAAAGCTAGTGGTACCCGCTACTCGTGACGGAATATCCACGAGCTTTTTCCCGATTCCTTCGCAACGTACATAGCCTTATCGGCAATACGGAATGTCTCTTCTATATTACGGCCCGTTGCGGCGCCTAAACTACACGTGGCACTCAATTCGGAGCCTTCCATCGCAGCTATTAATGAGCGGTGGATCTTGCCTGCCTTTCGCTCCGCTGCGGCTGGGTCACGTACCGCGAGGCAAAACGCGAACTCATCCCCGCCAAGGCGTGCGGTAACGTCGTAGGGGCGAACCGCCGAGACGAGTGCGTGAGCGATGATCCGTAGCACCTCGTCGCCTGCTGCATGGCCATGCCGATCATTCACCGCCTTGAAGTCGTCCAGGTCAATCATGCCACATAGCAGGATGCGATGATCGCGCTGGGAAGACAGTTCCAGACGCTTGCACTCGCGGTGGAAAGACCGGCGGTTGCCCAGCCCTGTAAGCGGGTCGATCAGGGCGTTCGCCCGTTCCTGATCGAACGTTCGACGGAACGCGCCGACAAGTAGAATGATAAAGACGACGCCAAAAACCCGCATTGCTGCGTTCCAGACTGCGGTTGCCAAAGGAACAGACGATGCCTGCGCCGATAGTCCGTCACCGAAACCGTTGAGGTACAAGGTCACAGCAACTGCCATCGCGCCAGACGTCAGGCCTGCAATCCGACCGAAGCGCCAGGTGGTAAGGCATAGCGGCATAAAATAGAGCGAGTTGAGCGAGAAGTGCGGTCCCGTCATGCCATCCAGGATGATCAGCCCCGCCCACATGCCTGCGACCCATCCGGTCGCTGCCCGCGTGTTCAGCCCCGCTGATTTCCGCAGCACAGTCTCAAGGGGTGTCCGCTTCGCGGACCGTTGCGTTAACCGCGGCAGGTATGTTGAAAGCACGCTATTACACTCCGCTTTACGCAAACTCGGCTTCGTCCAGGATATCTCGCTCCAGTTGTGGTCTGGCGCCTGTCAGTGAGTATATCCCGGAGCCGTGACATGTTCACGCAGGTGAAGGTATCGGCTGTTGAAATCGGCTTCGACCTTGAGGACCTCCCATGCAGGAAACGATATCCCGCGCCTGTTTTGAGTGACCAGGCCGTCGTTGATCAAACCCCTCAGTGTCCTGTTGACGTGAACGGCGGTCAATCCGAGCGCGTCGCCCAACTGTTCCTGCGTCATCGGCAGCGCATAGGGCTGACCGGGCGCAATCCCCTGCACATCCAGTCTGGCAGCAAACTCGCAGAGCAAATGCGCTATACGGGTACGTGCATCGCGCCTGCCGATGTTCATCATCCATTCGCGGTAGATCGATGCATCGACCATGGTGCTGGCGATCAGGGCATCGCCGATGGCAGCCCGGTCAGATGCCAGAGTGCGCACCGCGGCTTGCGGAATCGTAGCAACCTTGCAGCGTGTCAGGGTTTGGACACCGTGATCAGCAACATTAAGATAGAGCTGCTGCAAATTGACGATTTCACCGGGGATCAGGATCGAGACAATCTGTCGATGGCCTTCGCTCGTAACCTTGTGACGAAAGGCAAATCCTGAAAGGAGCACGACGCACTGATCGGACACATTCCCATCCCGAACAATGTAGCTACCCGGGTCGAAGAATAGCACGCAATGCGGCAGGTCCTGCACAGCACCCCGATCCTGCTCCGAAAGCGGGGCGTGGATCGCAAGTTTTCTGCCCATAGGCGTGAGCGTATTTATCAGGCTATCCGGCAATTATTATCTGCTGCAAATGCAGGGCAACCATTTCGGGTACTTTGTCATACAACATCATCATTTGTTACTTCAGTCTGTTACACCTCAAACGAATTGTCCTTCTTAGTATTTAAACTCGATTCCGAGGTTCATCAGGCGCATCTGGTGAATCGCGACGTGTGATGCGGGCAACCAGTATCTGCACTGGGGCGCTGACATGAGCGCCGATCAGGTAATCCCCGTGCGTATCGGCTAAATCTAGCGCAGCCTGAAGGTGCGCGAGCATCTTCTTAGCGTTTTCCATTGGAAACTCCTGCCAGCGAAGGCTTCAAAAACTTCCGTAAGTGCCATGTCTTTGAAATGAGCGGCAATTCCCGATTGTAACATAGATTAACAATTTTTACCAGTATCTTCGAGGCCAAGTGCGGTGGCAGACTTCGACCTCCACAACGACCCGATGCGTTCGTCAGCCGCCGGGTCGAGTTAGAGCAGCTTAGGGTAGGCTACGTCCCAAATTACCACTGCGGGGCTCATTGCTGGCGAGTGAAGCTCCCGAATGGCATTACGGATTTCAGGAAAGCATACCGATTGGACTAATCGGGGTTAGGAACGACTTTTCCAACATAAACGAGTTATCAATATGCCTCGATTAGAACGCCATCGCTAAGGAACCGAAAACCATGGCTGGTTGGCTATTTGACTTGATGCCGAATAGCGAGCGGCAGTCCGGGGAGCTGCTGACCGAGCAATACACCACGTTGCGGCGCCAGATCCCGTTGATGTACGCGTTGATGTTCATCAACGTACTTTTCCTTGGGATCGAGACATTCCGGGACGTTCCGTTGGGAATGAGTTTCGGCATCCCGATGGCATTGTCAGCCGCAATCGTCGGGCGCACGATTATCTGGGTTCGCCGCCGATCGATCGTCGCAATGCCCAAGGACGTCCAGTCATATCTTCGCGGTACCATAGTTACCGCTGCAGCCCTCAGCATCATCTTCGGCAGTTGGGGCGCGCTCCTGTTTTCGGAAGGGGACCCCATCCGCAGCGTGTTGATCGCGCTTTACGTGTTCGTTGGTGCCATCAGCTGCTGCTTCTGCCTGCAAGCGCTTCCACTAGCTGGCTATTTCGTGCTGATGTTCGGGGTGATGCCCGTGACGGTCAGGCTTCTGACTTCTCCGAACTGGTCGTTGGCGAGTGTCGGCATCAATTTTCTGATCGTCGCGTTCCTGATACTTCGGACGTTGTCGACAAGCTACGCAGGGTTCAAGCAGGGCCTGCAAGCGCGTTACGATATGCGCTTCGAACAGGATCGGGCACGGGCCGCCGAACGCACCGCGCAGGAACTGGCTTATCGGGATCCGTTGACAGGCCTGGAAAACCGCCGCGCTCTTACCGAACAGTTGGACATGCTGACGGCTCGAAAGGAGGGGCCCTCCCGGTTAGACCTTCTGCTACTCGATCTCGACCGGTTCAAGGGCGTGAACGATGCCCATGGTCATGGTGTCGGAGACAAGCTTTTGCAGCACGTCGCGATCAGGATGGAGGCGATCGTCGGACAGACTGGCAAAGCTTACCGGCTCGGTGGCGACGAATTCGCCATCACCTTGAGTGCTACTCCGAATGATCAAGACGCACAGGTCATCGCCGACCGGCTTATACAGGCGATGGCTGCGCCGTTTTCCATCGATGGGTTCTTACATCATATCAGTGCCAGCATCGGAATCTCGCGGTTCCCTGCAGATGCCAGCCGTCGCGAAACCCTCATCCAGTATGCCGACATTGCGATGTACGAGGCCAAATCGCAGGGGCGCTCCCGGTGCAGAGCGTTCGAGCCCTGCATGGGCCAGGCGCTTGCCGCCCGCGCCGTCCTGGAGAGCGAGATGCGCACGGACCTTTGCACAGACGCGTTCAGACCATATTATCAACCGATCGTGAACCTCGCTTCGGGTCGCATCGTCGGCTTCGAGATGCTGGCGCGTTGGCTGCGCGCTGACGGCACGATCGTCAGCCCGGGGCAGTTCATTCCGATCGTCGAAGAATGTGGCCTAATGGGCGAGCTGATGCTGAAACTTCTGGAGCAAGTATGCGTCGACGCATCGGCTTGGCCTCCTGAATTAACGATCGCGATCAATGTGTCACCAGTCCAATTTCGCGATCCTTGGCTATCCGAGAAAATCCTGGCCGTCCTTACCCGTCGAGGCTTCCCGTCGCGGCGGATCAGCCTTGAGATCACCGAGAACGCGCTGATCTCCGATCCTGTTGCTGCGCAGCGGATAATCGAGTCCTTGAAGAACCAGGGGATGATGCTTGCGCTCGACGATTTCGGAACGGGCTATTCCTCGCTCCAGCACCTCGGCATGCTTCCATTCGACAAGCTGAAGATCGATCGGTCCTTCGTGCGTAATGTCGATACCGACGACGACGCGAACCGGATGGCCATGGCCATGATTCGGCTCGCGGACAGTCTGAATCTGAGCGTGGTGGCCGAGGGGGTCGAAAGCCATTCGGTGCTCGCCACGCTGCAGCAACTGGGATGTCAGGAGGTTCAAGGCTATCTGTTCGGAGAACCGAAAGGCATGGCGGACACAACCGCCCTACTCAGGAATTACAGGGAAAATATGTTTCGGATCAGCCCCGCCAACAGTGTCTGATGTGTTACATCGGGCAATCTTCGGCATTTTGCCAAACTGTCCTATCAGCTCGCTTAACACAGCTTTGTATCTAACTTTTATGTCACCAGCGCCCAGACGTAGTTTTCAGCTTATTCGTGTTCTGCGTTTGCTGCTACTGCTTTCGAAAGCAAACTTGTGATGACGTCCAGAAGGCGCTCTACGCTCACCGGCTTTTCCAGAACAGTATCGGTTTGAGCATAGTCTTGGCATTCACCGGCATTGCCGGTTACGAACAGAGCGGGCACATGGCGCACTCGCCTACGAAGCTGCCGTACCGCAGCTGGTCCGGAGCCCTGAGATAGTTTGACGTCCGCAATTATTAACGTCGGGAATTGTTTTGCCGCAGACTCTTCGGCTGCCTGTTGGGTTTCTACGATATCGACCGTACGCGCACCAGCCAACCGAGCTATGTCGGCGACCAGTTGTCCGAAAAGGTAGGAATCCTCGATAATTAAGACATGAGGCACTTATAATACCAGACCAATACCAAAGCCGACACGCTTCGAAATTGGTCCGTTAGCGAAAGATGATCGGTTGTGCGACCTTCTCTCACCGTGAGGCCGCCGCAACGGAATTTGATCGCTGCCGGTGCAGCGCTTTTCCGACGCAACGGGTCCGTCAGTCACTAAACGTTCGCTTCTAGTGCCAGCGGTCTGTTAGCCATTCTCTACTGGCGGACCTTTTCAGTAAAGACCAGCCGGGAACAGATTTGGGTGCCCCGAACGCTCTCGGCGCGATTGCCCAGGCGATTGCCTTGCTATGGTTGATTTGCGAAAATTATCCCTCGATCAGATTCCGGATCCGGGTTGCAAGAACGTCCATCGCGAATGGTTTGGTAAGGACATGCATTCCGGCGTCGAGATGGCCGTGGCTTAACACGGCGTTCTCGGCATATCCGGTGATGAACAGGACCTTCAGACCGGGGCGTGCGACGCGTGCCGCGTCTGCCACCTGCCGGCCGTTCAGGCCGCCTGGCAACCCCACGTCTGTAACGAGCAGATCGATACGCAGGTCTGAGTTGATAACCTTGAGCCCAGCCGCGCCGTCGGCCGCCTCAATCGCGGTATAGCCCAAATCGGTCAAAACTTCGGCGACAAGCATGCGCACGGTCGGCTCGTCATCCACTACCAGCACCGTCTCGCCGGCCTCGGCGCGTGGTGCGGCCTCAATCTCCGCTTTCACATCGTCCAGTTCAGCCTCACCCTGATGGCGCGGGAGGTAAACGCACACCATCGTGCCCTGATCGACCTCTGAGTAGATAGCCACCGAGCCACCGGACTGCTTGGCGAAGCCGTAGATCATCGAAAGGCCGAGCCCCGTACCCTCGCCGATCGGCTTGGTGGTGAAGAACGGATCAAACGCTCGAGCAATGACCTCCGGCGGCATACCCGTTCCCTTGTCGGACACGCATAGTGAAATGTACTGACCGGGATCCAGACCGCGCTCCTTGGCCGTCCGCTCGTCCATCCAGCGGTTGCAGGTTTCGATCGTGATCGTGCCGCCATGCGGCATCGCGTCCCGCGCGTTGATGCATAGATTGAGAATGGCGTTTTCGAGCTGGCTGGGATCGATCAGGCTGGGCCATAGCCCCCCAGCATTGACAGTCTCCACTTCGATCTGCGGCCCAACCGTACGGCGTATCAGATCCTCCATTCCGCTGACAAGGTGGTTGACGTTGGTGGGCTTGGGAGCAAGCGTCTGACGGCGTGAGAAGGCGAGTAGCCGGTGGGTAAGAGATGCGGCGCGTTTGGCAGCCCCTTGCGCGGCGCCGACATAGCGTTCGACATCGGTCGTCCTGCCCTGCGCAATACGGATTTGCATCATCTCCAGGCTGCCGGAGATACCGGTAAGCAGGTTGTTGAAGTCATGCGCGAGGCCGCCTGTAAGCTGGCCGACCGCTTCCATTTTTTGCGCCTGTCGCAGCGCATCCTGCGCCGTCATGAGGTCCGCCGTTCGCTCCGAAACGCGGGCCTCCAGCGTCTCATTGAGCTCCTGCAGCGCTTTTTCTGCGCGCTTTCGCTCTGTGAGGTCCAGCATTGCGCCGATCATGCGCACGGCGCTTCCGTCCTCACCGCGGAAGACGTGCCCACGGTCGAAGACATCGGCGAAGCTGCCGTCGCCCCGGCGGAAGCGGTACTCGGACGCCCAATGGTCACCCGCCCCATCGATGATCGCATGGATGTCCGTGTCGACCCGCTCTCGGTCATTGGGATGAATGTTACCCATCCACCAGTCGCCGGTCGGCTCGATCTCGTTTTCAGAATAGCCAAAAAGAACCTGGACCGCTTCGTTCCACTCCACGCGGTTGGAGGCCAAGTCCCAGTCCCAGATCGCGTCGTTGGTTGCCTTGGCGGCAAGGCGGTAGCGCTGTTCGGCCTCACGCAGCGTGGCCTCGGCCGCACGCCGCTCGGTCTCGTCGCGCGCAATCTTGATGAAGCCAGTGATTGTACCCTGCGCGTCGTGCAACGGACGAACCGAGCCGTTGGCAAAGAACCGGCTTCCGTCACGTCGAATGTGCCAGCGTTCGTCGTTGGCGCAACCTTCGTCGCGCGCCGTCCTCAACTCCTGCGTCGGAACGCCAGCGGCGCGGTCTTCGGGCGTGTATAGAATATCGACGGAGCGGCCGCGGATCTCATCAGCGGACCAGCCAAAGACGGTCTCAGCGCCGGGCGTCCAATCCATCACTTGGTTCTGAATATCAACGGTGAAAATGGAATGGTCCTTTACACCTTCCACAATGCGACGGTTACGCTCCTCACTTTCCCGCAACTCGGTTTGCGCACGGTGCGCCTCAGTGGCGTCATGGCCTTCGACGAAAATACCGGTCACGTTGCCGGCATCGTCGGTGATCGGTTCGTAGATGAAGTCGAGGATGCGCTCGACCTGGCTGCCGTCCTCTTCATCCAGCACGAGCGGGATATGATCGGCAACGAACCGCTCGCCGGTCTGATAAACGGAGTCCAACAGCTCGTAGAAACCCTGGTCTGCCAGTTCGGGGAAAGCCTCCCGCACTGTCTTGCCGACGGCATCTCGATCACCGAACAGCCGGCGATAGGTCGCGTTTGCAAACTCGAACACGTGCTCGGGCCCGTGAAGGATGGTGATGAATCCCGGCGCCTGTTCGAACAAGCGCCGCTGGCGTTGCGTATCTGCGTCGCGACGGCGCTCGGCCAGGACCTGATCGGTGATCTCGGTGCAGGCGCAGAACAGCCCGTCCACTGCTCCGGCTTCACCCCGAACCGGGGTATAGGAGAAGGCGAAATGCGTTTCCTCGACGTAGCCGCGCCGCTGCATCATCAACGTGATGTCGTCCATGTGGACAGGCAAGCCGGCATAGGCCTGTTCGACTATCGGAGTCAGATCGGCTTCGATCTCCGCCCACACCTGCATGAACGGCTGGCCAAGCGCCTCAGGATGCTTGTCCGCCAGAATGGTCGCATATGCGTCGTTGTAAAAGAGCGTCTGCTCCACACCCCAGGCGACAAACATGGGCTGGTTGGAGCCAAGTACGACGCTGACCAACGTCTTCAACGCAGTCGGCCATCCCGCGGGCGTGCCTAGTACAGTCTCGCTCCAATCGCGGGCACGAATAGCAGCCCCCATCTGGCCACCATCGACGAGAAAACTAAGCATCTGATCTTCCGATGTTGTCATGTTTGGCCTGTCGGTTCGCCGCGCCGACTGGACGACTAGGCCGTGCGAACGTCTTCCTCAATGGCGTTGCGGCGGAATTTGCCGGACCTTCCGCCAGCCTTACACGATCGTTCGCGCTGGTCGTTTGCGACGCACCGTCAAATCAAACAACTTTCTACCTCATCAGATCACCGATGAGGCCCGAAACTGCCAGGTCATTCGCTTGGAATGGGACTTCGGACTAAGCCTAGGTTGTAAGGTACATCGAGAGGGATTCAGGACCACGAACAGATGCTCTCTCGCAGCGATGAAGGAGCGCCGAATAACGATTAGGCTTTATTTGGCCCGAACGATTTTCCCAACGCTGAACCCGCTTAGCCAAGCGAAACGCTGATCCATCGCTTCATGGACAGCGAACGGACAGGCGGTCGGGAAGCCTTTTTCCAGACCACTTTTCAAGCCCGCATCATAGGCGGCGCGTAATGGGTCATGGCGCATATACGTTTAACGTTACTTTCAGCAGAACGGGCCCTCGAAAAGTAACTTTTGTTTACCTGTGCCAAAACGGTGCTCTTAGTAGACCGGGCGTGGTACCGCTTTGCCATGACAATCATTGAACGGGCATTTGAAATCGCACGGAGTGGCAAAGCGCGCTCGATAACGGATATCCGCACTCAGTTGAAGCGGGAGGGTTTCGATCATGTGCAATCTCATTTGAGTAGCGCAGCGCTCCAAAAGCAGCTGAAGGGGCTGATCAAACCTCTGGTCTAGGACTCGACCACACTAGCGTTCTTTCTTTGTTCCTCTATGATCCGGATATGGAACAGGCACCCGAGTCGATGCGCGACGGCGCACAGCCCTTCAGTCAGACCCCCACTCTGATTGCCGAAATCCTGCCAGAGCTTCGGCCTTGCGAGATGCAGACCATCTTTTTCCAATGCTTCGAAGACGGTCCTGAGACCCTCCTGGCGCCGATTGAAGCAGAGTTTGCGCGGCGTGGGCTGTCACCGTACGGCAAGTACTCGACCGATTGCTTCTGATGGCTAGCGTGATTTCGCCGGAGCGGATCGCGGCCATTATCGAGGACGCGCCTGCATGGGCTTTGATCGGCCTTACAGCACCACGCGAGGGACTGAGAGCGGACGCACGCCTTGAAGTCGCAAGGCATGTCTACGGCACTCTATATCAGCCTGTAGACGCTGAAACGGCGCAGATGGCTTTGCCCTGGTGATCCTGTGGGCAACACGCGGTTTAGGACGCTCGGCAATTTCACGAAGCACGAGGCTAATGTGGGGTGCGTATGCTCGAAATGCGGACGTAAGGGTGTTGTGCACCGCTTGGTTCTAGCAAGATGGTGCTACCTCAAACGCAAGAACATGGCGGTCGAATGCCTACCAGAATATCTGCGGTGTTCGGCTTGCGGCAGTAGGCCAACAGGGTCGCACCGACGCCGCTACCGCCGTCCTTTCCCAGTTATGGTCGGGACGAACGCCAATGGAAACGCCTCGAGCGGAAGCTGAGAGGGTAAGGTGGCCTTCTGAAAGAGCGGGCGTCATCACCGACCATGTCGTTGATAATGACCGCTGACGCCGGGTCGACGGACCAGATGGGCTAGCATCACAGACGGGCGCCGGGAACACACTACAAGCTTGGCAGTTTCTATATACGCTGGAAGCGTCCTGCCCTTTCGGGGGGGAACGGCGGTGAAAGCTCGCAATGCCTTGTCGGTCTTCAGATCGGCAGGGCATTTTCGCAACTATGTGCGGAACCAACACCGGCCTGCACTGTTGTAGTTATAACCGGTTGGGTACTTGCCCCCCCCTTGGTCCCGCTGGTTTTTAAAGCGCCCCGCTGCCCCCCCCCGCAGCGGGGCATTTTATTGTCTGGGTCCTTTCGGACAATTTTCCAATCAGGCGCGTGCATCCGAAGCGATGGCTTAGGGATCTCAAAGCCAGTGGCAAAAACGGTTGCGACGGAGCCGTTTTCGTACGTGACGGGTTAGTGCGGCATGCCCCTATCAACAGTTCCCTATGCGCTTGCCGTCGACGACGACCCGTTCATCCTCATGGATGTCACAGGCATTCTCGAAGATGCAGGTTTCCGCACCTATGAAGCGGATCACGGCGATGCTGCGATCGCGATGCTCCCCGAGTACGCGCACACAATCACCCTGCTCTTCTCAGACGTCGATATGCCGGGCGATACTAACGGGTTCGCGCTCGCCCACCACGTCGCGGAGAACTACCCCTGGATCGAGATCGTCATCGGCAGCGGCCACCTCCGGCCGAAGACGGGTGACTTACCCGAGAAGGCGACATTCGTGTCCAAGCCGTTCAATGCGCAGATGATCCATGGCCATCTCCGCGAGACCCTCCCCGATGGCAAGCTGCCGGAGCCCCTGAAAAAAGCGGTCTAGGCTGGCGTTTACACCGAATATAAGTCGCTGAGCCGAAGAAATTCCCGACGTTTGTCAGGACGAATTGCGATCGGTAAAGGACGGGCAAGTCTACGGACCTGGCGATGTCTGAGTAGAAGGTTGAAGAGACCAAGCCGCCTCGGCCTACATCCAGAAAGGCACCGCTTTGCCGGAGGTGTATCTTAGGTGACCTTTCAATTTTGGGGTTCTCCTAACCGGCGTTGATTATCAGGCAGCCGGTCTCATGGTGAAGCTCGCATAATAAGCATTTGAATGGTTGTGATGTTATTCAGGGAGCCCTACTTGCCCGTCAGCTAAATGGAGCACCCGATGTCCGACGATACCTACCAGCCCAACGCTGTTGAACTCGCTACCGAGTTGACAATCGCTTGGCTTAGCAATCCAAATACCCGTACGTCGGCCGACGACGTTCCTGCATTTCTATCGCAGATGCACAGCAGCGTTCGGTCGCTTGTTGGTGGTTCGCAGGCGGAAGAAGGCCCTGCGGAAGAGCCCAAGGAATACGTTGCCGCGGTAACGGCCCGGAAGTCCCTTGCCAGCCCCGATCACATCATCAGCATGATCGATGGCAAGCCGTACAAGACGCTGCGTCGTCACCTCGCCACTAACGGCATGACGCCAGTGGAGTATCGCGAGCGTTATGGCCTGAAGGCTGATTACCCGATGGTCGCTCCGACCTATTCGGAAGCGCGCCGCACCATGGCCAAGAGCATTGGTCTGGGTCGCAAGCCCGGTCAGACGAATGAGGCTAAGGCAGAGGCAGCAAAGCCTGCACTGCGTAAGCGCAAAGCTGACGACACCGCAGAGTGATTTTGGGCCGGCCTTTAGAAATGAAGGCCGGCCACCCCAGCTATTTCTTTTGCTCTCCCTGCGGCACGCCATTGTAGGGACGAGTAACGTTCTCATCCGGCTTGGCGTCAAAAGAATTGGGCCGCTTGTGATCGTTGCAAGCACCCAATGTGATCAGCAGGCCTAATAGCAATATACGCATCTGATGTACCAGTATGATTGACCACGAGGCGGACCTCTGTTTGGCCTAGTTCGTCTCGATTAGGCAGTTGATCCGTGACGGGAGAGCTTGCCAGGGAAACGGTTATCCGTCCTGGAGGGTTTTCATCACTGCCGCGAGGTTGCCCTTGACCACGACGTAATTGCCCTTCTCAAAGTTTACGGCACTCGCATCATTGCCGCCCCTGAAACGGCGCACAAAGTTCACGCGATCAACGTTCACGACGATTGGATCGCCCTCGGGACTGTGAAATTCCACGTAACCGTTCACTCGTATCCCCCAACGACCGCGCTTGAATGCACTACGTTAAGCATTGTCAGCCGTGTCCGGCGATCTCGCGGCAATCAAAGACGCTATTTCCGCTTCGTCGATCGTCCGATTTTCCCATGTGTCTTCCATTGCGATCGACTTTTCGTCATCGCGCATCGCGATCATTTCAGCGGCAGTAGCGAGCGCTTCATCGAAGCTGTTTCGGTGAACACCCAGCGTGGACATTTCGCCGTCTTTACGGATTACGTAACGCATTGAATCTGCTCCTGTTAATTGGGGTCACTAACCCAACCCAACAGGAATCCCTATGCGCTTCACGGACGCGAGCACTGCTGCGCAAACGCGCACGAGCAATCCGGCGCGAGCAAGAGGCTATCGTCCTGAGATCCTTGAACCTTCCGCGAGCACACCCATATCCGCTTCACTGTTCAACAACTGGAAGGAGGTGGTCGAATGTCTCATTGTTATACGCCGCTAACGGCAAACCGGATGAGTGCGACCCCCGCTGGCGGGGCTGTCCAGCTCTAAGGATCAGGCCATTAGTGGCTGACAATGGAAAGGTCGTCCCGAAAGGGGCGGCCTTTTATGTTTTCTCTCCGCTTGCACACGATCGACCAACGCCCGCAGTTTTGGAGCGAGATGACGATCCCGCTCAATCTGGATGATCGAGCGTCAAGAGATGGAACGCAGGTGGAGCAGCTCGAACGTCGAGAACGAAGTCCACTCGACATACGAGTGGACTTCGTTTCCTGATCCTGAGCCCTGGTCAGGCGCTTTGCAGCCCCGGCTTGCCGCGCTCGGTAACGAAGCTGGCGTGGGTCGAGAGCGTACCGTTCCGCGTTGCGATCGTGTCCAGGACCTTCAGGTCGCCGCGCCATAGATCGCGACCGACGTCGCATAAGACATAGCCACGCCGGTCAGTCAGGGCCTTCAGGTTCGAATTTTCGGCGCGGGACGAACGCGTGTAGTCGTCGTTCTCGCCTACTCCGTCCGCGCCAGAGCTGATTGAAGTCGCTAGGTATTCGCTGCTGATGATTTTGCCGTTGCTGTAATCCTGGATCAGGTCGCCGGCGTAATGGCGGTGGGCGTCACCGCTGACAGTCATGACGTTGCCGGGGCAATGCGCGTCGATGTGTGTGAGCAAACGACGACGGCTGTTCATGTAGCCCGACCATTGGTCCATCGAGACCAGCTGCTCGGGCTGACCGGCCTTGTGATAGCCAAGGTTCATCAGGCAGACCTGCTGGGCGATAAGGTTCCAGCGCGCCTTGGAGCGATCTAGGCCTTTGAACAGCCACGCTTCCTGCGGCGCGCCGGTGATCGATCGGTCGGTGGCGAAGGCGTCCGGGCCTTGCGGAGCATCGCGGTCACCGTAGACCTGATCCGAGCGGTATTGCCGCGTATCGAGGAAGAACGCGTCCATCAGGTCGCCGAACCGCGCGCCGCGATACATCTGCATGTGCGATCCGTCGGGCATCGACGAACGGCGCAACGGCATATGCTCGTAATAGGCCTGCATCGCCATCGCGCGCCGCGTGCGGAACACCTCCGGCGCGGTGTTGTCCTGGTCGATGTCGCCGGCCCAGTTATTGTCGATCTCATGATCGTCGAAGCTGACGAACCACGGTGCGGCAGCGTGCGCGGCCTGGAGATCGGGATCGCTCTTGTACTGGGCGTAGCGCTGCCGGTAATCACCGATCGAATAGATTTCGTGGCCGAGATGACGGCGCACCAGCGGCCTCTTCGCGCCGCGCGGTTGTTCGCCGCGATCGGGGCCCTCATAGATATAGTCGCCGTAGTGGAACACGAAATCGATCGGCTCGGCAGCGATATGGCGCCACGCGGTGTAATAGCCCTCCTCGTAATGCTGGCAGCCGGCGACTGCGAAGCGCACGCGGTCGAGCGCTGCGCCGGGTAACGGCAGGGTTGCGCCGCGCCCCGTGCCGCTGCGCTCGCCGCCGCAGGTGAAGCGGTACCAATAGGGTCGTGCGGGAGCGAGTCCGGCGACCTCGACATGGACCGAATGCGCGAGCTCCGGATGCGCGATCGCCTCACCGTGCTGGATGATCTGGCGGAATTCGGGATCCGCGGCGATCTCCCAGGCAACGAGCACGGGCGCCATCATCATGCCGCCATCGGGCTGGAGCGGTAGGGGCGCGAGCCGCGTCCAGATGACGAAGCCCGTGGCATCCGGATCGCCGGCCGCCACGCCCAGCGTGAATGGCGGGGTCGGAAAACGCGGATCCTCGATCAGGTTGCGTGGCCGCACTTCGGCTGCACCGGCGCGCCATGGAATCAGACCAGCGGCGGTCAGGCTGCCGAGGGCGGACAATAGATAGCGGCGATCGACTTCGTACATGGTCGTAACTCCGTTCGGCTTATCAGCGCAGCATGATGTGGAAAAAGGCGCCTTGGCCATAATCGTCGACTTCGCTGACGTAGCGAAGACCGTTGCCGACCAGGAATTTCGGCTGGTCGTTCAGCAGGTTGGTGATCTCGTATTTGAACGTCATGTGCTTCGTCACGCGGTGCCAGAGGCCGAGGTTGACGGTGGTCAGTTCAGCGCGACCGTTATCGTCCTGCACGGTCTCGCCGATGCCCTCCATGTAGCTGCCGCGGTGCGTGACGGTCGCGCGGAACGCACCGTCGATCGCGGGCAACCGGACCGTTGCGCCACCGTTGATGATCCATTTCGGCTGGTAGATCAGCCGGTCGAGCGTACGCGTTCCGGCGTCGCTGGTGATCGACATCCGCCCCTTCAGCCAAGTCGCGTTGAAGAACGGGTCGATCCGCTGCCCGAACAGGTTGACGTCGTGGTCGGCCACCTGGAACTCGATGCCGTATAGCCGAGAATTGTCGGCATTGAGCGGCTGGCGCACCCGGTAGTTGACGTCGTCGATGAGCTGCGTCGTCGTCAGCGTGAAGATGTCGTCCTTGATCCACTTGGCGAACGCGCCGAGCGAGACAATGCCGTCCTTGTGGAAATACTGCTCGAACTGGACATCGAGATTGTCTGATCGGCGTGGGCTCAGGTCTGGATTGCCGCGGCTGATCGAGCAGTCCGCGCCGCCCGAGTCCTCGTCCCCGCAATTGAGCGATTCCGGCTGCGCGATGTTGCCAGGCGTAGGGCGACCAAGCGTGCGGCTGTACGAGAACCGTAGCTTCTTGCCGCCGGCAAAGTCCTGGATACCGGTGAACGACGGCAGCAGATACTGGTACCCGCCTTTGTTCCGCGTCATGACCGCCGATGCGGTGCCGCCGGTGATCGTGGGCTGGAACGCGGAAAAGCGCGTGTGGTCGTAGCGGACGCCGGCCACCAGCGTAGTGTCGTCAGTAGCGTAATGGAGCGACAGAAACGGCGTTACCAGCCGCTCGGTGTATCGATAATCCCCGGTGATGCTGTCGTAGGTCGAGTTGGGTACGTCCTTGACGAACTTGGGCCACAACTCCTTTTTCACGCGCGCCCAGTCGACCCACGGGAACGATTGCGGTGCGCCCACGGGCACATAACCAGGATCGTAGAGATAGGCGTTCATTGCCTGGCCAAGCTTGTATTCGGTCATATCGACGTTGCGCGACAGTTCCAGGTTGCGGAATTCGATCCCTGTGACGAAGCCGAAGCCACGATCCTCGGGCTCGGCGTTCCAGCCATAATCGACGCGCGCATTCGCCAGCCCCTCGTTGGCCATGCGGTATGTCGTCTGCGCTGTGCTGAGCTTGTACGGCGATCCGAGCACCAGGCCCGGCTTGTTGATCCCGGTGACGTAAGGCAGCCCGCCGGTGCCGTCATTGCCCGCCGCCCAATCGAGCGAAAGCCCGGTCGGATAGGCTCGGACGCCGATGTAGGGCTGCGTATTGTCGTACCGGGCGCGCGTATAGCCACCGCGAACGCGCAACGACGAGCGGTCGTCGTGCCATTCGACATTGCCGATCGCGCCGACGGTCGCCTTGTTCCAGGTGTCGTAGCGATAGCGCGAATAGAGGCTGTTGATGTCCGAGCCGCCGCCCTCCGCCGTCAGATCGCTGACGCTGTTCTTGGTGTAGTAATCGTTCTTGTTCATCGTCGAGGATTCCCACTGACGATAATTGAACCCCAGCAGCGACGCATAGATGTCGGTACCGAGCGGCCGCCATTCGAACTTTGCCGAGCTGCCCGCAGTCTGGAGGCGGTTGGTGTAGCTGCCATAGCTGTGGTTGTACGGCACGGCGATGCCGTTCCACGCGGGATCGTCGGGGCCGGCCAGCTTCTTGCCGGCGTCGCTGAAGTAATATTTGGTGTCCTGCCACCATTTGCGCGAGTTGCGGATGCGGTTCTCGTAGCGCGCCGACAAGACCACGCCGAACTGGTCGCCCGCACCGAACTTGTCGGCGAACACCATCTTGCCGCCACCGCCGAAATGCGGCGTGCTGCCGTTGCCGGCGTTGCTGCCGCCATCGCCCTTGAACGACGAATAGATGCCATAGCCGTCGACCATGACGTAGCGGCGCTTAAGCGCAAAGGCGCTGCGCGTGACGATGTCGACGATCCCGCCGATCGCCGCGCCATCCTGTTCGGCGGTGAAGGTCTTGTAGATGTCGTTATGGAACGCGAGTTCGGACGGAATTTGCTGCAAATTGACCTTGCGCGAACCCTCGCCGTCATTGCCGATCGTCGCGAGGGTGATCCCGTCGATCGTGGTCTGGTTTAGATCTGGCGAGATGCCCCGGATGCTGACGAACCGCGGCGCATCGCCATCCTCGATCGCGCTGATACCGGGCAGCAGGATCAACTGGCCTGCAACGCTGCCGTCGGCGGACAGCGTTTCGAGGTCGTCAAAGACGATCGAGTCACGTACCGACGTCGATTGCTCCTTGTCGGAGCGGATCGCGCGATCGCCCATGACGATGATGTCGGACTTGGTCTGCTCGGGATCGGCGGTCGGGTCTTCGGCGTTTGCGGCACTAGCTACGAACAAAAGTGGAAGCGCACAGGCCGCGGACGCGACCAACCGGACGCGTCTGGCGGGCGAAAGGAACAACATTGGGCCAGCATCTCCGAAAGGGGCGGGCAGAGAGGCTTCCCGATAATGGAAAGGCTGCTCTACCGATTGCGAGACCCCATCTGCGGTCTCGAGCGCCTCGCCTATGATATCGACACGACATAACCGTGTCAGTTATGCTGACCTTTTATGACAGTCAGGGTTATCCGGGCGCACTGTTCGGCCGTGTACTAAAGCTGTCTTTTACTGAGCAGGCCCACGGATCACCCCGGTGGCGATTGTCCGCTTGTGTGCGACGGTTCAGGCACTTCTCGACGACATCGCGACGTTCGGGTCAAGGCCCACTTCAACCTTAGCAGCAAGCGTGGTCACGTCTGCGCCCGACGCCACCTGACTTGCCGTAGCCTTCCGCCAGAGAGATGCGGCACATGGGCGGCCGCGAGAACCCGCAACCGCAAAATCCGGGCCGAGTTGCCGTGTGCCACGGCTGCCCGCTCCACCCCGGTTTTTGCGGTTTCCCTTACGCTTCGCTTGCGGTGCGGGCGCCTCTTGTTCGGCCGCCCAGGAGGTGCGCATCCAGCGGATAGGCCGCCGGCCTCAATCAGATGAAGTGCTTGACCCCATGACCACTTCCCTCGCTGCCGCACTCTCCGCTCTGGAGCTTGGACACCTCGAACCCCGCACTGAAGACGTTTCGGGCATGTGCCCGCCCTCGACCGAAGCACTGGAGCAGACCACCACCGCCATCTGGAGCGACCTGATCGCAACCCTCCAGAACACCTCGCTCGAGCGCGACATCGAGGAAATGGGCTGGGGCCTGGTCAACCTCTTCCACCGGGCCGCGGCCAAGAAGCGCGCGACGATCGACCGTCTCACCGACGAGATCAGGCTCCTCCTGGCCGAGCAGGACGGTTCGGAGATCAACACCGCCAACCTCGAAGACAAGATCGACCTTGCCAAGAAGATCGAGGAAGCTGCCACCTGCGACGAACACATGCGCGACACCGCAGCGGCACACTATATCCGCGAGACCGGCCGTTCCTGGATCCCGTCGACCGGCAACCGCATTTCGCTCGGGGTTACGTCGGCAATCGTTGACGGACGCGCCTTCCTTCAGGCTCGCCGCGAGCGGGTCCGCGACGCCAACACGGCACAGGGCACGCCCGTAGTGTTTGCCGGGGGACGGCTTACCTTCCGCACCGACGAGGACATGAAGGCGTTTGGCGACAATCTGCTGCGTACCCTAGGTGCGGTTCGGGAGCGCGTCGGTGACATGTATCTCGTCCATGGCGGCGACATGAAGGGGATCGAGCGCATCGCAGCGTCGTGGGCCGAACAGAACGGTATCCAGCAAGTCCGCTTCGGTCTCGATCGCAAGCTCGGCGATCGCGCCGGCTTCCGTCGCAACGAGCAGATGCTCTCGCTGAAGCCCCGCTACGTCATCGCCTTTCAGGGTAACGGCGTGACCGAGCGTCTGGTCATCGACGCGAACAAGGCCGGCATACGCGTGGTCGATCGTCGCGGCCCGTTCGGAACTCCTCCCGCTGCACAGAACGCTCAGCGCGACCGCAGAGTCGCCTGAGCTTCGGCGAGGCCGCTGGCTTTGCGCCAGCGGCCTCGCCTCTTGCGGCTTTGCCGCAAAAGATCATTCTCACCCACAACACCGCTGGCGTAACCCGGTACCCCGCCCCAACCCATTCCAGACGGCTGCGCATTGCTGGCGCTTATCCCGGCGCGGATCTCCACGGCCTCGAGAGGGTCTGGACGCCCGCCGAACTCGGCACGTTGATCGTCGAGGCAACCAACCGAAAACCGCTGCTCGACCTTGGTCGAACCCCGCCGCGGACCAAAGGCCCGGCGCTCGATCGCCGGCTCTTGCCGGATGATAGGCTTGCGCATCTTATCCAGACGCATCGCGACCTCGCCATAGTCGCGGCACTCGCGCCGCACGCGAGCGCCGGCGCGCTGTGATCGCGTGAACCGGGCGCTGCCGCGCCCCCAATATATGAGGCAGAGCGGTTCCGTAGGGCGAGGCCCGGAGCCTGCCCCGACCGTCTGCTTTTGTTGATGGGCATGGTCCTCACGCTGTTACGATGGGCCGCGCAAGCCTTGCTCGCACCCCGGTTGAAAGCCTCGATCGGCATCACGACAGCGGGGCTTTTGTCTCGACCGCGTAGCGGGGTGGAACGCGTCGGACCGCCATAGTGCCATGTCGACAGGGGACGGCGCGCGCGCCTGGGCAGGACGGCAGTGCCAAGGTCCACGCCGCGACCGTCATCCCAGAGGTTTGCCCGTGTACGATCGGCGCAAGGCGACGGCAGTCAGGGTAACGCGCCGCCTGTGGTGACGGAACGAGACACCGACGTTGCCGGCAGATCGATGCGACAAGCTGGTCCTGCATACGGTTCTCTGTCCGTTGCCCGCCGGAGGTCCATCCCCTCTCTTTCCTGAACGACCTAATCCGGCCGTCCACCCTCCCCAACCCGCGATCCTTCGGGCCGAGTTGCCGCTTACGCGGCTGCCCGCACCACCCCTCGGATCGGGGTTCCCCTCCGCGTCTTCGCAGCTTCGGTGGAGAGGGCGTCCTGGCCGTCTTTTTTGGTGTTCAGTCGAGGGGACGGACCCTTCGGCTAAGCAAAAGAAGGAACCTCGAAATGCAGAATCTCGTCATCCTCGCCGGCAACGTCGGCGCCGCTCCCGAAGTGCGCACCACCCAGGGCGGCACCAAGATCACCCAGTTCAGCCTCGCCACCTCGCGCCCAAAGCGCGACAGCGAGGGCAAGATCCTCAAGGACGCCGATGGTCGCCGGGTCGAAGACACCGAATGGCACCGCATCACCTGCTTCAACGGCGTCGGCAAGACCGTCGCCCAGTATGTCGACAAGGGCCAGAAGGTCATGGTCCGGGGCCGCATCCACTACACCCGCTGGACGGACAGCGAGAACATCGAGCGCTACGGCGTCGAGATCATCGCCGACGAAGTGACCTTCCTCAGTCGGGGTCGCCAGAGCCAAGGCAACACGCAGGACCAGAACGATCTGGATGACGACGTCCCCTTCTGACCAAGGGTAAGTACGGCCCGGAGCTCAGGCTCCGGGCCTCTTCCCATGTTCAGCCTTGCCGCATCCCCTCCCCGCGTAGCATGCTGCTGCGCAGCTCGCCGTGCCGCGGGCCTGCCAAGGGGAGATGAGCATGAGACGACTGTGGCTGGTTCTGGCAGGTGCAATGGCGCTCACCGCTTGCGGGAAGTCCGTGAAGGGCACCTACAACTTGGTCAACGCGCCAGTCCCCGGCGTAGTCGCCACCTTTGGTGACAAGACGTTCTCCCTCTCCAGCGGCGCCAGCGGCAACTACGAGGTTAGCGGCGACACGGTAATCCTGTCGGGCATGTCGCTGACGGGAAGCTACAAGATCGAGGGCGGGAAGCTGGTCGGTGACACATACAGCTTTGTGCCGCGCGACCCCAACGACACGTCGCCAATCAATCAGGGCCCACATCAGACGAACCGAGCCGAGAAGCGAAGCGACTATCACCAGTGACGTGGAGACCTCAACTTAGCGGCAACCTGAGGAAGCCTGCTTGAGAGGGCGGCGTCTCCCGGCTGTGCCGGGACCGTCGCTCTATTCCGCTTGCGCTCCGCCGAGTCCCTCCGGGTCTCGGCCTATTCGGGTGACGATCACCTGACGAGCGCGCACGCGCGCAGGAAATCCTTTCCCGAAAAGCGGCAACATCTTTCCCATCTGGCCCGGCCAGGCCGTCTCTGCAGGCCCGCGAACTCTCCCATGGATCGGAGGGGGGGGCAGAGTGCGGACACGAGGCAGGCGAGCACCATCCTTACCGAGGGGGACGTCACCGGCGACCCAGCGCTGAGCACGACGCTCCGGCCAGCGAGCTTCACCCCGCTCCTTGAGGCGCAATCCTTGGGACGGCTCGGGGCCTTATACGATCAACCCGCAAGGGGTCCGGGCGCTTCGCTACGGCTTTTTTGCGCGAGCGGAAAAAAGTGATCGCGGCCCCTCCCCATCCCTGTCGGGCGCCTGTCGAGCGGGGATGAACCCCGCCGGCTTCACAAGAGCCTCGCACATGTTCAACGATATCTGGATCGCCCGCAAAAACGCCATGAGCCTCGCCAAGACCCTGATGGTGGCAACCATGGTCATCACCATCGGCACACAATACGTGTCATCATCACCGCCCGAGATCACGACAGCTCGGTCGTCGTCGTCAACGAATACGACCCCTTTGCCTGACCAGATGGGGGCCGAAAGGCCCCCGCGCTTCCCAGCGCAAAAGATCGAGGCCAAGCGGGGCATCGAGCCCGTCTCGTCCCCCGCGCTTCGCGCAGATGCGGCGCCTGTGGGCGAGTTGCTCATCCGTGTCGCGGTACTATGACCTGGGTGCGGGAAACGGAACGCTAGTGTTGATCCCGAGGCACTGATAAAAGGGAGCTTCGGCCCCTGTTTTTGCTCATCGCGTCATGTTGCCGATGATCAACTCCACGCCGTCCTGACGGGCGGCAGCTCCTCGAATGCGTTGAGCAGCCTGGGTTCGCGCAGCAGAGTCGTCCACTGTCCGCCATAGGTCCGTGACACCAGATAGAAGGTCGAGCCGTAGCACTCGACCATCCGGCAGCGCTCGAGCTTGTCGACCAGCGAATAGTTCGCGCCGTGGCGGGCAACGACATCTTCCATCTCGACGCGCATCAACGTCCCGCATTGGCAGCAGCGCGAACGAACCAGCGCCTTCATCCGCAGCATCGTGCCGACGTTCTCCATCCAGCGAGGCCAGAGAGCGACGATGTCGGCAGACGTTTCCATGGCTGCGACGATAATCCACCCGGCCCGGCATCGTCCACCGGTTTGGGATCGGCCGGTCTCTCACTCGCCGCCACCCGAGGGGCCTTTCGGGCTCCCACGTCCTCGCCGAGGCGCTCTCACGCGCAAGTCCGCAAGCGGACTTCTCCACGGCGTTTCGACCCTGCGGGTGCGCGAGCCAGCTATGCCTCGGCGGTCCTGTCGCCTGTCGAAGGCCCCGATTGGCGGGGTCAGACAAGGAGACCGAAATGGCCGACCAGACCTCCACATCCGAGCGCCGGAAGGGCGAGCCGACCGAGATCGCGCGGCTTAACGACTGGCTCCGCGAAAATATCATCGCCCCAGGCAAGAACCGCATCGTGATGACGAGCGGGATCGCCGACCTGATCGGCGACGTCAGCCTCTTGCGTGGTTTTCGCAAGCGGGCCGAGCTGATCCGCACCGTGCGCGACTACGACCGGTTCGATGACGCCATCAATCCGCACGGCGAGCGCGACATGGGCCGGTTCGAGTTCGAGGGGACCGCCTGCTACTGGAAGATCGATTACTACGATATCGACCTCACCGGGGGTTCGGAGGATCCTGCCGATCCTTGTCTGACCACGCGCGTCCTCACCATCATGCGTGTCGATGAACGATGACGCAGACCGCCCCGACGCCCAGCCGTCGGGGCTTTTCCCCATCTCCCGACAGGATCGCAGCACGATCGTCGAAACGATCAACCAGATCAGCGCAATCGAGCGCACCCGTCGTCACCATGAAGTGGACTTCGCACGCGGCAACGTCCGTCACGAAGGCGGCACCCTCTCCGACGAGATCGAGCAGCTCAATGCCCGCTACATCACCCGTGAAATCGACAGCGACGCGCTGACCGGCGCGATCCTGGCATCTTAGGGCGTCCAGGTGCCGTGATGGTGCGCAGGCAGAAAGAAGTGCGCTGTGTGGCGGCCTCCCCTGCCCCACCAACGTCGGAAAGGCTCTGTCGTCGACGCTCCTTCATCGTGACGACCGGGCGGGGCCGGCGTCAAGGATGCGCGGTGCCCCCAATTTTGACGCGGCCTGCGTTTTCGCTGCGCTTCACTACGACCACGACAAAATCGGCACCCCCACGCCCCGCTTCGCGGCCGCTTCGCGGTCCTGTGACCCCGACCCCGCCCGATCGTCAGCCCGCCTCTGTCTCAAGCGAACAGAAGGAGGATCAGATGAACATTCAAACCGCACGCACCCAGACATGGCTCGCGGAGCTGGCCAGCATCCAAGCGGAGATCGCGATACACGGGATGCCCGCGGCACCCCGGCCCGCTCACAAACGGACCCGCAAGCTCAAGCCGCTCTGGGAAGAGTGAGCGCAAGACGGGGCGGCGCTGCCGCCCCGCTCTCGTCATGTCTCACGCAGACCGATGCGCCAACGCATCCCGGGTGCCGCGCGCAGCCCTCTAAAAATCCCTGCATGAGCCCGATCAGATAGGCGGTGAAGAACACCCCCAATCACTGTGGCGATCCCAAGAACGAGACGCTGCGCTGGAGATGCGCGGCGATGCAGCGGTAGCTTTGCCACGTCGACCTTGGCCTGGTGCCCCTGCTGAAACGTCCGGGCCGAAGCGACCAGCTTTTCCACGAAAAGCATGTCCTGACGCGAGATTTCACCAACATCCTCGATGATCTCGGCAGAGGTCGCGACGACCTTTGCTGCTGCCTCACCGCTCAGCCTTACGCTCTCCTCGATGACTCCCAACGGATCCGCCAGATTACTCAACGCAGAGCTTCGATCATGACGCTGTAAGAGCCCCCTCTCGATATCAAGGAGTAAGCTTTCTTCGAAGTTGGGTTCGCCAATGATCGTTCCGCGCTCTGCTGTTCTCGCTGTATAATATATGGCCGGTGTAACCCCCAATGTGCGCTGGTCGGCCCGTCCTCGGAATGAGCTAGGGGCGGGTCGTTACCAGGCCTGAAGAGTATCGCACAAAAAAGGGCGGCCAAAGCCGCCCCGGAGTACGATGCCGGAAGGGGGCTAACGGCATGTGTCAATGGGTTAGGTTAGCTGTCCAATTAATGCAACCTCATGCATCACCCGCGAGTCCCGCACATTAGGGAAGCAGCAGCCAATCATGTTAACGCGGGTTAAACCGAGCGAGCCAGCATTCTGGAAGGCCGTTCCACCGTCACGGAGAAGGTGAAAACAGAACCACTGCGTCACCATGCGTTCAATATCTTGGCGAACCAGGGAATGGTACTTGTCGAGGCGCCGGGCGTCGTAGCGACGATCGGTATAGAGGCTGCGTTCATCCTTTCCGATCAGCTCCTGGCAGCTTGCGCATCAGCCCGGCTGCAACGGCATCGCGCGCTCGATCAGGCTCCAATCTCCGGCCCATCCAACTTGGCCTAGTTAGGCAGTGCCAGCCAGTTCGACCTCAAGCTCATCGGCAGCTCGCTCGAGCGCGAGCGCGACCTCCTCGATCGCATCACTCAGAACCGGACCCGATAAGTGAGCGTGCAGTTCACGGTACTCTCGTGGCTGAGTTCGCATCTGGTCGGGGGTTTTAGTCATGGCGCCCCGATAGAGGGCGAACCTCTACAGGGCATGACGCATTTCGATCATGGCCTACTGTCCAATGTACCACACGACCGGCAAGCAAACGGGTCCGCACCTAGTAAGGGGCATTCCGGTTATCGACGGCCTTTTGCTCCATGGATCGGTCACGCAGGCGTTGCTGCAGTTCTTCCCACTCTCGCACTATCTGGGCTTCCTCAACCCGCCGGTTGTTGCTTCTGAGGGCCCGCATATGCTGCTGACGTCGCGATCCAATCAGGAGGAACCCGATCGCCGCAAGGGCAGCGAACGCTAAGGCTAAGGCCATCTGTAACCACGGCATCACCTTCTCCGAATCCAAGTCCGTCAGGTTAATAGCACTCGGTTCGGCCCTATCTAACTTAATTTCCTGACGGTTCAGTACGGTCAACATCAGCTTCGCAGTCCGGCAGCGACGTCAGTCCGGTTGGTGCGTGAGCGTCGTCTGCCTCTGACCTTCGAGAACCCTCGGCTTCGAGCGTTTGTCGAACAAGGGCCCAGGAGTGCAAAATGTAACGGCTCGCCCCCAGGGTCAGCCAAGAGCGAGCCGGCCAACAGTTTCCGAAGCTACTTGGATTCGGACAACGCGGAAACTTTGAGCCGGTTTCTTCGTAACGGCCCGTCTCTAACGTGAGTGACGACGCGAGACGGGCCGACCAAGGTCGGAGGACGATCTCGGCTTGATACTGATGCCGTGCAATATCTTACGCCGCAAGCGGTAACGACCCGCCTCAAACGTGATGAGCGCGATGCGGTCCGACCGGCAAAAGCGGAGATGAGCCCCGCCAGTGTGCGCGTAAACGGCCGTCGACGGGAAAAGCTTCAACTTGGAAAGAATATACCGGCTCGTCGGGACCTGTTTGGCTTAGCGGGTCGTTTTCAGAGCGTGCATCACAGTAGTATGATGGCGCCCGACTGCACGCACTATCGAACTGGTGCTGGAGCTATCGTCGGCGAAACGCTTCCACATGGCGCGCCTCGCCTCGACGAAGACGACGCTTCGGCCGGCAACCATGACGTCTGCGCGGGTAAGAAAGTAGGCAGATGCCGCCTCCGCGGCATACTGCTCGACCCAAGACGTAGATGGTTCAGCAGTAATCATAACGGATCCTCGCAACCCCAAGATGATCCACTGAAGCAAAGGGAGGGCTCCGACCTCTCCCTTTTTGGTCTCGCTCTGCTCCGACCTAGCGGGCGACTGGGATCTCCGCCAAGCGTGTCGTCCATGCCGGGCTTTTCTGGCCCCGCTTCGTATCGAACGCGCGCGCGCCGAACCCCTGCGCGGCGTTCCCGACGGTTCCACGCCCGAACCGATCGTTGAGCCCATCCATAGCGGCCAGCAGCCCGGGCGCGCGCGGATCCTGGACGGCAAAGAAGTCGCCCTGCCCCGCGCCTCGCACCAGCAGCTCCTCGAGTAGAATGCCGCACTTCGTATAGACGCCCCCAGGCTGATACATCGCCTCCATCATCTTGGCCGCGAGGCCAGCGATGATGCGCTGATCGTTACTGGGCGGCACATCCGGGTCTGGCTGCTCGCCGAGGGCGGATTGGGCGGTAGCGCCCGTGCGCAAACACGATCAGCGACGTCGCTTACCAGCCCTTGGTGACGGATCTTCTCGGCCGCGCGCCGCACCATCGCCTCGCAAAGCTCGTCGAGTTCCGTCACCGGCACGCCAAACTGGCGCGTCACCGCCGTCGCCTTGCTGGCTTCCGGCTCCGGCTTGAAGCCGTCGCACTCGACGCCGTTCAACTCGCGCACCAGGCGCTCGAGAACGACGGTCTCCACATCACGCGCCGACGCCGGTGCCATCGCCACCAGATCGGCCGTCGTGCAGATCCCGAACGGATGCAGTCGCGCAGCCAGCGCCGACCCTATCGCTGCCGCGCAGCGCGCGGGCACGCGGTTCGGGCGGCCATCGAGCATCGACGATGCACAGTGGGCGAAAGCCAAGGAATATCTGGCAGCCGCCCCCCTGCCCGGGTTAACGTTATCGCGGTTTTATCGGGGTCAGCCGGCAAGCAATCTACCGGCGCCTAGAGAGTAACAAGACTCCAGCGACATACCTGTGAACATGCTCACAGGATGAGCATGTTCACAAATGTACATGCGCCCATGTGATCATGCTCACGACGCGGAACGAGTACAGCACGTGAGCGTGCGCCACATGTGCAACCTGCGGCTGCCCGGCACTTGGAAGGCGTATGGGATGTGCGCAATGTGAACATGCGCTACGCATGTAACACGCGGCGGACGCAGCCTTGTATAACGTGCGGGACGTGTGTGACATGTGAGCAAGCGCTACGCGTGACACGCGCCACAGGTGGCTTTTGTACAAAGTGCGGCACGTGTGGGACATGTCGGATATGCCGGACATGTCGGACATCTCGGACATGTCGGACATGCAGGACATGCAGGACATGCAGGACATGAAGGACATGCGGGACATGTGGGACATGCAGAACCCGCGGGACACGCGCGATATGTGAACATGCGATACGCGTGCAACATGCGACAGACTCGACCTTTGTAAAACGTGCGGCACGTGCGGCACGTGCGGCACGTGCGGCACGTGCTGGCCTTGCGAGACATATCAGACATGTGAAACATGTGAGCATGTGTTACGCAGGTAACACGCGCCAGATGCGACTTTTGTACAACGTGCGGGACGTGCGGGACGTGTGAGGCATGTAAGACATGTTAACATGCGCTACGCGTGTAACACGCCGCAGACCCGGATCTGTACAAGGTGTGAAACATGTAAGACACGTGAACATGCGCTACGCGTGTCACGCGCGGCACACGTAAGATTTGTCAGACGTGCGGGACGTGTGTAACGTGCGAAACAACATACACATGTGCGGCTGTCGTCAGCGCAAACCATCGGAGCCATTATGCCCGTAATCACCATGCTATCGCCAAAGGGCGGTGTCGGGAAAACGACAACAGCCCTGATCCTAGCGACAGAGATCGCCGCGCAGGGATCGAGCGTCGTCATGATCGATGCCGACCCGAATTTTCCGCTTGCCCGATGGGCGAAGAAGGATGGGAAGCCCGACACTATCGAGGTCTTGCCGGAGATCGATGAAGACGAGATAATCGGCACAATCGACGCAGCTCGGAAGCGGGCGGACTTCGTGATCGTCGATCTGGAGGGAAAGGCAAGCGCACGCGCGACCAGTGCGCTCCTGATGTCCAATCTTGCGCTCATTCCCATCCAGGGATCGGAATTAGACGCCGTGGAGGCAGCGCGGGCGTTTAAGGTGGTCCGCAACGCCGGGACTGCCCGCGAGCGTTCGTTGCCGTTCGCAGCGGTCCTTACGAGGACGCCTGCTTCGCTTCGGCTTTGGACGCGCGACCTGAAAGCAGTTGTCGCGAACCTGCAAAAAGCCGGCATCCCTATGATTCCAACTGCACTCGCGGAACGCGGTGCATTCCGCGGTCTTTTCAGCATAGGCGGTACGCTTGCTGAGATGACAAACGCGGACGTGGGTTCGCTAGATAGCGCACGAATTAACGCAGCCGCTTTTCGCGATGATGTTCTGGCGCTGCTCGAGGAAGGGGCTACCGCATGATCGATAAGGCCGCACCGGGTTCACGCCGATCCATCGCCAGCTTCGCGGCTGATGATGACATTCCAGTCCCGACGCCCGAGCAAATCGTGGCCGCGAAGGCGGGCGGGGAGGGGCTTGGCTTTCGTTCAGAGAAGGCGACGCCATCAGCGCCCGCCCGGCCTACGCCGAAGCCCAGACAGGCGACATTTACTGACGCGATCCATGTTCGTGCACGCCCCGAGGATAGACAAAGGTTCGAGGATTTCGCGTACCGGCAGCGTCTCTCGAAGGGTGACGCGATGACCCGGCTTCTCGACTTTGCTGAGAAGGAAGAGGAGCGCCTGGCTGCCCTGGGCGACGAGTAGAGACGCGACGGCGCGCGACGATGATACCCGAGCGACGGGCCCAAACAGGTTCAGTGAACCGCAAACGGCCAACGGGACCGCTCGGCAATAGCTGAACGAAAACGAGTCGGGGACGATCGCTGGCGCAGGACATAGAGGAGCTGGTCGACGCACATAAGCAGGCGTCGCCGCACTGATAACAGGGCGGGCCCCGCGTCCGATCGCTGCCCATTAAGGTAGAGGAATGACGAGACTCAAACCGTCGCAACGAACGGGGAGACTTGCGTGGGTCGGTAGCGAAGAGTGCCGGGTACGCAAGCAACGGGTTTATCAGCTGCGCGCGATCGATGCGCACAGATGCCTCAATGCGTTTCCTCTGGCCTGGTAAACGAAAAGATGCCCCGAACAACGGACTGTGGATATGACCGAACGGCTGCCGGTTGGGTCTGAGACCTAGCCAGAAGCGGGGAAGCGGTGAGATAGGCGCGCAACAACCAGCGATGGCGATTCAACGGGGCCGAGCAGCTCCAGTTTCAGTTCGTGAGCAATCCCACGAAGCGCGACAGGGGCTTTCTGGTGCGGACTTATCAATCGTTGGGGCTCGGCTTACGTTTCGAATTAAAGATACGCCCAGAGATACGATAAGCGCCATCGTTCGACATGTCCGGCGAGGGATTGGAGGGTTTTGACAACGGTCGTTCCCGTCTGTGGGCCTTGCGAAAATAAGATCTGCCGCGACCTCAAGATTACGAAGGGCGCCAACACGCCTCATGGAGCAGATGCGGGCCCGTTTTGCGGGGGAAGTTGTAGCGCAGTGAGAGTCAGGACGTAGAAATCGTGGCAAGGTGTTGAGCGACAGCCGCAGCGCCGTGGGTTGAGATGGCTGTAGCGATGGAGCGAGCGTCTGTCTTTTCCATCGATGGGATTTTGACGCGATCGAGAGCAGCAAGCAGGACTGGACGGCCGGCATCGCGTGCAGCAAGTTCGGCGACCTTTTTCTGTTCAGATAGGGCGGCCAGTTCCTCACGTAGGGCTTTTTCCCGCGCTTCGATCGTTACGATGTCGACTGCCTTGGGGGAGGTACGCGCCATGTGATATCTCCGGGTTGGGGGCGGGATCGATCGCATAATGTCCGAGGATGGCATGGATTGCTAGGCTGATCGGTTGAACAGCGACCGCTTAAAACCAGAGACAAAAAAGCGCGCGCCGTAGGTGCACCTTATGACCTTTTATCGACAGCAGACAGAAATGCGGTGGTCATAGTTGAGGGGCTGACGCAGCACAGTTGCCCCGGCTCCGCGTTCGTGAGATGCTGTAGTGCGTAGGGAGGAGCCGAAAGGTCGTGAGGAATTGCTTTAAGGTATGGCAGGATATGCCTCATGGCGCCAATGTCCGACATTGGCTTACGGGTCTCCGCTGCTCGGGGCTTTCAGGATGAAGGTTACGGTCCGGCTTAGCGACGTTCTTACGGCCGAGATCGATCGTATCGCCGTGGCGTCCGGACAGACGCGCAGTAGCTGGATCACAGCCGCGTTGACGCAAGCAGTGCTCACACCAGAAAGTCGAAGCGTGCCGGTCATGCCGGTGCAGGGCAGGGGCCACCCCGACGATTACATTCGGGTTACCGTCCGGCTAAACCGGAGTGAAATGGAGGCGATCGACACCGTTGCGGCGCCGATGCGCCTGACCCGCAACGAGTGGATCAAACGCACGATCCGCTGGCAGCTTTGGGACAGGGCCGCGCTGCTGCGTCTCGCACCGGCAACGCAAACGGAGATCGGCAAAGTCCGCAAGCAGGTCCTCGCGATTGGACGAAACATCAACCAGGCGGTCCACGCAATGAACGCGGCGAACCAACCGGAGAGCTCGCTCGACATCGCGCGTATCGCCGGCTCCTTCATGGAAACATGCGCCGAGTTACGCACTATTCTGATTGAGGCCCGGCGCACGCTGGCCTCCTCAATCGGTGGTGAAATCGGGTACTGGACCCGCAAGGATGAGGCACCGAGCGAGTGAGTCTTCGGCTATCCTCCGGGACCATGGATTCGATGGCAGGCGTCTTTGCGCCTCCCAAAAAGTACCGCATGGGATCGGGGGGCGGCAGCGCCAAAGGCCCGAAGACCGGGGGCACGATCCTCGGCATGGCCGTCGCATCGATGTTTCCGAAACCGGCATCATCGTCGGCTGGATCGCGCCCGAGCGCGCAGGCAAAACATGCGTTCGGAGGCGGATCGCAGGCCCGCATGAATACCCGCGCCGTGATGACGGCCGACCGTACTTCACGTCGCGCGCCAGAGGCCGTTGTGCGGATCACCGGGCGTCAACATGGCGGAGGTCATGTGCTCGCAAACTTCTCCTACATCAGCCGCCTGGGCCACGGCGATGAGAGCGAACTGGGTCTGGAAACGAGCGAAGGCGAGGTGCTGCGCGACGGGCGTGACATGCAGTTGCTCGCCCAAGAATGGCACGGCTGGGAGATGGATGGTGACGCTCGGCGCAAGGGGGCGACGTCGATTTCCATGATCCTTTCGATGCCCACTGGCACCGATCCGGATCGCTTGAAGGACGCCGCTCTCGACTTTGCCAGGCAAGAATTTGCCAATCGATCATGGGTCGCGTCGCTCCACATCGACCGCGACCATCCGCACGTTCACCTCACGATCGCGCGTCGCGATCACGATGGCCGACGCTTCCATCCGAACCGCGAAGATCTCTTCCGGTATCGCCAGCGGTTTGCAGAGAAGCTGCGGACCCGCGGCATCGAGGCAAACGCCACGCCCGCCAGGGCGCGTGGCATTGACCCTATGCACGAGCCGATCGCCGCGGTGAAAATGCGTGAAAAGGGACAGGTGCCTGAGATCGACAAGAGCCGTATCGCGCGTGCTGAACGACTTCGCGCGGAGGGTCGCGACGATCCCGTTATAGCGATGCTGGCCAGCAGGCAGGCGACCGTTCGCGCTACCTACTCACGCTCGATTGCGGAACTCTCGACGTCGCCTTCAGCCGTCGATCAACACGTCGCGCGGAGCCTCGAGCGGTTCGCCGCCACGATGCCGGAGCCCGAACCAAACTCGGTCAGGGCGATGCGCCTGGCGAGAGGGAAGGTCGCCGAGCCGATCGTCGCTGCACCTGTCCGACCGCCTGTTAGTATCCCCGACGCCTCGGTGTCGCGCGCCGATACCGGCCTCGACATCCTCAAGGCGCTTCATCAGAAAATGGCGGCGCCAGAGGTACAACCCAAGGCGCGTTCCGGCGATACGATGCCGACGCCAGCCCAGTCCGAGGACAGGGCAAATCGTATTCGAGATCCGCTCGAAAAGAGCCGCGCCCCGGCCGGGAAGGATGACGATCCAGATCGCGCCGGCACGCTTAGCGATCGTCTCCGAGCGATCACCGAGAAGATCGGCGAGCCCAGTCAGCCGATCGATGTGTCACGCCACGACGAGATCGTGAGGAAGGCCGAGGAGCAAAATCGCGAGCGGCTCGATCGCGACCGTTCAAAGGATAGGGGTGGGCCCAGCCGATGACTTCAGACGCATCAACCGTCGCGATCGCCGCGCTCATGGACGCCGTGTCCCTGCTCCGGGGCGAAGTAGCGGCACTGGCGAGAAGCAACGCGCGCATCGAAGAGTCCCAGGAGCAGCTACATCGCCGCATCAATGTTATCGACACCGGCATCGCGCCACTTTGCGACGTAGTGCCGTACCAAGAGGCTATCCTCGCAAAGATGGTCGAGGGTCACGCTGACACGCATGCGTGGCTCAAAGCTCTGGCCCCGGTTCTACACAACCTCATCGAGCGGTCCGACACCGATCGCGTGACGACACGCTCGCTGCACCAGGACATCATCCGGACTCAGGAAATCGCTGGCGCCGGTGAGAAGGGGATCGCTGAGATCGCCCTTGGCCTCGAGGTGATCGCAGGCCGATTGGATGTGGCCGCAAGTGCCAACCGGAAGGACCGCAGGGCAGGGGTCGCAAAAACCCTGGAATTGATCGGTTTCACCCGGGCAGCCGTATTGGGGCAACGCGGCCCGCTACCGATCGATGTGGAAGATGACCCCTTGATGGAACGGTTCATCCTCGCTCAACCGGCCGACCTCACATCCAACGAACGCGCCCTGGTCGACTGGCGAAAGGCAATCGCCGGCACCGGCGCGGAGGATCTCATCACGCTTCTGAAAAAGCAGCAGACCCCTTCACCAACGGACACCCCAGAATCACGCCTCCTGCGGTATCGCCTCGCCGCCATCTCACGCGCGAAGATCGAAGAGCGCGGAGCAGTACCGCCACCACGGCCGGCGACGACCCGGGCGACGGATCGATCAGCCGGCAGTGGCTTCTTGCGATCCCAGGAACTCGCTGAGCTATGGCGTCAGGGTGAAAGCATAGAACTTTACGCCGAGTCCGAACTGGCGGGCGCGATCGATTTGTTCGATGCTCTTGAGGAGAAGCTCGAACCTACATCGGGGGACGTCGTACAGCCAGAGCTGACCGCGCTTCACCGCGACCTGGCCAAACGTATCGAACTCGGCGAACGGCCATCGCTCGGTGAGAGCCGCTCCACGACGCAACACGAACCCACCATCACGGTGGAGCCGATTAAAGACCGTTAGGGTCGCTGCTGCGCTGACAGGCCGCCACTGGTAGCGAAAGGCGGAACGGCCAATTGAAACGCGCGACGATCAAACGCGTGTCGAGCGTTCCAGCAACCGATCGATATCAGCCATGCTCGCATCAAGGGCGGCCGTAGCAAGGGCCAGCGGCCCATCGTCCAGAATAGCGGGTTGCTCGACGATAAGCTGTCGTTGCGTCGGCTGGATACGACCGCCAGCTACAAGGGTAACAAGGCCGGCACGGGCGAGCGCGTGCGCCTGGATATCGGCCCCGGCTCGAGACAGACGCAGCGCCCGTGCAAGCTGGATCCGCCGCAGCGGGCCAACTGCCACGATGAGCGCCCACGCCTCGCGCGCACGGGCGTTGCGGGATAGGCCGGCAAGCGCCTCGGTACCGCGAACGCAGCGCCGGTTGATGAGCGTGAGGCGGTCGAAGCCACCGCGCGCGGTGTATTCGCAATGCTTGACGAGGGCCTCGGCGCGCTCCTGGGTGGTCAAATCGAGGCGGAAGACGGCCCGCGGAAGCTGACCTGCAAGCCCAGCCATGACACCCGCATTGTGGCTCAGCAACGCCAGGTTGAGCGCCCAACACCCTGACGGTGGTGCTGCGACATGGCGGTGCAGCGGTCCACCCGGCAGGTCCAGCATGGCGTCATGGCCCTGATGCTCGGCAAAATTGGGATGGTCAAACAGTATGTCGACAGCGCCAACAGCTGGCGCGATCGACTGCAAAGAATGATCGGCATCAAGCCCGGCGAGTCCGAGCGCGATAGCGAGTGGGCCGGTTTTCGACGCTGCGAACAGAGCGATCTGCGCGGTATCGAGCAGCGCGAGCTCATTGGAGGCGAAACGCCGGGTCGCATTAACCATGCGCGCCAGCGTGGCGGCGGGTGCTGCGATCGCGGGCACGCCATGATCAGCAAGCCATAAGAGCACGGCGTCACGACGCGGGTCATCGGTCAGGAGGATCGACATGCTGTCAGCGGAAGCCTGGTGAGCGGGGCCAACATCGCCAGCGCCAGCATCGCGCCGATACGCGTGCCATGCGTCTGACACGGTTGCCAGGGCCGCAACCTTGCGAATTTCGGGGGACGCAAAGCAGGTTGCGCCAGCCAGTCGACCGAAAGCGTAGGCAAAGTGCGTGAGATCAAGCCGAGGCATCAAAAGCCTCGTACCCTAGTAATAAGCAAATCACTAGGCACCGGTATTTGCTAATTAATGTCACTTACCATAATCGGACATTATGGTAACTACTGGGATATGCTACACAGGCGGAATGCAGGGTAAATCAGACCGGCGGGCAGGGCCCGCGTGAGCGAAATCGTCGTCCATCGCACCGACGGGGAGGGGCTGCCGGTCCGAGCGCGGCGTGGGACCGTCGAGCCAATCGATGCCCGCGTTACCCGGTTGCTGGGCCTTGCGCTGCCCGCTGATGCCGGCCCTGTCAGCGAGATCGGTTTTGCGGCGCAGCTCGGCGCTATGGCAGCGGCGAGCAAGGCGGCGCTGGCGTCGGACCTGGCCTGCTATCTGCGTTGGTGTGAGGACATCCGTGTCGCCCCGCTGCCCGCCGAGCCCGAAAACCTGGTCCGATACATTGCCATGCTCGAGGCGCGGGGCGCCAAGCCCGCCACGGTCGCCCGGCGGGTTGCCAGTCTCGCCACGGCACACGGCCTGTCAGGGCTGCAGGAGAGGGGGCATGCGCCCACCAGCCACGTCATGGTCCGCGCCGCCCTCAAGGGCCTACGCCGACGGCGTGGCGCTGCGCAGCGTCAGGCGGCCCCGTTGCGCTTCGGGGCCTCGCTCGATCCGCACACCAAGGGGTTTACGCTGACGGCGCTGCTCGGCGCCTGTGGCGGCGATCTGCAGGGGCTGCGTGATGCCGCGCTGCTGTCGCTGGGCTATGACGCTGGACTGCGCGTCAGCGAGCTTGTCGCGGTCACTGTCGCGCATATTGATCCACACAGCGATGGTTCGGCGCTCCTGTTCATTCCGTCGTCCAAGACCGATCAGGAGGGGCAGGGGGCCTGGGGCTGGCTGTCCGCGGACACGATGCGCCGGGTCGGCGCCTGGCTGGTCGCGAGCGACATCACGGAGGGGCCGGTCTTCCGCCGCGTGGGGGTTGATCGGCGCCGTCTACGCGCCGCAGTTCCGCCGATGGCGTACGAGGCGATACCGGGGCACACGCGGCACTGGCAGGAGAAGCTTCGTGGCAAGAAGGCCGAACCGGCGCGGACGGTCTACACCGTGGGTACCGCGTCGCTGAGCCGGCAGGGCGTCAACGGGATCTATCGGCGGGTGGCGCTGAGTGCGTTCGATCAGGGGCTGGTCGAGATGTCGATCGCGAAGGTTGAGGAGGCTGCTAGGGCGCTATCAAGCCACTCGCTGCGGGTAGGGCTGACGCAGGATCTGTTCGCAGCCGGGGAGGACGGCGTTGGCATTGCCCAGGCGCTGCGTTGGTCGTCGCCGTCGACGGCGCTCCGCTATGGGCGGAAGCTTGCAGCGAGGAGCAATGTTGCGGCGCGCGTACTCTCTCGCATCAGGAGCTGATTATTGTTGGATCCAGCGGTCCGGTCACGCTGTCTAAAGGTCTGGCCCAGCCCAGCGGCTGGGATCAGGCCCGGCGCAGCTCACCGATGCTGCGAACAGAATCTCAAGTCTTTTCCGTGTAGCAAGAACGTCGCTGATGGATTTCACAAAAAGCGGTAAGGTGACGGCCTGCGGTCCGAGGCCAACAGAACGGCCGTTGGCTTATACAGCACCAGCGAGCTTCGACGATCCTTCGCTCAGACCGTCATTCCTGATACCGAATGCCGCGCATAGACCCCATAGGCCAGGATCAATATATAGCAGACGGCGGGGAGCAGTAGAGCGAAGTGTAGGCTGCCCGAGCTATCTGCAAGCATACCGGTCAAATACGGAATGATCGCGCCACCGACGATCGCCGTGGCGATCACGCCCGAGCCTTCCGCGGCACGCTTGCCGAGCCCTTCCGAGGCCAGCGAGAAGATTGTCGGGAACATCACCGCGTTCATCAGGCCGATCGCGAGCAACGCCCAGCCCGACAGCGCGCCCTCGGTGTTCGCCGAGATCAGTATCAGCGCCAGCGTGCCCGTTGCGACGCCGGCGAGCACCTTGCCCGGCGACACCTTGTTCAGCACGTAGGCGCCGATGAACCGGCCGACCAGCGCGCCGCCCCAGTAGAACGGTACGTGCTTGCCCGCGGCGACATCGCTCAGGCCCATCACGCTCGGCTGCATCAGGTAATTGACGATCAGCGAGCCGACCGCGACTTCGGCGCCGACGTACAGGAAGATGCACGCCGTCCCCATCGCGAAGCGCGGGCGCTTCAGCAGCGTAAACGCGTGGAAGATGCTGCCGGTCTGGTCCTGCTCCTCGTTGAGCCGGTTGCGACGGGTCCACACGACCGCAGCGACGATCAGCAGCGCGATCGCAAGGCCGAGATAGGTGTGCACGACGGTCCGCGAGGACTCGGTGCGGTACGCATCGAGCGCGGCGCCGGTGAGCTTGGAAGAGTCGACCGTCGCCAGCCCGCCGAGGATCAGCGCGGAGCCAACATACGGGAAGATGGTGGTGCCGAGCGAGTTGAACGCCTGCGCGAAGGTCAGCCGGCTCGAGGCCGACTTGGGATGGCCGAGCGCCGAGATCAGCGGGTTGGCGACGACCTGCACCACGGTGATGCCTGCGCCGAGCACGAACAGCGCGAACAGGAACATGCCGAAGCTCGCCTGCCCTGCGGCGGGGATGAACAACAAGCAGCCCGCGGTCATCGTCACGAGGCCGATCGACGCGGTCCGCATGTAGCCCGCTTTGCGCACGATCGCGGCAGCGGGGATCGAGAACAGCGCATAGGCGAGAAAGAACGCGGACTGGACCAGCATCGCGGTCGCGTGGTCGAGCGTGAAGAGCTCCTTCATCTTGGGGATGATGATATCGTTCAGCGAGGTGATGCCGCCGAAGATGAAGAACAGCGCGAACACGAACACGCGCAGGTCGGGCGCGTCGTAGCCATGGCTGGCATCGCCGTCCGCCGCTACAGCAGACTTTGTATTGACGTGCATCGTTTCAAATCCTCGTGGCACATGGTTGGCAGCGATCAGACCTATAGTATTATCTGTTTCTGATATTGATAAATTGAATATTTTTGGTAGATGATGCACAGCTGCTTGCTCGGCAGATCAGCTTTACAGGAACGGCTGGCAGCTTATAGTCTTCACCAGCTATCATTCGAAGAAGTGCTTCAACGAGGTAACTGCCGGCAACGGCGCCGTTCTGCTCGACCGTGCTCAGCGGGGGAACCGTGTATGGTGCGGAACCAATGCCGTCGAAGCCGATAACGGCAACATCTTCAGGGATGATGCGACCGCATTTGTTATGCGCCTGCATCGCTCCCACAGCAAGACCATCCGATGCCGCGAAGATCGCGTCGAACGAGACATCGTTGTTCACGAGATCCAGTGTCGCAGCATATCCTTGAAGCTCACGGGTGCCGGTCAATCTTGCCTGTGCTTCGAAGACTGGAAGGCGCTGCTAACTCATGACGCTGATGTAGCCGGAACGGCGATCTCGATACGCGTGTTGGCGACGCCAACCTGGGCCCAAGAAGATGATGCGCCGGCGACCCGTCGCAACAGGTGGTGAACAGCAGTCGCCGCACCTGCATGATTGTCACATCTCAGCGTTGGGAGGACGTCGTCCGGACTTCCCCAACAGATGACGTTTTCGCCCTGAGATCGCGCCTTTGAAAAGAACCTCCAGCCCGCTGAGTTTCCTGCGGTCCCGATAACGATGATCCCGTCCGCAATTCGGTCTTGGCAGTAGCTGGCGAAGAAATTGGCAGGGTCATGTTGAAAGGAAACCAGCATCTCCTGGTCGTGGTCAGCCGCTGCGGCCGCGACGTGGGCGAGAATGTCCATGTAGAACGAGTTGATCGGAGCGCCACGAACACCGGGATCGCCTAGGATGACGACCGCAATACGTCCCGTTGCGCTGCTTTGGAGGCTGACAGCTCGCTGATCCGGTCGATAGTTTAGCGCTGCCGCCACCTCTAGGACGCGTCGGCGGGTTTCGATACTGACGCCTTCGCTTCCGCGCAGGGCCTTCGAGACGGTCGATTGGGATACCCCGGCCCCCTCGGCGACGTCGAACGAAGTGCATCTTCTGGTCATCCGGCGATCAACTCGGCCGGGAGCCGCTGATGCTGGATCCTGAACACCATGCTCTCCCTAAGCCCGCTCAACACCGAGCCGCACCCATCAGGCGGCCCGCTAACAGCGGGGCGTCACTATCGTCGCTGCGCGACGCAACACGTCTAACCCAAGTGACGTGAGACATGTCGCGTCCGCTCGCCTCTAACCCGGTCAAATCCGGGCCGCGCCAGGGTAGGCGAACAGGAGATCCGCATCGTCCGATGCGTCCAGATCCTCGTTTCCCGTCACGATAAGACATTCCCCTGCCTTCCAGGCGATCCCGCCTACGCTTCCCGTGCCGCGTACCGGAACGAGCCAGCCTCGGGCATTCCCAGGCATATCGATCCTGCGATCACCGCCGGTCCAGCGTTCGAGAACGAACGTCGGGCCTTCGACCAGTATCTCACGGCCGGGTTCGACGACCCCGCCTTGGGGCTCCGCCGTCCAAGGATCGAGTTCCGCTACGGCGACGCCGTCGTCCAGATGGAGCTCCCTCGGTCGGCCGTAGTCGAACAGGCGATAGGTCGTATCGGAGTTCTGCTGGACCTCAATCAACGTGAGACCCGCCCCAATCGCGTGGACGACACCCGACTTCGAGTAGAAGAAGTCACCTGGCTTGGCCGGCTTCCAGTCCAGTCGGCCTTCCAAGGTTCCGTTTTCCGCGCTTGAGCGCAGATCCTCTCGGGTCATGGGCTCCAGAGGGCCTAGAGCGATCGTCGAGTCTGGCTCCGCGTCGAGTATGATCCAACACTCGTCCTTGCCACGCGGAAGGCCACGTTTTGCAGCTTCCATGTCGGAAGGATGATTCTGCACGGATAGCTTTTCACTCGTGAAGAGATACTTGATCAGAAGCTCCGGGTCGGACAGTTCGGAGGATTGAAACCAGATCTCCCCGATCGGTCCATCGTTCTCCGCCGGGTCCGTGAAGCCCCCGTAGAGGCTATGGCGACCCCAGGGTTTCTCCACTCGTTTCGTCGTGAGTAGCTCAGCAGGCATGTCGTGTGTGTTCTTGATCGAGAAGGTGGGTGGCAGGCCCTCTTGGCCGGCCATTCGCAGAAGGTGGGCAGGTGGAGGCGGATTCGGATATCTAGTCGACCCGACGCTCTCTCCCGGTTTTTAGCCGCCCTTTCGGGAGGAAAAGGGAAGCGACGCGGGTTCGACGTTCCAGCCCCGGACCCGAAGCTCACCGAGCTTCCGGTCAGCCGGTATCTGCAGACGCAGTCGTCTCGTTTCGCCGGGGAGAAGGGAGACGTAGTTGTCCGTGAAGTAGGCAGGTAGTATCTGCACTCCCGCCGCATCGAACGGCGTCAGCTTAGCTTGGAGCACGGGCGAAGTGGACGTGTTGCGTATGATGACGTCGATCCCAGCATCGGAATTCGGTGACGTGCCACCAAACGCGATATCCAATCGAATCTTGGGCAGGTCGTCGAGCGCCTTGAACGCTGCCGGATCGCTCGCATCCCAGTAGAGATTTTCAGACAACAGACCGCCTTTGGCGCTCGTCGCCGTGAGCTTGACGAACCTCAATCCGCCATCCCTACCGACGTCGAGATTACGTATATCGGCTATGTCATCGGCTGCGGCGCTGACCACAGCCGACTTCGTGGCTAGTTCCTGCCCGCTGGGCGATACGATGCGAGCGGTGACCGTGACGTCCTGCAACGAGGCATTGGTGGTGTTCACGAGCGTTAGGCTGCGATCCGGCAAATTCATCTGTATATGGATGGGCTCCGTCCCCTTACGCGTTCCATAGAAAGAAGCGTGCGTGTCGTAGTCGGACGAATAGATTTGAAAATTTGCCGATGGCCATGCGGGATGCGACATCCAGAGCATGCGGGCGCTGTTCGTTCTCCACAGCCCGGCGTTCATGCCTTCGAAGATCGCACGATGGGACTCGTAGTTCAGCAGCTGAGCCTTGCGCTCGAAGTCGGGCAGGCTCGTCGCCTCCCCCAGGCGCAGCTTCATCGCATCCATGAAGCTGGCCACCGAGACCGCTCGTTCCTGATGCCAGTCATGGTAGGCCCAAGTGTCGTTTATAGGCCATTGATCAGCCCCGGGGACCGCCCTCTGCCAGGCTTCAAGCGTGGGAAAGCTCGGCGTGCCTACTTCGACCGCGAAGCCCTTCGCGAAATCGGTAAAGTAGCCTTCCGGGGAACGCCAGTTGTATGGTCCGGATCCGCCGAGGTTTATGATCCGTGACGAACCCTTGTAAAGTCGGCCTCCATCCTCCTCCCAGATCATGTCCTGCAACGCCGTCTGCAGGATCGGCTGGGGTACGCCCTCGTTGCGACCGATCCACATAACGATAGACGGATGGGTCCTGAAACGTCGGACGACGTCACGTGCGTTCTCTAGGAACAGAGGGACGTCCTCGGCTTCCGCATTGTTGTCCTGTGTGGACTCCCAAAAATCGTTGAGGATCATCATGCCGTATTCGTCGGCGAGCTGGAAAAAGTTCTCCTCAGTGCTCTGGCCCATCCAGTTCCGGATGATGTTCAGACCGGCGTCGCGGTGAAGGCGAAAATAGGGTTCGAGCCGCTCTCGCTCCACCCGCTTCATCATCTCGTCCATGCCCCAGTTGCCGCCACGCGCCGCGATCCGGACTCCGTTGACCCTCAGGACGAGGTTCGGAGAAAGGCGCGGGTCGCTGACGACCTTGCGGACCGCTGGTGACAGCTCGGATCCGGGCCGCAACGAGTTCGCCCACCCATTGGGGACCTTTCGAAGAGCCGCGTTCCGCTCGTCGATGATCGGGGTCCCAAGTCGCTTCGCCTCCGCGAGATCGACCTCGACGCGCTCCAGGTCACCGTGCTGATCAAGCGAGGACAGTTCGTAGGTCACCTTCCGCATTCCGAAGGACAGCTGCCGTCGATCGGACACCGTGCCCCCAGCATCCACGGCAAGCCTGAGTTGGTGCAGCGCCGGGGCGCCATATCCGTTTGGCCACCAGAGCTTCGGGTTCCGAACGTGCAGGGCGGCGTGTTCCGATGGGTTGAACCGCGCCGTCACGGTCGACCTGGGCGGTACGCTGATCCGGCGAGCTACGGAGACATCGTCGAAGGCGGCGCTCACGGTCGTATCCAGCGTGGTATCACTAACGTTTGTCACAGGCACGTCGATGAAGACATCCGCAAGCGAGTTATCGTCCTTGGGCAGATCCGTGGACACTTCGGGATCTCCGATAACCAGGGCACCTGTGGATTGCAGTTCGACGCCTTGCCACAACCCGGTGTTGCGGTCGCGTATGCCAGGTATCCAATCCCACCCCTCACTGGCGGTGAAGGTCGGGCCATCGATCATCATGGCGCCCCCGTTTTCGCCCCGTCCGCCCGTCATCGACTGCTCATGGGGGATGCCGGGATGGGGCGGCGGGGATACGCGGATCGCTATCGCGTTCGACCTCCCGGGCATCAGCAGGCTCGTAACGTCGAACCGACCTCGCACGAAAGCGCCTTTGACGTCCCCCACCCGTCGACCATTGACCCAGACGTCGGCATGATAGTTGACGCCGTTCAGAACAAGACGCTGCCTCTTTCCCTCTTCCGATCGAGGAAGGGTGAACTCGGTTCGATACCAGTAGTCCTGCCGTGCAAGCCGCTCGGGGATGGCCATGTTGTTCAGTCCCACGCGCGGGTCCGGATAGACCCCACGATCGACCAGGGTCGTCAGCGCGGTTCCGGGGACCGTTGCGTGAAACCATCTGCTCGCATCGTAGCCAGCGCTCGATAGCAGTTCCGGCGTGCTCGATACGTTTGGAGCTTCAACCATTCTCCAGCCGTTGACCGCGAACAGGCCATCTCGAACCGGAGTCAGCGGGCGGCCTTCCACCGCGGGGAAGGGCTGAGGTTGCGAGAAGGGCGCGGTGCCCTTCGGAAGGGTCCAGGCGCGCTGCGGCACGGCCTCGCCGTACTGCGTTCGTACCTGAAGAGGCCAACTGGGGCTGTTTGTCTCGAAACGGACGAGATTCTCGTCCGGCACGACTGCAGCTTCACTACGTATCCGTTCGGCGGAGTAGGCCTGCGGAGCGGCAACGAAAGCCGCGAGGCGGCCAGCATAGCCTGGCTTGCCGAGCGTGCGCGAGCCGAGCACGATCAGCGCTTCGGGCGAGGACGCAGACGTGGTTCCTTTACCGACTTCGCGTCCATCAAGGTAGAGACGGGCTGTTCCGCCGTCGCTGACTGCGACCACGTGGTGCCATCTGCCAATCTCGAGCGGCCGACCACCACGGATGGATCGTCCACCCACCGATAAGCTTAATCGTCCATCGACCAAATCCAACGAGCGCGAAGCATCGTCCCCGGGCCTGCCGACGCCGGCGACCTCGACCTGGCCAGGCACGAGCCTTGCCGGTTTAATCCAGGCAGACATCGTCCATGCAGAGCCTGCGGGAATGTGCTCGCCTTCGGCATAGCCCTGAGCGCGCTTCGATATGGTGTCCCCACCAGCGATGAACTCGGCATCGTAGGGGCCAAACGCATCCATTTTTGGCTGCTGGAGTCGCGGGGAAGCCCAGTCGACCTGCTGCGCGGTTCCGGGGACCGCTCCTCCGGCCACTACCGCCAGAAGGACGCTCTTCAAGACGATGCGCTTCACTGCGATTCTCCTTCATGGGCGGCAATGCCGATTTCGAGCCCGCGCAGTTCGGCGAGCCCCCTGAGCCGCCCAATCGCAGAATAGCCAGGGTTGCTTCCCGACTTCTTCAGGTCGTCGAGCATCCGGTGACCGTGATCTGGACGCATCGGGATCGAACGCCGTCCCGACATCGATATCGAACGGATGGCCTTCATGATCGCGACCATGTCACTGGACCCACCCAGGTGTGTGGCCTCGTGGAATCCGCCACCTGCTTCGCGCCGCACGTTTCTGAGATGGAGAAAGTGAACACGGTCGCCGAAACGACGGATCATCGCAGGCAGATCGTTCTGCGCGACCACGCCCAACGAGCCGACGCAGAAGCAGAGACCGTTGGAGACGTTGGGCACGGCGTCGAACAGCTTGCCCAGGTCGTCTGCCGATCCGACCACTCGTGGCAGACCGAAAAGTTCGAAGGGCGGATCGTCGGGGTGGATCACCAGCCGCATGCCGAGCTCATCCGCGAGCGGGCATACCGCACGCAGGAAGCCGAAGAGGTTCTCGCGCAGCGTCTGCGCGTCGATATGTGCGTAGCCTTCTATCGCCGCAAGGAATTCTGCGGAACCGAAGCTCTCCTCGCTACCGGGCAGTCCGGCGATGATCGTGCGCTCCAGGCAGTGGCGCGCTGCGCTGTCTATCGAAGCGAAATAGACTGCGGCGCGAGCCCTGACGTGATCGGAATAGCTCCGTTCGGCCGAAGGGCGCCGCAGGATATGAATGTCGTAGGCCGCCAGCGCTTCTGGTTCGAACCTCAAGGCCAACGCGCCATCGGGAAGCTCGTAGGCAAGATCGGTCCGCGTCCAGTCGAGAAGCGGCATGAAGTTGTAGGTCACCGTCGTGACGCCACATGCATGGAGGTTGACCAGGCTCTTTTTGTAGTTCGCCAACGCGTCATCCCGGCCCGGGCCGCCAAGCTTGATCGCCTCGTGAACCGGCAGGCTTTCGACCACCGACCACCTGAGACCGGCCTGCTCGATGAGCGCCTTGCGATGCGCGATCGCCTCGACAGGCCACACCGCGCCATTGGGTATCTCGTGCAGCGCCGTGACGACGCCCGTGCACCCGGCCTGTCGAATGTCGGACAACGAGACAGGATCAGGCGGGCCGAACCACCGCATTGTCTGTTCCATGGGGTATGGAAACGAAAGGGACCGATCGTTCATACGATTAGGCTCAGCATGAGAGTGAAAATCAGGCCGAACACGCCGACCAGCGTCTCCATGACCGACCAGGACCGGAAGGTGTCCACCAGGCTCAGTCCAAAGTATTCTTTGAACATCCAGAAGCCGGAGTCGTTGACGTGGCTGCACATCAAGCTGCCGGCACCTATGGCGAGAACCATTAGACTGGGATCAACGTGCTGGGAGGCCACCAACGGCTGCACCATGCCGGCAGCGGTCAGGCCCGCCACCGTGGCCGATCCCAGAGCCAGCCGGATCGCAAGGGCAATGGTCCAGCCGAGGACAAGAGGCGGAACGTGAAGTCCTGAAAGCCAGCCGGCCAGCGCAACATCGGCCCCGCCGTCAATGAACACCTGCTTGAGCGCGCCAGCGCCTGCAATGACAAGGAGAATGCCGGCGATGTCCTTGATAGCGTCGACGGACCCGACGGACAGAAGGGAAGCGCTTCTACCTTGCGCGACGCCGAGCACAATTGTCGCGACGAGCAGCGAACTTAGCATCACTACGTTCGCATCACCGGCAACGGCAGCCGCCATCAGCGCTTCTGGTCGCATGCCGTGGAAAGACGTGAGGAGGGTTGCACCGGCTAGCAGCGCGACCGGCAAGAGCGCGACCCCGAAACTGGCGGCGACGCCAGGAACATGAAGACTTGTCGGGCTACTATCCGGCCGGGACGTGTCAGGCTTCGCCACTATGTCCTTCAGCGTGTGGGCGAACAGTGGCCCTGCGATCAGCAGCGTTGGAACCCCGACGATCAGCCCATAGACGAGAGTTCTTCCCATGTTTGCGCCGAACAGTCCGACGAGAGCAGTAGGGGAGGGATGGGGCGGCAGAAATCCATGGGCGATCGAAAGACCAGCCAGCATCGGTATTCCGAGATATACCGCAGGCAGGCGTGAGCGCTGCTGGACCGACAGTATGAGCGGCACCATCAGGACGAAGCCGACGTTGTAGAACAGCGGGATCCCGACCAGGAACCCGGAGGCCGCGAGGGCGAGCGTTATACGCTTCATTCCCGCGACGCGTATCAACGTGTCCGCGATCCTCCGTGCGGCACCGCTGTCAGCGACGATCCTACCGAACATGGCTCCGAGGCACAGGATCGCGGTCAACGAGCCCAGCATGTCGCCGATGCCGTGGTTCAAGCTGGTCGTGATGCTGGCCATCGGACGCCCGAGCAGCATGGCCGCGAGAATCGCGGCGATCAGGAACGCCACGAAGGGATGCAGCTTAACGACGGAGATCAGAAGCACGAGCGCTCCCACCGCGACCAGCACGGCGAGCAGGGTCATATCGAACTCCGGCGGATGACTTTGCGCTGAAGACGTGGTTCGGAAACATGCCGATCCGCACGCGCTTCCGAATGACAACTCAACGGCGACAGCATGATGGAGGCGATCAATTCGCCACCCCTCGGTCGACTGGTTCACAGGTGGCCAGTCGGAAGTTGGATCTAGCCAGCGTCTCGAGCTCTCCGCCGATGTCGTCGTTGATCTTCGGGCAAAGCACGCCCTGAGGCATGAGGCGATCTTCGATCATCATTGCGGCGGCGCCGATGGCGACGGCGTAATCGGGCTCGGTCGCAGGAGATACCACCGATCCGCTTCCGCGAAGCTTGCCTAGCGCCGTGGCCAGATCGATCGCGACGGAGTCCGTTACGTATCCCCCCACAAATAATGTCGTGGGCACGGACCTGCCGTAAGCCTCGTGCAGAGCAAGATGCAGATCCCCAGCGCAATCGGCCACCGCGCCGTTGCTTGCGGCCGTTGTTGCGACGATTGGCTGCGCTTCGCTCGCTGCTTGAAGCCTCGCTGCGATCTTCGCTCCCTGCGGAATGCGCTTCGCCTCTACGTGAAGATGGCCCGTAGACCTTCCCGTGACCGTTACGAGCAACGGGGAGGCACTGAGGTGGACGTATCCGAAGCGCCCGATCTCATGACCGGTCCGGTGAAATGGCTCCATCGCCGCCAACGCCTCGTAGCTCGAGACAAAGGTAAACTCGCTTTCCGAGGCATGCTGATCCGCTCGCCCTCCCAGCCTCTCGATCGCGTTGGTCGTAGACGCTTCACCCTGATCTGCACGATCGATCCGGGAACCACATTGCGCCACGGAAACGCCGATGACCTTGCTCGCATCAAGGATCCCGCTGGCGAGCAGGTCAGCGACGGCGACGGTGATCGCGGCGCAGACTTCCGTCTCGTCCGCGACATCCCGCGCCTGTGTTTGTCGGTGAACGACCTGGCCTGCCAGATTGACGGCAACGAGGCGCATCGCGGAGGAACCGACATCAACGCCTACGCAGATCGCTCGATCCTGCACCATCTGCAATCGGATCGCCGGCTGGCCTCGGCCACCGCTCGTCCGGCCGGATTCCCGAACGAAGCCGTCCTTGATCAGAAGGCCCGCGATGTTCGCGATCGCCGGCATGGAAAGCCCGGTAACCGCTGCAAGCTCGCGCCGGGTCTTCTGACCGGACGTTCGAAGAATCTGCAGTAACATCCGCCGGTTCCACTCGGCAGCGACTTCCAGATTTATCCCGTGCAGCATGACGCACTGTCTCCACTGCTGAAAGAATGTCGCGGGCTCCGACTTCCATCGTGGACCCGCAAGCTAGATCAGCCACCGCAACCTGCGGCCCTAATCAACGAGGCTTGATGACGGCGTTGACCACGTTCCATACTCGAACGGACACCGCAGGAGCCTCGTTCGGCGCATCGTCGCACTTGATCTCGAGACGGAAGCGTCTCTGGTAATAATTCATCGATTTTCTCTCTCGATATCAAAGCAATCCACGCTGATCGTGGATGACTTCGGAAAAGCAGGCTTGAGCGACAGCGCCAGGTTCAATCGTTTGCTGCAAAGCGTCCAAAGCCAACGCGAGCGAGCCCATCGGACCAGCTTCGTCGCCAAGACCCGGCGCCACCAGCAGCGTCTCGAGCTGCGCCGCGATGACGTCCGAACCGGCATAGCCGCCCATCCGCGATTCCAGTCTGCTGCGGATCATGGGGATGAGGAACGGCCGCCGAGATGGGACGCCACCTCCCAGCAGGATGCGCTCCGGCACGACAGTGAAGAGCATGTTGTGCATCATGGTCGCCAACGCATCCGCGACGTGCTCCCAGACCGGGTGATCGTCCGCGATGGCGTCACCTGACATGCCGGTCCGCCGTTCTATCGCCGGACCGGAAACCAAACCTTCGACGCAGTCCCCGTGGAACGGGCATGAGCCCTCCCAGTCATCACCAGGCTCGCGCCTCACGAGCATGTGTCCCGCCTCGGGATGGCCGAGCCCATGAACGGTTTGCCCACCAACTACGATGCCCGCACCCACCCCCGTGCCAACGGTGATGTAAGTCCAGCTCGAAAGTCCTCGGGCTGCACCCCATCGACCTTCGGCCAGCGCTGCCGCATTCACGTCCGTATCGGCCCCGGTCGGAACGTCATAGCGTCGCATCAGCCGCTGGACCACGTCGGCGCCATGCCATCCGGGTTTGGTCGTCTTCCCGATGCGGCCAAAGTCGTCGGACGACCGGTTCAGTTCAATCGGCCCGAAGCTGCCTATGCCGAGCGCCCGCACATCGTGCATTCGCATCCAGCCATCGAGTATCCTCTCGATGTCGGCGAGCGTCGAGACCGGGTCGCACGTTGCAAGCCGTCTTGTCTCGACGATTTCGTCATGGTCTCGGGCCAGTGTGCAGATGATCTTGGTGCCGCCAAGCTCTATCCCGACGATGCAGTCCCCGCGGATCGTCTCAGCCGTCGGCTCCGCCCCGGCACGGATGTCCTGAGTGTGCACCTCCATCATCGCACCACCACCGTCGAAGGCGTCACGTTCCATCCGCTAAGGCGTACGCTCACCGGTCCGGCCGCGCGGCTCGTCGGGTATCGCACGGCGATCACCCGTTCTTCTCCTGGGAGAAGAGAGACGTAGTTGTCGGTGAAGTAGGCTGGCAGAACCTGTTTTCCGGCTGCGTCGAAAAGCGTGGCCTTCGCCTCGATGATCGGCGTCTGAGTGGCATTCCGAAGCGTGATGGTAGCGGCTGTCTCCGCTCCGTCGATCCGTGCCGTCGTGGACGCCGTCAGTCCGACCTTCGGCATCGCCGTCATACCCTTCAGGTCTGATGGCTGGCGGCCCTCCCAATAGAAGTTCCGCGAGAGACTCGTGCCCTTTGCATCCACGGCTTCGAGACTGACCAGCGTCACCGGAGTCGAACTCAGCATTTCAGGAGCGATCGTCAAGGCGTCTGAAACGCCTTCGCCGGGCGCATCCAACTGCACAGAGCGATCCGCGATGACCTTGCCTTGCAGATCGGTCATCCTCACTCGAACCTTCAGCCCGCGCAGCGGTTCGCGCGTGTTGTTGACCACCACGATCTTGTGATCCGGCAGGTTCATCTGCACGTGGACCGGTTCCGAGGACTTTTGGACCGCGTAGTAGGACGCCTGCGTATCGTAGTCCGAGCTGAAGATGTTCCATGCGCTGGACGGCCAGGCAGGTTGGGTCATCCACAGCATCCGAGCGCTGTTCGTCTTCCAGATGCCGGCGTTGAACCCTTCGAAGATCGCCCGATGCGAGTCATACTGGAGAAGCTGCGCCTTGCCGCTGAAGTCCTCGAGGCTGGTTGGTTCACCGAAACGAACGCGCATGGCGTCCATGTAAGTCTTAACCGATCCGCCCCGATCCTGATGCCAGTCGTGGTAGGCCCATGCGTCGCTGATCGGCCAGAGATCCTCCTTCGGGATCGCGCGCTTCCAGCTTTCCAGAGTAGGGAATGACGGCGTGCCGAGTTCCACCGCAAAACCCTTGGCATGCTCGGTGAAGTAGGTTTCGGGCTGCCGCCAGTCATAGGGCCCGCTTCCGGCAAGATTCACGTTATTGGAGGAGCCCATGTAAAGCCGGGTTCCGTCCTCCTTTTCGATCAGCGACTGCAAAGCAACGTTGAGCGACGGCTGCGGAACACCCTCGTTCCGGCCGATCCACGCAACGATCGATGGGTGATTCCGATACCGGGCCACGACGTCCTGCGCATTGTTCATGAACAGGGGCACATCGTCGACCTGCTGGTTGTAATCCTGTGTCGATTCCCAGAAATCGTTGAGAACCATCAGGCCATATTCGTCCGCAAGATCGAAGAACACGTCCTCGGTGTTCTGGCCGACCCAGTTGCGGATGATGTTCATGTTGCCGTCACGGTGCAGGCGGAAGAAAGGCTCCAGTCGGTCGCGCTCGATGCGCTTCATGAAATCGTCCATGCCGATGTTCCCGCCCCGAGCGGCGATGCGGACGCCGTTCACGCGGATGACGAGATGCGGCGCGAGCTCCTCCTCGCCATCGATCCGCGTTACAGCGGCCGACTTGAGCGCACCTGGCGCCAAGGATGCGGCCCAGCCGCCCTTGACCTTGCGGATTCCGTCGTGAGTGCCATCGACGATATGCTGTCCCATCGATCTGGCGCGAGAAAGATCGATGCCGACCCGACGCAGCTCTCCCGCATCGTCCATCAACGACATGTCGTAGGTCACCTGCCGAATCCCGAAGCGCGTCGTGCGCTCGTCGGACTTCCTCCCTGCGATCGACGTCTCGATGCGCAGATCGTGGAGGTTCGGCTTGCCGTAGCCGTTAGGCCACCAGAGTAGCGGGTTCCGGACGGTGAGTTGCGGGAACTCGCTGGGCATGAACGCGACGACGGTCTTCTGCCGCGGGGCGAGTTGAACGGAACGGCTGACGGCGACGTCGTCGAAGCTCGCGCGCACGACGGTTTCGACAGGCTGATCCGTAAGGTTCTCGACCGGGACGCGAACCTCGACGTTCGCGAGGCTGTTGTCAGGCTTTGGAAGCGTCGTGACGATCTGCGGATCGCCTATCCGCGCCGCGCTGACCTGTTCGATCAGCACGGGCTGCCAGATCCCCATGTTCCGATCGCGGATGGACGGTATCCAGTCCCAGCCTTCGGCTGCGACAAAGGTGGGGCCGTCAAGGACGAGCATGCCACCGTTCTCGCCGGCACCGGCCTTCAAGGACTCCTCCTGGGCGATGCCGGGATGGGGCGGGGGAAGGATCTTCACGGCGACTGCGGCAATGGTGCCAGGCGCGGCCACCTTCGAGATGTCGAAGCGGCCGCGAACGAATGCGCCCTTCACATCGCCGACGAGCTGCCCGTTGACCCAGATCTCCGCGGCATAGTTGATCCCCTTGAACGTGAGGAACGTGTTCGTCGCGGCTTTTCCCGCTGGCACGCGGAACTGTGTGCGATACCAGTAGGCCTGCCGGCTGAGCTTCTCCGGAATGGCCATGTTGTTGAGGCCGTAACCAGGATCAGGATAGACGCCCCGATCTACCAGAGTCGTCAGGACGGTTCCCGGCACCGTGGCAACGTGCCAGCGGCTGACGTCGTATCCAGCCCTGGACACGACCGCTCCTGCGTCGTGGATGTCCGGTGCGGCAACGAGACGCCAGCCGTTCAGCGTCCAGTGCCCGTCCGCGCCGCTCACCAGAACCGGCAGATCCGGAATCGGCTTGGCGATCGGAGCCGAAAAGGGCGCACCTGACTTCGGGAGCGTATCGGCGGACTGAGGTGCCTCCATACCGATCTGCTGCTTCTTCTGCACCGGCCATTTCGGGCTGTTCGTCGCGAAGCCGATGAGATCCGGATTAGGAAGCCGACCCGCCTCAGATTCGATCGTTGCTGACGGGGTCCCGGACTGGTCCAGGCGAACGTCCGCCAAGCGGCCTGCGAACGTCTGGTAGCCGGACTGGCGTGGCGCGACAGTCATCGATCTCTGGGAAGCGAACCCTTCTAGGCGTCGAGCCCGCCCCGCGGTTCTGCCATTGACGTACAGGACGAGGCCGTTGGCATCGTTGATCACTGCAAAATGGGTCCAACGCCCGACCGGCATCGTCGCATTGGCAGTAATTCTGGTCGAGCCCGCAATGAAGGTAGGACGCCCCTTGACCAGGTTCAGCGCGAACGCGACCTTCCCCTGATCAGCTTGCGCCATCAGCGGCGCGTCCGTTGCCGAAGCGTCCTTGGGCAATACCCACCCGCTCAGTGTGAAGTCACCGGTTCGAGCCGTAGCGTTCGCTGATCGCGCCGCGATTGGGACCTTAACGCTGTCGCCGCCACGCGCGATGTCGACGTTGATGGGACCGCCCACGACGGCTGATGGCTCGCTAGCCGAGACCTGCCACCCGCTAAGCGCCGTTGCCGCAAGCGCTACCGCCAAATACTTCATGCTTCCTCCCTCAGGCGTCAAAACCATTTGCTGCCTACCAGTTCGGGGCAGCCATGATCGATCGTCGATGACTGGAATAGCACCGCCCTAAATTTATTCAATCAAATTGAATAAGTCTTGATCTCGGCTTCTCGGTGTGTTTCTCTGCAACTCTAAGACAGGGCTTAGACACCGGTCGTCACAGGAGAGGACTCGACGCTGCGGCAACCGCGGCGCTCGTCCCCGCTTGCGCGATCAACACAGGGGACGACACCATGCGCACAGGCAGACAACTCATCGCAATGCGCCTGCTTGCAGGCTCGGCAGCTATTCTGATGCATCCTGACGCTGCATTGGCGCAGCAAGAGGTATCGTCTGCCGCACAGGAGGACGTGTCGCAGGATATCGTCGTCACGGGCGTCCGCGGCGCGCAGCAGAAGGCGATCAACGTCAAGCGCGATGCAGCACAAATCGTGGACTCAATCGCGGCGGAAGACATCGGCAAGCTGCCGGATGCGACCATCGCGGACTCTCTGCAGCGGGTGCCCGGCGTCCAGATCACGCGATCCGCAGGGGAGGGGGCTTCCCTAAACATCCGTGGTCTGGGTCAGGTGCTCACGACATTGAACGGGGAGCAGTTTCTAGGTGCCTCGAACATAACGGGAGCGCAGCCAAACCTCACCGACGTCCCATCGGAACTCTTCGCCGGCGTCGACGTGATAAAGTCGCCAACGGCGCGCAACCTGTCCGGCGGTGTCTCTGGGATCGTCGATCTCAAGACGCGCCGCCCCTTCGACCTACCCAAGGGGTTGACCGCATCGGTGTCGGGTCAGCACGTCTACGGAAACCGCACCAAGGACTGGAGCCAGCAGTATTCGGCGCTAGTCGGATGGAACAACGGCCGGTTCGGCGGACTGCTTGCGGTAGCATACGACGACCAGACGCTGTCAAATCAGCGCCCATCGATTACCAACGGCATCCGCAAGACGACGGACAGGGCGGCGGGTTTCGACACGAGAGGCGATGGCGACATCACGAACAGCACCCTGCGCGCCGATGGCGACTACTTCTACAATCCCGTCGCCTTCGAAATGAGCAACTCGATCACTAATCGACAGAGGCTGGGCGCGAACGCGTCGGCGCAGTATCAGATCACGGACTCGCTCCAGCTCATTGGAGATCTGGCCTACACGCGCCTGCGAAACCGAGACTCCGGCGTTTCGGCCGTGCTGCACAACAATTTTTCCGACAACGCCTACCAGTCCAGTTCGATCATCGACGGAAACGGCGTGCTGGAGGTCGGAAACGCGAACCTGTTCCGTTTCCACACATCGACCATCAACAACTATACCACGGCTCGTTCGCTTAACACGAACGTTGAACTGCGCTTCGACGACGGAGGCCCGTTCACAGCGTCGGCGCGCTGGGTGCAGGCGGATTCGAAATCGAGCTACATCTCCGGCAACGTCGATGCATGGGCCACCAGAAGCATTCTCGTTCCGAGGAGCTCGAGCGTCGCCGACTGCACGGCGACGCCGGCGTCCTGCGTCTACGGCAATCCGGGCGGTCTTCCCAGCGTCCTCGCTAGCATCGACTTCCGCAACCACTACCCTGCGGTGTCGTTCGCGAGCGACGTGACGAACCCTGCGCTTTACTCGCTGACGTCCACATGGGCCTTCGGAAACCGCTCCGAAGCACAGCTCGACGCGTATCGGATTGATGGGGCCTACCAGGTCAGCGACGACGGCCTTCTGCGAAAGCTACAGTTCGGCGGCCGATACGGGACGCGTGACGTCAGCAACGACGCTTTCCGGCTCTTGTCTCCGATCTCATTCGGCGGGACGCCTTATCTCTACTACTTCAAGGACGCGACTGGCATTAACCGGGTCAACGGGCTCAACCGCTCCCTCGTGCCGGTGCGCAAGTTCGCCGACATTCCCGGCCTGACCACGATGGCCACCGGCTTTGGTCCCATTACTGGCATTCCAGCCCTACCAGCGATCAATCCGACCGCGCTCAACGATGTCCGGCAGTTCAATGAGGCATTGTTTCCTGGTACGCGGGAATTCGCAAACCCGACCCAGTCGTATCGCGTCAACAGTCGTGACGTCGCCGCCTACCTTCAGGCGGACGTCGGCGGGCAGCTGATCATTCCGTTCACTGGGAACGTCGGATTGCGCTACGCGCGCAACTCGCTCGACATCTTCACCAACCCAGCGAACGGGATCGCCTTCGTCGGGTTGAACGCCAACAACGGCGTCCAGCTCGCGCTGCCCACCGTAAAATACAAGAACGACAGCGACTTCTGGCTACCGAATGCCAATCTCAATTTTGAGCTGGCGAGCGACATGCGACTGCGGTTCGCGTTCGCCAAGGTCGTCGGGACCTACGATCTGGCCACGCTCGGGCAGGGCTTCGCGTTCAGTTACGTCATCAACGGTTCGCGGACGTTCAACGGGCAGCCCCTCCCGTCGGATCTGAAACGGTTCAACTCGGGATCCGCCGGAAACCCATCTCTGAAGCTTCCACAGTCGACGAACTACAATGTTTCCTATGAGTGGTATTTCTCGCGCAACAGCATCCTGTCGGTGGCTGCCTTCCTGTTCGACGTCAAATCGTTCCTACAGACGAACACGGCCATAGAAGCGCAGCCAGACGAAGACGACGTCGTTCGCGAGGGGGGACCAGTGACGCGCCCTGCTAATGGAAAGGGCGGGATCATCAAAGGTGTGGAGATTGGGCTTCAAACGACCTTCGACTATCTGCCTGGTCTGCTCAGCGGCTTCGGCACGCAGCTGAACTACACGCTGTCCGATAGCAGCAGCTCGAACGTCGATCTGTTTGGAAGGACGCTGCCCGTTCCAGACAACTCCCGACACCAGGTCAACGCTGTCGTCTTTTATCAGAAGGGGCCATTCCAGGGGCGGGTCGCGATGAACTACCGCAGCAAGCGGTTCAACGGCCTGACCCCCGCCGGAAGCGACAATCTGGCCGTCTTCACGAAACCGACGAACTATCTGGACGCGTCACTCAGCTACGACGTCACGCCGCGCTTCACTGTATACGTGCAGGGCACCAACCTTACGCAGGAGAACGAGGAGCGCTACGCTCAGTTCAAGAACTTCTATCTCGATCAGGCCATCTTCGAACGCCGCGTCTTGGGCGGGGTTCGGATACGGCTATGAAACGCACGAACGCGTCTGCACAGCTTGCCAGTTGGATCGTCCGGAGCGTGATCGCGATTGTCGCGCTTTCGGGCGGCGCCGCAGCATCCGCGGCACGTCCCCGCTGCGAACTGACGCCATCCGGGCGACAGATCATCGAGATCGGGACGGTGGGCATGGCGCGTCCGGTATTGCTCTACGTGCCTCACGCGACCCGGTCCTGGAAGGCTCTGCCGCTCATTCTCAACCTGCATGGTAGCGGCTCGAATGGCGCACAGCAGCTCGACCGTTCGGGATTGATGGAGCTCGCGGATCGCCACCACGTGATCGTGGCCTCGCCGGATGGGGGGCTGACTCTTCCCTCCGGTGGCCTGGCCTGGAACATACCAGGCGTGCCGACCACGGCCGGGACCTTGCCGCCCGCCGATGCGCCGGATGACGTCGCGCGCATCTTGGCGTTGATCGACACTTTGATCGCCAAGGGCTGCACCGACCCAGAACGCGTTTACGCAACCGGTCTATCCGGAGGCGGCCGGATGGTCTCACTGCTTGGCTGCGTTCTGTCTGATCGCCTGGCGGCGATCGCGCCGGTGGTTGGGCTCAGAGCGGGTGCGCCAGATCGCTCGACGCCTCCGAAACCTGACGTGAAGACCTGCCAGCCGACAAGGCCTATGCCGGTCGTTGCCTTTTCGGGCGGCGCTGACACCACAAATCCGATTGATGGCGGTGGAGCGAGGTATTGGCAGTATGGGTTGCTGGCAGCTGAGCGCCGTTGGGCGGACATTGATGGATGCCGAGGCGTCGCCGAAACTGAACTTGGCAGGTCTGGAAGAATGAAACGTCGTTATCTCGGCTGCCAGCCGGGGGCGGACGTAGTCTCCTATGTGACGAGGAGTGGCACACACGAGTGGGGCGTCGCAGACACGCGGCTTATGTGGCGCTTCATGTCCGAGCATCGCCGTTTACTCAGAAGTGACCCAGCAGCCCCCACCAGAGCCCTAAGCGAAAAGTAGCATGCCAACTTTTATTCAATCAAATTGAATAAGTATTGCAAACGCAAATGAAAGCTGCTTTTCAGGCAAGACCAAGAGGGCTTGGAAAGAGCCGAGTGGGGGAGGGAACATGACACTGCGCCGAAGCGCCGTGCACGTTCGAGTTCCCTCCCGGTCAGGATGAGGGGATGAAGGCAATGCGTAAACTCACAGCACTCCGATCGGTTCTATTTACGGCTAGCTCCGTTGTAGCGCTTCTAGGCGCACAGTCCGCGACGGCGCAGCAGACCACGTCGGACGGTCCGGCAGCAGCGGCCCCGGATGCGGCAACGCCACCAGTTCAGGACGGCGCCAACGAGCAGGACATCGTCGTGACAGGCGTCCGTGGGGCGCAGCAGAAGGCTATCAACGTCAAGCGCGAGGCGTCGCAGATCATCGACTCGATCGCCGCCGAAGACATCGGCAAGCTGCCCGACGTCACCATTGCGGATTCACTTCAACGCGTCACCGGCGTGCAGATCACGCGGTCCGCCGGACAGGGGGCATCCGTCAACATCCGAGGCCTGGCCAACGTCCTGACGACGCTGAACGGCGAGCAGTTCCTTGGCGCATCCAACATCACCGGGGCGCAGCCTAACCTGACGGACATCCCGTCGACGCTGTTCGCGGGTGTCGACGTCATCAAGTCTCCAACGGCCGCAGACCTCACCGGCGGCAACTCGGGCATCATCGCACTGAAGACCCGCCGGCCCTTCGATCTCCATAAGGGTCTGACGGCGACGGGCTCGGTGCAGGACACGTACGGGAATATTACCAAGGACTGGAGCCAGAACGCCTCTGCCCTGGTCGCATACAACGGCAGCCGCATCGGCTTTCTTCTTGCCGGCTCGTATGATCATGAGATCCTGAGCAACAAGAACCCGCGCGTGACCAACGGCATCCTGAAGACCACCGATGCCCAGGCCGGCTTCGACGTCCGTAAGGACGGCGACATCACGAACAGCACGAAGCTCGCCGACAAGGACTACTTCTATAACCCCGTCGCTCTTGAGTTCGACAATGGGCAGACGCAGCGCGAGCGCATCGGGGCGAACGCTTCGGTGCAGTACGACGTAACAGATTCCATCCAGCTCATCGGCGACGTCGCCTACACTCGGTTCCGCAACAGGAACTCGGGCAACACGGCTGTGCTGCACGGGAACTTCTCGAACGACAGCTACCTCCCGTCGTCGATCATCGATAGCAATGGCGTCGTCCAGTTCGCCGACCTGAACTTGTCGCGGTTTCAGGTTCATACGCTGAACGCGTACAACAAGGCTCGATCGCTCAATACGAACCTTGAAGCTCGCTTCAAGAACGACGGACCATTCAGCGCGACGCTGCGCTACGTCCATGGGGATTCGCGTAACAACTCGACCCAGACCGACATCGATTCTTGGGCCACCAGAGCAGGCGTTGTTCCCCGTTCGCTTCCTACCAGCTGCGCCGGAGCCACGATCCCCGCCAACTGCAGCTATGCCAACCCAGGCGGCCTGGCCGCGGTTCGCGCTACGGTGGATTGGCGCGGATCGGAACCGTCGGTCAACTTCCTCACGGACGTGACGAACCCAGCCAACTACTCCCTGACCTCCACTTGGTCGCAAGCGTCGAAGCAGAACGCTACGCTCGACGTCTACCGCGCAGACGCGCAATACGATACCGACCTGGGTCCGCTCAAAAACATCCGCATCGGCGGCAGGTACGGCAATCGCGACGCCGGCAACAACGCATTCCGATATCTGTCGCCTATTGGTCCGGCCGGCCATCTGTACTTCTACAGGGATCCCCTCGTTGTCGATACGTTGGGCTACAGCGTAGTGCCGATTCGCAAGTTCAACGATCTGCCGGGGCTGGTAACGTCGGCGGGCGGCTTTGGACCAATTAGCGGCATTCCCAACCTCCCAGCTATTTCACCCAACGCACTTAACGACGTGAACGCGTACAACGCACTGCTTTTCCCAGGCACGAAAGCATACCTTGATCCGCAGAACAGCTACCGCGTTACCCAACGCCAGATTAGCGCGTACGCCGAAGCCAACTTCGATGGATCGGTAGGTTCACTCGATTTTACTGGCAACGCTGGCGTACGATACGTGAAGACTAAGCTTGGTATTTACTCCTTCCCAACTGGTAATCAGTTTATTGGGGATCAATCGTTCAACGGCGTTGCAATCGCGACCGGGACGTCAAAGTCAAACAATGATAGTGACGACTTCCTGCCGGACGCAAACCTTAGCCTGCACGTGCGCCAGGACATGTATCTGCGCTTCGCTTATGCCAAGACGCTAGGACAGCTCGACCTTTCCCAGTTCGGTCGTGGTCTGGCATCATCGTACGCAGTGAATGGAACGCGGACCTATCAAGGGGTGGCGCTTAATCCAAGCCTACAGCGCTACAGTTCCGGATCGGCAGGTAACCCCAATCTCGAGCTGCCGCGATCGGCCAACTACAACGTCTCCTACGAATGGTATTTCAATCAGAGCAGCCTTCTATCTGTTGCCGCCTTCTGGTTCGACGTTGAAAGTTTCCTGCAGACGAACACCCTGATAGAGGCGCAGCCTGACGCCGATGGCGTTGTCCGGGAGGGTGGCCCGGTCACGCGACCGGTCAACGGTAAGGGCGGCTCCATCAAGGGTGTCGAAGTCGGTTTTCAGACCGTCTTCGATTGGCTGCCTGGTGTGCTCAGCGGCTTCGGCGGACAGCTGAACTACACCTACTCCGACAGCGGCAGTTCCAACGTCGATCTCTTCGGCAAGTCGCTGCCCGTTCCGGACAACTCGAAGCATCAGGCCAACGCAGTGCTGTTCTATCAGAAGGGCCCAGTGCAGGGCCGTGTGGCCTACAACTATCGCAGTAAGCGCTTCGGTGGGTTCGTCGCTGCGGCCGATGACAATCTGGCCGTCTGGAACCGCGCGACAGGCTATCTGGACGCGTCCGCGAGCTATGACGTGACACCGAAGTTCACGATGTTCGTGCAAGGGTCGAACCTGACCAAGGAGAACGAGGAGCAATACGCCCAGTTCAAGAACTTCTGGTATGGCTCGAGCATCTTCGAACGACGAGTGACGTTTGGCGTCCGCATCCGCAACTGAGCTTCACGCGATACCCTAGGCTGGTTCTCCTCCCCTTGACCAGCCACTCACGGGGTTCACTCAGGCCGCAGCGACATTTCGCTGCGGCCATATTTTTGTTCGCGTCACCAGCCGTATTTGATGCAATATGGAGGGGATGAATGATAGCGGTAACGGCAAGATGGTGGCGACGGTGTCCAAGGACGACGGCATGCGTGGCAACGACCGGCAGCCTCGGCTGACCGTTGGCCTGTCTGGCAGCAATCTTGTCCGCGTCAGCGACTTCAACCAGCGGGTGGTCCTGCAGGCCATCCGTGTCGCAGGAGGCGAGGTTTCGCGTTCCGAACTCGCCGCGGCGACCGGCCTCACGTTTCCCACCATAGCCAACATCACCCGTCGTCTCATCGACGAGGGTCTCATCCACGAGACCGCCCGCATCAAAGGCCCCAGAGGTAGCCCCGCTTCGCGGCTCGCGATCGATCCCGACGGCTGCTTTTCGCTAGGGGTCAACATCGATCGGGATCATGTCGCCGTTGTGATCCTCGACCTCGCGGGAGGCGTTCGCGCGCGATCCGTCAAGGAGGTCGATTTTCCTAGCCCCGAAATGGTCGTCGACTTCGTTCAGGAGTGGTACGCCGAGACGACTGACGCATTGAAGCTGGACCGAGAACGCTTCATCGGCATCGGTCTTGCGATACCTGACGATATTGGAACGATCGCGCTGCCGAAGATGCCCGAGGCATACGGCGTCTGGGCAACGACGAACGTCTCACTCCTACTTCAAGATGGACTGGGCCTGCCCGTCCTCCGCGACAACGACGCCGCAGCGGCGGCGATCGGGGAAGCGCAGTTCGGCAACGGACGGCAATTCACCGACTTCTTCTACGTGTTGATCAGCGCCGGACTGGGCGGTGCTGTCGTCGTGGACAACGAGTATGTGCGCGGCGGAAACGGGCGAGCAGGTGAACTCGGACTGCTTCCTGCGGACTTCAACCATCCCGCAGGGCCGACCGTCCAGGACTGCGTGTCTTTGTCTGAACTTAGACTCAGGCTGGAGAAAGCGGGGTATTCGGGTAGCGTGGCGGAACTTCGTGCAGACGTCGAACGCCACAACCCGGTCGTCCGCGCTTGGTCCTTAGAGGCGGCAAAGACTCTCACGCTCCCCATCATGACGGTGAACGCCCTCCTCAACCCGACCGCGATCTTCATCGGCGCGCGACTGCCGTCGTGCCTGCTGGACAGCCTCATACTCGAACTGAACCGTAACATCGCCGCGCTCGGAAGCGCGGTCCCGAACATGGCTTTGATCCAACGAGCCAGTCATGACGAGGACGCCGTCGCGATCGGTGCGGCCATCCTGCCGTTCATAGCCCATACGTTGCCGTCGCACGCTGCACTCATGAAGAACCTTAGCTGACGCCCTGCTCCTGATCGTCGCGTCCCGACATGGCGCGGCGGCAAAAATCCAACGCTAGCATCACGGACTGCAGGAACAGCGCAGGGTTATAGCGCGGAGTGCCTTGGCGACTTTCCCGCTACCTGATCGATCACGGCGGCCGAAGTGCTGCCATTCCTAAAAGGAAAATTCATAAGCGCCTATGTCGTTTACGTCGCGACGAATGAACGGCAATCAAGAAAGCATCGGCGTTCTCGAAATCGATGGTTTGTCGGGACAGCCGCGTTATGCCGTTATGCCAAGGGCTAATCCAAATGTGACCGTCGACACTACTCCCAGCACGCTCCTAACGGTGTGCAGCTTTCCCCATGACACCAACAGCACACGGCTCGCCGGTCCGGCTTCTTCGGGCCGGATTACCTTGAGCCGCTTGTTGGTCGGCATGATCGCAAGTAGGGTGAACGGCCAGTTTGCGAGCAGTACGAGGCTCCCGAACGCCCAGAATAGATTGCCCGATAGATAACAGGCACCCATGCCGGTGACCCCTCCGGCAATGGCTAGGCCGGACTGGATCGGAAGCGCCCTGTCGTAGCTGGGCTTCCATTGCGCGAGCAGGGGGCCATCCGCTAGCTTTAGCCGTGCCGGATGCTCGACCAGCGTGATGTATCCGGCCGCGCCGGTGAACAGCGCCGCACAGATCAGGGCGACGATAGCGATTGTAACCATGAGCATTCCTCGGCTTCAGCCGGGAAGACGCGAACCCCAAAGCCAGCGTCTTCCCAAACATGTTGGGTCAACGCCGTGGCTGGGAAGAACCCGTAGACGGGCGCAGGAGCTACCGACCTGCTACTCTATTTTCGGCGTGCTGACCTGGCTCTACTTGTCCGCCTACATTCTATTGCTCGGCGCGGAGTTCAATTGCGAGCTGGAACGACAGACCACGCAAGACACGACCAGGGGGCCTACTAAATCGCTTGGTGATCGCGGAGCGTACGCAGCCGATACGGTAGCTTCCGGACCGGAGATAGCGCCGCAGGAGGGACCAGAACCGCAGTCCTCGAGTGGAGACAAGGCGGTATCACGAGCCGCACCGTCTACGCCTTCACCTTTGCATGAATACGCTACCGGACGCATCGCCGCGCGTGCAGCACGCATAACTGGCCTTGGCAAAGCTGGCATGGTGCCTTCCGTCATCGTTACCGGCGGGCTTGTTCTTCTTCGACGCCGTGACAAGGCGCTTATGGGGGCAGGTCTGCTTGCTATCGGGGGAGGGCTTAGTTGGCTCTCCGGCCGACCCGTTGGTTCAGATACGCCCGAACTTCCTGACTAACATTGCGCAGACAGCGCATGCCTACCGATCCATGGTCCAAGCGCGATCGAAGGGGACCGGACCTATAGGTCGCAGCATCTGTTGGTACCCGTCACAACAAGGAAGCTGCCATGAATCTTAATGACCTCCTCCCAGATGGTGGCATCGATGCACTCGCCGCCCAACTAGGCATACCGCGTGAGCAAGCTCAGCGCGGCGCAGAGGCGCTGCTGCCGTCGGTTCTGGGCGGCATGGGGAATAACACGACGCAGTTAGACGCCCATGTGAACACGCTTGGCGGCGCAGACCTTGCTTCGAACGTGTTAGGCAACGAGCCGACGCAGATCGATCGCGGTAATCAGATCCTCGGCGGTATCTTCGGGTCGAAGGACGGCAGTCGTGAGGTAGCCGACAACGCGGCGCAGAGCAGCGGCCTGGCGCCCGAGCTTCTGAAGCAGATGCTGCCGATCCTGGTCATGCTGGTGGCCGGCCATCTGACAGGGCGCTCGGGCGGGCAGCAAGGTGGCCTTGGCGGGATCCTTGGATCTGTACTTGGCAGCCTGGGTGGCGCTGGAGTCGCAGGCGCTGCGCCCGGGGGCGGTCTTGGCGGCGGACTTGGGGGCATTCTTGGTTCGGTCTTCGGCGAGCGGCGATAGAGCCGTCCGGACATAAGACCGTCCTGTTCGATCAAACCGGTGGACTTGGGGTCAAGGAACATCCCGTCGCCACATGGGCTACGGCACGGCGACTACATCGATGGCATGACTGGGGAGCGCATGTGATGCGAAGACGAGGAAACAAGCGAGCCGGTCCTGTGGCAATTGTCATTTTCGTTATGATCGTGGCACTCGTCGTCACGATCTGCGCGCTCGCCATGCGTGGCTTTCAGAAAGAGCCGAATGGACCACCGCGTGGTAGTCAGACACTGCCAGCACAGGCGGCGCAGGGAACCGCCGCTGGGACGCCTCCGAACGCTAGTCCAGCTCGCTAGATTGAAAGACGGTTAAGCCAGCAGTCTAAGGCAGGAGGGGGCCGCATAGGGCGCGGTCCCCTCCGGATCGGGCGCGTTAGTTGCGCAGGCTGTCGGGAACGATACCGCCGTTATCGGCAAGCTTCTGCATCACTGCCTTATGAAGGGCAATGTTCTGCTCGGCCGAGCCGTCGGCTGCTGCATGGACATTCAGCTCGGCAGCAAGTTCCTTGCGAGCGGTCAGACTGGAATCCAGGTCCAGCAGCTTCAAAAGATCGACGATCGAACTCTGGTAGTTGCCGCCGCCATCTTTCATCGATGCCATCTCGCTGAGGACCGCACCGACATCGACGGACTGCTGGGACGCTGCGGGGGCGGGCTGGGCGGTAGCGGTCGGCGCAGCTTGCGGTGCAGCCTGCGGCGCAGCGGCGGGAGCTTGAGCCGGTGCAGCGGCTGGTGCGGCTTTGTGGTGAAAAACCTTGTTCATGATCGTGCTGAAGATGCTCATAACCGTGTCCCGATAAGGCCGGCAGCTGTACCGGCAGACGGCTAGAACGAACTCGCTTCAGGATCGGTCCGGAGCTCGTTACTCGTGCGGAACGGTCCTCAGGGGGCACGCGTTGGGCAGATAGCGGTAATATGCGAGCAGATGGAGAGCATAATGAACATCAAGACCCTAGCACTGGTGTCGGTAGCGGCCCTGTCATTGGCCGCATGCGGCAAGAAGGCGGAAGATGCGACTGCCGTCGATAACAGCACCTATGCCAACACGACCGCCATGGAAGTGAACGCAGCTGGTTCCAATGATGCGATGGCAGCACCCGCCTCAGGTGGACAGGCCTTCGTCAACATGGCGGCTGCAAGCGATGCGTTCGAGATCGAGACCTCGAAGCTTGCTGTGACTAACGGCGCATCCGCTGCGGTGAAGAAGTTCGCTGGCCAGATGATCACCGCACATGAGGGTTCGACTGCGAAGCTGAAGGCCCTGACCGCGACGCTGTCGCCAGCTTTGGCGCCCAACCCGGCGCTTAATGCCGAGCAGCAGCAGAAGCTTGCTGATCTGAAGACGAAGCAGGGCGCTGATTTCGACACCGCGTACGCAGCGGCCCAGGTCGCGGGGCACCAGCAGACCCTCGATACGCTGAAGGGTTATGCAGCAACCGGTGATGTGCCCGAGCTGAAGACGTTCGCGTCTGGTCTAGCACCGACGGTCGCCGCACACCTCAACATGGCAAAATCGCTAAAGTCCTGACGCCGCGCGCAAGCCGAGGGGTGCTCAACGACGAGTATCCCTTGGTTTTGCCAATGTGACAGATGCGCAACGAACTTGTATGCGACGCAAAAAGGGCATCCAGGTCGCCCCGAATGCCCTCAATAGATAAGCCGCTTGGGAGCAACCTGGCGGTAGCCCTAAGCGCTTAGCGCCTTAGATGCCATTCGAAAGATTGGTATCTGGATCATTGGTACGCATGTCATCAGCCTGGTTCTGGCCGGTCGCGCGCACTGCGTCAGCCTTGTTCTCGAGGACTGCTTCCGCTGCAGCGTTGCCCGTGTTGTCGGCAGCGTCCTCAAGGTTGTCAGCAACGGCCTCGGTGTTCGACTCAACGTTATCAGCAGCTTGCTCGCGGGGGCTGCTGTTGCATGCTCCAAGCGACAATAGGCCAGTAGCGACAGCGACGGCGAAAATCTTCTTCATGGTCAAACCCTCTTATGGTGGTGTCTGGATACACGAGGGATGTGCGAATTCAACGCCGATCCGTTCGGTCTGCTATGAAGGTTGTGCCTTCGGCATCTAAACTTTTGCCTAGCCCGCACCAACGCTGGAGCTTGTCGACGAAGCTGCCGCTGCTTTGCATCGTCGCGTTGCGACGACCCGCGGCGCATAGCCAAACGCGCTTGGCAGCATTCGCAGGCAGAACCTTATCCACATAAGTCTCGAGTCTGACGCTTGACCAAACGGTTCTGGTAACGGAACATAAAGGGAACATGTAGAGTCTAGACATCATGATCACCGCCTTCGAGTCCCTGCCGACCACCATTGCCCACCTGCGGACAATCGCGACGCCGGTGGTGGATCACCGCATCATGCCGTTCGGTATCCCTGCGCTCGACGATCGCCTCGCAGGCAGGGGCCTTCGCGCCGGCGCGCTGCATGAGGTCGCTGCACAAAGTTGTTCGATGGTCGACGATGCCGCAGCAACGCTGTTCCTGGCGGGCATTGCCGCGCGAGAGGCAGCCCATACCGGCGGACCGGTGCTGTGGGTGAGCTGCCGCAACGATCTCTATGCACCGGGCCTCGAGCAGGCGGGGCTGTCGCCTGCCGACCTGATCCATGCACAACCCCGTGACGATGCAGCCTTGCTTGCCGTCGTCGAGGACGCGGTGCGCGATGGAACGCCGTCGGCAGTGATCGCAGAGGTTAGCCGGATGTCGATGGTGGCGACCCGGCGCCTGCAACTCGTCGCGGCCGACGCCGACATTCCTGTTCTCATCCTGCGGCGCCGACGTAATCGCGACCAGGATCCGCTCGCCGAACCGTCCGCGGCCTGGACGCGCTGGCGGATCGCCAGTGCGTCGTCCGAGCGCCTCGGTGTTGCCGGCGTTGGCCGATCGCGGTGGCAGGTACAGGTCGCACGGCAGCGTGGCGGCGAAGCATTTTCGATGATTTTGGAGGGCTGCGATGAGACGGGTTGTCTCGCTGTTCCTGCCGCACTTGGCCATCGAACGGCTGAGACGGCTGGACCGGCACGCTACGCGGTCGCCTGAGCGGCCAGCGCTTCAGCTTCCCGTCGACGACGATCCCGGTGCCTGTTCGGTGCCGCGGAGTGGCGGATGGCGACCGGGTGCGCGGTGGGCTCGTGTCGACATGCCAACCAGGCAGGATGTGGAAGGTGAGATCGCAGCGCTGCCCGCGCATGCGAAACCACCCATGCGTGAACTTGGCCGACGATCGGAAGCGGCGAACCATCCGTTTCACGGACCAGCGCCAGTGGACAGTCACGACAGGGTCGCGGCGACCGTTGCCGCGTTTCACAGGGCGCCGCTCGCGCTGGTGGGCAAGGTCGGCCGGCGCGAAGAGGTGGTTGCCGCCTGCGATGGCGCTGCCGCGTTAGGGATCACGATCGGGATGGCCGCGACCCATGCGCGTGCGCTGGTGTCCGATCTCGACATCCGACCGTCCGAGACCGAGGCGGATGCCGTGTTACTGGATCAGCTCGCGCTGCGTGCAGTGCGACGCTGGTCGCCGATCGCCGCAGCCACACCGCCCGACGGGCTGTGGCTCGACGTGACCGGCTGCGCGCATCTCCATGGCGGGGAAGAACGGTTCTGCCGGCGTCTGCGCGCGTTTTGCCAGCGTGCCGGGTTCACGGCCCGCGTGGCGGTTGCAGACACACCGGGCGCGGCACACGCTATTGCCCGGTTCGGGCCTGCCGACATCGCGATCGTGCCCACAGGGCGGACGGTCGACGCGCTCAGCGGCCTACCGGTCGCCGCCTTGCGCCTAGCAGGCACCGCGCTCGTTGCTGCCCGCAAGTTCGGCTTCGAACGCGTCGCCGATCTCCTGCCAGTTGCCCGCGGGCCTTTGGCACGCCGGCTCGGGCTGGCCGCAATCACGCGGCTCGATCAGGCACTCGGCGCGGTCGCCGAACCCATCACGCCGCGCACCGACGAGGTCATGCCGGTCGTCGAGCGCCGATTGCTCGAACCGATCGTCACCGCAGACGCGATTGCGCAGGTCATGGAGGATCTCCTCGGCGACATGGCCGAACTGCTGCGCGCGAAAGGGCTTGGCGTACGATCGCTGCGGCTCGGTGGCCTACGCGTCGATGGCACCGAGCAGGTCGTGGCCGTCGGCACCTCACGCCCGACGCGCGAGGTCTCGCACCTGTTGCGGCTCATGAAGCTCAGGATCGAGCGGATCGATCCAGGTCTGGGGCTCGAGCAATTCTATCTGGCGGCGCCGCACACCGAGCCCCTCGACGCGGTCGATCTCGGCGCGGTTCTCGCCGGTGAGGTTCTCGTGCGTGATCCGGCCCGTCTCGTCGACGTCGTTGCCGGCCGCATCGGCGCTGATGCCGTGTTCCGGATCGCCCCTGTTGAAAGCCACGTGCCCGAGCGCGCCGTCGTGCGCGCCGACCCGGTGGTAGCGCCCTCGGGCTGGCCGAAATGGCGACGACCAACGCGCCTGCTGGCCAGACCCGAACCGCTTTGGGGTGTCATAGCGCTGATGCCCGATCAGCCGCCCAGACGGTTCGAGTGGCGCGGCAGGCCGCACAAGGTCGTTGCGGGCGACGGCCCCGAGCGGATCCACGGTGAGTGGTGGCGCCGCGACGCAGAAGTATGGGCGGTGCGCGACTATTACCGCGTCGAGGACGAGACCGGTGGTCGCTACTGGGTATTCCGGCGTGGCGACGGCTTCGTCGACGACACCGGCGATCTGAGCTGGTGGATGCACGGCGTGTTCGCATGACGGACTATGTCGAACTCCAGGTCCTCACGCACTTCTCACTGCTGCGCGGCGCATCGAGTCCCGAGGAGCTGTTCGCGGCTGCAGCGCTGCTCAGCTATCCCTCGATCGGCGTCAGCGACATCGGCACCGTCGCAGGGGTGGTGCGCGCATGGGAAGCGCAGAAGGCGACGGGCGTTCGCTCGATCGCAGGCACGCGCGTTAATCTATCCTGCGGCCGGCAGTTGCTGCTGTACCCGACCAACCGCCCCGCCTGGTCGCGGCTGACGCGTTTGCTGACAGTGGGCAAGAAGCGGGCGGGGAAGGGGGGATGCCTCCTCCACTGGCATGACCTCGAACCCTGGTCGGAGGGCATGATCGCCATCCTGCTGCCGGTTGAGCCGGACGAAGCGAATCTGGCAGCGCTCGCCGACTTGAAGACGGTCTATGGTCGTCGCGGGTATATGGCATTGTTTCAGCGGCGCCGACCGGACGATGCCGTCCGGATCGACGCGCTGGCGCGGCAGGCGGGCGGCGCTGGCGTTCGTGCGGTGGTGACGGGGGATGTCCTCTACCACGCGCCCGAAGCAAGGCTGCTACAAGACGTGGTGACGGCCGTGCGCGAGAAATGCACTGTCGACGAACTCGGCTACCGGCGCGAGGTCAACGCCGATCGGGCGCTCAAATCCCCCGACGAGATGGTCCGGCGGTTCAAGGCGTATCCCGATGCGCTGCGTGCCAGCGTCGATATCGCCCGCCTATGTACCTTCGATCTGGGCGAGCTGGCCTATCAATACCCCCACGAGCGGCTGATCGACGGGCTGACCGCACAAGAGGCTCTGCAGAAGCTGACGGAAGGCGCGGTCGACGCCCTGTTCAACGGCGCGGTGCCGGCTGCCTATACCGAGCAGATCGCGCACGAGATGCGGCTGATCGGCGAGCTCGGCTATGCGCCGTATTTCCTGACCGTCTACGCGATCGTCCGCGAGGCGCGCCGGCGCGGCATCCTGTGCCAGGGGCGCGGTTCGGCTGCCAATTCCTGCGTCTGCTTCGTGCTAGGCGTCACCTCGATCGACCCGATCAAGCACGAGTTGCTGTTCGAGCGGTTCGTCAGTGGTGAGCGCCGCGAGCCGCCCGATATCGACGTCGATTTCGAGCATGAACGCCGCGAAGAGATCATCCAGTGGATCTACGAAACCTATGGCCGCAACCACTCGGCGTTGACCGCGGTCGTCACACGCTACCGGGCGCGGGGCGCGGTGCGCGATGTCGGCAAGGCGCTCGGCTTGCCCGAGGATCTGACCTCGTCATTGGCAGGGCAAGTGTGGGGCTGGTCGGCCGAAGGCGTCGGCGAAAAGCAGGTCAACGAGCTGAACCTCGACATCGGCGATCGTCGCCTGCGCCTGACGCTCGAGCTGGCCCGCAAGCTGATCGGCGTACCGCGCCATATGAGCCAGCATCCAGGTGGCTTCGTCCTCACCCATGACCGTCTCGACGATCTGGTCCCGATCGAACCCGCCGCGATGGAAGACCGGCAGATCATCGAATGGGACAAGGACGACATCGATGCGCTGAAGTTCATGAAGGTCGACGTGCTGGGTCTCGGCATGCTCGGCTGCATGAACCGCGCCTTTAACATGCTCGAGGCGGACAAGGGGCTGCGCGTCGGCCTGGCCGATCTGCAGGACGACGATCCCGACGTCTACGCAATGATCTCGAAGGCCGATACGCTCGGTACGTTCCAGATCGAAAGCCGCGCGCAGATGTCGATGCTGCCGCGGATGAAGCCGCGACGTTTCTACGACCTCGTCATTCAGGTGGCGATCGTGCGACCGGGACCGATCCAAGGCGACATGGTCCACCCGTATCTGCGCCGGCGCGAAGGGCTGGAGAAGCCGGAATACCCACGGCCCGAGCTGCGCGCGGTGCTGGAAAAGACGCTCGGGGTGCCCCTGTTCCAGGAACAGGCGATGAAGGTCGCGATCGTCGGCGCCGGGTTCACGCCGGCCGAAGCCGATCAGCTGCGCCGCGCGATGGCGACGTTCAAGTTTACAGGTGGCGTGTCGCACTTCAGCGAAAAGCTGATCGGGGGCATGGTCGAGCGCGGTTATCCGCGTGAATTTGCCGAACGCACCTTCCGCCAGCTCGAGGGGTTCGGGTCTTACGGCTTCCCCGAGAGCCACGCCGCCTCGTTCGCCAAGATCTCCTACGCATCGTCGTGGATGAAGCATCATCATCCCGACGTGTTCTGCGCGGCACTGATGAATGCGCAGCCGATGGGCTTCTACGCGCCCGCGCAGATTGTCCGCGATGCGCGCGAACACGGCGTCGTGGTTCGCCCCCCTTGCGTCAACGCAAGCCGCTGGGACTGCACGCTGGAGCCGTATGGCGGGCGGTACCTCGCCGTACGGCTGGGGCTCCGGCAGATCCGCGGCCTGTCCAACGCGGACGGCGCGAAGATCGTCGGCGCGCGCGAGCTGACCGCGTTCGAAAGCGTGGAAGATGTGTGGCGGCGATCGAGCGTCCAGCGCGCGGCGATCGAGAAGCTCGCCGATGGCGATGCCTTTCATAGCTTCGGTGCCGATCGTCGGCAGGGCTTGTGGAAGGTGAGGGGGCTCGGCGAAGCGCCGTTGCCGCTGTTCGCCGCGGCCGACCGCGCCGACCAGGCCGTCAGCGCGGAAGGGATTGAGCCTGATGTCGAACTGCGGCCACTGACCGACGGTCGTGAGGTGATTGAGGACTACCGCGCGCTGCAACTCTCGCTGCGCGCGCATCCGCTGACCTTCGTCCGCGATGAGCTGGCCAGGCGTGGCGTAACCAAATGCGCGGACCTGGCCACCATCCGCGATGGACGCCATGTCGAGGTCGCCGGCATCATTCTCGTTCGCCAGAAGCCGGGGTCTGCCAAAGGCGTTCTGTTCATCACGATCGAAGACGAGACGGGAATCGCCAACGGCATCCTTTGGCCCGATCGGTTCGAGCGCCAACGCCGTACCGTCATGTCCGCGTCGATGATCGGCATGAAGGGCAGGGTGCAGAAGGAGGGCGAGGTCATCCACGTCATCTGCGACCGGATCATCGACCACGGCGATCTGCTGCACCGGGTCGGCGAGATGTCGTTCCCGCACCGGACCGGCCGCGGTGACGGCGCGAAGCATGCCGGCTCCCCCGACCGCGGGGACAAGGGCTGGAGCCCTGCCCCTCGCAATTCCTACTGGCCGCCCCATGCGGACGGGATGGATCCGGAAGCTGTCGTGAAGTTCAAATCTCACGACTTCCACTGATGGCCACGCTCGTCCGCCATCAACGCGTTGTCATCGCGCTATCAGTGCATATCTTGCGGGGCGGCGTTGCGCGCTGCTCGGACGCTCGCGTCGATGTCGTCGAGATCCGGTTGGCGCTGCGCTGCCTGCTGCCACACTGCCCGGAACGCTGGCCACTCGAACTCTACTGGGATGCCGCAGCCCAAGAGAACGAGATCGGCAGGGCACAGGGCGTGACCGCGGCGTTCAACGGGATTGTCCGCCAGCTGAGGCGCGCTGGCTGTTATGAAGAGGTAACCGAACCGTGAGTATGCGACTACCGCGAGCAGCCATTGCTCGCGTTCCCGACGGCACGCGGATCGTCAGCGTTGAGCGCATGTCGCGGGCTTTTACCAAATACCATCTGGATGACGGACGCGCACTGCACCGGTTCAAGATGGAAGAGCCGCATGCGACCCCGCATGATCACCCCTGGAGCTTCGACACCGAGATCCTTGATGGCGGCTATGTCGAAGAGGTGTTCCACTTGGATCCAAACGGCGGTTGGCACAGCGAACTGGTTCACCGACTCCCTGGCGAAACCTACCATGTCGACGCTGCGCACATTCACCGCATCGTGGAGCTGCCGACGGGTGAGTGCTGGACCCTCGTCCGCGCAGGTCTCCACACACGCGAGACCCGGTTCTGGCGTTTCAGAGACGCGGTTCAGTCCCGGGCCTGGCATGAGCGCCGATGGACGCGCTTAGGATAAGGCATCACGGCAAGGGTCGATCCACCGCAATATTCATGACGGCGTTGGCCGGGGAAGGGCATCGAGCGCTGCCGATACCTGCAGGCGCAGATCGTCGTCCCGGGTAATTTCCAGCATCGCGCTGAGACTGCTGCGGGCGCCGGCCACATCACCTGCGACCAGTTGAAGTCTGGCGCGCTCCCACCAACCATGGGCATGCGTAGGCGCCACGATCGTCATACGGTCGTACAGGACCAGCGCGCGTGCGGGATCCCCGGCCTGCTCGGCACGGGTCGCCTGGTTGAGCAGCAGGCGGACGAGCGCCGACCGGTTCGACAGGGGAAGCATCCCGTCGGAAAACCGGGCCTGGCCCGTCATCTGCTCCAGCAAGGCTTCCACCTGTGCAGGGGCGACGATGCGACCATCGTTGAAGGGATCGATGATCAGCGCATCCGACGCGTCGCCAAGGCGCACCAGGACGTGACCGGGGGTATTGAGCGGCATTGCCGACCATCCGAGACGTCGTGCCATCGCCACATAGAGGATCGAAAGACTGATCGGCAGACCGAGCCTGCGATCGACGACCGCGATCAGGTCCGCATTCTGCGGATCGTCATAGTGTGTGCGGTCGCCGGAAAACCCGAACTCCTCAACCATCACGCTGCTCAGGGCCTGAGCCTGAGCAGCGCTGCTCACTGCGTCGCCGTCAGCAGCGCGCAGGGCTATTTCCATGTCCGTGAGCTCGTCGAGATATTCGTCGAGATCGATACCGGGATGATCGAGCGCTGCGAGTTCTAGGGCGGCCAGATCAAGCTCGATTTCGCCGTCTTCCATCAGCCCGAGATGAAGAATGCTATTGGTCATGCGCCGGTAGATGGGGGGCTGCTTCGATCGTTTCTATGGCAACGTTCGGGTAAGCGGCCCGGCGTACCCTGCGTCACGTGCGATCCCAACATGTTGGGCGCCGATCCACCCGAAAGCCATCATCACGATTCTGGATCCGGCAGACATCGATACCTGGCTGCGCGGATCGTATGACGATATCGTCCGCCTGCACAAACCCTATGACCCTGCAAGATGACCGTCTGAGAGCCTGTCTTCGCAACCCGCAGCAAGGAACGGTAGCGTTCGGCCTTCCTCGGCAAGCAAACACGACTGCGCCGAACGATCCATTGTGTCCGCTACGCGTTGTGCGACCGTAACAGGGAGCCGAAACGATGACGCAGGATGACGAACGCTGGATGCGCGAAGCCATTGCGATCGCCCGATCGAAGGGCTCCGATCCTTCGACCTCGCCGCTTGGGTGTGTGATCGTTCTCGACGGCAAGGTTATCGCGGGCGAGCGCAACCAGACGAAGGAATTGCCGGACGCGACAGCGCATGCGGAGATGATGGCAATCCGACGGGCGTGTGAAAGCACGGGGGAATTGGAACTGCGCGGTGCGACGCTCTACTCCACGCTGCAGCCCTGCGGCATGTGCACGATGGCGTCGATCTGGTCGAAGGTCGGCCGCGTCGTTTACGGGGCGGGCCGCGATGATGTTCATGAGATGTATTTCGAAGCGCAGCACGTCGACACGCTCGCGTTCATCGGCGACGCCTACCGCGACGACATCGTCATCGAGGGAGGGTGCCTTCGCAACGACTGCGCCAAGCTCTATTATGGTCCCGACGCTGAGCTACCAGTCGACGAGCAGGCAAATCTATAGCCCGCTGAGGCGGCGCGAAACCGAACGAAACTTACCCTGGAGTCGGTGCGTTGCGGCGGTGCCGGAGCAGTTTGCTTCGCGGCTATCCGCTCAGCGAGGACACTATCATGGGCCTGTTTTCCAAAGACATCGTGACGTTCGACGACCTGTTCCTGCATCAGCTGCAGGACGTTTATTACGCGGAAAACCCGATCACCAAGGCCTTGCCGAAGATGGTCGACAAGGCGACGGCACCAGCCCTGAAGCAAGGTTTCGAAACCCATCTGCGTGAGACGGAAGGGCAGATCACACGCCTCGAGAGCATCTTCGACCTGCTCGGCGAGAAGGCAAAAGCAGTGACCTGTCCGGCGATCGACGGCATCATCAAGGAAGCCAACGAAGTCGCTGGCGAGATCGAGGACAAGGCCGTGCTCGACGCTGCGCTGATCGCGTCGGCACAGGCGGTCGAGCATTACGAGATTACGCGGTACGGCACGCTGATCGCCTGGGCGAACCAGCTCGGCCGCGCCGATATCGCAGCGATCCTGAAAGAGACGCTCGACGAGGAATATGCGACCGACGACAAGCTGACGGCGATGGCAACGTCGAGCGTGAACGCAAAGGCGGAAGCAGTTACCGCATAAGCGTTTCAGTGTCGGAGGGCCGATGCCCCCCGACCAGTTTCTAGCTTTTCATGAAAGGCACGTTCGATGGCCGACGATATCGCATTCACGCTTCCCGAAGCCCTGCGTGCGCAAAAGCACATGCGCGATGCGCTAGGCCTGGGCGAGGAACGGTTCCCGGTGCCCGCCTTCATCAACATGGTAAGCGACGAGATCGAGCAGCTGCGCGACGCTGGCAGGACCGATGGCGAAATCGCCACGCTTGTCAAAGAATCGAGCGGTCATGCGCTCACCGAAGCGGATATAGCGCGCTACTACACGCCGGTCGAAGACCGGCACTCCAACGAGCATTGAATCCGCCCCTACCAGGCCAGCGATTACGTCCCTTGTCAGGGGCAGGGGGCACAGGTTTGCTGTTCTGATCAGGACCACCGATCCCCGCGCCGGAGCGGCAGGAACAGATGGCGACCGGGAGCTTTTATAACTGAAAGCCGTCTGGAGTGATCTTATGTTCAAAGATGCCGTGATCAAATCGATTGAGCTTAACGGTTTTCCCAGTTCGGTTGGCGTTGCTCCGCTGCCAAGTCGGCAGGAACGACGTCGCGAGGCAGCAAAGGCAAAACGACTGGCTCCCAAACAGTGTGCCTGCTGCGCCACGGACCAGAACTGATGGTCGCAGACCGGCCCTCGCCAATGGAAGCCAAGCTCGTCAATGAGCTGCCGGCCGAGCCGGGTTGGCAATATGAGCCCAAATGGGACGGTTTCAGGGCCTTGGTCTTCCGCGATGGCGAGGTGGTCGACATCCTTTCCAAATCGGGAAAGCCGCTCGGTCGCTACTTTCCCGAGATCGTCGCGCTCATCGCATCAGTCCCGCAGGCGCGTTTCGTGCTCGACGGCGAAATCATCCTGCCGATCGCGGACATCCTCTCGTTCGATGCGCTTCAGGCACGGCTGCATCCGGCGCAAAGCCGGATCGATCGTCTGGCGAAAGAGACGCCTGCGCAGCTGATGCTGTTCGATTGCCTTGGCTTCGATGATACCGACTTCAGCAGCGCGCCGCTCTCGGCACGCCGGAAAACGTTGGAGACGTTCCATGCCCGACACGCTCGGCCTGGTCTTCTGCTCTCACCCTGTAGCGACGATATCAACGACGCTACGACCTGGCTGGCAACGAGCGGCGGGGCGTTGGACGGTGTCGTCGCGAAACGGCTCGACGAGCCTTACCGCAGCGGGGAACGCGCCATGCTGAAGGTGAAGCAGCATCGCAGCGCGGATTGCGTCGTAGGCGGCTTCAGACGCGTGAAGGAGGGTAGCGAGGTGGCATCGCTCCTTCTCGGGCTTTACGATGATAGCGGAAGGCTCAATCATGTCGGCTTCACGTCAGGTATCGCCGCGGCCGACCGCACGGCGCTTACCGCAAAGCTCGAGCCGTTAGTCGAAGCCCCGGGCTTCACTGGCAAAGCTCCCGGCGGTCCCAGTCGCTGGAACGACGGTCGTGAGAGCGAGTGGGTCCCATTGCGGCCTGAGCTCGTCGTCGAAGTGCTGTACGATCAGGTGACGGGTGATCGGTTCCGGCACGGTACGCGCATCCTGCGCTGGCGTCCCGATAAGGCACCTGAGGCGTGCACCATGGATCAGCTGGAGCACGAGCTTCGCCCTGCTGAACTGGGCATAGCATCATGACTGATTCCTCCTCCAGCGATGCCCTGGCGAAATACCGGGAAAAGCGGGATTTCGCCAAGACCGCCGAACCTGAGGGCAGGATCGCTAAGGCAGGGGGCAACCGCTTCGTCGTGCAGAAGCATGCCGCGTCCCGCCCGCACTATGACTTGCGGCTCGAACTCGACGGCGTTCTCAAGAGCTGGGCCGTCACCCGAGGACCCAGCAGCAATCCTGACGACAAACGTCTTGCGGTTCGTACCGAAGACCACCCCGTCGAGTACGCCACGTTCGAAGGCACGATCCCGAAGTCCGAATATGGCGGCGGAACCATGATGCTGTGGGACACGGGGACGTGGGAACCGCTCGCTGGCAAGGACCCGAGCAAGACGCTGCCCGAGGGGCATCTCCACTTCTTCCTGCATGGGCAGCGCCTGAAAGGCGAATGGATGCTCTTCAGGCTAAAGCCGCGCGGAAAGGAGAAGGGCGAGAACTGGATCCTGCGCAAGGTCACCGACGACCAGGTCGGCGGATCAGAGGACCTAGGAACACACCTCACCGGGGTCGTCAGCGGCCTGACTATGGAACAGATCGCCGCAGGCGAGCGAGGCAAGTCGGGTGCGCCCCCAACGCCTGCCGCAAAGCCTGCGACGAAAGCTGCAAGATCACGATCGACAAGCCGTGAGAAGGCAGGCTCGCCTCCGCCGTTCCAACCTGTCCAGCTCGCGACGCTTGTCGATCATGTGCCCGCCGGCAACGCCTGGCTGCACGAGATGAAATATGACGGGTATCGAACGCTGGTGGCGGTCGGTGGCGGTACGGGGCGTGCCTATACCCGGTCCGGAATGGACTGGACGGAAAAGTTTGCCGGCTTCGTTGCCGACGCCGCAAATTTGGATGCTTCGTCTGCTCTCATCGATGGTGAGGCAGTGGTCGTTGATGCCGACGGCAAGACCAACTTCCAGGCGTTGCAAGCTGCGCTCAAAGGAGACCCGGACGCGATCCTGTACTACGCGTTTGACCTGCTCGCACTCGACGGTGAGGATCTGACCGGACAACCGCTATCGGAGCGAAAGGCGAAGCTTGCGTCGTTGCTCGCGGGCGGCACCGACCGGATCCGCTACTCGGACCACATCGTCGGCCGCGGTGAGGAGCTGTTCGACATGTTTTGCGCCGAAGGCCTCGAAGGTGTCATCTCGAAGCGCGCGGACGCGCGCTATGTCGGCTCGCGGTCCGGCAGCTGGCTGAAGACGAAGTGTATCCAGAGACAGGAGTTCGTCATCGTCGGCTGGTTGCCGTCCGACAAGCAGCGAGGGTTCAAGTCGCTCCTTTTGGGCGTCAACGAGGACGGTCATCTCCGCTATGCCGGCAAGGTCGGAACAGGGTATACGGGCAAGGAGATCGACAAGCTGATGGATCTGATGACGCCGCTGGCCGTCACGAAGCCGACCGTCACCGCACCACGCGCAGCCGTACGCGGCGCACGTTGGATCAAGCCGCAGCTGGTTGCCGAAGTAGCGTTCATGGAAGTGACGAGCGACGGGGTGTTGCGCCACTCCAGCTATCTGGGTTTGCGTCAGGACAAGAAACCGGAGGCGGTCGTCGTCGAGAAGCCTGCGCCCGTTGCCAAGCTCGAGGCACCCGAGCCGTCCGTAGTCCGGGTGACGAACCGGGAACGAGTGATCTTTCCCGAGTCCGCAATTACCAAAGGCCAGCTCGCCGACTATTACCAGGCTGTGTCCGGCATCATGCTGCCTTGGTGCGGAAGTCGCCCGATAAGCCTGGTCCGCTGTCCGCAGGGCCGAGGGAAGAAGTGCTTTTTCCAAAAGCATGACGCCGGCAGCTTCGGCGATCACGTCCACCATGTCGGGATCGCCGAGAAGGACGGACATGACGAACCCTATTTGTTCGTCGATGATGCCGAGGGTCTCGTCACCTGCGTCCAGATGGGGACGATCGAGTTCCACGGCTGGGGTGCGCGGATCGAGGACGTCGAGAAGGCCGACCGGCTGGTGTTCGATCTCGATCCTGATGAAGGCCTCGATTTCAAGGACGTCATTTCCGCGGCCCTTCAGGTCCGCGACGTGTTGGCCCAGATGGGTCTTGAGACCTTTCCGATGGTGACGGGCGGAAAGGGCATTCACGTCATCGCGCCGCTGACGCCGCAGGCCGAGTGGCCGGCCGTGAAGGATTTCGCACACCGCTTGGCACTCGTCCTGGCCCAGTCCGAACCCGATCGATTTACCGCAGCCCTTGCAAAGGCCAAGCGAACAGGACGCATCTTCATCGACTATCTTCGCAATCAGCGCGGGGCGACGGCTGTCATGCCGTATAGTGCTCGTGCTCGCGAAGGCGCGCCCGTTGCCGTACCCATCACGTGGGAAGAGCTCGCTAAACTCGACCGCGCATCGGGCTGGCACATCGGCGATGCAGGCGCGCTGCTGAAGCGCGCAGCGTCAAAGGATCTGGTCGGTTGGGGGCGCGCTGACCAAATTTTGCCCGACCTATGATCGTCTCTGTTCGCTTGGCGCCCCGATGAAGATCGCAACCTACAACGTGAATGGCATCAACGGTCGCCTGCCGGTGCTTCTGCGCTGGCTGGAAGAAGCACAACCCGACGTCGTCTGCCTGCAGGAACTGAAGGCGCCGGACGAGAAGTTCCCATTGAGTGCGATCGAGGCGGCTGGCTATGGCGCGATCTGGCAGGGCCAGAAGAGCTGGAACGGCGTCGCTATTCTCGCTCGTGGCGCAGAACCCGTCGAGACGCGGCGCGGGTTGCCTGGCGACCCGGACGACGTTCAGAGCCGCTATCTCGAAGCGGCCGTTGGCGGCATTCTGGTCGCAGGCTTCTATCTACCCAATGGCAATCCGAGGCCGGGTCCGAAATTCGATTACAAGCTCGCCTGGATGGAGCGCCTGATTGCTCATGCGGCCACGCTGTTCGACACCGATGCGCCGGTCGTGCTGGCCGGCGACTACAATGTGATGCCGACCGAGATGGACGTTTACAAGCCGGAACGATGGATCAAGGACGCGCTGTTTGCGCCAGAAGTCCGAGCCGCGTTCTTTCGTTTGATCGATCAGGGTTGGCTGGATGCGCTACGGGCAAAGCATCCCGACGAAACGATCTACACGTTCTGGGACTACTTCAGGAACGCGTATGGTCGCAATGCCGGGCTAAGGCTCGATCATCTTCTCCTGAACGCCCCTGCAGCCGCGCGACTGGCGGACACGCAGGTCGATCATCACGTCAGAGGGTGGGAGAAGACCAGCGACCACGCCCCCGTCTGGATCAAACTGAAGGCCGTCCGACGGAAGCGTTCCGCCTCCTGATTGGCCGAACGATGGGAGAGACTTAACTGTGAATTGAAGAAAAGTCTGCCGACAGGCTTTGGGCACTGCCGTGGCCTACAAGCGTAGTCGTTGTTCGATGTAATTCAGGTTGGCGCGGAAGCGCCGAGCAGAAGCTCTTAGGCTTTGCCGCGCTCACCAATTAGCTTTCCTGCTGCCGCGTCGAGCTTCTCGCGGTCGTTGCCAACCTCGGCGATCAGGTCACGTGCCTGTTGCGCGCTAAGCCCATGCTTTTGCGAAAAATACTCGACCTCGTAAGGTTCGCTTCCCGAGACACGACTCCGATCACGGCCGTCGGTCTTGCTCTTGTCGTCTGCCATTGTATGTCTCCAAACAATCCTGATCCTAAACGCTTAGGTTTGCCGTAGTTTCCGTATGGATCGTCACACAAGCAAGGGCAGCCGTCGTTCGATCAGACATTTGGAAACTGATTAGATCAGCGTCAAAGGCTTGTAGATAAACCTCACGCCAATGTACCATACATGGGTTACCGATCCGGGTGAGCGGAGCGCTCGTGCGGAGACGGTCTAATGTTGCAGTTCGGCGGTGAGAGTCTGGAGCCTAGCTGAAAGCCGGACGGACTATCGCCAACAGACCTTTTTTGCTCGGCTACTCCGGCGGCACGAACCGAACGTCTAGGTCGGGCATGCCTACATGATCCGCTCCGGTTGACATCCCCACATGACATTTCTGTCATTTTGGGTTTACGCAGCCCTGCCAGCCTGTTTAGAGGACGCCCTTCTAAAGGGTGGCAAGGTGATGATGCGGAAGGCTATTTTTCTTTCCGTGGGCGCGTGCCTGCCGCTGATGGCGGCATGCAACCGGCACCAGTCGACGCTCGCGCCGTTCGGCGAGGAGGCGGACAAGGTCCTCTCGATCACGATCGTTCTGGTCATCGGCGCAATCATTCTGGCGGGCGGGCTCGCGTTGCTGATGCGCCACGCGATGCGCGCGCCGGAAGGTCGGCTGACGCACAAGGGCGGGATGAAGCTGGTGCTTTGGCTAGGCGGCATCGGGCCTTCGATCCTGCTGCTGGGCCTGTTGCTCTACTCCCTCCCCGCAATGCGACCACGCGAGGTGGCCAACGGCGACCTGCGTATCGGCGTCGAGGGCGAGCAATTCTGGTGGCGCGTCCGCTATGCGCCGCCGGGCGGATCGGTGGTCGAGACCGCGAACGAACTCCGCCTGCCCGTCGGCCGCACGGTCGAGCTGTTGCTCCGCAGCCCCGACGTCATCCACAGCTTCTGGGTCCCGGGCTTGGCGGGCAAGATGGACATGATCCCCGGCCGCACCAACCGTCTCGTCGTTCGCGCGACCAAGGCGGGGACGTACCGCGGCGTCTGCGCGGAGTTCTGCGGGCTCGGCCACGCTCTGATGGCGTTCGACGTGATCGCGATGGAGCCGACCGCGTTCGAGCGCTGGCTCGCCGAGCAGCGCAAGCCCGCTATCGTTACCGCGTCGCCCGGCGCGCGCCTGTTCGCGAGTTACGGCTGTAGCGGCTGCCACAGCGTCCGCGGCATCGGACCGGTCGCGAAGATCGGCCCCGATCTGACACACTTTGGGTCGCGCCCGACGCTCGCCGCGGGCGTGCTGCCGATGACGCACGCCAACATCGCTGGATTCGTGCGCGATCCCGGCAAGACCAAGCCCGGCGTGCGGATGCCGGCCTTCCCGCAGATGTCGGCCGCCGAAGCCGACCAGATCGCAAGCTACCTTCAGGGGCTCAAATGACCACCGAGAGCACCCAATATATCGCGCCCGACCAGAATGATCCCGCGGTCCGCAAGGGCCAGGAAGATCGTCTGCGTGAAGTGTGGAAGCCGCCGACCGGCTGGTTCTTCCGCTGGACCGACGTCAACAACAACCGGATCGGCGTGTGGTATACGCTGACGGCGTTCGGGTTCATGCTCTTCGCGGGCGTGCTAGCGCTGATCATGCGCACGCAGCTGGCGGTGCCGAACAATGACCTGGTGACGGCGAACACGTTCAACCAGCTGTTCACGCTGCACGGCTCGATGATGATGTTCCTGTTCGCGGTGCCGATGTTCGAGGCGGTCTCGATCATCCTGCTGCCGCAGCTGCTCGGCGCGCGCGACCTGCCGTTTCCGCGGCTGTCGGGGTTCGGCTATTGGAGCTTCCTGATCGGCGGCGTGTTCGTGTCGGGCTCGATCTTCTTCGACGCGGCACCCGATGGCGGCTGGTTCATGTATCCGCCGCTGACGACGCGGACCGACCTAAGCGGGCTCGGCGCGGACATCTGGATGCTGGGGCTGAGCTTCATCGAGGTGTCGTCGGTGGCGGCCGCGGTCGAACTGATCGTCGGCGTGCTGAAATGCCGCCCGCCGGGCATGCGGCTCAACCTGATGCCGCTCTATGCCTGGTACATCCTGGTCGTCGCGGTGATGATCCTGTTCGCGTTTCCGCCTTTGATCGCCGGCGACGTGCTGTTCGAGATGGAGCGGCTGCTGAACTGGCCGTTCTTCAACGCGGAGAAGGGCGGCGATCCGCTGTTGTGGCAGCACCTGTTCTGGATCTTCGGGCATCCGGAAGTCTACATCGTCTTCCTGCCGTCGATCGCGCTGTTCGCGATGCTGATCCCGACCTTCGCGCAACGCCATCTGCTCGGCTATCCGTGGATCGTGCTGGCCGCGGTCGGCACCGCGTTTCTAAGCTTCGGGCTGTGGGTCCACCACATGTTCACGACCGGGCTACCCAAGATCAGCCTCGCGTTTTTTGCAGCCGCCTCGGAAGCCGTCGCGATCCCGACCGGCGTGCAGATCTTCGTGTTCATCGCGACTTTGTGGGCGGGCAACGTCAAGAAATCGACGCCGCTGCTCTATGCGAGCGGGAGCCTGGCGGTGTTCGTGATCGGCGGGCTGACCGGCGTGATGGTCGCGGTAGCGCCGTTCGACTGGCAGGCGCACGACACCTATTTCATCGTCGCGCATCTGCATTACGTGCTGATCGGCGGCACGCTGCTGCCGTTGTTCGCTGGGCTGTATTATTACTGGCCGCTGGTGACGGGAAAGAAGCTCAGCGACAAGCTCGGGCGGATCGCGTTCTGGATCATGTTCGTGGGCATGAACCTGACCTTCTTCCCGATGCATCTGTCGGGGCTGCTCGGCATGCCGCGGCGCGTGTTCACGTACCCAGAGGAACTCGGGATCGGCGGCCTCAACCTCGCCTCGACCGCGGGTTCGTACATGTTCGCAGCTGGCGTGCTGATCGTCTGCATCGACCTCGCGCTGTCGCCGCGTCGCCCAAAGGCCCCGCGCAATCCGTGGAATGCCGGGACGCTTGAATGGCTCGCACTGCCCGACGACGAGGATTGGGGTATCCGCTCGGTGCCGCTGATCGAGAGCCGCTATCCGATCTGGGACCAGAAGAACTTCGTCCAGAAAGTCGACGAGGGGCGCTTCTTCCTGCCCGACGCGGAGGAGATGCGGCGCGAGTCGATCATCACGACCGTGCTCGACGCGCGCCCGTTGCAGGTGATCCGCCTCGGTACGCCGAGCGTGAAGCCGATGATGACCGCGGTCGCGCTCGCCGGCGTATTCATCCTGACGACGTACCATCTCTACATCTGGTCGGCGGTCAGCGGCGTCGCGACGCTCGCCTGCGTGCTGTGGTGGCTGTGGACCGGCACCGCCGAGATCCCCGAAAAGCCGACCAAGCATATCGGCCACGGCATCGAGGTGCCGCTGTACACGTCGGGGCCATCGGCACCGGGCTGGTGGGCGATGTTCATCACGATGATGGCCGACGCGACCGCGTTCTCGGGGCTGGTGTTCGGCTATTTCTTCTTCTGGACGATCCACAACGATTTCCCGCCGAGCGGCACAGGGCTGAACGGGCCGGGCGTATTCTGGCCGATGGTCGCGTTGGCGCTGACGCTGACCGGCTGGGCCGCAACCGTCGGCGCGCGCGAAGTGCATCGCCGCGGCAACGTTGGTGCGGGACGCGCGCTGCTGGTCGTCGGGATCGTCGCGACGCTGTCGAGCCTGTTCGCCGGGCTCGCCGGGCCGTGGTATTCGGGGCTCGATCCCGAACTCCACGTCTATCCCGCGATCGTCTGGACGCTGGCGATCTGGACCGCGGTGCACGCCGCGATCGGGGTCATCATGCAGGCCTACACCTTCGCGCGCAGCCTCGCAGGCAAGATGACGCCGGTCTATGACGCGGACCTGCGCAACATCACCGTGTACCATCACTTCCTCGCGCTGACCGGGATCGTGACGTTCTGCACGATCGGCCTGTTCCCGGGTGTCGCATGACAGAGCCCAAATCTGACCGGAAGCACTGGGCTCGCGACCTGAAGGTGACGCTGTGGACGCTGATCGTCCCGCCGACGATCTGGGCCGTGCATTTCCTGTTCTGCTATCTGTGGGTCGCGGTGACCTGCGCGAAATCCCCGACTCCGGGAACGGCGTTGACCGGCTTCCCGCTGGCCACGCTGATCGCGACGATCGTTGCGCTGCTCGGGATCGTTGCGGCTGGTTATATCGCTCGCGTCCAGTCAGAGACGCCCGGCGATCCGGCCCCGCACGAACAGGGGACAGCGATCGACCGCCTCCGCTTCCTCGCGCTGTCGACGCGGTTGCTGGCGGGACTAAGCTTCGTCGCGGTGATCTTCACGGCCCTACCGGTCATTATGTTTGGCGACTGCCGATGAGACGCGCAAGCCTTGCGCTTGGCGCCGCGCTAGTCCCACTCGGCTGGGCCTTCGCAGCAGCACCGCTCGGAATGGTCGGCCACATGGCAGGGCACATGATCGCAGTCGCGGTCGCGGCGCCGTTCCTCGCCTACGGGATCGCCGGGAGCCGCTTCGACCCAGCCGAGCGTTGGCCTGCAATCGTTACCCCGCTCGCGATGTCGCTCGTCGAACTCGTCGTCGTATGGCTCTGGCACCTCCCCGCGCTGAGGCTCCGCGTCGACATGCAGCCGCTTGCCTTGCTGATCGAGCAAGTGAGCTTCCTCATTGCCGGCGTCCTCCTGTGGAGCGCAGTGCTCGGGACGCGCATTGGCGGCGCCACCGACCGTCGCGCGTCAGGCGTTGCCGCATTGCTGCTGACATCGATGCACATGACCCTGCTCGGAGCGCTGATCGGCCTCGCCCCGCGACCGCTCTACGCGATGATGGCGATGCACCCGGCAACACACGGCCTCGACGCACTCGAAGACCAGCAACTCGGCGGTGTCGTCATGCTGATGGTCGGCGCGGCGAGCTATTTCATCGGCGGGCTCGCAATGCTCGGCGGACTGTTGAAGACACGGAGCGCGACCGCATGACGATCCGGATCACCTGGGCGCGCGCCGCTGCCGCGATTCTTGCACTGGCACTCGCCGGGCTATTGTTCGCCTGGTCGGGCGTGTTCAATATCGCCGCGTCGTCGGGCCATTGGAAGATCACCGACTGGTTCCTCCACTGGACGATGCGCAACTCGGTCCGCACCTACGCCGCGGTCACCGCCCCCGACGATCCCAAGGCAAAAGAGGGGCTCGTCAGCGCCGCCGGCCTGTTCAAGGCAAGCTGCGCCTCGTGCCACGGCGCGCCTGGCGTCCGTCCGCTGCCCGTAATGCAGGCCGCGACGCCCCCTGCCCCTAACCTCGCGGTCAACGCGCGCGAGTGGACTGACAAGCAGATCTTCTGGATCCTTAAGCACGGCGTCAAATATACCGGCATGCCCGGCTGGGCCGCCAAGGACCGCGACGACGAAGTCCGCCGCATGGTCGCCTTCGTCCGCCTGCTGCCCGAGATGTCGCCCGCGACCTATCGCTCGCTGACCGAAGTGCCGGGCGTCACCGATGCCAAGATCGCCACCTGCGCAGGCTGTCACGGCGCCGACGGACGTGGCCGCGGCCAACCCGACATGCCCGTCCTCGGTGGGCAGAGTCCCGCGTATCTCCGCGCGGCGCTTGAAGCCTATGCGACCGGAAAGCGGCAGAGCGCGGTGATGGCGAACGCCGCCACGACGCTGACGCCCGGGGACATGACGCGCCTCGCGGATCACTTCGCGGTGTTGCCGGGAGTCGGCCGCGCAACGCCATCGGGATCGACCGCGGCCGCCCGGATCGACCGCGAAGGGCTGCCGAAGGTGCAGCTCCCCGCGTGCTCGAGCTGCCATTCTCCCGGCAAGCCCTACCCCGTCCTCGCCGGCCAGCGCGCCAGCTACATCGCCCAACGCCTCCGCAACTGGCGCGGCGACGAGACGGTGGTCGACGCCCGCAAATCGCAATCGACGATGCCGGTCATCGCCCGCCGCATCCCCGAGGATATGATCGATCCGCTGGCCCAGTATCTGGCGGGCCGCTGAATTACCGCACAGGCGATGCCGCCGACTCTTGAACGAAAGGCTCAAGCTTCGTGCTTAAGCATGCCCGCGATCATAGTTTAGTGCTCGATCCCTAGCGGCGATCTTAATGCAGACCCACAATCGGACGCTCACGCCCATCCCCTCGCTTCCCAACTTCAGACGCTGGATAATCTTTGCGAATGACCGATTTCGGAGGGCTATCCTCTCGCGAATGTCGTGATGGGAGAGGAAAGCAGCCATCCGCTTTTGGGGCTTCAATCGAATTAGCAGCCGTCTAAGCTACACTGACCCTTGTTCTCCCGATTTAGCCGACGTCTCGGCCTCACGTCGCATGAACGTCCAATCGATTAGCGCTTCGATCGACGGCCCGAGTGCCAGGCCGATTTCACTCAGCGCATATTCGACCCTGGGCGGAACTTGAGGATAGATCGTCCGGGTGACGATCCCGTCCTTCTCCAGTTCTTTTAGCTGTTGAATCAGCATTTTCTGATTCACGCCTTCGACACGACGTTCCAGCTCGGAGAAGCGCAAAGGCGCTCGTGCGGCAAACAGTTGGAAGATGATCACCATCTTCCACTTGCCCTCCAGGACGCGGAGGGCCTCGCTCGTCGCGGCGGCCCACACGAGCTGCTGCTGTGGGTCCTCGCATTGCCAGTCACGCTGCATGTGTCACTTACCTTTTGGTGAGTTACCCACCTATCAGTAGGTTCTTGTCAGTTCTGGTACCTGACCATAATTCCCGGTGCGACGCAATGATCGCAGAGGAACGACACATGAAGATCGGCATTCTTGGGACAGGGCATATCGGCAAGACACTCGTCACGAGGTTGAGCGAGGCGGGCCATGAGGTGAAGGTGGCCAACTCTCGCGGGCCCGAGACGATCGATCCCGAGCTCCTGTCAGCCGGCGCCCGTGCCGTGACGACGGAGGATGCGCTGACCGACGTTGAGGTCGTCATCCTCTCGATACCTCTCAACCGTATTGCCGCAATTGCACCGTTGGTGGCTCGCCTGCCTGAGGAGACGGTCGTGATCGACACCTCCAACTATTACCCGTTCCGGGACTCCAAGATCCAGGCGATCGAAGACGGACAGGTGGAAAGCCTGTGGGTGGCTGAGCAACTTTGCCGCCCGATCGCAAAGGCATGGAATGCGATCGGCTCCGCCTCTCTTGCCAAGAAGGGCAAGCCGGCAGGGACACCGGACCGGATAGCCATTCCCGTTGCAGCGGACCGTGAGCGCGATCGGCGGATCACGATGGAACTGGTGAGCGATACCGGCCTGGATGCCTTCGATGCTGGCTCGTTGGCGGCCTCGTGGCGTCAGCAGGCCGGCGCGCCGGTCTATTGCACCGACCTGACCCTCGCCGAGATTCCTGCGGCTCTCGACGTTGCGGAGAAGGACAGGCTCCCCAAGCGCCGGGACCTAGCGGTCGCGGTGATGCAGGAGCGCTTGGGTGACGGAACCACGAACCCTGACGAGGACTGGGGCGTCCGCCTCGTCCGCGCCATCAATATGTAAACGCCGGCCGAACCGCTTCATTCCAATAGCCATCCATCTACCAGAGGATCAGACCATGACCCGCGTTGTACGCTTTCACGAATACGGCCCCGCAGACGTGCTGCGCATCGACGACATCGAGGTTCCTGCACCTACCGCCGATGAGGTGCAGATTGCAGTCAGAGCGATCGGCTTGAACCGCGCAGAGGTAATGTTCCGCAACGGCGCTTACCTTCAGGAAGCGGAGTTCCCCTCGCGGCTCGGGTACGAGGCCGCAGGGTTGGTCAAGACCACCGGCAGCGACGTGTCAGGCTTTGCGAATGGCGACGCCGTGAGCGTCATCCCAACGCTCGATATGTCGCGCTGGTCGACCTACGGCGAGATCATCAACATCCCGGCGCGCTACGTCGTCAAGCACCCCGCCGCCCTCTCGTTCGAGAAGGCAGCCGCCTCCTGGATGCAGTATACCACCGCCTGGGGTGCGCTTGTCGATCAGGCGAAGGTCACGGCAGAGGACTTCGTCATTGTGTCAGCCGCATCGAGCAGCGTCGGCATCGCGGCGATCCAGGTGGCTCGCAGCGTCGGGGCGACGGTGATTGCGACCACCCGTACGAATGCCAAGGCTCGGGCGCTGACCGATGCCGGTGCGCATCATGTGATCGCCACCGCCGATGGCGATTTGGCCGCGCGTGTGAACGAGATCACCGGCGGAAAGGGCGCTCGCGTAGTGTTCGATCCGATCGGCGGTCCTGCTATCGCCCAATTCGCCGAGGTAATGGCTGTGGGCGGCATCCTGCTGGAATATGGCGCCCTCAGCCCAGACGACGGGCCGTTTCCGCAGTTCGCGGTGCTGGGCAAAAGCCTGACGATCAAGGGCTACCTGTACACCGAAATTGTCGGCGATGATGAAGCGCTGGCGCGAGCCAAGGCATTCATCACCAAGGGTCTGGAAAGCGGCAAACTAGACCCGCTGGTGTCGCGGACATTCCCGTTCGACCAGATTCAGGAAGCGACCCGCTTCCTCGAGTCCAACGAGCAGATCGGCAAGATCGTCGTGACTGTCTGATCCGCTATCGGGAGGGCCCTCCTAGGGTTCTCCCGATATGAAATGGGTGTGGCAGTCTAACGACTACGACTACGACTGCACCGCAGCGTCCGAGCTGAACAAACGGCAGCTTCCGGCTTTAGGTATTCGCTCAGCGAACGACAGTTTGAGGGCGTAACTGCCGCTGCTCACTTGCGAAAACAGCATAGTGTACATACACATCCGTAAATACAGGAGCGGCGGTGGATTTTTTGTGGGACGATGGAAGGCCGCATCGAATCTCGCCAAGCACGGGGTCTTTTTCGAGCTGGCGCGCGAGGTTTGGAGCGATCCGCTCTACGTGGTCCTTCCTGATCGCATGGAAGGCGGCGAGCAGCGCTGGCACGCTATCGGCATGATCAGTGCTGTTGTCGTCCTGGTGGTCGTTCACAGCCATCCGCAACCGGATAACGAAGACCGGGTCCGGATCATCAGCGCCCGAAAAGCAACGGCACACGAAAGGAAACGCTATGAGCAAGAAAGCGCTTAGTCCCGAGTTACAGGATCAGCTCGATCGGCTCGCAGCTCTGCCGGACGATCAGATCGACACCATCGATATCCCCGAAGCATCGGCCGAAGCGTGGAAGCATGCCCGCCGGCCAGGTCTGTATCGCCCTATCAAAAAGCCCGTCACGCTCCGGCTCGATGCCGATATCGTGAGCTGGTTCAAGGAGCACGCCCATGATCGCGGCTACCAGACCGAAATTAACCGCGTGCTGCGCCGCTACGTTGCAGAGAGCGAAGCGCAGGCCTGACGCTATCCATACCGCTGCTTAGCCGCTCCCACTGCCGACTGATATGTGGGCAGAGTTGCCAACGGCAGGGGATCGAACCCGCACCCGTCGCCGAGATCGCTGTAGCGATACGTCTACCAATTCCGTCACGCTGGCACGCACCAAGTTCGGGAAAATCCCGTCATTAAGCAATGTCCGGTTTCGGGTGGCGCGGTTCGCTGGGGGAATGGCTATCTTTGGGTGCCCCTGCCGTCGCAAAAGGGACCCCTTTTGCAACGCGGCCCGTGCCAGCTTTGATTCTCGAAATAGGATCGAGTTTCAGGAATTAACCGCTGCCTCGTATTGTGGTGTGTGGAACAAGAATATCGGATTAGGCTGTGCAGTCTTACCTTATCGGCATGATCTTACCCGTGCCAGGCTCGGGGCGTCTGGTTCTATTCGAAGCGTATCCGACGAGGGATGTCATTCACCGCGAAATCTGGGGGCGAGAGATGTTCCTGTTCGACGCCGGCTACCGGCTCGTTTGGTAGATCGCGCCGGAACCAGGCGCGACGGACGACATGCACCGGAATTCGATGCGACCCGCCCCGCGACCGACACCTTCTCCGCCATCAGCAATATCGACGAACGATTTTATGCGAGCCGGATCGGCGGTGACACCTTTGTGATCGATATGTCTCCACCTTTTATCGTCATTTTCCAAAGGGCGGTAAGGCCGAGACAGGTGACAAATAGCTCTAACAGACCGTGCCAATTAGCGATGACATCTACACCCCGAGTTACGCAGCTTTCTCTTCGACGGTGCAAACACCGTCGAAGAGCTTGCGAACCTGCTCTTTTGGCGGAACCGCAAGGCAATCCTTGATCGCCGCTCGATTTAGTCTCCGCCCCTTCTTAACTTGGCTTCCCGTCGGACTAGCAGCATCGGACGCGGATGGGGTGGCTGCCGCGGCAGCGGCAGCTGCAGCGTCATCGGCGGCCTGCGTCGCCTCGATCACGCGCAAACTATTTGCCGCGATCGCGGGGTCGACGCGGATCGGGGGCATTTGCGGCGCCGGTATCTTGGTCCGCTCGATCAGGTGCTTCTCCGCGTAATAGCGGACCTTCTTGCCGTAGGTCGCGTACATGCCGCGCCGGAAGACGATCAGATCGTTTTCCGGCAGCAGCTCGACTTCCTGTGGGAGCATCAGCGGCCGGCGCTGATCGGACTCGGACGTCGACCCACCTCCGCCACCCCAGGTGCCCATCGAGCGCGACCGCGCCTTGTATGTGTAACTGCCGAGCTGGTCAGAGATCTTCTTCGCCTCGGACAAGGCAGCCGGACGCAGCACGAGCCGTACCGCGCAGTTGCGCTCGATGTCGGCCGCCACCTTGTCGCCATAGACGCCCTGGATCTGCTCGAGCGACTGGAACGCCGGCAGCATCCGCAATCCATAGCCAGCGACATAGCTGAAGGCATTTGCCAGCACGGTGCATTTGCCGAGGCTGGCGAACTCGTCGAGTGCGAGCAGCACTTTGACCTGGTGGACGCCCTCCTTCGGCAACTCGCGGACGTTTCGGTCGATGAGCTGCTGGAAAAGCAAGCCGTAGATCGGCGCAACCCGCTCCAGATCGTCGGGCGAGACGCCGAGGTAAAGCGAGATCCGCTTGTCGCGGAACTCGCTCAGATCGAAATCGCTCTCCGACGTCGCCGCATCGACATACGGGTTCAGCCAGGCATTGATCTTCGACGTGACGGACTGACGCAGGCCGGAGAAGGTGTTTGCCGACGAGCCGGTGTAATCCTGGATCGCCGAGACGCACGCGGTCGAGAGCGGCTTACCAGCCTTCTCGCGCGCCGCGATGATCTTGGGGAAACGGCGCTGTGCATCGACAGCCGCGAACTGGCGATAAACCTCGCCGAGCGTGAAGGGGAGGGCGTTCTCCCCATCGTCGACGGTTGCGGCGATATACGCTGTGACGCCGAGGAACGCGGTGCGCGCGCCCTCGGCCCAGAACGTCTCGCCAGTCAGCGGATCGGGGTAGAGCATCGCCGCGATCTTCTGCAGCTCGTTGATGACCTCGACCGGATCTCGCCGGTTGATGTAGCCCAGCGGATTCCACCGCACGGTGCGGCCACTCGTATCGAGCGGATTGAACAGCAGCACGATTTGCCGAAGGACCTCCTTCCGGTAGCCGGCGGTATTCTCGTAATTCTCCTGCTTGATGTCGAGCACGACCAGCGAGTCCGGCCAGTCGAGCAGATTGGGGATGATGACGCCGACACCCTTGCCGGCGCGGGTCGGTGCCTCGAGCATGACATGCTCGGGACCACCAAAGCGCATCACTTTGCCATTGAATTTGCCCAGCACGATGCCGGTCTGGGAGAGCAGCAGGCCCTTCTTGACCTCGTTGATGCGCGCCCAGCGTGCTTCGCCATGCAGCTTCTGTCGCGTGAACAACGTCGAGATGATGATGATGACGGTCAGAACCATGCCGACACCGAAGCCGATCAGGAACGGCTGATAGACAATCGGATATCCTTTTAGCGCCCAAAGCGCGGCGGGCACCTTGCGCCACGGCGTATGTGCATTGAGCAAGTGCGCCTTGAACAGAACGGCGACCGCGCCGATCGCCGCGCTCATCACCAACCCAATCAGGGCCAAAAACGCGATCGCTGCCGGCTGCGACCCCTCGTCGCTCCAAATCCATTTACCGCTCACGCCATAATCTCCCTAATCGTTCGGCTTGCTCGCTGGATCGAACCAAACTTCCGTCATGCGATAGCGCGCCGGCCGACCCTCACCAGGCGGCAGCCGGTGCATCTGCACGACGATATCGACCAGCGAGCGCAGCAGCGACCGGATGTCGTGGCGGTCGAGATCGTTGCCGCCCTCCGACTCCTTGACCAGCAGCGTAAGCTGCTCGAACGCGCCCTCGGCCGTGTTGGCGTGGACAGTCGTGATCGAGCCGGGATGGCCGCTGTTGACGTTGCGCAGGTAGAAGAACGCCGTGCCATCGCGCAGCTCCTGCAGGAGGATGCGATCGGGCCGCATTCGCAGCGCCGATTCCAGCAACTCCTTGGCCCCGGCCTTCTGGAGGCTTTGCCCGTCCTTGGCGTACATCATGTGGACGTGGTTGCGCTGCGGCACGACCAGCTCGCGCGTATCCTCGATCGTCAGGATCCGCTCATAGTCCGGGATCAGCTTGATGAGCCCCTTTGAGAAGCTCGTCTTGCCCGAGCCGGTAGCGCCGGAAATCAGGATGTTCTTGCGCGCCTCGACCGCCAGCTTGAAAAAGCCACGCCAGTCGCCCGCCTCGCGCAAGCGCAGCAGATCGGCATCGACATCTCCGTAGAGCCCGTGTGCGCGAACCTCGCTGAACAGTCCGGCACGCTCGAAATCGTCAATGTTCATGGTCACGCCCGACGCTTTGCGGATCGTGATCGAGATGAAACCTTGCTCGACGGCCGGGGGAACGACGACCTGTGCGCGTTCGCCCCCGGGCAGGACCGAGGAGCAGACCGGATGTTCGGAGTTGATATCCTGCTTGGTCAAGCCGGCGATCAGCTTGGCCAGCGTCATGAGAGCGGCGTTGTCGAGCGCCGGCTCTTCATGCCACTCCCACCCGTTGCGCGTCTCGAGACCGATCACCCCGGGCTCGTTGATAACCAGCTCGGTCACGTCGTCGCGAAGAAGATGCCGTCGGATCGGCTCGGCATTATGCTCGTAGATGAGCGACGTCGGGCTGGATGCCATCGGCTTAGCGCCTCAGCCCCACGTCATAAACCGAGCGAAAATCGAAGTCCTTGGCGACGAAGATCGCAGCGGTGTCGCCCTGGTTCTTCTTCAGGATCGGTTTGATGGTCATCGTATTCTGGAGCACCGTTTGCCCGGTTTGCCCCGGAACCTGCGTCGTGTTGCTACCCTCATTGGCAAGTGCTCGACCGGCGATCTGCGAGGAATCCTCCAGCACCGAGATGACGAGCCCAACGCCAAACCGCGCCCAGAACTGCGTATCCACACCGCCCGGAAGCCCTGCGCGACCGAGACTGTCGGCCGCGGGCGAACCGAGATCGATCGCAACACCACGGGGGGTCAGAGCGCGGGTCCACAGCACGAACAGGCGAGCCTGCCCCTGCGTGATGCCGCCCGAATACTGCCCAAGCACCTTGGTCCCCTTGTCGATGAGGACGATGCGACCGTTCTCGGAATAGACGTCGTGATTGATGACGCACGACACGAACCCGGCCTGCGTCGAATTGATCGCGGTCTGAAGCGTGCAGGGGATCACCGTACCGGCGCTCAGCAGCAGGTTCCGGTCGGCGACCATCGTGGCGCGGACGGTCTGGATCGCGGCGTGGCTGAGCTGGTCGTTGAAATCGGTCGCGCCCTTTGCCGGCGCAGCCAGCGTATCGTCACCCGACGGCCCGAACCCGCTTGCGCCGAACCCTTGTCGCGCGACCGTGGATTGCCCGCCACGCGACCCATCGCCTTGGGGCCCCCCTTGCTGCCCTTCCATGCCCGCGCCAGGCATGGCCGATGCCGTGCCGGTATTGCCGAAGGCCATGATCGGCGATCGCCGCGCCGCATCCGCCATCGCGTGAGCTTGCTCGGCCCGTCGCTGCGCCGGCGACTGCTGCCCGTTTGACGCGGTGGTGGTTGCCGAGACGGGGTTCGCGTTCGCATCGGCGACCTGGGTGCCGGCCGCTGGCGTGATCGGTCGCCCGAACACGTCGGTCTGTACAGCGTTAGGTTGCCCAAGCTGGCCCGCCAACGCCGCCCGCTGCGCGTTCGCAGAGCCCATCACATCGTCCACAGATCGCTCGCTGGCCTTAGCGGGCTGAGCTGCCGACGCCGTGCTGGCGGACTGGTGGAACGCGCTATAGCCGATCATGAGGCCACCCATCGTGCCGAGGAGACCGACCCCGGCGCCGATCAAGGCGATGTTGCCCCACCCGCCACTGCGTGCGACCGGGCTATCGATGTCGCTCGAAGGGACGGTATCCGCAGCGACGTCGCCGCCCCGGTCAATGACGGTGCTGGCCATGTTACTGTCCCTTCACTTTACGTTCGACCACATTGGAGACGGTGCCCGTGCGATCGCCGCGATCATTGCGCAGCGGCGCCTCGTTGTAGATGCACAGCACCGTCGAACCGCGCCGGAGGCGGATCTGACGATAGACCGCATGAATCACGACGAAATCCTCGCGAACATCGTAGGGGACGATGGTCTCGGTCCCGTCGACGTCGATCGCGAAGATCGAGGGGATGTCAGCGTGTCCTGGATAGCGCAGTACCGTGAACTCGCCATTGTCGGAGATCTCGGTCGGTTGCAGCGCGGAGTCGCCCTGCACCGTATAATTCATGTTCCGAGTGCCCTCGATTACGGCATGGTCGAGCGCTGCCTGGGCGACGTTGGTCTCGATCGCCTTGGCGGTTTGCGCCTGGGCGAGCTGCACCTGGAGCGCCGCCATGGCGCGTTCCTCGCGCGGATAACGGAAGCGGACACCGTACATCGTATCACCCGTTCCGAGCGACAGATTGAAATGGTAGGTTCGCGGCGTTCCGCCCGCGTTCGTGATGACGATCAGGTTCGTCCCGCCCGCCTTCTCACGCGGCTTCAGGAAGACGACGTTGCCGACCGGGGCGATCTGCCACGACACTGTGTCGCCGAGTGCCGCTTGCGTCACCGTCTCGCCCGGACCGAACTGGATCTCGATCGCGTGCCGGAAACTGCCGACGATCGTCACCACCTGGTCGGGATCGTAATTGACGTTGCGGACGCGCGCGTCCTTCCCGCCAGGGATAGGGGTCTCCGACGCAAACGCCGCTTGTGGGATCAACGTGACCGCAGCGGCCCCGACGATCGACAACGCAACGAGGCGTTGCCACACCGCACCAACCGAGCGCCAGAACCGGCTTTTCGAGCCGGTATCTGTCACCACCAATTCTGTGGTTGATGGTGACAGGCGAACAGCCAGCTTCTTGCGAAGCTCTGGCATGAAGGGGACGACGACGCGCTCGCCATCGTCCGGAATTGTTGGCTGATCGCTCATCTCACGCCTCCGGATCGGAACGATAATTGACGACCTGGAAGCCGAGCGGATCGATATTGCGATCCTTCTCATGCTCGGGCGCTGTGGTGTACCGGAAGGTCAGGATCGCGTTCCAATTCTGCGCGACCGGTGTGTTCTGACCGATGGTGATGATCTTGGTGTAGCGGACCTGCGCGACCGTCGGGCTGAGGAAGCTGATCGTCCGGATCGAGATCGAGACGAAGCCCTTGTTGCCGTAGATGTTTGAAGGCGCGTTCTTGTTGTTCGCCGAGACACCGTTCAGGTAACGCGCGCCCTCGAGCTGGTCGCTCATCAGCATCACGGCATAGGCGTTCTCGCGTGCAGCATCGTTCAGCCAGCCTTCGCGCATCCGAACATATTGCGAAATGAAGTAGCGGTTGACCGCATCGTCGTAGGTGCGCGGCTGCGGCCCCTTCAGGGCCGTGATGACCTGTGTTTCGCCGGACGACTTGTCGACTCGGATGACATAGGGCTCGACGGTCTTTAGCGGGGCCAACATCGCCACGGCCGCAGCCGACGCTACGGCGAGGGTGCAGGCCCCCGCGGCAACACCCCAAGCGATCTTCCTGGACTGGATAGCCGCCCGCATACGGTCGTATTCCCACGTCCTCGAGGTCTCGAAGTATTTCTCTTTATCTTCGGACTTCACCGCGCCCATGGCGTCGATCCCTTCAGCAAGAGGAGTAGGTCAGCGCGACGTCCCGCTGGGACGTTCGAGGCGCTGATCGCGGGACATTCATCGCTCCAGGTCCCATGGGCGCAGCAGGGGCGGCGCCCGGCGCCGGGGATGGAATGGGCATTGGTGCCGGCGTGTCATCCCGCATCAGCACTGGGTCTGGAACAGGTGCCGGCGCCGGCACCGGAGATGCTGCACCGGTAGGTGCGACGATCGACTGACCGGGACCTTGCTGAGACGCCGGCAGGGGCACGGGAAGGCTGGGTAGGACCGTCCCGTAAAGGTTGGCAGGACGACGGTGCTTCCCGTCACACACCGAGACAGGTTTGATGTGAGTCCCGGTGCAGCCGCTAAGCGCGACCGCGCCTAACGCCATGATGGTCAGCCTTTTCATACGGTCTCCGTTCGTATCTTTGCCACGCGGGCGGTGTGCGTGATCGATGGTCCGAAAGCGGCTAATCAGCCGATCTACGACGAGCGATTTGCCGATCCGCCTGGGCCGCGTCCTGCGCCTGGCTTGTTCCCCTGCGTGGCGCGCTTAAACATGAGCCGGTTCGCAGCCATGTTCATGCCGGTTTGCAGGAAGCCATGGCCACCAGAGGAGGCGCCACCTGCGATGCCAGCAGCAATTGCTGGCGACTGGAAGAAGAATATCGAGCCGACAATGTATATTGCGCAACAAACCAAGGTCGCAGCAAGGATGAGATCGGCTGACAAAGTAAAGGTCGTACCCTCGATGGTCACGAAGCCGGAGCCGTCCCCAACAGAGTTCATTATCCCGTCCATTGCTGCCTCCTGAAGGCCAGTAATGAACTTCGTCATGATCGCCATGACGACCATTAGCAGAATGAAGTTGACGGTCTGCTTCAGCCAACCATCAAACAGCCAGCGAGACGAGTTGAACAGAAGACAAGCAAGCGCGAGCGGCGCAAGGGCGACGCAAATTGCAACCGACAGCTTGGCGAAGATAACGATACAAAAACCGATCGAGGCGGAAAGGAATGCAAAAACGTAGAGAAGGCCGATGCAAGAATACGTAATTACCCAGCACCTAAGCTGAATAAGTGGTGTACGTACATCAGTTAGGCCCTTTGAAGGCATCAACTGTACCTTTGCGTTAGCCGAACTCATCTTGCTTGCGAGCTTGCCAGTATCGGAGACATACGTATCGAAAGTAGTGCCAGGGTTCGTGATAGGAGTGCCTGACCCCGCCGCGATGATCTCACTTGGCAGGTTCGTCACTACATTGACAACGAATGCCGAGTAGCCGACGGCGCCCGCAGCGGCGAGCACGAACCCGACTTTGCCCGCTTGAAAGACCAGCTCTCGTAGGGGTGCTTGTATCGCGCCCCTTAGAACTGCAAAGCCTAGCAGAAGAAAATAGATTATTGCGGCCAGCGCAAGTGGCGCAGCAACGAATATAACGAGCCCGGATCCAAATGAGGCAACAGACGTCGCGATAGCTGTCTCCACGTACGAATACATGGTCGTGAACAACGTCATGATATTGATTGGAGTGGCGGCTGGCATCTTTGCTAGACCTTAAGACACAGAAACGGGGTTACACCGCACAATCACCTTCTTATTGTATTAGCATTATAGAAATCGCTCGCGCTTTTCGCAGCGGCTGCCTCGGTGACAGATATGCTGGCTTCCTCGGTTGTGGAGCAGTACCTGGGTTTCTGTTCAGTGGTGATGTGGCTATACTGCCCCGTATCGCATTTCGCTTGCCACTCCTTGAGCAAAGAGCGGTTGGCGATCAGCTCCTGTGCTGTCGGTACGGCGACCTCTTGTTGGCAGCCGCAAGCAATGAGCACTGCGCAAAATGGCAAGAACTTCTTCATTTTCACTTCCTGATCGTATTCGCATCGTAGAAAGCGGCGGCATTACGTGCTGCCGCGGCTTCTGCGCCGCTATTTGCCAGATTGGCCTCACCAGCTTGTGCCATCTGGATTGCCTGCATCTTGAGCATGTCGTTCTGAAGCTGTGCCTGCTCGACCGAGATCCGCGCTTGAAGATCCATGACGTCTTTTGGGTCTTTCGCTACCGACAGTTGCTCACGGAGCTGGTCGAGGCCCTGCATCCGGGCCTGCGCGACGCTAAGCGTGTTCTCGCCCAGAGCGGCAGTCGCCGCAGCCGACCCAGTGGCGTCCTTGAGAGACTGCGCGTAAGCGGCGTCAGCGGATGATCCGCTTGCCGAGAGCGCGTACCGAGACTGGATGTTGCTCGCCAAGCCGGACAGTGATCCAAGCTTGGTCAAGTCGCCTCCCGTCAGTGTCGCGACATCGATCGTCGTGTTCGGCAGGAGGTTGCGCATCTGCGAATTGAGGAGCTGCGGCGCGATGCTGTTGACGTTGGTCAGCTTCGAGAGCGAATTGAACGAGTCCTGCGCCTGTTGAATTTGCTGCTTGCCCTGATCAATCATCTTGACCGTATTCTGGACCTGCGCGAGTGCCTGGACGTAGGTCGAGGTATCGAACACGGGGATACCCTGGGCAGCGGCCGGCGACGCGAACGCAGCGAGCGCGACCGGCGCGGCTGCAACCATGACGATGTGCTTTAGCGACATGTCAGCTTCTCCTTTGGTTGGCGTAGAAATGCGGCAGCCACGCCGCGGGATCGTTGCCCGCATGGGCAATGGCCTCCTCCATGGCGACGAGCGTCTCCTCGCGGCCAGAAAGCACTTTCAACTCGTTCGGCATCCCACCCAGATCGAGTTTCGCCACGATCGAGGTGTGCCCTTGCTTGACTAGGAAGGTGCGGCTCTCCGGCGTCAGATCCTCGCGGATCAGCCGGTACTCAGCCTCTGTCAGGCCTAACCCCTCGCAGTAATCCGACCGCTTGGCGTCCGAGTTAGGCAGGAGGATCTTGGTCGCCGTTTGCTCGATGATCGAGTGTGCGATCGGCGAGCGCAGCGCATCGGCCGGCGACTGCGTGCCAAACACCATGAAGGCGTTGCGCTTACGGAAGGTTTTCAGGCCGTCCTGCGCAAAGGCGCGGAACGCATCATCCTCAAGCGCCTTCCAGAACTCGTCCACGTCGACCACGACACGCTGCCCGTTCAGCAGCTCATCGACACGGTGGAACAGGTACAGCATCGTCGGCGTGCGGATCTCGGGGTTCTCGAGGAAGTCCGTCATGTCGAACCCGACGAACTGCGCCGCCATCGACACCTCGTCCTCCGGTCCGTCGAACGCCCAACCGAGCGGCCCGCCCAGGCACCAGCGCTCGAGCCGCGCCCCGATGCCCTCGGCATCGGAGTAGCCCAGCATCTCGCGCAGCGCGCTGAACGAACGCGATGGCGCCGGCAGGCGCATCACCGCGTCGATACCCTCGTCGATCAGTCGCTCTTCGGCGACGCTGAGCGGGCGGTTCTCGCGGCGCACCAGCACGCGGATGAACTGCCGCAGGAACGCAATGTTGTGCGGGCTGGCGGTCAGCCCCTTCAGCGGTGCAAAGCCAGTTGGCTCGCCATTACGCAACGCCAGATAGGTGCCGCCACAGGCGCGCACGAAGATCTCCGCACCGCGATCCTTGTCGAAGAAGACCTGCTTGGCGCCGGTCTTTTCGAGCTGCGCTTGCAGGAAGTTTTGCAGCACCGTCTTACCACCGCCTGTTGGGCCGATGATGAGCGTGTGGCCGATATCGGCGCGGTGGAAATTGAACCAGAACGACGAGCCCGCCCGCGTCTTCAGCAGCGTGACCGCATCGCCCCAGTGGTTCCCGGACTTGCGACCGGCCGGGAAGGTGTAGAACGGGCTGAGCGCCGCGAAATTGCGCGTGTTGATGACTGCAGGGCGTGCGCGCATCCTGAAGTTGCCGGGAAGCTGCGCCCAGAAGGCGGCTTCCAGTGCGACGTCCTCGCGCGCCATCACCATGCCCGTATCGGCCGCGGCCGATCGGGCGATCGACAGGCGCTCCAGCAGCCGCTTCGGATCCTCGTCGATAACCGAAATCGACAGATGATGCTCACCCATGGCGAAGCGGTTCGCCATGAGATCGTCGACACCCTCGAGCAGCTCCTCCGCTTGGCTGACACCGGCGTCGTCCGACGACACCATCTGCTTGTATTTTTTCGTGAAGCGATCGCTCGCAACCGACTTCACCAGCGGCGCGAAGCTCTGGGTCAGAACAAACGGAAAATCGAGCGTCAGCAGGCTGTTGAACTGCCCGCTCCGCGTGCTGGCGACATATTCGCGCACCCCGAACATGCTGAGGTAATGCGATGTGTGCGGCAAGCGGATCTCGGCCGCTTCGCGGCCAAACACGATGCGCGAGCAATAGAGCGCCTGACCGAGCCTGCCGTTGAGCAGTGGGATACGAATGCGATCGCCGGTCAGGATGAAGTGCAACACCTCCATCGGTTCGGAAAACATGACGCCGTTATGCTCGTAGAGTGACAACGCCTCCGGCGTGACGTCGGCGAGCAGCGATTCAAAATCGCGGCATTTGTCCGCCATGAGCGTCATCGCGCGATCATCGATCTGTACGTCGGCCTGCTTCTTCGAGAAGAAGCGCCCCACCTGATCGCCGGCCATGCTCGACGGGCGCACGAGGATCGTGACGTAAAATTCGTTGTGGTAGAGAACCTTCTCGCGCAGCGTCTCCGCGTACCTGTCCTGCAACTGACGCGCGAAGGCGGAGTGAAAATTGCCTCCGAGAACCGGGTCGGTCGCAGTGCGCACAAGATGCGTCCACATCGCCACGCGATCATCACCGATCGAGCGCCACGCGATGTTGAGCTTGCTATGCCATGTGTTGAGGTCGGAGATGTCGCTGGTCTCGAACGGCCGCCCATCGACGCGGTACATGCGCATGAGTGAGCCGTCTTCGAGCGCGACCAGTGTGTCGTCGGCGTGTCGCGTATAGGGGATGAACTTGATGTCATCCGCCTCACGAAGCGTGATCTTCTTATGCTTCAGCTTGGGGTCAGTCATTGCCGAAATGCTTCCGCTTCACGCCTTTGGCGAGGCGAACGGGAGAGTAACTTCCGCCCCCCCAGAACTTGCGATTCTTTGATAGAAAGCCCGTCTGGAACCACAGGCCCCACAGCCGGAACGCGTTGAAGTCGTAGTGACAGATTGCGCGTGCCGGCAGATAAAGCGCCCCGAACAAGGCCAGGGGGTAGAAGGGATTATGGAATATCCCCCAGAACACCATGCAGACCATGATGATCGGCAGGATCGCCTCGAGCGGCAATCCCATGAACACCGATGGCCTGGTCAGGGCAAGAAACACTCTATCCTCGGCAAGCTTGTCTTCCATGTTACGCCGAGCCGCCCATCCAGCCGACGATCGTCGCGGCCGAGAAGATGATGCCGATACCGATCAGCACCGTGACCGCTTTGCCCCAGTCCATCCGGCCGGTCAGCTTGGCATAGCCGACCGCCATCACGGCAATCACGCCGACGACCGAGGCGACCGTCGTCATCCACGTCTTGATCGTGCCAAGCCCGGTCTCGATCGACGTACCGCCGCTCTGTGCGAGGGCGGGCTGTGCGATCGCAACGAGGGCAACCGCACCTGCGATGCCGATAATTTGGCGAGCACGGCGATCGGACATCATCCGGCCCATCGGCTGAGTGAACTTCATACGCGTCTCCATGGCTTGCGTTTACCTCTCGAGGTCGGGGGTGATTTGGATCGGTTCGACTTGCCGAACGGGCGTTGGCTCACGCACCGAAACATCCAGGCCGCGCGACAGCGCGGCCGAGATCAATTCGCGGCTCTCGAGATTGGCGGACATGATGCGGTCCGCGTCTCCCTCGAAAGCCGCGCTAATATTTTGTTCCATTGCCACCTGCGCTTCGACCGCATTGGCAAGGCGTGGGTCAGACGCAATCCGCTCCTCGCTGCCGCGCAGGAACAGCTCCGCCAATTCCTCATTCTCGTCCCGCGCGGCGTCAGCGCCGTGCACCCGCTCCTCGCGAATGATTTCCGGTTCCTGCTGCTGATGCGGATACGGTATCAGCGTCCCAGCCCGTTCGTCCGCCCGCTCCGACTCTACAAACGACGCGACCAACTCTTTCGCCACCTCGTGACGATTAAGCCCCGACCGAACGATGTAGACCGCATCCGCGACCTCACCCTCCCACTCCCCATCACGCGCCATCCGGCGCAGATCGTCGGGCTCATAGCCCGCCTTGGAGAACGAGCTGGCCAAGGTCGCGCTTTCCAACGCCTGCTCCAGCGCGCCGTTGAGCGCCTCGTTGTTCACTTCGAGGCGCTCGTACCGGAACTCCCGTTCCATCGGCTCCAGGTTCGGTGTCAGGCTCTCGGAGAGCGCCTTATGGTCCTGGGTATAGACGCTCAGCGTCAGCAGCAGACGCTTGTCGGCATCCGACAACTCCGTGCTGCCTTGCGCTGGCGCCGCTTCCGCAACGGCTTCGCGACCGACATTGGCCGACCGCGCCGGAACCGTCGCTTCGATCGGGGCGACCGCCGCGATTGGCGCAACCGGTTCCACGACCGGCGCCGGCTTTGCAGCCGCCTCGCGTTCGCGCCGTGCTTCGTCAGCACGCCGGATATCCGCCATCCGCTCCTGTTCTGCGAAGCTCGGTTCATAACCGCGGACCGTCAGCCCCTCTCGCGATCCGGCCTCCCATACGGCCTTCTTGAACTCGGGCGATCCATCGACGTCGATCCCCTCCCAACCATTATGCTTGGCGATCTTCACTAGCGCGCCGACGGTCTCAGGGTCCTCCTTCCGAGCAACGATCCGATCGCCGTTGCCCAAGATCTCGATCGACGGGTCACCGCGATCACCCGCCCGAAACATGCCCATACGAACGTCGTTGGGGTCTTTTGCCGGGACAACGCGAACGTCGTACCGCTCGGCCAGATCGGGCGGCATCCTGAAGCCAGCCTCTCCGGCTCCCGGCTCCACGTCCCGCCCAGGCCGCGCGACGGTATTATCCACGCTCATTTGAAGACCTCGACTGAGTTGGAAGCGATCTGACCGACCACCCAGCTATCGTCGCTACTAGCGGGCTTGGCCGCGCTGGTTGCAGCGGCCGACACAGCGGGCGCACCCGGAATAGGCGGCGCGGCCTGAATCGTGCCTATGCCGCTCGCGGCCGACCACACGCGACCGACATACCCGTTGCGAAAGCCCCGCGTCAGCGTGCCGGTGTTGTAGAGCGAATAGGTCGCGGAAATCGCGTCGAGGCCGCTGTAGTGGCGGCTGGCGAGACCATAGCCCTCTTGCAGCAGCGACGACGCGAGACGCAGGTTCGTGCACGGATCGAACGCCTGTTCGACGCTGACGCCGAGCCGCGCGAAATTGGCCGAGTTGATCTGCGCCAAGCCCACATCGACCGTGTAGCCCTGCGCCATGTAGTGCCGAACCAACGCGGCACCCTCGGCAATAGAGCCGGCCCGCACGCGCGGGCCACGATTGACGTTGATCGCAAGATCGTCGCCGCCACTCTCCGTAACGACGAGCGGCACGACCGCTTCGGTCGCGACCTCAGACGCGCATTGCTGCACCAGCACGGTGAGGGCGGCGACGGCGTGCATCATTGCTGCGTCACCGTCTGGTAGCGCGTATCCAGCGAGTAGCGTGACGTGCTGCCGTCGGGCTCGGTCACGGTCATGGTATAACCATGCTTCGCCGACTTCATTTTTATGCCGACCCCGGTGCAGGACGGAAACCCGCCGCCCATCGCCAGCGCGTTCCACAGCTTCGTGATCGGAGGCACGCACTCCGCGTACTTGGTCGGCGACCCCGGAGTTGCGAGGCACAGGACCACCCGGCAGCCCCAATCCGACGCATACGCCGGTTGGGGCGCCGCGACGGCGATCAAACCGCCCGCACATAGTGCGATCGCACCCGTGGCGGCGCTCAGCTTATTTAGAAGACGTCGCATCATGAACCACCTCCCTGAGAAGCGCGCCAAGCTGCGCTGGCAAAGACGTCCCATTGTGGCGGGGCCTTCGCTTCGGTTTGCAAAACCGAGGCCGGCGCGCTGTGGGCCTCGGTCTCGACCGGCGCCGACGCCTGCGCATCAGCGCTGGCGACGTTGACGATCCAGTCTTCATCCTCCTCCTCGACCGGCCCTGTCCGGTCGATCACTTGATCCGGACGTGCAAAGGCGATGTGCCAATGATTGGAGTGCCCGCGATCACCCGGGCCTAGCAGCTCGATCAGGTGGATCCCGCTGTGTCCCATGAGCGCGCGGATTTGATCGCGGTTGATCGAATTGACGCCGCCTGCCGGCACGAAATCGACCGCCTGGCCGACCTTGTGCCAGCTATACCGCGCGCCGTAGCTCGCGTTCATAGGGCGGATCGTGTCGGTGATCCGGGCGCCGAAAGCGCGCCGGACCAGCGCGGCGACATTTGAGACCGTCGGCGCACCGCCTGCTGGCGTGCAAGCCGCCCCGTCATCGATATGCGCGAGCGAGCAGGCATCGAAAACTGATGCGGGCGTAACGCCGTAGGTCGCAAAGTCGCGTCCGCTGATCGCAAGTGGTCCCGCCACGAAATCTGCGCCCAACGTTATGAGATCCCGAACAGTCGCTTCGGCGTCCGCTTCGGTAACGGGCTCACGGCTCAGCGCCGCGCCCGCATGTACCGAGATCGCATAAGGCGCTGGCAGCGGCGTCACACCACCTCCGAGCCCTGCTGCGCAGACCTGGATCGCCTTTGCCGTGAGACCCACTGGAAGCATGACCGCCTTCCGCCAGCTTAGTACAAATTTGATCCTATTCTATAACTGACAGATCTGGCAACACGCAATCGCAAGGTGGCAATGACGTATCTGGTTATTGCGCCTTCGAAATTGCCTCCGCTGTCCCGCTCTCGCCCGGTTGCCGATTGGGGTGGCCTGGCGTAGAAAATCTCTTTTTTTGGGGTGACGGCGCGAAGCGTCGCGGTCTCAGGATAATGCGCTTCGCGTAAAGGGCAGAAGATTGGGCAAAAGCGTCGCTTTCCTAGCGCAAACACCGGGCTCGGCGACGATCGAAAACCAACAATCGTGCCTCAACCCTGATGACATCGAGGTCCTCGCGGGCCGCAAGACGTTCAGCCAGCTCAGCGAGCTGCTGGAGCGCAAGGGCATCGGCCTTGAGGCCGGTGATCGCGTCAAAGTCCATGATCTCTCCTGCCTCGCGATCGCGACCCCCATGCTCGTGCGAGCGATTGCCAAGCTGCTTCGGAATGGCGTCAGCTTTGAAATCTGTACGCCCCGGATTATTGTCGAGCCCGGCGCCGATGATAAGCTCCACGCGATGCTTGATGCACTCGACAGCCATTACCGGCACCTACACGGCATAAAGACGCATCCCGCCGAGATGTCGTCCCCAGGTCGCAAGCAATTGCTTGGTCCCGACAAATTACCGGAGATTCGTGAAAGGCTCAGCGCCCCAGGCGCAACCGCTACGGACGTCGCCCAAGAGTTAGGCGTCGCCCGGTCCACGCTCTTCAACTACCTCGAGCGATACGACCTCGACCGCCGCGCTGGTAGGGAGAAGAAGGGCGTAAACCGGCGTCCCGAGAGCAGCGGCGATGACAGTCATGTCGCGGAAAGTGACCGGGATTAGGCTGCCAGCTAGGATGCGATCGACCCGGCTTGACGGCAGCGCGCTCCGCTCCGCAAGCTCGTCCTTGGATAGCCCCATTTTGCCGAGCAAGGCTTGAACGCGGTCCGCAAAACGCGATCGCACCTCTGCGCTATCCCGCACAGCTATCTCTTCTGCCCCCGATGCCGTGGTGGGTTCCGTCTGAGGGCGGCCCGACACCCTGGTCATGCCGCTAACGACGAACGGACGAGCGACATGTCGAGGGGACCCCGCTCGTCCCAACGGCCCTCCGGCCTGATCGCCATCATTGGATCTATCCCGAACCGGATTTCGAGCGGATCCGCGGCCAGCTCCGCGACGATCTCGACATATTCCACGTCTGAGAACAAGAAAGGCGGGCGTTCCGGGATGACATCAAAACTTAGACGCTGCCAAAATCCGACTAGGTCCGAGCGTGAATGTCCGTATATCCGGCGGAAGCCCTTCCGCGCACAGTGAGCCAGCGCTGCTTCGACCAAAGGACGCGATAAGCTTCGGCTTCGATACGCGCGGCGAATAGCAAGGCGTTCTAGCTTCGCAGAATCCCCGAAATAGCGGATGGGGATGCACGCAGCCGGATCATCACCGACATAAGCCAGAATCTGTGTCGCACAAAAATCATTGCCGTCGAACTCTTCCTCGTAAGGGCATGCCTGTTCAGCTTGGAAGGTGGCGGAGCGGACCGAGAAGACCTTGGCCATGTCCTTAATCGAACGTGCCATGCCGACGTGCACATGCCCCCGACGTTCCCGTTCGATGGTCCGGGCTATATCGATCGGTACGGAATTGTGCGGGCATGCCGCAACCAAATGGGCGGAGGCAGCGGGGAACATCTCCTGAGCCGGACGGAAACCGACAGCACGTTGGATGCTCGCCGAAGCATCCGTCGCTCCGTACGAGAATATGGCGCAGCCCTCCGGACAAAGTTCGCGAAAGAGCCGCGCTATGGGCTCGAACATGCGGATCAACAGCCCCGGCGCGACGATCAGCCAGATCGCGATGGCCGATGGTTTTTCGCCTGCCGAGCAGATCCATGCCGGGTCGGGCCTGCTGCCATCATACCGGCCTGTCATCAGCGCCCATGCTCCGTACGCATTGAGCGGGAGGTAGGCGAAGATGCCCGCTGCCCCATCTTCCCCGGGCACGGTTAAGGATCGGACGATATCAAGGTTCTTCTCGGGCATTTGGGCAACATGGACGCCGTCCGCCAGAGGAAGCAGCGCGCGCACCTCATCGATCATCTTCATGGTGCTACCGGAAGGGAGCCGCTGTAGCCGGACTTGCCGACGGTGATTACGCGCAATGAGCGCACCCATGCGCTCATTGAAGCAACCATTCCAGAAAGAGGTCGGTTGGGAGCCTATCGGGTTGCCAACGTCTTGAAACATTCGATATCCCCGGGACTGTCGTGCGAACGGCGTCGTAGCGAAGGTGATATTGCGAAGGCGTCTGACTGACAGGCTCACAAAAGTTGAGCCACGTGTTCCAGGGCGAACACTAAACACCATGCCGAGTTCGCCAACCTGCAATGGGACGACGTGAGGCTGTTCCGGGCCGTCCTGCGGCTCGGCAGCATGCGAAAGGTTGCTTCAGATCATGGCGTCGTGGTCAACACGATACGGCGGAGGATCGAGCGCATTGAGGCAAGGCTCGGTCTGACCTTGGTACATCGCAGCGCCAATGGGATCGTGCTAGCCGAGGACGGAGAAAAGCTCCTAGGAATTGGCGAGGCGATGGGCCACGCCGCAGAGTGGGATCTTGCAGCGAGTAGCAAGGACGTTCTCGTGAAGCCTGGAGAGCTCACCATCGCTTGCACCGAGGGTATCGGAACATTGTGGCTGACACCGCGGATGTCGAGGCTGCAGGCGGTCCTCCCCGAAATGACCATTGGTCTGGATTTCGACTACAATCTTGAGCGCGACCGGACCCACGAGGCCGACATCTGGTTGACGTATGAACAGCCAACGCAGGCGGATCTCATTGCCTCGAAACTGGCTACGATTCATTTCGCTGTGTATGCGAGCCAGAGCTACATTCAGCGCCATGGTATCCCATCAACGATGGACTCGCTCAAAAATCATCGGGTTGTAGAGCATGTCAGTCCTGGTGTGCTCTCGGAACTTCTCGACTTCCTAATTGGTACGGAACGTCCCCAAGACTTCATCGCGATGCGAACCAACTCGTCGCTATCTCAGCTTTGGTCGGTCACGAGGGGGGTGGTATCGGTGCACTGCCGACGTTTGTCAGCGAAATCACAAGTGCTGCGGCTCCCGTACCTCTGGAATTAAGAATACGACGGGAGCTCCGCCTCGTATATCTTTCCAAGGCTAAGCCATCCCCAGCCATTCTTGCGGCAGTGAAATGGCTCCGTGAGTGTTTTGACCGGGCGATCCATCCCTGTTTTGCCGATACCTATGTCGATCCGAAGACCTTTCGCCGGGACTCTAGCGACACCAACATCGTCAACATTTTCCCGGATATCTTCGACGAGATCAATTGACGACGCTTAGTCTCATATCGCGCCCAGCCCCCTGGCTACTCGTCGGTAGGACGCAATAAGTCCCAGATCTCCAGATCTAACGCTGCCGAGAGCTTTATCATCATGTCCAGCGTCGGGTTCGCACGGCCCCTCTCGATCGAGGACAGGTAGCCGATCCCGATCCCCGTACGCTTATAGATGTCGGTCTGGGTAAGCCTAAGCACCTTCCGTCGCGCCTTGACGCGCGCTCCGAAGGCAAGCGCGGCCGGCTGGATGATGTCCTCCAGGTGAAGTCTTGTCGTCATTCAAGGTCTCGTGCCGGCGCGATCACGGCCACAAGTCCGTGGCCATCTTGTGACACCTTAATGAACGGCGCACCGATATCCAAGGAGGCCCCAACCACGGGGTAGCAGGCTTCTCCCCGGGGTCAGTGCATAGAACGGATCCAGATTACGCTACGCGCTGGCGGATCTCGCCAGTCTTCCTCAGCTCCGCACCGTGGCAGCATGGGCAGCTCTCTGGGGCGGGTACGACGACACGGTGCCGGGGAAGATCGGCAGATAGCGGAGCGCGGTTGGCTTTTTGCGAGTGAACGGCACTACGGGAACGCCGGCTGCACTAGCTTGGCGACCGCTATCTCAGCGGCGAGCTCATCCTCGGTTGCGGTAGTGACAACGTCCTCGAGTTGCATCTCGAGCTGGTCGAGCAACTGCCTGTGCCGCTCGGACGACTGTCCCCATTTGTCCTGACGTGCCTTGGCGATGCGCAGCTTGAGGTCTTCGATAATGGCGTGTGCATCGGCGACCTGAGCCTGGGCGATGGCGGCAAGTGCCTCGGCCTCGAGTAAAGCTACGCGGGCAATGAGGACGGTGTGGCGCTCGGCAATCAGCGCTTTGAGTGCTTCGACATCATCGGGAGGCCTCGGAGGCGTTATCCATCGAGGCTCATTTTACAGCAGAAAACCGCCGATTTGTCGAGGCGCTTGATGCCGAAAGCCTAGGAAAACCGGGCGTTTCAGCCCGCTAATTCGGGCCTGAATGTGTATTGTGGATTTCGCCAGTCGATGCCTTCCAGCAGGAAGCCGAGTTGCCCTGCCGAGATCGAAATGACGCCGTCAGATGTCGATGGCCAAGTGAACCGACCGCGCTCCAACCGTTTTGCGTAGAGCAACATTCCGAGCCCATCGTGCCACAGAATCTTCAGCAGATCGCCACGGCGACCTCTGAAAACATAGAGGTCACCGGCATGCGGGTTGCGTCCGAATCCCTGCTGGATCTGCATCGCCAGCGACGACATCCCGTTGCGCATGTCCGTCTTGCCGGTGGCTATCCAGACCCGTGCCCCGCTCGGAATAGGTATCATGCTTTGCTCGCGCAACACCGCCACCAGCAAGTTCGCAGATACGCTGCCAGCTGCACGGATAATTGCACCGCGGAGCTCAATGACCAGCATGTCTGACACGCCGTGGTCGATGGGCGGATCCGCATGAACGGCAACGGCCGCAAAGCCAGTCGGCTGCCCGAGCTTGCCGCACAGTTCGCGTCGACAACGGTAGATCGACGACGGAGAGATATCGGCATCGCGCGCGATAGCGGCAACCGACGCGCCAGGCACAATGGCTGCCTCCACCAAGGCAAGCTTGCGCTCGTCGCTCCAACGGCGACGCTGCTCAACGCCGGACAGTATAGTGATCTGGGTCATCGCCACGTATCTAGCCACGGTGCTTGCGCTGTGGCTAACATCTCAGCTCAGACCATCACCCGCCAGATGCCCCTCGCCCGATGCAGACGCAATACCGGCACTTTGCGGTTCGCTTTGTGTGAGACAGATCACCACCAGCGACCTTGCGACATTCGCTTTCCACCAGCGACGGCAAGGAACACTTCGACCAAGCGATGGGGGCGGTGCGGGCATCGCCCGAGCTGGTCGCATTGGGCAACGACGGCCGCGACCAAGGGCGGTTTATGTCGCGCGACATGATTGCGGTGGAGAACCGGCTTGAGCATGCGTGCGACGAGCTGACGGGCCGCCCCAGGCATCGCTTGCGGATTCCGATGATCGCGCGCAGCCATTCCGACATGATGGCGCGCAGCGTTCCGAGATGATCGCGATCAGTGGCGGTGACCCGGTCGACTTGGGATGGTGTCAGCTTCGTGAGGTAGGGTCAATCGCTGATGGATGCTTTGGTGCGCCGCAGGCTGTCACCTTCGAGTCCGACGCGGTGAGCATTGTGAAGGAGGCGGTCCAAGATCGCGTCGGCATAGGTGGAATCGCCGATGGCATGATGCCACGACGCGGTCGGTAGCTGGCTGGTCACGATGGTCGACTTGCGGCCGTACCGATCTTCCAGGATCTCGAGCAGGTCATGCCTGGCTTGGGCATCCAAAGGCTGAAGACCCCAATCGTCCAGAATGAGCAGTTCGACGCTGGCGAGGCTCTTGAGCCTGTTGGCGATGCGGCCGTCGCCGCGCGCAAGGGCAAGCTCGTCGAGCAGGCGCGTAAAGCGCACGTAGAGGACCGAGCGGTTGTCGCGGCAGGCTTGTGGCCGATGGCGCAGGCGAGCCAACTTTTTCCGATGCCGGTCGGGCCACAGATCGCCAGATTGTCGTGCGCGTCGATCCACTTGCCGTTCAACAGCGTTTCGAACAGCCGACGCTCGAGACCGGGGGGACTTCGATAGTCGACATCCTCAGGTGCGGCCTGGTGCCGCAATTTGGCGTATCGAAGGCGCGCGCTGAGCCTCTTGTCGTGCCGCCAGGTGGTTTCCCGGTCGAGCAGCAGGGCCAGCTACCCGGCATGGCTGAGCGTGGCGGCGCCGCCATGCTTATCGAGTTCGGTGAAGGCTTGGGCCATGCCTTGCAGGCCGAGCGCCTGCAGCTGGTCGAGGGTAGGATGTATCAGCATGAGCTATCTCCTCAGTGGTAGTATTTGGGTCCGCGGATATTGGGGTGGTCGACGCTCACTTCTCCGGCCGAGCGGGGCGATGGAGCGGGTTTCCGTTGAGTTTCTTCTCGAGGATGGATTTGACGGCGCCGTATTTGCGCGCGCCGATCTCGAGGGCGCGTAGCGAAGCCGCGTCTACACGGACTGCGCCATACGCGCGCACCAGCCGCACTATACCGAGACACGAGCGGTAGCCCTGCTCGCGATGTGGCCGGTCGCTCAGGATCAACTCGCACAGCATCCTGACCGACGGACCGAGCCGTCCGGCTTCATCGAGGAGGCGCTCGACCGTCCAGTCGCCGTAGCGGCGATGGCCCGAGGGCATATGGTCGTTGATGGTGGTATGATGGCCGTTGCCGGACTCGCGCATGTGTGAGGCGACACGCTCGCCCCTGAGGAATATCTCGACGGTGCGCGCAGTCAGCCGCACCTCGACCTGCGCCCGGGCGTGACGATAAGGCACCGAGTAGAAATGCTTCGCTGCCTCGACGTGATAGTCGATGCCGACTTTGCAGCGGCGCCACTCCGCCAGGACGTATGGCTCAGCCGGCAATGCCTTCAGCAAGGGGCGGTCGATTTCGTCGAACAGCTCACGCCGCGACCGGCCGAACCGGCGCATGACGCGGGCGTTCAACGCGGTCATCATCTCGGCTATGGCGGCGCGTAGATCGTCCAGGCCGTACCAGACTCGGTTACAAAGACGCCCAAACAGCCAGCGCTCGACGATGCTAACAGAGGCCTCGACCTTGGCTTTGTCTCGCGGGCGATATGGCCTTGCCGCGAGTACCGAGGTGCCATAATGCGCCGCAAGCTTGGCATAGGTGCGGTTCACCTGCGGGTCGTAAAGGCACGCCTTAATGACCGCGACCTTGGCATTGTCGGGCACCATAAGACGCGCCGCACCGCCGAAGAAACCAAATGCCCGGACATGCGAGTCCGTCCAGTCCGGGAGGGTCTCGGTCCAGGTCGGCCACGCAAACGACAGGCTCGAGGCGCCCATCACGGCCACGAAAAGATGAGCCTCGCGGATCTCGCCGGTTAGCCGGTCGACCACCACCGACACCGTGTCCCCAGCATAGTCGACGAACATCCGGTCGCCGCCCAGACGCGTCTGCCGCATCGTCACTCGGAGCCGTCCCTCCCAGGCGCGGTAAAGCTCGCAGAACCGGGAATACCGGTAACCGTCGGGCTGAACCTTGATATATTCGTCCCACAGCACCTGGACGGTGACGTGCTTGCGCTTCAGCTCCCGGTTCACGCCAGTCCGGTTCGGGACGATCGCGCTGCCCGCCTCTGGTCGCCGCTACACCGTAAAGCTCTGCTTCGAGCGCGGTGTCTGTCGGCCCGTCGGGCAACGGCCACTCCAGCTTCGATGCCCGGAAACGCTGAAGCATCACACGTACGCCTGTGCTGCCCACGCCCACCTGGCGCCCAACCTCCCGAGACGGTAGCTTGGCGTCGTACGTCAGTCTCAGAATCTCGCGCACCTTGCGCATCGCAATTCGCTCCGTCAGCATTGGCTGCTCCTCGAAAAGAAGCAGTTTGCGACGACCGGATTACACCACCAAAACATCCGGCATCTGATCGCCACCTTGTCGGAACACTGATCGCCATCCTATCGGAACGATGAGCGCGATGAGCGCGATGAGCGCGATGATCCCGGAATCCGCATCGCTAGCCTTGAACACGAATGGGGGCAGGGGCGCGAGCAGCTAGGCCCAAGGACGTGCTGGTGGTGGACGAGGCCGAGCGCATGTTCATGCTGAAGGGATTTATCGGCGCCATCAGGCCGTGAGCGACGAGCATGCCCGCAAGCAGCCGCTCCCGCCTAGCGGGTTGCTCGCGGCGCTAAGCCGGCCCTCCTACGAGGCGGCGCGGGGAGGCTGGGAGGCAACGGCACGTGGGTTGCAGCCTCGATCTACGCAGCGGGCGGAGCGGTTGGGTCAGCTGAAGGAATATCTTGGCCCCGTCATTGAGCAGCGACGCCACCGTGGCGACAAGTTGGCGTGTGCAAAGGTGGGGCCTTCAAACCGATATCTCACCAATCTCTACGAGGCGGTCGTGCGCGAGCGGCGTGCCGAGTGCATCCGTGGCCAGGAGCAGGAACTTGAACGGATCAGGGCACAGCACAAGGAGAATCGCCGCGATGATTGGGGGCGGGGACGCTAAGCAGGCCAGTGGGTCTATTTTTTTTAGGCACCCGGGTCAACATTAACGAACCGAGAAAATCCGTTTCTGCCTTGTCGCGCTGTGATCCCTAATACGCGTCCGAGGGTTTCTAGTCCATAGCAGGCCGGCTCCAACTACAAGGTGTAAGGGTTATGCGTATATTTGCTCCAAACCGGCTCAAAAATCGTTGTGGATCGCAGCGGTTCCGGTATGCGGATGACATATGGGTATTCGATATCAAAATTCTGCTAAAACCGCAGTGGCGTCGTGAAAATACTCATCCTTGGTATTAACTATTCGCCCGAGCCTATTGGTATCGGTCCCTATACTACCGGTATGGCAGAAGCGCTTGTTAAGTCAGGACATAACGTTTGTGTAGTAACATCCAAGCCTTATTACCCATATTGGGAAGCTCACCCTGATTTTAAAGGCGGGGGTGTGCGGCGGAGCAATGAAAACGGCGTTAATGTGGTGCGCTGTCCGATCTATGTGCCGATTAAACCTAATGGGCTTAGGCGTCTTTTGCACCACGCGACATTTGCCCTCCGCGCGCTAATGCCCATGCTTCAGTTGGCGTGGCGGGAACGACCGCAATTGGTCATTTCAATCGCGCCTTCGTTGATTGCAGCCCCAGTTGCCCGCATTGCTGCGAAAATTTGTCGCGCTAAGACTTGGATCCATATCCAGGATTTTGAAGTAGAGGCCGCGTTCGCTACTGGGTTGCTATCAAAAGAGGGGGTGTTCGCGCGAGCCGCAGAAAAATTTGAACAAGTAGTTTTGAATGTTGATCGAGTTAGTAGCATATCGCCCCAAATGTGCGCGCGATTGATCGAAAAAGGCGTGCCTGCCAATCGAGTGCTTGAATTACGCAATTGGGCAAACACAGAACAGGTAGTTTTGCTAAATGGCGAATCATCGTATCGTACGGAATGGAGAATAGACCGTCCGTTTGTAGCGCTATACTCTGGAAATATTGCTAACAAGCAGGGTATTGAGATCATCATTGATGCGGCCCGCGCGCTAGCCGCTCGAACGGATATCATGTTCGTGATTTGCGGTAACGGAGCTAACAAGCAAAATCTGATCGCAGCGGCACACGGGCTCGAAAACATCCGCTTCTACGATCTTCAACCAATAGATCGCCTGAGCGATATGCTTGGCCTCGCTACGGTGCACCTCCTGCCTCAGATTGCAGGTGCGGCTGACCTGGTTTTACCATCAAAAATGACCAATATGCTGGCGTCCGGCCGACCAATCATTGCTACTGCTGAAGAGCGTACAGGTTTAGCGTCGGAGATTGAAGGATGTGGACTCCTGGTGCCCCCTGCCGACAGCTTGGCTTTTGCTGCAGCGATAATTCAGTTGATCGACGACCCGATTGCCCGCCGCACTCTTGGGGAGGAAGCGCGAAAGCGAGCTGAGGAGCGCTGGAGCCGAGATCAAATTCTCGCGCGGTTCGAACAGTCCGTGCGAGACTGTGTAAACTGAGCTTCCAATGCGCCCCAAATTTTATCTTGGGATTCGTAGGCGCAAGAACAGTTCTATCACTTAATAATCCGCAATATTATACAGATTCTGCGGTATTCGAGGAAGGCGGCGCGAATGATCAACATAGCTATTAAGCTTGCGACGATTGTCCTTGTTGGCGCCACAGCCGGCTCGTTTCAGATTATGCCGAGTACGTACCGTCTTTACGTTGGACAGGTTCGAGCTGCGTCCCCGCTCGACGAGGGGAGTCCAGGCGTATCGCCCACGGGGCTTATATGCCTTCGGACGCAAGCTCAAATTACTATCTTGCCAAAAAAAGCTAAGGGCGATCGCTTGGATTTCGCCGAGCTCGCTGCGGAGGCAATCAACCGTGATTTGTTCCCTAAAGGCAAATGGGATGGGGCGTGGGATCAGAGCTTGATGGTTGACACCGGCATCGTGTTCGATGCGCGCGGCGTCGCGTATACGTTGGTGATACCCCGCTATTCAAACATGAAAAACGCTGCGCTGCTATGGTCCGACAGCGGATGTCGAAACTGGCATGCCGTCCGCTTAGCGAGCAGAAATGCGACGCTGGAGAAGCCAAGCGCGTTCAACGACCGTAATGGCCCTCCGACTATTTCCAGCTTCGAATATTATGGCGCTCTTAGTGGTAAACGGCTGTGGCTCGATCGCTTCGTATGGCAAGATAGAAAATTGGCGCCCGCCTCGGGCTTTCCTAAATTGGTAGCAACTGACAGCCTTCTCCCTGCAAACCATAGCGGCGGGGGAAATTCCACCCTTACAACCGCAGATAAGATTTTCGTAGTCTACCCAACCACCGATACATCGGCAGCGGGAACTCAAAGCGTGGCGCGGCAAATGGATCTTCAGAGCGGCCAGTGGGAAGGACCTGCCGTCGAAATCGGCAGAAGCACCACGGCAAAAGGCCCTGACCCGCATGATCTACCAGCGATCGCCCAGTTGCCTTCGGGCAAACTAGTCGTCGTGATAGGAGCTCACCACGCGTTATTTCGTATATTCGAAAGCAATTCGCCCCATACGATTGCGGCTGGTTGGGGTGCCCAGGCAGTCGTCGGTGATCCATCCAAAGGCAGATCCTTCACGGAATACAGCTATGTCAGCCTAAACATCTCGCATAGTGGCACAATGAACATCATTGCGCGCGACGAAGGAGATCAGGGGCGCTACACTCTCGTGCAATTTCGCAAACTTATTGGCGGCACTTGGGATAGCTGGGCGGATGGCACCCCGCATCGCGCCATCGCGGTGCCAGGCCGCGTACAATATGTGGCTTGGCGGCAAAGAGTCAGCGAGGGTCCGTCTGGCCTGCTCTATCTCAATTTCGCTTTCTATCCCAATATGCTGACCGACGCGGAAGCAACCCAGTTTGGGGTACACAAGAACGGGTCTGAAACGTGCGATAAAGACCGTTGCTGGTATGCCGCAGCGCCTACGCTTGCATTGCATACACTTGTCTCCAGCGACGACGGACTCAATTGGCGTTAATGGTCGACGTTTCGACTGCTGGAGCGGCGAAGTGATCGGCTTTCGTTGTTGCTTGGACGACTCGTAGGAGAATGACGACTTCCGCCCCACACAAGATCAGCAGAGTTGGCGTCAGGTCGGTGCGAAAGATGAATGGAGTAATCGCAGAAGCAAGATAAACTATTAAAGCAAGATAGCCGTAGCGGCCCTGCCGGTTCTCGGCCATTAATAAGCTCCCGAGCGAACTCCAGGCGGCGCTTAACACTGCTCCAGCCCCTAGCAAAGCAAAAACGGTGGTCGAAGCGTGGAGTTTGCCATGGGAGATTCGGGCAAGAATCGTGTTGCCGAATATCGTTAGCACAGCGACGACCGGTGCTACAGCGACTACACTAAGGCCAACGTTTATTTGCATAAGCCGCCGCGTTAATGATGCATTGTCAGCCGCCTGCGCGCGGATCAACTCAGGCAAGCTGGCACGAGTAACCAGCCCTGAAAATTGCAGTGGAATCCGGGTAAGCATCCGACAGGTACCAAAGGTCGCAGCGGCAACCGGCCCGAGAAACCACCCGACGGTTAACACTACGCCCTGCAATCCAAAGGAATTGGCGAGCGTCAGCGACAGCGCCGCAATAGACGGCTGCGTTAAGCGTCTGAGCGTCGCGCGATCCGCGTAGTTCCAGCCCTGCCTCGCCCATGGTTCGCTCCGGCGCAGTACGTAGTTCGTGACTAAGTTGCCGATAGCTCTTGAAATAAGCAGCGCTAATGCGGCTGAGACAATTCCGCGTCCACACCACGCCGTCGCCATTACGCCAAGACCGCCGATTAGGAACCAGATGTCGTAGAGAAAAGTGCCGAACGCGTATTTGTTGGTTGCCTGGAATACAATCCGCTGGATCCCGGTCTGCATGCTGACGAAGGCGTAAACAACGCAGATAACTGCGGTCAGCGCAATTTCCTCATGTGTGAAGATTGTCCCAGACTCGTTTGTTGGGAAGGCGTACCCCCAGATAAGTGCTCCCGCCACGGCAGCCGCGCATATCGCCCCTGTCACCAAAGTTAAGAAAAGCCACACGCTTTGATAGGCACGAAGTGCTCCTTCCGTGTCGTTCCTACTGATGGAACGAGTCATGTCGACGCCCGCCGCAGTACCCAAGCCGAAATCGGACAGCGCTATGAAAGTCGGCACTGTCGAAATCATCAGCCAGATACCGTATCCGCCACCGCCCCAAGCGACGGTGAGGACCGGAACGGATAGTAGTTGGATTAGTAATGCCCAGATTTTTCCAAGCATGTTTGCGCCGGCGCCGCTTATCAATCGGCGCGCAACCGGGCCCCTAGCCACTCTCATAAACTTCATAACTGGCCGAGCTTTGAGCAAGCGAAAGCGTTCGCTGCGCGCTGTTTGAGGGGGGCAGCGGGGTTGCCGCTGAAAATGGTCCAGCTATCAAGGTTCTTCATGGCTACCGCTCTGGCACCAAGGACGGCACCGGCACCGATGTTCACGCCGGGGCCGACGAACGCCTCGGCCGCGACCCAAGCATGCTCACCAATATGTATCGGCCTTATCACTAGCTGAAAATTAGGATCGTTGTAGTCGTGCGTACCAGCACATAGCGAGGCATCCTGCGAGACAATCGCATAGGCACCAATTTCGATCAGCGCCTGATTATAGCATTGGACTCGCGGGCCCAAAGTGGCGAATGCCCCCATGCTAAGATTGGGCGGATACCAGATCTTCGCGCTACTATAGACGTTAGCCGTCGATGCGATCCTCGCCCCGAAGGCACGCAGTATCACCCGCCGCCAAGCTCTGGCTTGGGGTGGTGTCCAACTGGCAAACAAGCCCCAGCATATCATAAATACCATACGCATGCAGCGCATCCGTAACCCAAAACTGGCGCCGCCAACACGTGAATTGCTAGTTGCAGCGCTGAGCACTTCTCGATCTGGCAGCGTCATTCAAATATCTCCGATATGTACGGCACTTAAACTAGGAAATCTCGTCCCGTACCGGTACTGTTCCACTCCTCGAAGGGCTATTAACTTGACGTCGTAAGCTCTTTCGGGGGCGTCCCGCCATTCGAACAAGGCGAAGTCCCCATACCAGCGCTAGGATCAGCAGCAAAGCAACGCCAACGAAGGCGGAATCGAAGCGCCAGATCGCGATGGCCACGAAGGCCGCCATAAACCCTACTGCGCGGTTCCCCGGCATTATAACGCGAAACAGAAAATGGCAGATTGTAAGAAAGACCGCTAAACCAATTGGCCAGAACTTTCCAAAATTGGCGTAGGCCTCGCCATACAATGTAGAGTTCAGTGCTAGACCATCAATATGTGCCATTCCTGATCCCACCGCGAGACCAAAATTTTTTGGTCGATCCGGCCACAGGCTTCCAGGAACTAGTACAGTCGTAGGGCGAAGGTACATCGCACCGTAGAGATATGGAAAGTTGCCCGTACCAGCGTTTTTCACAATCCAGTTTAGTACTACGATATTACTCGACTCAAACACGCTGTTCAGCGTCGTGTCGATTGTCGTATTGCTAGAGTGAGCGCTTGCCATATTTGCTGCATCGGCCATGCTCGCGTAAGAATAGCCTTGCTGTGTAGCCATACCCCGAAACATCGGCCAGAGGATGCTTACGGACGGTAACGCTACTAGGCTACCGATCCCAATGGCGAGCATAATTGCCGTGTTTCGGCGATACATCAAAATTACGGAGATAAGCAGAAAGACTGCCGTGATCCGGTTGAAGGTGAGGAATAGATCAGCGAGCGCGATCATTAACCCGATTACGATAGCGGCAGCTCGCGACAGGCGTTGCGTAGACACGGCATATAACAGAAGGCCAAATACACCATTGCGAGCAACGTTTGCGGCATATTTGACCAGCACGAGTGACGGATTGTTTTCGAAGGCCTTGGATAAATTTTCCTGCCAATGTCCGCCCGATGCGAGACCCATCGCCTGGAACGAAATCAAGGTCGTAACGAAAAACAGGACGATCATCGCCGAAAGCGTCCTAGGATCTGATCGATCGGTTATTTCCTCCCTCATTCTAGGTAGAATCGCACGCATTGCCGGGATCAGAAACATGCCGCCGACCACAATCCAAGTAGTGCTTATGTCATCGTACGGACGGTAGGTGACCCGTAAATCCTCCATGGTGGTTGAACCCTCAACAAGGAAAAATGCCATGGGAATAAGGATATAGTAGGCTTGACCAATCAGCATACCATCTGTGAAATCAAGTCGAAGAACATCAATTCTAGCGAGCATGTATATATTTAAGACAATAGCGGTTAAATAGAATAACCAAATAGCGAAACCCACAGGCCAGCCCTTTATTAAAACCGAAGAAAACCGATGCCTAGCGACGTCTTTTCAGCATGCTGCCATCGCTCCCGGTAGAAACTGTTGAACTATGAAGAACTAAAGTTCTAGCCCGCTTACATGCCTGAGTACCGCAAGCCGATCCTCGCGGGTTTTGCACCCTTCCATCGCCCGTTCGAATTCCAAGATTTTCACGTCAACAAGGAAGCGATACCATAGGCCCTGAAGGAAATGGTAAATCAGTCCGGTCTTGCCATCTAGAAATCCAAGCTGGGCAACATAGCGAAAGAGAAAGTAGCATAGTGGTCCGTAGCCGAACGGAAGTCGGTTATAGATATTTTCTTTTATCGAGCGCTTCAAGCTCGCTTGCCAACTGCTATTTTCGGCACTGATTGCCCGAGGCTTGTCAAAGAGGTTGTATCGCTTGTCGAGTACGTCGATGGCTTCGCGCGCGGCGTATCCATTATGTTTAGTAATGAAAAAGGCGACGTCGTATTCAGACGCGTCCGAAAATTCGCCGTTCATTCGTACCGTCCGGCCTCCATGAACGAGCATATGTTCGTCCATCCAGCGATCCTCCACCTCACCTTGCCCGTTACGCCACAAGCGTAGCATTAGCAGGGGATAGCGGCCGCCGTGACGTACCCATCGGCCCATGAAAATGTGTCGACGATTAAACAAGATGCCCGCTACATCAGCCGGCATTGCCTGCAATTCGGCATTCAGCTTCATAATTAAGTCTGCGCCGATCAGTTCATCGGCATCGAGCCGCAGCACCCAGGTCGAATGAATTTCCTGATCGAGTGCGAACTGGATCTGCCTGGCATGATTGACCCACTTGTTCTGGATCACCCGTGCCCCGAGGCTTTGGGCGAGCTCGACGGTGCGGTCAGTCGAAAAGGAATCTACGACCATGATCTCGCGCGAATAGAGCTTGGCGTTTGCTATAGCCCTCTCAATGTGTATTTCTTCGTTAAACGTCAGAATGATCGTCGTGATTCCGGGTATCAGCCGACGTTGATCTGGCGGCCTTCCGGTCGCGGCCAAGCTCGGTAAGGACTGCCTCATTCGAGTACTCCGGTTGACTGGGGCGCGGCGCATACCGTGCGGTCGTGCCTGGCTATCTCGTCATCATCTAGACGCTTGCGGATCAGTTTGGCAGGCACTCCTGCAACGACAGTATAGGGCTCGACGTCCCGGATGACGAGCGACCCAGATCCTACGACTGCGCCTGCGCCGACGTTGACGCCCTCCATTATGGTTACCCGAGCACCTATCCAGGCATCGACACCGAATGTCGTGACCTTCCGCGGAGCTGTCGGAAAGCCCAATCTTGTAGGCGTATCCGCGATGTCGAAAAGATGATCAGCACCGACAATTAAGCATTCGGCTGCTATCATGCACAAGTCCCCGACGACGACCGGTCCGTGGCTTTCGAAGCCGGGTCCGATATACGCGAATCGTCCGATCCGGCTACCTGGCGCTATCAGTGCCCTGCCGCCTTTCGGCCAATGAAAGCCTTCGCCGATCTCCGCCGCGCCATAACGCCATCGTAACACTGGGATAACTAGCTTGCGCACGAAGCGTTTTAGCGAATTTTCTATTTCTCTCCGGCATCGTTTGATAACCGTGTCACTGGCGCGCTCGGGCTCGCCTACCGCAGCAACACTGCGCTTAGGCATTCCCCGCGACCTCGATCACAGCCTGTTCGATGATGGCAGCTTGATTCATTGGATTCCATTTCTGGTGGATGACTGCGCGGCATGCGGTCCGCACTTCCGCACGATCGCGCCCGCTATTCAGCCAAGTAGCAATCGAATCGGCAAGGCTGTCGGCATCGTTTTGCTTGAATAGCGATCCGGACGTCCCCTCTTCGATAGCTTCGACTTCGGGCATTTGTTCGTCCAGATTGTTATGAGTGATCGCGGGCGTGCCATACATCAAGCTGTGCATCGCCGTCAGTCCGATCTTTCCGGGGGAAACCGTTATGTCAGCTCGGTAGATAAGCTGGCCCAGCACTTCCTCGTCATAGCAGGCACCATAAAAATGCACTGGCACCCCTAGCTCTGCCGCCTGCGCCTCCAGACTCGCACGTGCTGGTCCATCTCCCACTAGCAGCGTGTTTACCGGCGTTCCACGCGTGGCGAGGGCTGCGGCGGCACGTAATAAGAGGTCAAATCGGCAGAGCGGCGTGATTCGCGCGCTGCAGATAATCAGCGGTAAGCCGGAGTCGGAAAATAGAGCCTGTGGCTTCACCGTATCCAAGGCATCGGCTTCGATGCACGCTACAATCTGGTCAGCGCGATCTACGTCGAGGCTGTTGTAAACCACCGTGATTCGGTCGTCTGCGTAGCCGGCCTTCGCGCCGAGCACCTTGGCTCGCTCGCCATATACCAGCAAGCGCTGGGCCAGCCCAAAAAACACGTTGCGCATTCTACGCTTTGACGGGGTTTCCACGCGGAGCCAACCATGTGCCCACATCAGGACCGGTTTGCCGCGTAAGCGCGCCAGCGATGCGCCGACCCAGGTTGATGCAAAATTTGGGTCGCCTAAATACACGAGGACATCGTATTCGTCCGAGAGGGCGGCTTGGACGGCCATCGGCTGCCACATCATTTTGCCGCGAAATTTAAATGGAGCCTTAACAAAACGCAAAAATTTCAAAGGGTCAGCATGCTTGATCCCCTCGTAGGTTTCACCACTACCGAAAAACGAATATTCAACTTTGTCGCTGCGATCCATCGCCCTAGCCACAGCCTGGCGATAGTGCGGCCAGACGTGATAAATAACCGCTGCGCGGACCATCCGATTCCTCACTCGTATTATTAGCTGAAGTGATGGCCTATTGAGCATTAGAGCGGGGAGCAATCGATTTTTGCAACGCAGAATTGCCTCGTGAGAACAGGTAATTTCGGCAATTAGTGACGAAGCCCAGCTATAGGGACGTTTCAGGGCCTGATCATTAGGCCAGCGTTGCTATGTCGATAAGTCATGGGATTCCCGGCATTGGATCGGAGCAGGAAAACTGCTATCGCGTCACACCAAGATTCACCTAGCGGGAGCCTACGTGTTCCGCTTGGAGCGCGCGTATGACGAAGACATATTGAGCACCGGTGATACCGGACAGGATGGCGCCGTCGATGCAACTAAAAGAATGGATTGTCAGCCCTATGTCATATTTAACGAAAATGAAACCAGTAGCGATCTGAACGCGTATTCTAAAACCTGTGGAACACGGTGATTAGTAAAAACTGGGGTTTTGTATTAACTCATTGTTGAGGTTGCCCCGCGTCTCATAAATCTAGGCTAGGCGGCAGGCAAAGCTCGTACGTTAAACCTTATTGAAGGGCTGGTACGACGACGTTAACGGCAAATTTCGTTCGGGCGCGCAGGCTAGGTCACCGAACGCCGGCGAGTATATAAGTAAATTATAACCGAGACGCCCGTCGACTTGCCCGCGTTCCTAATAGCGCTATAGGTCCCGTTGTTGTGGACGCTTCAAATTAGTACTAGTGCGTCGGAAGGATAGAATCAGGTGGTTTTTACTTCGGCCAGCTCGGCATGGCTTCCTCACAATAAATTACAGGTCGGTCTAGCCTGTATGTCATTTGCTTTACTCCTCATTTTTACATTGCTGCGACCGGGGATGGAATCGGGTGCGTTTATTGCGGGGAAATACGTAAGCGAGATTAGGATATTCGCCTATTTGGGGCTTTTTCTAGCCGCGCTGCCGGGCGCTATAACTAATCGAGACATCGGTCGACTCGTCGCAGTCCCATGGTTGATGCTTCCTGCGCTAGCCTGGTGCTGGTTCAGTTTGACGTGGTCGGCGGCTCCAAACGTTTCCGTGAAAAAACTTGTTTTAACTACTATTGTAGTTTGGCTTGCATCATACTGCACCCGCAGAATAGGGTATAATGTCGCTGTTTATCTGCTAAGGATTATTCTCGTCGCCTTCTTGGCGGCAAATATCATAGCAGTAATATTTTATCCTGAAATTGGCGTGCATTCATTCGAAAAAGCTGGTGCCGTTCATCAGTGGCGTGGTTTTATGGGACATAAAAATATTGCCGGCCTCGCAAGCGGAATCATAATCATATTATTCTTGTTTGACGCCAAACGAATTAATCCTATCGTGCGTTGGGCGATTATATCATTGGCCACTCTATTTATAATTGAAAGTCACTCTAGGACTTCAATATGGGTTACTATAATTGGTAGTATGGTAGGAGCCTTAATTTCGGTGGGGTATTACCGCATCAGTTCCTTTATAAATAACTATTCAAAAATTATTAATAGAGGTCTTCTTGTATTATGGTTGTTATTGTTGATAGTAACACTATGGTTTAGTTTCCATGTTGAATTAATACAGGAAGCCTTCCAGGATCCAGATGCCTTGTCCGGCCGTGCCGAGATCTGGCAGCCGATGCTACAATTCTATGCGGATCACCCAGTTGCTGGTGCAGGCTTTGGATCTTACTGGTTGTCTAGTGAACGAGCTTCTGGGGGTATCGATTACAACTGGCTTCAGAGCGTTTCACAAGGGCATAACGGCTACCTTGATATAGCGGTGCAAGTCGGTTTCGTTGGGTTAGTAGCTATTTTAATTGCCTGTGTGGCGATGCCGGTTGCGATTATTTATCGTATGATTGGTACTAGACACGCTTCACGCCGGACGATTGCTCTGCTTTCAGCTTTGCTAGTTGTAGTGCTGGGGCAGAACTTTTCCGAGTCCAGTTTATTTGATCGTGATACGCTTGGGCAGGTAATACTGTTAATCGTGATAGGAATGCTAGTAACGGTATCTGAGCGATCTCACTCGGGCAGAGCCCGGCGCGGTAGCGCAAATATCAGCTTGAAAACGGATATGGTCCGCCGCCGAAGGACACGCCGAATACCAGTCTCGACGTTGCAGGAGAGCGAAGAGTAGAGTCGTCATTTAGCATTTTGGAGGTTTTTAGATACCGTTTACCGATGAACGATGACAACGTCGTGACACGGGTGCTAGGCGGTATCACTGCTAGGTGATTGATCCCACGGTATAATGGTGCGATCCTTCGTTGAAATGGGAAGGAAGCCATATGGGACATGTACGTCACGGGAGCGCCACGACCACGCACGCCGTCCGAGCAGCAATACAGCGATCACAAGCTTCTCTCGCGATGCTGAGCCGAGAGCTGGGGATCAATCCAAAGACGGTGGCGAAGTGGCGCAAGCGGGCGACGGTTGAGGACCTGAAGACTGGGCCGAAGGCCTCTCACTCCACGACCCTCGCCGAGGCCGATGAGGCGGCGGTAATCGCATTCTGACGTCACACATTGCTGCCGCTCGACGATTGCCGCTATGGGTTGCAGCCCTCGATCCCGCACTTGACACGGTAGGCGCCGCACTGCTTCCTGCAGCGGCACAGCATATCCCGTCTGCCGGACATCGAGCGCGATAAGCCTAAGCGCCAGCGCTTCAAGCGCTACCCGATCGGCTTCTTCCACATAGATATCGCCGAGGTTCAGACTGCCGAAGGCAAGCTCTAGCTGTTCGTCGGTATCGACCGCACCAGCAAGTTCGTCGTCACCCAGTTGATAGACAAAGCTGATCGGCGAACGGCGCGGGCGTTCCTCAAGCACCTGATGAAAGCCGTGCCCTACCGCATCCACACGATGCTGACCAATAACATCCAGTCTGCCGACGAGCTTCGCAATCGTAACATTGGCTAATCGCGTCTGATGCGTATTGACATGGTCTGCGAGGCGAACGACATCGAGTACCGACTCACCAAGCCGAGCCATCCCAGCGGTCAGTTGGAGCGGATGAACCGGACGATCAAAGAGGCGACCGTCAAGCGCTTCCACTACGAAAGCCATGAACAGCTACGGACGCACTTCGCCGGCCTCATGACCGCCTACAACTTCGCCCGTCGGCTTAAGCCGCTCAGCGGCCTCACACCCTACGAATACATCGCCAAAATCTGGACATCAGAACCAGACTGGTTCCTCATCAATCCGATCCACCAGATGCCGTTACTAAACACCTAGGAACCACGCGTAAGTATCCTTGACTCCCTCAGCAAGGGCAACGGAAGGCTTCCATCCCATACTAGTAAGCCGTCCCGAATCCATCAATTTACGCATCGTACCGTCTGGCTTCGAGGTGTCGAAGCTGATGCGGCCTGTAAAACCTGTGACGTCCGCAACCAGATGCGCGAGTTCGCTGATGGTCACGTCCTCGCCAAAGCCCACGTTAATGTGGCTGAGCATTGGCTCCGTGTTGGCCTCGTATGTTTCCTTGTCGAGATCGAACACGAACAGCGAGGCCTCGGCCATGTCGTCGACATGCAGGAACTCGCGGTACGGGGTGCCGGTACCCCAGATCACCACCTCTTCGGCGCCGCTGGCAGCCGCTTCGTGAAAGCGGCGGATCAGAGCCGGCATCACGTGGCTGTTTTCCGGGTGAAAATTGTCACCCGGGCCATAGAGGTTGGTCGGCATCACGCTACGGTAGTCAGTGCCATACTGGCGGTTGTAGCTCTCGCACAGCTTGATGCCGGCGATCTTGGCAACCGCATACGGCTCATTGGTTGGCTCGAGGACGCCGGTCAGCAGCGCGTCCTCACGCATCGGCTGTTCGACCGCGCGCGGGTAAATGCAGGAGGAGCCAAGGAACAGCAGGCGCTGCACGCCGGCGACGTAAGCCTGATGGATCACGTTCGCCTCAATCATGAGGTTCTCGTAGATGAAGTCGGCCGGGTAGGTGTTATTGGCATGAATGCCGCCCACCTTGGCAGCCGCCAGCACAACACCGTCAGGCTTCTCGCTTGCAAAGAAAGCACGCACCGCCGCCTGGTCTGTCAAGTCGAGTTCGGCGTGCGTGCGCGTGATCACCTCGGCGCCGCGCTCGCGCAGTTTGCGCGAGATCGCTCCACCGACCATGCCGCGATGGCCAGCCACATAGATGCGCATCGGATGTTGCTCCATCAGCCTTCGACCGAAACGGGAAGATCGTAGCCATGGGTCTTGAGAAGGGCATGACGCTTGGCCGTGTGAAGGTCGGCTGCGACCATTTCCTGGCACATCTCCTGCACGCTGATCTCGGGGACCCAGCCAAGCCGGTCCTTCGCCCTGGTCGGGTCGCCGAGCAGCGTCTCCACCTCGGCCGGACGAAAATAGCGCGGGTCGATCCGAACGAGGATGTCGCCGGCCTTGACCGCCGGGGCATCATCGCCCTCGACCTTGTCGACGATGCCGACCTCGTCAACGCCTTCGCCCTCGAACCGCAGCGTGATGCCGAGGTGCGCAGCCGACCAGGTGATGAACTCACGCACCGAGTACTGCACGCCAGTCGCAATGACGAAATCTTCCGCCTGCTCCTGCTGCAGCATCATCCACTGCATGCGAACATAGTCCTTGGCATGGCCCCAGTCGCGCAGAGAGTCGATATTGCCCATGAACAAGCCCGTCTCGAGGCCTTGCGCGATGTTGGCGAGGCCGCGGGTAATCTTGCGGGTGACGAACGTCTCGCCGCGACGCGGGCTCTCGTGGTTGAACAGGACGCCGTTGCAGGCGTACATTCCGTACGCCTCGCGGTAGTTGACCGTGATCCAGTACGCATAGAGCTTGGCGACCGCATAGGGCGAGCGCGGATAGAACGGCGTCGTCTCCTTCTGCGGGGTCTCCTGGACCAGGCCGTAGAGCTCGGACGTCGAGGCCTGGTAGAAGCGCGTTGTCTTTTCCATCCCAAGGAAACGGATCGCCTCGAGCAGGCGCAACGTGCCGAGGCCGTCGACGTCGGCGGTATATTCGGGTGCCTCGAAGCTAACGGCGACATGGCTCTGCGCACCGAGATTGTATACCTCGTCGGGCTTCACCTCGCTCAGGATGCGCGTCAGGTTCGAGGTATCCGACAGATCACCGTAATGTAGCTTCAGGTTGGGCTGCGGTGCGTGCGGATCCTGGTAGATGTGATCGATGCGCTGCGTGTTGAGTAGCGAGGCCCGGCGTTTGATGCCGTGAACCTCGTAGCCCTTTTCAAGCAAAAACTCAGCCAGATACGACCCGTCCTGACCGGTCACGCCTGTGATAAGAGCTACTTTTTTGTCACTCATCGTTCTTCCCGTTCATCTGGTTTTGCGTCGGCTAGGTTTTAATCTGAACCAAACAAGTCGCGCGTAAAAACCTTCACCCTCACGTCGTCGAGCTCGTCCGACATGCGATTTGCTATTATAATGTCGCAGGTTTGTTTGAAAGCATCGAGGTCGCGAAGTATGCTGGAGCCGAAAAACTCGTTCCTGTCCATTGCCGGTTCGTAGATCACGACCTCAATGCCTTTGGCCTTGACCCGCTTCATGATACCCTGAATCGAAGACTGGCGGAAATTGTCGGAATCCGCCTTCATCGCCAAGCGGTAAATTCCTACCTTATTGGGATTTCTTGCAATTATCTGATCAGCTAAGAAGTCCTTGCGAGTACGATTTGCGTCGACAATTGCGCGAATTAGGTTTTGTGGGACCTCGGAATAGTTTGCCAGCAGCTGCTTCGTATCCTTGGGTAAGCAATAGCCCCCATAGCCAAAGCTGGGATTGTTGTAATGCCTGCCAATGCGCGGATCGAGGCCGATGCCGTCGATAATCTGGCGCGTGTCCATAGCTCCAGCGATCGCATAGCTGTCGAGTTCGTTGAAAAAAGCGACGCGCATGGCGAGATATGTATTGGCGAATAGTTTGATTGCTTCCGCCTCGTTGGCATCGGTAAAGAGGATTTCAACATCCTTCTTCACCGCGCCATCCAAGAGCAGGTTGGCAAATATACGTGCTCGTTCCGAACGCTCGCCGACAATGATACGAGAGGGGTGCAGGTTGTCGTAAAGGGCTCTGCCCTCACGAAGGAATTCGGGACTGAAAATGACCTGATAGGTGTCAAACCGCTTTCGTACATCATTCACGAATCCGACGGGGACTGTGGATTTTACCACAATCGTCGCTTGGGGGTTGGCGGCGACTGTCGCTTGAATCACGGCCTCTACCGAGGACGTGTCAAACTTATTGGTGTCTGCGTCGTAGTTCGTCGGCGTGGCAACGATCACGTAGTCGGCCTCGGCAAGTGCCAGCTGCGCATCGACCGTGGCGGCGAGGTTCAGCGTTCTCGTGGCGAGAAAATCCTCCAATTCCGCGTCGACAATCGGCGACTTACGCGCGTTAAGCATCTCGACGCGCGCAGCCGTAATGTCGACAGCAACCACTTCGTTGTGCTGCGCCAGAAGAACGGCGTTGGAAAGGCCAACATAACCAAGACCAAAGACTGCGATCTTCATAGCGATCTGACCCATTCTTGATCATGGTAGGAAGGCGGGAGTGTATCTTGTCGTGTCCCCGATCTCTCGCTCATTCTCGTCATCTGGCCCCCGCCGCGTGGTAGCGTTGTCATCTGCATTACGGTGAGGCCCGTCAACGCGTTTATGCTGCATCTGCACAATGAAGCGTACGTTCATTCTTTCCAAGCGCTGAAAAGGGCCGGCCCAGAGGGCTGGCATATCACCCCAAAGTGATGGAAATTACATACGATAATGTCCTTTATCGGATGTAGGAGACGGGGTTAGCACCCGTCATGCTCTACCACGTCGAGTTCGTCCGGCAGCCGATCGTCCTCGAGGCCGACGGTCGGTCAGCCGGTGATACGCACGTCGTCAAATCACTTTCCCAGGTGACGCGATTGGAATCGCGCTCAGTCGCATGAACCCCATCGTCGGGGCCGGTGTCGCGGAAATCATCATTAGCGACGCCACGTCACGCGGCGTCGCGCTGTGTTAGTGCACCACACGTTGCCCAGGGTGCCAGCGTGCAACGCTGTCAGAGCAGCCTCCCAAGCCGGTTTGGCACATGCGATCTCAGGTCATGACCGCGCGGCATCCTGCTCGACGATCGGCTCTGTCGTCGCGGGTGGCAGTGCGCGGCGATGGCGAAATGTTCATGCTCGTGCTTAACGTCGATGAGGGCGATACCAGCCGGCTGTTCAGGGTAGCCGCGATCGAGAGGACCTGCTCGAGCTGACGACGATGCTACCGGTCGGATTGCCGGCAATTGCCCCGTTCGAGCACTGGAGGACTGCGCTGGCCGACAAAGCTAGCTTCCTGGCGCTTTATAAGCGTCCGTCCCGGTCGTCACATCCTGACGCGGGCCATGCCTTGGCGCCAGGCCTTAGTGCTACTCGCGCTGCCGGGATGAGCTGATGAACGCGGCCATCCCTGTTTTCCGGCGTCTTCGCTGTTACAACCCGCAATGCGCCTACGCGTCGCGCCGATGCGCGTAGCCGGTGAGTGCCAGCGAAAGATCAATATAGTCGGGGTCCCGATCGACATAGATCGGGACCCCAGTATCAGGTGTCTGATGTCGTTACAGCCGCAGCGAGACGCCTGCGACGAGCTGCCGTCCGAGCAGATCATACCCCATCACGGTATTGCCGCGGAGCAGCCCGATCCGCGAACGGCTGTCCGGGATCAGTGGCGGATCGCGGTCGAACACGTTGTTCGCGGCCAGCCGGAACGTCATCTGCTTGTTGATGTCGAAGCTCAGCGCGACGTCGATCCAGTTGTATGAGCCGACGCCTGGATATTGATCGCGCAGTGCGCTGGCATCCTGCGCTGGGATGCCAGTGTCTGTAGGTGCATAGTTGTCGAGCGGCATCGCGCCGCGGTGACGCCAGTTGACCGACAGGCTGGTTGAGCGGTCGGGTGCGGTCCAGGTGGTGCGGAACTGGTGCGCCCAGCGCGGCATGCTTTCGCCGCATAGGTTGCCGAAATACCCCACGCAGTTCCGCGGTTCGATGGTCGGCGACGACTGCGAACCGACGCGGGTCATCAGCGTACCGTTGAAGCTCATGTCGAGCCGCCCGGCACCGCCAAGACCGACATTATACTGCCCCTGGAAATCCCAGCCGTGCGACTGCGACTTGTAGCCATTGGCCGAGCCGCGAGCTACCCAACCCGTCGCCGGGCTGGTCGCAGGCGAGCTCGACAGCGTACCGGTGCCGGGGTTGCGGACGATGCCGCGGCAGAAATAGTCGTTCCCGGTGGCCAGGCACTCGCCGATGATGTTCTGCGGCTGGAGGAAGTCGAGCTGGTCCTTCAGGTCGATCAGCCAACGGTCGATCGACACCGTCAGGCCGGGCAGGAAACGCGGGCGCAGCACGACGCCGAACGTCTTGGTATAGGCGCTTTCCGGTTTCAGTTCGAATCCGCCTTCGCGCACCGTGCACCGGTCGTCGGGGCATATCAGCGAGGCGCTGCCGTACAGATTGTCGGCAAGCCCGGTGTTGCGGCATTGCTGCAACGTTGCGGACGGCGCCAGGCGCCCGCCATTGGGGTTCGACGGATCGACCCGCGGTGCGCAAGGATCGGAATAGAATCCCTGGTTCCAGAAGATGTTGGCGGCACCCTGTGCGGTGCTGACGCCCGGCGCGGCCTGCGACTTGTTGTAGGACGCGCGCAGCGTAATGTCGGGTATCGGCGCCCAGATGCCCTCGACCTTCCAGGTATCGAACTTGCCGTCGAGCCGGTTGTATTTCGACACGCGGTAGCCAGCATTGACCTGCAACAGTTCCGCGAACGGGCGGTGTTCGATCAGCGGTGCCTGGATTTCGGCATTGGCCTCGAGGATGCTCTGCGTGAAACGCTGGTTCTCGCCGCCGTTGTTCTGCTGAAAGATCTCGTTGACGATCGTCCGTTCCATCTCCTCGCGATATTCCGCCCCGAGGGCGACCGCGATGCCCTGTTCCGCGAGCGGCGACGTGATGCCGTATTTGCCCAGGTCGCCACTGACGGTGCCCACGAACTGCAACAGCCGCGGGATGCGCGTGCTGATCCCGCCGGTCGCGCCGCCATAGAGATACTGGTTGAGCGCGGCGTCCTGGTTGAACGGTGCAAACGCGTTGAACGGCACGCAGGACGGATCGGTGCCGTTGACGACGGCGCGACAGGTCGGCGTCCCATTGACGCGGACGACGTCGAGCGAGCGGTTGATGCTGTCATAGCGCGCGAACGGCACGTCGATGGTGTCGAGCCGCGCGCGGGAGATCATGCCTGCAACATCGTAGGACCACACGTCGTTGAACCCGCGACCCCGAAGCCCCGCGACGATGCGGTATCCCTCGTTGGTGAAGCGCTGTTGGACCAGCGGCAGTCCGTCGAAGCGATAGCGTACGTCGATCGGTGCATATTGCCCGGCGACGCCGGCATTGGCGCCGCACAGATCCTGTGCCTGCGAGCCCGACAGGAACGCGTTGTCGCAATTTACCCGGAACGGATCGGTGCCGTACGCGCCGAAATTGAAGGTGCGGTTGAGCTGTGTGTTGTAGGATTTGTCGCGGTAGAACAGCCCGTTGCCGTAAAGCTCGATGTCGTCGCTGATCTTCGCGGTCAGGAAGCCGCCAACGTTGATGCGGTTGAACGCGCGCTGCACCGCCCAGTTGTCGTAAGGGTTGGCCGAGGTGCCCGGCGGTCCGCTGTTGATCGGGATGAAGGTGCCGTTGCCATTGGGATTGTTGACCAGGATCTGCCCGGCGCGCGGCCCCGACTGCGGGATGATCGTGCCTGCCGGCGTGAAGCTGGCGCGCGAACAGCCGAGCGGCGAGGTATTGGTCGGCTGCACCGCTTCACAGACCGAATAGGACCGATCGACCAGCTCGACCGGATTGGACTGGCGATAATTGACGAAGCCGGTGATGTTCACCCGGTCGTTGAACAGGTTGGTCCCCGCCGCGAGGCTGACGTCGGAGCGTCCGCCATCGTTGGTCAGTCCGCGCTTGGCGTTGAACCCGGCGCGACCCGCTGCGTCTGTGACGGCATTGCTGTCATTGTCGTGGTTGAAGAAGCTGTAGTTCGCGTCGACCCGGATGCCCTCAAAGTTCTTCTTCAGGACGAAATTGACGACGCCCGACACCGCGTCCGAGCCGTACACGGACGAGGCACCACCGGTCAGCACGTCGATCCGCTCGACCAGCGCGTTGGGAATAATGCCGACGTCGACCGTGTTGGCGAGGCCGACGCGCAGGCCGTCGATCAGCGTCAGCGTCCTCTCATAGCCCAGGCTGCGTAGCTTGATGCGCTGGCGACCTTCGGAATCGCTGAAATTCTGTTCCGAGTTCACCTGGACCTGCGGCAGGCGGTTCAGCACCTCCTCGATCGTCGTCGCGCCTTGCGCTGCGATTTCTGCGGCGGTCGTGGTGACGATCGGTGCGGCGGACCGGTTGTTCGGGCGCGTGATGCGCGTACCGGTCACGACGATGTCCGACCCTTCGCGCTCACCGGTGCGTGCCGTGTCTGCAGCTAGCTTGGCGGAGGCGACGGGATCACCAATTGCGGTCTGGCCGTCCTGCGTGACGTCGCTCACGCCCGTATTCGACGTTCCCGTATCCGACGACTGAGCCTTGGCCTGAGCCGGCAACGCGACCAACGCGGCCACGCAACATGTCGTGGTCATCAACCCCTTGAACAACACCATTCGATCACCCCCTGTGCTGCCGATCGGGTCGCATGGATGATGCCGCGCGATATCGACTGCTGCCGACCCTGTTCGGAAGCAATCGGTGAATGTTATGCCGCTCGTTCATCGGGATATTTGCCCCGTGACCTTGTCGACACTGTTCGGCAGTACCATCCGGACCCTCGGACAGGCACATGCTGTCACGTCCGCAATATCAAAACAATACCAATATTTCGAAAATCAACAGGTGGTATGTCGCTTTGTATTTTACTTGTTGCAATAGGTATCAATGACTGCACTTTATTCCGGACGGACTGTTTTAGACGGCAGTCCGTCCGAACCGCTAGCGACCTAGTCGTGTCGTTTGCTACAACTCGCTGCTATTATTGAATTTTGTAGCAGTGGGGCCGAGGGGAGGCGGGTGCAACATCAGCAGCGGTGCCACACTCCGCCAATCATCATCGGCTAAAGTCGCCGTAGCTGGTCCACACCGCCGATCCGGTCGACCGTGCCGTCATCGCCGTGGGGGCGCACCAACGCCTGATCGTCGACCGCACGTCCCAGGCTGCAGCACAACCTGGGACATGGGTTTGGATCGTAGGGCGGATGGGGTTCACCCGCCTGATACAGGGCGCCTGCGATGGATTACCGGGTCGGCACAGGTTCCGCGCCCGAATAATCGTAGAAGCCGCGTTTTGTCTTCCGCCCGAACCACCCGGCCTCGACATACTTTACCAACACCGGCGCCGGCCGGAACTTGGGATCGCCCGTTCCCTCGAACAACACGCGCGTGATCTCAAGGCACGTGTCGAGCCCGATAAAGTCTGCCAGCGTCAGCGGCCCCATCGGATGGTTCAGCCCGAGCTGGCACGCTAGATCGATATCACGCACGCTCGCCACGCCTTCGCCCAGCGCGAAGCACGCCTCGTTGATCATCGGCATCAGCACGCGGTTAACGATGAATCCCGGCGCATCGTTCGCATGCACGACCTGCTTGCCGAGCCTTTCCGCAAACGCCTCGACCGCCGCTACCGTGGCATCTGACGTCGCGAGACCCCGGATCAGCTCGATCGGCCGCATCACAGGGACCGGGTTGAAGAAATGCACGCCCATGAACCGCGCGGGATCGGGGGCCGCCTGCGCCAGCCGAGTAATCGGGATCGACGACGTGTTCGACGCCAGGATTGCGTCCGGCCCCAGCACCTTGCCGACCTCGGCGAAGATCGCGCGCTTGCCCCCCTCGCGCTCGGTCGCCGCCTCGACGACGATCGCACAGTCGCCCATGTCCGCGACGCTTGCGATCGGCTCGATCAGCGTAAGGGCTGCATCGCGCGCGTCGCCCGCGATCTTTTCCTTCTCCACCAGCCGCGCGAGCGCCTTGGCAATCCCCGCCTTGCCCTTACTCGCAGCGTCCAGCGACACGTCCGCCAACAGCACGCGGTACCCCGCCTGCGCCGATACCTGCGCAATCCCTGCGCCCATCTGCCCTGCACCAATCACGCCGATCGTCTGCACATCACTCTCCTGATTTGTTGCCTCTCCGTAGCCGCTTTTCCCCGCGCTGCCAGACCGCTAGGCTGCATCTATGCTGTGCAAACCGATCTTTTCCGCTCTCGTGCCCCTCGTTGTGCTGCCGCTCGCCGCCTGTTCGGCAAGCCAGCCTGCACCTCAGCCCAAGGCCGAGACGGCGCCAAACGCTACATCAGTTGCTGTCACGCCGGCCGTGTCCCAGCCAAAACCCACGGCTGACTCCCATACGCGTCCAAAACCAGGCGAGCTGAAGACGTTCACCGACTGGACCGTCGGCTGTGACAACACGCTGCGCTGTACGCTTGGCTCGCTCCTTCCCGAGATGGGCGGTGAAGACATGATTACACTCAACCTGTCGCGCGAGCCGGGCCCCGTGGCGGCTGGTGGCGGCAAGATTTCGTTGGCGCTGGAAACCCGCAACGACGTTGAGGCCACCAAGCGCCCGCCCGTCAGCTTTGCGGTCGACGGCAAGCGTATAGCCCTGCATGACGCTGCCGCGCTTGCCGCAGCCATCGCCAATGCCCAATCGCTGAAAATCCTCGATGCGAAGGGTGGCACACTGGCCACCCTCTCGCTGAAAGGCGCAGCCGCTGCGCTCCGCTACATCGATGCGCAACAAGGCCGCGCCGGCAGCATTGACGCGGTCGTCGCCAAGGGCCCCGCGCTCTCGAGCGCGCCCATACCGTCGCTGCCGATCATCACCGCGATCACCCCCTCCGGCACCCCCGCAAAACTCAGTGGTGCCCAAGTCGCAACGATGCGCAAACGCGCTACCTGCGATCTCGGCAGCTTCCCTGACGGCGCTGGTGAGTCGATCACTACTCCCGAAACGCATGCCCTCGGCGGTGGCAAGTCGCTGGTCATCCTTCCTTGCTCGACAGGTGCTTACAATCTGATCGGCGCGCTCTTCATCGTCGACGGCACCAGGATCACCCCCGCCCAACTCGACGCTCGTTCAGGCTTCGAAGCAACGGGTGCGGACACTGGCACCTCCGTGAAAAGCGTCATCAACGGCGAGTTCAAGGACGGCGTCCTCACAAGCTATGCCAAGGGCCGAGGCCTGGGTGACTGCGGATCGCACCAGCGCTTCGTCTGGGACGCCACGCGCTTCCGCCTTTCCGAGCAAGCCGACATGGGCGAATGCCGCGGGAACATCGACTACATCACCACCTGGCGTACGAAGGTTATCCGTTAGCCGCCCTCCCGTTAAGGAAGGGGCGGGGTGGGGCGTCGGCAAACGGGTCCTGAGAGCGTCAACAGCAAACCCGGAAGCGGCTCGGTATACGTCGCTCTTTGGCAGACGAGTTTCTTCGCGTCTCGGACTGGGCAAAATTTTGATTGAGACGATATACAGCAAGGCGTGAGCCTTGCCCTCACGCCTTGGCAAGGCAAAGGCTGATCAACCGGGTCGTTTGTTCGGGATGCTGTCGATGCGCCTTGCCGGGCAACACGGTCCTTTCGTAAGGCCCGGGCGATACAGGGAGAGACCTTATGCGCGTTCTCGTTACCGGCGCGGCCGGGTTCATCGGCTTTCACGTCAGTCGCCACCTGCTTGCCCGCGGCGACACGGTTCTCGGTATCGACAGCCTCAACGACTATTACGACGTCACGCTCAAGCACGCGCGGCTGGCCGAGCTTGACAAGGATGGCGCCAATTCAAACGGGGGTTTCACCTTCAAGCACGTCGATTTCTCTGATCACGTCGCGCTCGATGCCGCGCTCGACGGCGAGCAGTTCGACCGCATTGTCCATTTCGGCGCACAGGCTGGCGTCCGCTATTCGATCGAGAACCCACGGGCCTATCTCCAGGCCAATCTTGCTGGCCACCTCAACATGATCGAGATCGGACGCAACCGTCGGGTCGAGCATCTCGTCTACGCGTCATCCTCCTCGGTATATGGCGGCAACGACACTTTGCCGTTCCGTGTCGAGGACCGTGTCGACCAGCCCCTGTCGCTGTACGCTGCCACCAAGAAGGCGGACGAGCTGATGAGCGAGACCTACGCGCATCTCTACCGCCTGCCGCAGACCGGCTTGCGGTTCTTCACTGTCTATGGCCCATGGGGTCGGCCCGACATGGCAATGTGGTTGTTCACCAAAGCTATCTTGGAAGGCCAGCCGATCAAAGTGTTTGGCGAAGGGCGGATGCGGCGCGACTTCACCTATATCGACGACATCGTTGCCGGCGTCATTGCGTGCGTCGACAATCCGCCCATCGACGACGGCATGATCAAGGCGGGCGGCAGCATCAGCCCGCACCGGATCTACAATATAGGCAACAGCCGCTCGGAGGATCTCGGCGAGATGATCGCGCTGATTGAGCAGGCGTGCGGCCGTTCAGCCGAACGCCTAATGCTGCCTATGCAGCCAGGCGACGTGCGCGACACCTTTGCAGACATCGGCGAAATCCAGCGAGATCTTGGTTTTGAACCATGTACGACTATTGCAAAAGGCGTGCCGTATTTTGTTAAATGGTATAAGGAATATACCAAAGTTTAAGATTGCTTGGTAGACACTTTGGTTAAGTGTTATCATTTATTTGAGTAGTAAAAATTCCAGTTTTCTATCATTGGATAAGCATGTTGCTCAAGTTTTTACTTTTTAACAGGTTGAGCCACAATAGGGAATTTACCGTACGAATTTTATCAATGATCGCGGGAAGGTGATATTCGGCGTCCGTGACGGCGATTACGGTGAGCTTACCTGTACCTTCGCCGATGTGGCCGAGGCGCTCAACGGCATCGTCCCCAATGACTGAGCGACGTTCCTCGACGCCCGCCTGACCGAGACCGGCAAGCCCGCGCCGATCAACGGCTTCGCGATGAACGGCTACAAGCTGGTCCACGGCCCCGAGCAGGGCCCGTAACTGAAGCAAGCGGAGAGGACGCGCGGCACGGATGTCAGCTATTCGCTCGGCATGGTGATCAACAGGAGGGCATCGTGACCTCCTTGACCTGGGAAAGCCCCGCGTTCAAGGCCGGCCTCTACGTTGGCACCGAGATCGAGGCGGTTAACGCCGAGGCCTATTCGGCCGACAGTATCAAGGCGGCGAGCCTAGCGGCAAAGGGCATGAAGGTGCCGATCCGCCTTACTGTAATGAACTACGACCGTTTCCGCGACGCCTTGCTCGATTACCATGACGGCCCGCGCTATCCGCGGCTACAGAAGCTGGGTACAGGTGGCAGCGGGCTGGACAAGCTGCTGACGCCGCGCTGACCCGCAACTGTATTCTACCGATGCCGGCCGCTCTCCCAACCGTGGGGCGCGGGCATCGGCATATCGAGAGGACCGCCATGCGTATCGACCTCATTCCGACCGGCAAGAATCCGCCCGAGGACCTCAACGTCATCATCGAAGTGCCGACCGGCGGCGAGCCCGTGAAGTACGAGTTCGACAAGGCCTCGGGCGCGCTGTTCGTCGATCGTATCCTCCACACGCCGATGCGTTATCCGGCGAACTACGGCTTCGTGCCGCACACGCTGAGCCCCGATGGCGATCCCTTGGATGCACTGGTGATCGCGCGCTCGCCGTTCATCCCCGGTTGCGTCGTCCGTGCGCGGCCGATCGCGGTGCTGAACCTTGAGGACGAAGCCGGCGGCGACGAAAAGCTCATCTGCGTGCCGGTCGACGCCGTGTTCCCGTATTACGCCAATATCGGCGAGCGCGGCGACATGCCCGAGATCGTGTTCGAGCAGATCGAGCATTTCTTCACGCACTACAAGGACCTCGAGAAGACGAAGTGGGTCCGGGTCGGCAAGTGGGGCGACGCCGAAGAAGCCAAGCGCGTCACGATCGAGGCGATCGAGCGCTACAACGCCGAGAAGGCCAAGGGCGACGAGCCGATGAACGCGGACGACACCGCAGGACGCTGATAGCATGACCACGGCGTCTCCTGCGTTCGACGGCATCCGCGTCCGCGCGGCGCAGATCGGGATGTACGAGACGCCGATCCTGCACGGGCGGCTGGCCGATGTGACCGCATTGTCCGCTGCGCTGGGGTCCGTGATCTGCGACTGCCATGCCCAGCCTCGCGCGCTCCAATGTCGGTGGCTGGTATTAGCGACCGACATGCTCGACTGGGGGGGGGGCGCTTGCCGACACCGCGCTAAGAGGTGAAACAAGCCTCATATTTCGACGGTCGCTATCCAGCGTCGTTCGAATGAACGGTTAAGATGTGGGAGAACGTCCCGCCGCCCCCCGCCCGCTGAACATGAGCCACGCGCAACCCAGCTGACTATCAGCGGCGGTAACCATTGCCGTCTTTTAAGGCCATGGGCAATATCCAGCCTGCCGGAGCCAAAGACCGATATTATGCCGCCGCAGACGGCATAATATGTCAGTGTGGCTTCTAAGAAGAGGTTTCCGGGAAGCCTATTACCGTGCAGCCTACTCAGGAACGATCAATTGATATACTGAGGCATGGCGTCGGACATGAGTTCGGCTGAGTAGCTAACACTCTGGGCCTTAACTGCAACGGCCGCTCAAAATATCGCTATGCCCATTTAGTATATCATTCGCCGTTAGTTAACTCTGCTAAGTAGTACCGCGCGTCCACATATATCCAAGTATCGCGCGTTCTCATAAATGCGGATAACACTATAAAATATGAAGGTTTCGACGTTCGATTTCGGTAATCAGGGTATCATTACGAGCGCCATGTTCTGCTAGCATAATTCGGTAGACTTCAACAAGCTGCTGATCTGGCAACGCTAGGATAATTTGATCGGCTTTCTGCCGATACAGTTTCAGGTTATTATTTGTCGTATCGAGGCCAGAGCCGTCCTGCGTGCGAATTTCACCACTGTCGATGCGCCTGACGGTGTTCAACAAACTGCGTAGGCGGTTTAGATCGCTATCGTTCATGGTGTCCATCTATGCCCGCTTGACCGATTCCGGCAAACTATCTGCGTGGTTGAAGTGCCTCTATTTTCGGCAACGATAGCGTCAGTCCAGATCGTTCTCGTTCCGCCCAAGCACCATTGCGACCAGAACCACGCCGCAACATACCAACACAATCGTTAAACCACTCATATATGGCACTAACTGCGATCCGGCTGATCGCGCAATGCGTTTGTGTAGGCACTGGCAGTCAGCGTGGCGTCGTCGTCCCCGGTCTATGGCGGCAACGACACTTTGCCGTTCCGCGTCGAGGACCGTGTCGACCAGCCCTTGTCGCTCTACGCCGCCACCAAGAAGGCGGACGAGCTGATGAGCGGGGCCTACGCGCATCTCCCTCGCCTACCGCGGACGGGGCTACGGTTCTTTACCGTCTATGGCCCTTGGGGTCGGCCCGACATGGCGATGTGGCTGTTCACCAAGGCGATCTTCGATGGCCGGCCGATCAATGTGGCTGGCGAGGGTCGGATGCACCGCGACTTTACCTATATCAACGACATCGTAGCCGGCGTCAGCGCGATCCAACGCGACCTGGGCTTCGAACCCTGCACATCGATCGCCGAAGGCGTGCCGCGTTTCGTACAATGGTGCCGCGATTATCATGGGCTGGAGGGTTAAGAAGATAATCGCTATCGAACCGATCAAACATAGCACGATCAAAGAGAGCATCGAATGACCATAAAGCCGCTGCGCAAGGCCGTGTTTCCGGTCGCAGGCCTCGGTACGCGCTTCCTTCCGGCCACCAAGGCCATGCCGAAGGAAATGCTCACCGTCGTCGACAAGCCGCTGATCCAGTACGCCGTCGAGGAAGCGCTCGAAGCGGGGATCGAGCAGATCATCTTCGTGACCGGGCGCGGCAAGGGCGCGCTCGAGGATCATTTCGATATCTCGTACGAGCTCGAGGATACGATGCGGTCGCGCGGCAAGTCGCTGGATGCGATTAGCAATATCCGGATGAAGCCCGGTTCGCCGGTCTATGTTCGACAACAGGAGCCGCTCGGGCTGGGCCATGCGGTCTGGTGCGCGCGTGAGATCGTCGGCGACGAGCCGTTCGCGGTTCTGCTGCCCGACGAGCTGATGGTCGGCCAGCCTGGCTTCATGAAGCAGATGGTCGAGGCCTATAATCAGGTCGGCGGCAACGTGATCGGCGCGCTCGAAGTGCCCGATTCGGAAACCGACAAATACGGCGTCATCTCGCCAGGTGCGATCGACGGTCGGCTGACCGAAGTGACGGCGCTCGTCGAAAAGCCTAAGCGCGGCACCGCACCGTCGAACCTGATGATCCCCGGTCGCTATATCCTCCAGCCCGAGGTGATGCGGATCTTGGAAACGCAGGAAAAGGGTGCGGGCGGCGAGATCCAGCTGACCGACGCGATGGCGCAGTTGATCGGCAACCAGCCGTTCCACGGCTTCACATTCGATGGCCAGCGTTATGATTGTGGCGACAAGGCCGGCTTTATCCAGGCCAATCTGGCGATCGCATTGGCGCGCGACGACATTGGACCGGTGGTTCGTGAGTTCGCGAAAGTCCTCCTCGCGGACTAAACGATCAGCCCCATGCCAGTGCCAATACCGGCCCGCGTGCTACTCGTCGCGCTAGAACGTCATAATCTTTTCTGCTGACTATGTTTGCAGAGACGCGGCGGGGCCATTCACAGTGACGTGCGCAACATGGGACGGCACATGGGGAAAAGTCAATAATACGCTTTATTAAGCGTAAATATTGCCTTAGATGATAGGCTATATCTCGGTTATGCGAGATATAATGTATATCTTGCCAAAATTTAATTTACCTTGGCGACGCAGTTAAGTTAAGTCTAGATTCGGCTATCGACAGTACGGATTGAGCGCAGTTGTCCCATGAAAATTGCTTCGACCGTTCCAGTCCCATTACAGACAGCTGACGCCGGCGGGCGTCGTTTCTCATGAAGGTCTGTATTGCATTTACTATCCCGGAGTTGTCAAAGGGATTGAAATAGTCAGCGGCATCTCCGCAGACCTCTGGCAAGGAGGCGGCATTCGAGGTCAGCACTGGGCAGCCTAACGTCATTGCTTCGAGTGGGGGCAGGCCGAACCCTTCATAATAAGCAGGGTGAACATAGCCAGCGGCCTGTTCGTATAGCGCCCGGAGCTGTGCATCGCTAACGCTACCGACATGTAAGACATGGCTGCTCGTCAGAGCTTCTGGCGCGCTTGCATGAACGCGAGGGTCTGCCCCACCGGCCATTACAAAACGAAAGGGTAGGTCCCCAAGCCGTTCCGCTGCGCGAACAAGTGCTGCAAAATTTTTGTGCGGACTATGACTTCCGACGGCAAGAAGGAATGGTCGGTCATCAAGGCGGTGCTTGGCAATGATCGTTACATCGGCAGGAACTGCCCGGACATGTTCGCTTCCCAGAGGAACAACGTCGATCCGTGTGCTCGGTATCTTCATGTATCGCGTTAGTTCATCGGCAGAAAATTGCGATACGGTAACGATCCCGGCTGCGCGCGTCCCTAGGCGTCTGGTGAGGAACCGGTACCAAAGCACAAACGCGCGTGAGTATGCCTCTGGCACCGCGAACGGCGCTGCGTCGTGAATGGTGACAATCTGTCTGGTGACGGTGATTGGCGCAGCGTTGCACAGGTTGATTAGCCCAGAGCCGGCTAGGTAGCGCGGCAGTTCAAGCTGCTCCCAGGCATGGCCATGCAGGCGACCGACCGTTTCAGCGCCGATCTCCTGAGCAACCGCAGTATGGATAATACCTTTGGGCGCCAAAAAGCGAATGTCGGGACACATGGCCTTCAAGCGACGTGACACTTCGATCGCGTAGCGCTGCACGCCAGTCATTCGCTGTGTTAAGAAGCGCGCATTGACTATGAGGCCATTTGCGTTCCCCCGAATGCTCAAAGGACGGCTCCTTTAGCTGCATCCATATGAGGCGCTTCGGCATGGGGCGCTTCGGCATCCTGACGGAAAAGACGGGCGCGAGCGTCACGGCTTGAAAGTTCTGTTTCAATTACGGCAAGCAGGCGGCGGCGAAACTCGCTAGGTGCAAATCGCAAAGCGTTGTCGCGGATCACTGCCTCATCGAAGCGGTGCGAGTTGGCTTCAAAATCTTCAACGGCTTCGATAAGCGATGCTGGTGTCTGCTCTGGGAAAAAAACGCCGGTTGGCTGATTATGATCAAGTCCCCTTATCGACTCAAGTGCCCCGCCGCGTCCGTAGGCAATGACCGGCGTGCCGCAGGCTTGAGCCTCTACCAGAGTGATGCCAAAATCTTCCTCTGCGGCAAATACGAACGCCTTTGCCGAACGGAAAAGGCGAAGCAATTCATCATGGGATTGATACCCCAGAATCTTAACATTTGGGCCTGCGACCTTGCGCAGTGCCGGCATTTCTGGTCCGTCGCCGACGACTAACAGTGTTTTGTTCGGCATTGACGCAAATGCCTCGGCGATCATGGGCACGCGTTTGTAAGGAACAAGACCAGAGGCAGTTAGATAAAAACTGTCTCGTGGCTCGTGCGAAGGCGTGAATCGATCAGTATCCACGGGAGGATATACCACCCGGGCCTCACGTCGATACGTCTTCCATATACGCGTCGCAATGAAACCAGAATTGGCGACGAAACAATCCACACCATTCGCAGTCCTCTGGTCCCACATCCGGACGTAGTGTAGCAGCGCCCTAGCGTATAATCCTTTAGGGCCTCGATCTAGACCGGCTTCGCGCAAGTATACATGCTGCAGGTCCCACGCGTATCGGATAGGACTGTGTACGTACGAGACATGGACCTGACCAGGTCCCGTAATGACACCCTTCGCGACTGCAGAACTTGAGCTAACAACTAGGTCATAGCTGCTGAGATCAAATTGCTCAACAGCCGCCATCATCAAGGGCAGGTATACTCTGTATCTTTTTCGCGCAAACGGCATCCGCTGAATAAAGCTAGTCTTCGGCACGCGTCCTTGAAGCATATGTCGATCACGCTCTTCCATGAAGTCCACGACGCTGTAAAGGTCCGCCTCGGGGAACATTCGAAGCAGTTCCTCAACGACGCGCTCGCCCCCGCGATACGTGGTGAGCCAATCATGAACGATAGCGATCTTCATTATTACCCAATGCTATTTTGGCGCCGAGAACCGGCGAAAAGGCAACCCCAAGGGGCGTTGTAACGCGTACCCGTAGCGGATATTTTCTACCTCTGCCACCTGGCGCCGACACAACCACATAGCCGACCCGGTGCGTTAACGGTTGTCGGGATGCGCTAAGGAAGGCTACGAGCGACGAGAGCCGCCCCATCTACCAGGAGTACCGATGAGCCCCCCACCCCCGACGCCACTGGCGGACGGACGTGCCGTTCAGGAGGCAACGGCTAGCTCCGCACGTCAACGTCCCGCAATCCTACTTGGCGCAAACCTGCATGAGCCTTTGGCGTGGTGGATGGATCCAATCCGAGCGATTTTGTTCGTCGTGTTGCCAATCTTCTGTTTTGCCGCATATTTTAATCGATTCAACTATTGGACCTTCAACGCCAGCCGAGATTTTATCACCGCCAAGACGTTCGGGCTTGGTCTATATAGTATGGCAATGCTAGTGCTGGGTATTGTCGTCGGTCGATTAGTTATTCCGCGACGAGATGTAGTGTCCATCATAGACGGTGAACTGACGACGCGTGTGCTAACCCGAATTGGCTGGATTACGATTTTTGCCTATGTAATTCTACTTGGTACGCTAGTTTTACATTTGTCGCTGGTCCTATCGCTACTTCGAGGGGATATCGAGGCGTCAACCGAATTGCGAGCAGTACTAGGACGAATTCCGGGAATTACATCCTTCGTCCAGTTCGGCACCGTCTATCTCGCTCTTGTATCAACACTCGTGATGATGACGAATTATAAAATGACATCGCGGTTGTGGACGATGACCGGAGTCATTTTTGCATTGGTTTTTGCGCGGTCGATTTTGGCATCCGAAAGGCTTGCATTGCTCGAGGCATTGGCCGCGATTGGCGTGATCCCCATAGCGTATCGCTGGCGACCCTCCTTGTGGCGCACGATTGCGCCATTTATCGGCATTATATTCGTCTTTGCGGCATTTGCTGCTTTGGAGTATTTCCGTAGCTGGCAGTATTATCGAGCATATTATGACACCTACGCTGATTTTATCGCGCCACGCTTCGCAGGATATTTTTCGACATCAATCAACAATGGGGCCGGGGCCTACCTCACCTATGGTCAGTTTACGCCTAAACCCGAAATTACCGTAGGCTGGATAACCAAATTTCCAATCCTGGGCTCTCTCATTAGAGAGCCTGACGTCACAATGATGGATAACTTTCTCGAAATGTATGCGACACCGGAGTTTAACAATCCGGGCGGCTTTTACGCGGCGTTTTTGGATTATCCATTTCCTTTGGCGTCAGTATTCATGGTCGGACTAGGCGCTGTGATCGGTGCGGTTCATCGTACCTTTCAAAACAAATCACTGATCGGCATGCTGCTATATCCCGCGGTATTTTTGGGAACAACCGACCTTATACGTATCGTTTATATCTCCGACACGCGTACGCTACCGCTATTCTTGGGGGCGATCATAACGGCGTATGTGATTAAGCCGGTACGCTTGCCGCGTGACCGTTTCCTTACCCATGCCGCTGGGGCGGCACGACAGACTGCGACGCTATGACCGACCTTATTTCCCGCCCGGCTCTGTCGCTGGTTATGGCTACACTCGGCCGTACCGATCAGATCGTTCGCCTGTTCGATAGCCTTGCGGCGCAATCTTTCAACGACTTCGACGTTATCGTTGTCGACCAAAACGATGACGATCGGCTCGTACCGATTTTGGAAAGGGCCTGGCCTTTCGCGATACAACGCATACACACCCCGGGTGAGCGCGGTGCCAGTCGTGCACGCAATAAAGGGTGGCGCGCCAGTCGAGGAAGTATCTTACTCTTTCCGGATGATGATTGCTGGTATCCGGTTGATTTTTTAGAGCGTGCGCTTGCAATTATAGCGCAGCAGGGTTGTGACCTCCTATCTGGCCGTCCTGCCGACGAGACCGGCCGCACTATTAACGGCCGTTTCGAAACAACCGCGATGCATATTGACAGAGTTACTGCTTGGACCACCGCGATCGAGTGGATCGTGTTTTTTCGTCGGACCGTGCTGGAGGTTGTGGACGGCTTTGACAACGAGATCGGTATTGGCGCTGCCACACCCTGGCAATCCAGCGAGATTCAAGACATTATCGTACGCGCAATTGAAGCTGGATTTGCGTGTCGGTATGATCCCACCGTCGTCGGCCATCATGAAGAGATTGTTCTAGGACGTCCTGACACGCGGGCCTTGCGTAAGGCACGAGGCTATGCGCGTGGCATGGGCTTCGTGCTCAGGCTGCACGGATATTCGATGCCCATGCAGAGCAAATGGATACTTCGGCCGTTCGCGGGCAGCGTGGTGTCTTTAGCGCGGGGGCGTTGGCGAATGGCAGCCTACTACCGTGAGGTGGCAATCGGACGCATCGAAGGTGCGCTACGGCGGGCACGCAAGTCATGACCGCATTGCCGTCTCGGCGAAACGTGTTGATTGGAATCGCGGGGACCCTGGGGGCTTTGGGCTGCAGCGACCGGAATGCTCAAGCATTAAATGGTAGCGGGCCGGGTAGCGGTCCATCGACGCGTGCCCCGGTTAGGCAGATACGGCCATTGTCGCGCTTTGGCGTTGATCGTTTTACGACGCGCGATCAGTGGCCTCTTTTGCGAAAGGCATTCGAGGTTGCGCATGCCGAAGGGTTCGATCTCTTAGCTGACCCGGATGGAAATTATCGGCACGACGGAGTGCTCCTGCTCGATGGTGTCTCCCTGGACGGACAAGGGTGCACTTTTGTAGCGCTGTCTGACGGGCCGCAGGTGCTGCGCTGCGTTGGCGATCAGTGGCGCGTCGCAAACTTGCGCCTGCTGGGAGCGTCTCGGGTGCGGGTCTCGGCCAACGAAGGCAATGGTCTCATGATCGGTGACGGTCAAGCGCAGCCCGCGACCAATTTCGTTCTGGAGAACGTGACGGTTGATGCCGTCGCTCCAGGTCGTGGGGTGGCTGCAGCAGGCATGATGTTTAGCAACGCCAGTCGAGGCCGTATCATCCGTCCTATCGTTCGTCGCAGCTTAGCCGATGGCATTCATGTGACGAATGGATCGCATGATCTGCTGTTTGATAGGTCCCTTTGCGAATTTACCGGCGACGACGGCTTTGCCGTCGTATCGTACCGTGGGCAAAAGCAGATTTGTCACACGATAACTGTAAGTAATGGGATAAGTCGGGATTCCGCTGCCCGCGGGTGTTCGGTAGTCGGTGGACGTGACGTGGTGTATCAGCGGTTTACAGCAGAACGGTCATCTGCAGCTGGTGCTTATTTCTACGGCGAAGACTCTTTCGATACATTTGGCGTTCAGCGCTGTAAGTTGATTGATCCGGTCCTACGTCAATGTGTCACTGGGCGCGGCCAAGGGTCAGGTTTTAGTAACGCAGCAATTATTATCGGCGGTCGTGATGGGGCGGACCAAGTAGGCGGCCTTAGCATTCCACGCGGTGCCTCTGACTGCGTCGTCACGAATCCCGTCGTGGACGGCGCCGGGGCTGCCTGCACGGCGGGATTATCGACGCATCAATATGCGATCCGTCCCCGTATCTCTGGCGGCAATCTTACCAATCTTATATCCCCCAATGGGCCATTGCGTGCGAATGGCATCGAGGTCGGGGGGAGGGACGTAGTCATTAGCAACGTACGGATGAGTAATATCGCCGGGCTAGCAATAGTCGTAACCAAAACTGCCAGTGGAACATGCATAGTCGATAATCCCACTGTGACGAACAGTTTGGTCCGGCCGGGTCCTATAAATAGTTTTATATATGCAGACCCCGCGCCAGACTTAAATAAAGTGACAGTTAAAGGCGGTCGATTTAGAAACGGCCCCAACAAACTTGTTATAGATCTCACTGCTGGCTCGAGGGTTCGGCTGATTGATAACGTAGTTGGGTAATGTATCACGTGATTCTATAGATCTATATTGCTAGATAGCGTCTGGCGTGTACATTATCCTACTACGTTAATGCATGAGCTAGACGTAAAGATAAGCTAAAATATCTCGTAAACAACATGCTACTGAATTGCTATGAAGGAATGCTGGTATGAAAATCACTTTAGTATTGGGGCTAGGGCTAGCCTTGGCTTCGTGCGCATCTCCGAGTACTGGGGTAGCTGAAATTTCGACACCTGACGGTGCCACCGGGCTAATGCTGAGTAACGTCCCAGCAAGGGGCGTTGCGGAATGCATGTCGCAAATATTGCAGACTGCAGCAACTCAAAGCGGTGAAGAGTATACGATAACGACCTCTGGCATGTATCCCGTTACGTATCGTATTCACCCTATTACTGATAAGCTAAATCGGTTTACGACACAGGTGGATCAGGTGGGCCAGCGCGATAGAGAGCCAATAGTATCAGGCTGTGCACTTGATTCGGGTACGCGTAATGTCGATTTGCGCTAAAATTAGCGCGCTTCGATAGAGTTCAGTCTTCCTAGAAGGCGCTTGGAAAACGATTCCGAACTGAATTGGTCGTGAAATAGAAGACGAGCGCGATCACCAATTAGATCCCATCGTGCCCGATCCTTAAGTGCACGCCGGATTGTCAAAGCTAGGCTGTCAGGCGATGCATCCAAACCGACAAAAGCATCAATGCCGTCGTGGAGGAAATCGGCGATCCCGCACGCCCTAGTACAAATGACGATCTTTCCAGCACTCATCGCTTCTAAGGCAACGAGGGAAAGGGGCTCGTCCAGCGACGGAATAATGACTCCATCCGCCTCGGCCAGCGCTTCAAGCGCTGCTGAAGGCGATAAAGCGCCACCGTTGTGCCAAAAGGGTAGGGGTTCGCTCGCTTTTCGCACGTTTGCGGCATAGGCGGGGTCTGTTTCTCGCCCGTGAATTGTCAGGGCGATACTCATTTGTTCGTCGAGTGTTAGCGTGGCTGCTGCTTCCGCCAAGCCTAATTGCCCCTTCCTGGGTTCGATCCCCCCTAGCACGAGAAAATGCGCTTTAGTACTTGGCGCACGTGGTCGCGCGGTGACCGGGTCAACCGTGCCGCCCACTACCTCTGCGCGGTCGGTAAAGGCGGCAAGTGACCGTGCGACCATCGGACTCGCGGCCCAAATCTGCCGAGCCGACTGAAACGCCGCTCGAAGGTCGATACCCGGTCGATCAAAGGCAGCAACATACTCTGTTTCATGGATGTACCAGACCAGCGGCGCCGGAAGCCTATGGCGAACCAGTAGCGCTGCAACGATCGTGTTACACAGAACGATATCGGAACAGCGGGCCAAATCAAACACGGGAGAGGCTCTTCCCCACGTTAGGCGACTGACGATCACCGTTGCCCCGGCCTGTACGAATAACTCACGATACGGTCCGTCTTCCGGACTGACGACAATGACCGTCCATCCATCGCCAAGGCATGTTTTGGCAACTTCCAGTGCCAATTTTGGCGCGCCGGTAGCGGTCAGCTCGTGACTGACAAGCGTTAGCACCCGGCTCCGCCCTATTTTTGGTTTGATACGGATTTGCCGAGCGTCCGGAGCGTAAACTGCCGCAGGAATGGCGCGATTCACCCAGAACGCGCGCACGGTATTGGGAAGTACCCGCTCAAGATGGGATCGCCTCATTGCGACCTGGAGCAACCGTCGCAACACGCCAGGATGCGCTATGTGGTTGATCTGCCCGGCCAGCGCTTCCAAACGATCCATCTGAACTTCACACCAGTATCAAAGGCGCACATAGGCGGTAGTCAGCAGTGCCTTGGCGCTGCGAGGTTTCCGGCCACCCACTGCAAAGGCCGCGCTTAGACTCGAAGGATATGCATGTCGACTCGCCGTTCGGTCATTTGGGCCTTTGCCGGACAGTTTGCCACAGCTGCGGTAGCTTTTGGCAGCTCGGTCGCGATCGCACGGCTGCTCTCGCCCTACGAACTCGGATTGAACGCCATTGCAGTTGCAACATCGGGCATACTGTCGATCGTCGCTGCATCAGGCGCAGACGCCCTGATCGTGCGCGAGGTTCGGTTGACACGGCAAGTGGTGGCTGCAGCTACTACGGTAAACGCGGTTCTATGCGTCTTTTTCGCGGCCGGAATGATTGCCATCAGCTTTGCGGCTGGCGCCCTTCTCGGGGATGACAGGGCGGGTAACGTACTGCGTATCCTGGCGCTGGTGCCCCTCGTTAACATTTTTACGTTCCGCCCAGCTGCCATGTTACAACGGAACATGCGGTTTAAAACCGCGTCGTTGATCGCCCTGACTAACGTCGTTGTCGCCAATGTGGTGACTATCACCGGGATTCTACTCGGCTTCGGTTACCGCAGTCCGGCAGCCGGCACTCTGACCGCCTGCTTAGTGTCATTCGCGTTGTACGCCCTGACCTCGCCAACCGAAGTCAGGCCTAGCTTCGCGCTGGCGGGGACACAACGGATGGCACTTTTTGGCTTCCGGATGGTGTCGGTCACGGGCATGGGGCAATTCGTACAGTATTTTTCTCAGATCTTACTGGGACGCTTTCTAGGAATTAACATATTAGGACTGTATTCGCGCGCTGCGTCACTCGCAAACTTTATCTACGCGAACCTTTACAGTACCGCAACACGCGTTGCATTTGCACAGCTGTCTAAGGATTATCGCGAAACAGGCGAGGTTCGTGAAACATTTCTAAAAAGCTTTTACATTATCATATCGATTATGTGGCCGCTCCTTGCAGGCCTGGCAATACTCTCGAGACCAGTAATTGCTCTGCTTTATGGTGAAAGGTGGTTGATGGCAGCTTTGCCGTTTTCGCTTCTCCTTATCGCGCAGATATTCACTTTATCATTCGGAATGAATTGGGAGTTATTCGTAATTCGCGACCGGCTGGCAGTTCAAACTCGGTACGAGATTACCCGTTCTATAATTGGTCTCGGCATTTTTGCGATAGGTTGCACGATAGGTATGGCAGCGGCCACCGTGGGACGTATAATGGACGCCGCTATCGGTACCGTGATGTATTTCGCGTGGATGAGCCGGTTGTCAGACGCTCACCCTCGTGAAATTGTCGCAATTTACGCACGTAGTGGTCTTTTAACTGTTGTAGCGGTCGCACCGTCGGCGATGCTCATGATCGTAACAGGCTGGGACGCCCAAGTATCATGGTTGTGGCTCGGAGCTGCGATCGCAACAGGTGTGATCGGTTGGATTTTCGTATTGAGCCTATTGTCGCACCCTATTTTGGTCGAGGCGCGCATCATAGTATCGGCCGTGTCAGGGACTCTAGGGAATTACGGGCGACGCGGTAACGCCGCGCCTTCAGGTGATATTCCGTCCAGTGATGACGATCGGCTGCCAATTGACGAACGATTTTGAGTCGGTGCATTTGATTTTATCGCCATCGCGCAGCAATACGGCCAACGTCACAAAGATACGGTAGGATGCGATCCGGTACGTGGAACATACGATCATTGCATTCTAAAACTTCTCCGCGTCAATACTAAGCTAATCTTTTGAACTTCACTTCTGTGCCGTACATCGTAGCGCAGGTTGTGGAATGAAGAGAATGAATGATTTGATTGCGTGGTGATTGATAGGCTAGGGTATTTACGTGCGAGTATTTATGCTGATTGTACTCGGTATCTGGGTCGCATCACTCGCCATATTTTCAGTATCATTGATTGCGGTACGCGTTAATCGTCGAGTGAGAGCCTGGTTTATTAGCGATAGCTAAAATGAGGCGGGAAATGTGATCGGCAGAGTTATGAAACACTATTTGACATGTCGCCAATATTGTCTTGTTTATAGGCCGTCGGAATCAAAAAGCGGTATGTCAATGGAGTTATCAGTGCATAAAAACAGGCGATGGAGAAGCCCATATTAAGGGAGAACGGAAAAGCTAATTGTCAAACGGTAGCATCGGCAATGCATACCCAATATGGCCACGGTTTTTTAGTTTCGTAACATGACGGTAACGCATGTGGTACTGTGGCGAACGTATAAACGGATCTGCTATCGAACCACGTTGCGGACGGAATTTTTCCCTACCACAGCTTCGTTGAGATGGCGCAGGAAGGCGGCCGTCCGGATAGGCCTGGTGTTGGAAGGTAGGGCGGGGCCGTGCTCTTCCTTTCGCCCCTGAGACACCGTAAGGTCGAGGGATGAAACGTGTAGTTAAATGTGCTGTCGTGGCGAGTGGCTTGGTTCTGGTCACTCCAATAGCGTCGGCCCAATTGCTAAGCGATCGGGTTGTCGATACCCGTCGGTTATGTATTTATGTCGGTTCGGACCAGTCCGCAGATGGGCAAATCGTTCCGCGGAACACCATTGTACCGGCAAGTCAGCCGTGCCCCGATATTGCCCCGTATCGCGATCCTAATCGCCCAGTGCCGGGAAATGCCGCGCTAATGCGCGAGGCGACCGACAACGGCCGGCGGCAGTGCGTTTATGCGCAAGGCGGCGTTGATTATACGCGGGAAGTTCCCATCACACAGCATTGCGCGATGACGCCCGACCTTCTTGATCGTGCAATCGATGACCGCGATGCGAGCACGGGCATAACGCGTAACCGATAGGGCCTTGTCTACAGAGTGTCATTGATGATTATTACTAGCATCACGGAACCACGCGTCTCCGTCGCGATGGCAACTTATAATGGCGCACGCTACATTCGCCAACAGCTGGAAAGCATCGCTGCGCAGACGTTGCAGCCGATGGAACTGATCGTCAGTGATGACGGATCTACCGATGATACGTTAGAAATTGTGCGTGCGTATGCTCGTGAGGTGCCGTTTCCTGTCAGGATACTCGACAAACCAGAGCGGCTGGGCTTTGCGGACAACTTCCTCCATGCTGCCGAGGCATGTAACTCGCCGCTTGTCGCATTCTGTGATCAGGATGATGTCTGGTTGCCGGATAAGCTCGCTATCGGGCATGCCCGGCTCCGCGACGATGCTAGCCTGCTTGCGATGCATCGGTTGACGTTAACCGATGAGAGGCTGCGACCAATTGGCACACACGACCAAGGTATAACAGGTGACCGCTGCTTCTCGGCGCTCGAAATCGATCCATACGTAACAGGGTGGGGAAACAGCATGATGTTTCGCCGCGAGCTTGTAACCCTCATCCCGCGATCCCGTCGCCCCCGGCAGCCGCAAGCAACCCGATCCTTGTCGCACGACACCTGGTTGTATGTGCTAGCGGCCGCCTTGGGGCGCGTATCCCATATTGCAGAACCACTGATTTTGTATCGGCAGCACGATGCCAATGTGTACGGTACGGCCTTAAAAGGTAGCGTGATGGCTCGGTTGAAGGCCCGGCTAGAGATTGTACGAACGGTCCCACTGACAATTTACCGGGAGCGTGCGGTATTCGACGCCCACATGGCCACGCTATTCCAGGACTTAGCCGATCGTCTGGGCGACAGTGAGACCGGTGCCGCTACGCAAGCGGGAACACGCTTTACAGAGCGCGCTGCGCGATGGGCGCGCCGCATTGAACTCTATGATAGCCAAACGCTAAGCCAGCGCTCCAAGGTTTATCTGGAAATGCTTCGGACCCCTACGAACAACGTAGAGGGCGCTAAGGCTTTCCGACGTTCGTCCGTAAAGGACTTGTTGCTCGGCGTCGCGAGCCTAGGCCGTCGGCAATAAGTTCATTGGGTGCGAACGATCGGCCGTCCACGCGCTCTAAGATAGAAGCGTTTAGCATGCTTGATTAGCCGCCCGACCTGGCGACGAGTTCTAATATATCCGGTCAGCGCCACCTGTTCGAACGGTCTGCTAAGCGTTCCGACGATCGGCGTCATGCGTTTAGAATAGTGACCACGAAAGTGAACGTGGTGAGCATGGTACGCCATTATTGAGTAGCGTAGGCCAAGCTCGGCTTCACTTGAAACTCGCCGGTGTGGGATCTGATTTAACAGTGGTTCTATCGCAAACGTGTACGCAATCGGTCCGGTGACGCGTACTACCTCTAGCCCAACGCCGTCACGAAACGCGTTATATCGGTCAATATTGCCAAGTACGCGCTCGATCACGGCCCGTAAAAACGGATGACCGGGTGCTGAGGCTATAAACCATTGTTGGAACTCGCCCCCAGGCACATGGGCAAGATCCGGGTGTAACCCCCAAATCGCATGTTCGCGGCCCGGGGCATTATCCCATTGCGAGACGACAAAGTTATTGTTGCGACCGAATACCTCGGTCAAGGGCAGGTCGGCGGTGCTTTTAATGTCCAGATAAAGACCGCCCCGTCGATAAACTAGCAGATACCGAAACAGGTCAGCGCGCGCTGCACCGTAAAAAGGCGAGATGCGCGAATATAGGCTCAGGACTTCTGCGCCATATTCATCGGCAATAAATTGCTCGATATCGGCATCGTCGTACAGGCGAAACTGCCAGTCAGGATTCCGCTCACGGAGCATGGCGGAATTCCCGCTGAGCGGTTCAGGTAAGGCCTTCGTCGGATACGTCTGGTGTACGATATGGGGGATGGGACCTGTTCGTTCGGAATCGAGAATTCGCTGTTCGACGAATGCGTCGAGTATTGCCCCAATACCGGCGGTAACGTGATTATCCATATCGTACTCCGCGGCGGGCCGCTTACTAGCAATTGACGTATTAGGGCTCAGTTCGACGCGTTGTCAGATGAGCCATAACCGTAGCTATTACCGTAACCGTAGCCGTAACCCGCGCCGTAGCTCCCTTGTTTGGCATCGAACATTGTCAATACAACGCCCAGGATGTGCGCATGGGCGCTGCGTAAGCGGCCAATCGCCAGTCTAGCAACGTTCTTGTGCGTACTATGAGCCGCGGTAACAACCAGAGTGCTCTCGACCTGGCTGGCGATCAGCGGAGCGTCCGCGAGGCCCATCACAGGGGGAAGATCGAGGACGATATGGTCAAATCGATCCCCCATTTGGGTGAGCAGCATCTGCAACCGGTCGCCGGACAGGAGTTCTGGCGTACTGGGTGGTGGCGGACCTGCGCTCATAATGAAGAGGCGCATAATCTCCGTCGGGCGAACCAGCTCATCGATGTCGTCAGAGCCCGCCAGATAGTTGCTCAGGCCACTGCCAAGCGGTTGCTGCAACAACGCGTGAACCGAGGGAGACCGCATGTCCGCATCGACCAGGAGAACCTGCTTACCCGTCCGCGCTATCGAGCGCGCGATTGCGTAACTGGTCGAGCTTTTGCCTTCCGCTGCCCGTGCGCTTGTGATCGCAAGGGTGCGCGGAATGCCATGCGATGTAGCGAAGCTAAGGTTCGCCGTTACCGAGGCGTAGGCCTCGGTAAGCGCCGACTTCGGATCGTCCAACGCATCAACAGGCTCTGCGTTTGGCAGTTTAGGCGTCACACCAATCAGCGGGAGGCCAAGTGTTTCCTCGACTTCGATCGGATCGGTCAGGCCTTCGTCGATCTGTTCGAATACCAAGGCGAGTCCTGCACCGACGATCAAGCCAGCGACGAGGGCAAGCGCCATGTTGAGCAATGGTCGCGGCCGATCCGGCGCAATTGGTAGCTCTGCGTCATCGACTACCGCGATGTTGTTTACTCCCACACCCCCGGCAACGCCGATTTCCTTATAACGCTGCAGCAACGCGTCATATAATTGTCGGTTAGTATCTACTTCACGCTGAAGAATATTATACTGAATGCTGCGCCGGCGGAAATCGAGCACACGACCAGTCAGTTTCTTAACCTGTTCGGTTAACTGCTGCTCACGTGATACGCTGGCTACATAGGTCTGCTGAAGGACGGCGCCTACACGGCTACCTTCACCTTGTAATGCCGCATCTACCGAGCGAATTTGCGCCTGCAGCGCTTTGGCCGGAGGATAGCCGGCATCGAACTGCTGCAGCAGCTTGGCATATTCTGCGGCGAGCTCGGCACGGCGTGTGCGCAGCGTACTATTGGCGGTGTTATCGAGTTGTTCCTTGCTAGCTCCGCCGCTGTTTAAGCGACTCTCGGCAAGCACACGCTCGGCGGTAGCCTGCGCCAATTCTTTGTTAATGTTCGAAAGGTCATCAACGACAAGCGAGCGCTCGCCCGTCGTTTGACCATTAGAGTCGGTTGATCCCGGAATATTCACAATATTCTGCTGGGACGCGTAGTTTACCAAAGCTCGCTCAGATTCGTCGATCCGAGTACGTAGTTGCTTTAGCCGGTCCTCCAGAAAATTACGGGCATAGGACGTGGCGGAATAGCGCCGCTCTAAGGTCGATTGAATGAAATTGACTGACCAGGCGTCAACCACGCGCTTCGACAATTGGGCGTCGGGGCTAGTGAAGCTGATCTCCACCAAACGAGACATGCGCTCAGGCTCAACATCCATGCGGGCAAGAATAAGGCTTCCTGCCATACGGATTCGAGCCGCTCTCGCAGCCGGCGTCTGTACTGGCTTGCCATTCTCGAACGTATCGTCGGATGGCGTGATGCCAAATTTTTCGAAAAATGCGGCGTCGTCGCTTACCCGCAATGACCGTGCAATGCGCTCGGCCAGTGCCCGCGATTTCAACAGTCCGTACTGTGTCTGATAAAATTCGTTGTCGGCGGACGCCTGCGCCTGCTCCGAACCCTTCACTTCTGCAAAGTTACGGTTTTCGCGCTGAATTTCGAGGATCGCACTCGTTTTATAAAGCGGGGTCATCAAGAGCGTTACAAGGAGACCGGCGATCAGAAATGCGACCACGGTTCCCAAGATTAGCCATTTACGCCGGTTCGCGATCGACAGGTATTCAGATACTAGCGAACGCTTGTTGCGTGTTGCATCACCTTCGATCACGACATCCGGAAATGCCCCGGAAGCGGTCGGCTGGAACTTAAATTCGTTCATCGGTTAAACGCTTTCCGAATTAGTTCAAGACGGCGACGAGAGGCGCCGCAATAAGACCAGACGAGGCAATGACCAAGTTGAACAAACGTCGCGCGCGCGACGCGTCTACTTGGATCACGTCATTGGCGAAAACTTCTGGATCTTCGTACATGCCTTGCTTGATAGCCCGTAGATCATACAAGCCAACGATATCGCGCCCGTTAACGCGACGAAATACAAGTACGTAATCTTCACGCGCCAGATCGGTGACGCCCTCAGCGCGGGCGATAGCTCGCATCAGAGTCATGCGACCGGTAACCGGATAGAGGCCGGGTGTGCGCACCTGACCGTCCACGGTAATGACCTGGCTTACAACCTGTGTGACGTTAATGCTGACTTGTGGTGCGCGGACGTGATTAGCACGCAAGCCCTCTGTAACGGCCTGGGTGAGCTGGGTTGGGGTTTTGCCAGAGGCCGGCAGCGCGCCAATGAGCGGCAACGAGATATTGCCGCTCCGATCGATCGTCACGGTGCGACTGAACTCCGGCAGGCCAAATACGTCGACCGAAACCTGATCAAAAGGTCCAAGTACTTGCGGACGTGGCGCTGACACAAGGTCCGTCGGCAGAGGCTCTGGAAGAGCCTTCTGCTCGGTAAGCGTTAAACCCGGCCGCCCGACAAAGTGGTCCTCGGCGCATCCACTTGCCAGCAGGAGCACGCTTGCCCCTATGATCGTTACGCACTTTTTCACGAATGTCTGTCCCTGGGCTCTAGCCACTGATTGGTCGTCCTACAGGCCCAGATAGAGAGAGGCAATCTTCGTGGATACCTATGTTATGGCGTAGGTGTAATGGAAGGGGCAAAACCGACGCGCCGGGCGCTTAACCATCCGCAACCAATGGCAAACCATGCCTCAAGAAGCGGGGTCCGCAGTGGATAGTCGACCAAACTCCCCGCCATGAGAATGCCCGTTATCATGGCGCCCAGCAAAGCCAGGCGACGCGCGTTTCGGTTTTGGCCGTCCCGAAAAGCGCCAACAACGCTCACAATCCACCACGCGCTGAACACGGCTAGCAATATTGCCCCAGCCGCTCCCGCGGTCAGTAGCACTTCAAGCAGCTCGTTGTGCGCGTGGTTGAAATAGCTCCCAATCAGGATCGAATCAGGTTCGTACTGGCGAAAAATGGGATCAAAGCTGCCGAACCCGGTTCCGGCAGGGAAGGTTTCTTTGATGATCCGGATTACAAATGGGGCGAATCGAAACCGGAGGTCGTCATCGATCGATGGCGCCCCTCCCGTAAGGCGTTGGATCGACATGGCGCGGCCGAACCGCCATGTTACAAAAACAATCGCAGCCAACCCCACCGGGATGCCGATCTGCATCAGCCGAGCCTGTAAACGCGGAATCGCGACACCGCGCTGCTTACCGCGCGGGGCAAATAGCACGAAGGTAGCAATCAAGCTTGCTATACCCAGCAGAATGCCAGCTCTTGAGCCGGTCGCAAGGAGCACCGGAACGGTAACAATGCCTAGCGCCACGGCAAGCCAAAAGCGGCGTTGCGTCCATCGCGGGTCGGAGCTTGGCAATAACGTCCACACGCGCAGTGCCGGAAACAACGCCGCAAGTAATGCCCCTTGATGGTTGCGATTGGCCAATAGGCCGACTGTCGTGCCCTCATATGTGCGTTTATAGGTGTAAAGCGCGGAGTTTGCGCCACCGGCGACCTGAGCAACCCCTAACGCCATGCTGGCCACACCTAGGATCACAAAACCGATGACCAGCCACCGCCGCTCCGTTTCGGTAAGTTTGGCAAAGCCAATCAGTACGGAAATAGGAACCACTAGCGCCACGAGACTATTTATCGTCAAATCGGGCGTTAGTGATAGAGGTCGCCAAGGTTGCGTCTGACCCATAAAGGTCGCCGCTTCCAGGTAAGCGGCTCGGCCAGGCAAAGCCGTCCATAGAGAGGGCGGCAGCGGTATCAGCTGGGCGACCATAATAGCTGCAAGCACGGCTAACAATGCCAACGGCGTACGGATACCGTTCCAGTGCAATGTTCTCCCCGAAACTGCGAAAACTACTAATGCAGCCACAGCCGCAAGCCGTACATAAATAAGAGACAGGGTGTCTGCGAAGGCCGATCCGCCTCCTAAAGCAACTAGTATAAGAAGTATGGCAAGGAACGCGAAGTCCGTATGGCTTCGCCATTGGCGAAGAGCTGCAAATGAGCCGCGTTGTTGATTATGGCTACTACGCTGCGACGAAGGGCTGCGATGCGATGTTCTACCTGATTGGTGCGAACGGTTGGGCTTGTTCATGTCAGCGTTCCCCCCGCGGGATCATGGGGCTCGGACGAACAACTATATCGTCGATCCAAGGTGAGGAAGTTTGTTCGTCCAGCGTACTCGTAGCACGCAGTACAATGCGCTGCGCATTACAATCTGTTGGTATCGTCAGGCGCGCACGCCACATACGTCCCGTGTCAGGCGATTGCGGGAAGGCTACTTGCAGGAGTTCACGAGCGTCCTTGGCGCAACGTACGATCAATCGCGGGAAGGCTAGCGGATCGCCTTCGACACCTCCAACTTTGGCAGAAATCTCATAGGTGCCGGGCGGCATCATCGTTAATTGAACGGCAAGATCACCGCCTCGACCATTCGTTGCAGACAGGAACAAAGCATTGCCGCCACCACGAACAGGACTCGTCTGGCGCACCCCGGCTAAGTTCTCTTCATCAACCAGATTCCAGTCAAAAGGATCGGCACTACCGGGGTGCTCAAAATCGCCGTTACGTATTAGGCTGTTATTGAGTGATGCTAGACCATGTGCATGAGCATAAAGCGCTGCGGCCTTCTCATAGGAAAACAGCTCGACGAGACGTTTTTCTATGGCTTGCAACATTCCAGGATCCGAAGACGGTGCGGAATCTAGGTGGAGCGCACGTGAAAATGCATAGAGCGCTTGAGGCGATGTCCCGTTAGCCGCATAGCGCTCCAAGAAGGGGCGCCACCATTGAGGTCGGCGGGCTAGAGTGATGGCGAGGGATTGCGAGACATCATCATCATTGGCAGCGTTCACCAAGATTGGCATGAGTAGTGCATAAGAACTATTATTGGTTTTAAGTGCTCGATCATAGTGCAATAGCGCTGTCTTCACGTCGCCCCGCGTGACGCTACTTTCAATTAGCCACAACTGAGTTGGAAGGTCGCGGCGCGACATCGTCTCTGCGTACTGTATCATGTGGGTGGCGCGCGGTAGATTGCCCTCTTGCGCAGCGACGATGCCCAGAAGTCGCGCAGCGCCGGGATTCACTGGCTGACGGTTGAGCGAACGACCTGCTAAACGCGCAACTTTTTTATCGATGCTGGAGATTTTGCCAGTTTGCAGCATGAGGTCTGCAGCGCGAACGTTAGCGTCGGCACTAGCAGGGTTCCAAAACAAGGCTATTTTGGGTGCCGCTCGTGCAAATATCCTGTCCATAGTTGTGGCAAGTACCAGCCACCCCAGCAGCATACCGCCTGCGATAATGAGGGCAGGGCGGACAAACACACGGACTGGTGACAAACTCATCCCTTTGGACGCTAACCCGGACACAGTCAGGGACGATGACGAGGAGCGATCGACGGTATTCGTCGAACCAGATCAATCCGGCACCATAAAGAACCGCAGCGAATGGTGCAATCGGCAAGCTTTATCCGCGTGCAATTGCTGCGTCGCGGTCGGTGCTGTACGGAACTCCGATGAATCCGATACAGCTCATTATACCACGCCGTTTTGGCGATGCCCGCGGTTGGTTCACCGAAGTGTACTCGGTACCGGCGTTCGAAAAACTGGGCATCTCCTGCACATTCGTGCAAGACAACCACTCGTTGTCCGTACCCGCCTTCACCCTTCGGGGGCTACATTTCCAATCACCGCCCCGGGGCCAGGACAAGCTGGTGCGATGCGTCCGCGGCCGGATTTTCGACGTGGCCGTCGACATTCGCAAGGGCTCGCCAACCTATGGTCAGTGGGTCGGCGCCGAGCTATCAGCGGAGAACGGCCACCAGCTCTTCATCCCGATCGGCTTTGCGCACGGCTTCGTGACGCTCGAGGACAATTGCGAAGTCTCGTACAAATGCTCGGACACCTACGCACCCGACAGCGATGGCGGCATCCGCTGGGATGACCCTGCGATTGGTTCGGGCGGCATCGACTGGCCGATGCCCGCTGGTACCGTTCCCGAACTGTCGGGCAAAGATGCGGTGCAGCCTTTACTCGCCGACTTCGACAGCCCCTTTCCCTATGACGGCCGCCCGCTGGCGCCGCTCGCCTGAAGGACAGACCCATGCGCATCTTCGTCACCGGCGGGGCCGGTTTCATCGGCTCGGCTCTCGTCCGTCACCTGATCGAGAAGACCGACCATGAGGTCCTGAACTTCGACAAGCTGACCTATGCCGGCACGCTGTCGACGGTGGAGCGTGTCGCGAACTCGAACCGCTACCGGTTCGTCCAGGGCGACATCTGCGACGCAGAGGTCGTCAAAGCCGCGATCGCCGAGTTCAAGCCCGAGATCGTCACGCATCTGGCAGCCGAAAGCCATGTCGACCGCTCGATCGACGGGCCCGGCGCGTTCGTCCAGACCAACGTCGTCGGCACCTTCACGATGCTCAGCGAGGCACGCGCCTATTGGCTCGGCCTCGACGACGAGGCGAAGGCCGCGTTCCGCTTCCATCACATCTCGACCGACGAGGTCTACGGCTCGCTCGGCGATACCGGGCTGTTTACCGAAGAGACGCCGTACGATCCGCGGTCGCCCTACTCGGCGTCGAAAGCCGGCTCGGACCATCTCGTCTCGGCTTGGGGTCACACCTTTGGGCTGCCGGTGCTGATCACCAACTGCTCGAACAATTACGGGCCGTATCACTTTCCCGAAAAGCTGATCCCGCTGATGATCGTCAAGGCGCTCGCTGGCGCCGACCTCCCGGTCTATGGCAAGGGCGACCAGGTCCGCGACTGGTTGTTCGTCGAGGATCACGTCCGCGCGCTGCACGCGGTGTTCGAAAAGGGCGAGCCCGGCCGGACCTACAATGTCGGCGGGAACAACGAGAAGCAGAACCTCGAGGTCGTAAAGACCGTCTGCACGATCCTCGATCGCCTCCGGCCGCGCGCCGACGGTCAGTCCTACGCGAGGCAGATCACCTACGTCGCCGACCGCCCCGGCCACGACAAGCGCTATGCGATCGACGCGAGCCGGATCAAGAACGAGCTCGGCTGGGAACCGTCGGAGACCTTCGAGACGGGTATCGAGAAGACCGTTGCCTGGTATCTCGACAATCAGGGTTGGTGGGAAGCCATCGTCGCCGAGCACAAGGCCGACCAGCGCCGGGGGTTGTCTGTATGAGTGACGTGAAGCGCATCCTCGTCACCGGCGGGAATGGCCAGCTCGGTACCGAGCTAAGGCGCTTTGCCTGGCCCGAAGGCTGGGCCGTGACCGCAATCGACATCGACGACCTTGATCTGCGCGATACCGCAGCGATTACCGCGATGGTCGCGTCGCAACCTTGGGCCGCGGTCATCTCGGCTGGCGCCTATACCGCGGTCGACAAGGCCGAGAGCGATGTCGTTACTGCCTGGGCCGTCAATGCGATGGCACCTGCGGCGTTTGCAGAGGCGTGCGTTAAGGCCGAGATCCCGATCGTTCAGGTTTCGACCGACTATGTCTTCGACGGGGCCCGCGATGGCGCGTGGGAGGTGACCGATCCGGTCGCCCCGCTCGGCGTGTACGGTGCCTCAAAGCTCGGCGGTGAACTCGCGGTTCGCACGTCGGGTGCACGGTACGCGATTGTCCGCACCGCCTGGGTGGTCAGCGCGCACGGCAACAACTTCATCAAAACGATGCTCCGCGTCGGTGCGACCAATCCCACCCTGCGGGTGGTAGACGACCAGCAGGGCAGCCCGACGTCGGCCACCGACCTCGCAGCCGCGCTTGCAAAAATCACGATGCGTCTCGTCGAAGACATTACCGCACCGACAGGCACCTATCACTTCAGCAACGCCGGCGCGGTCACCTGGGCGGGCTTCGCCCGCGAGATCTTCGCACAGAGCGCCGCCCGCGGCGGTGCCAGCGCCGAGGTGCAGGGCATCACCACCGCCGAATACCCGACACCAGCAACGCGGCCGGCCAACTCGCTACTCAGCCACGATGCGATCATCTGTGACTATGGCATTCAGCCGCCAGCGTGGCAGACCGCGCTCGGCAACATCCTCGACGAATTGCTCGGGACACCCAATAAGGAGACACGCGCGTGAAGGGCATCATTCTCGCAGGCGGTTCGGGCACGCGGCTCCATCCGGCTACGCTGGCCGTCAACAAGCAGCTGCTGCCGGTCTACGACAAGCCAATGATCTATTACCCGCTGTCGGTCCTTATGCTCGCCGGCATCCGCGACATCCTGATCATCTCAAGCCCGGAATATATCGGCAATTACAAGAACCTGTTCGGTGACGGCTCGGCGCTCGGCCTGACGATCGCCTATGCCGAACAACCCAAGCCCGAGGGTCTCGCTCAGGCGTTCACGATCGGAGCGGACTTTATCGGCGACGACAACGTCGCGCTCGTGCTCGGCGATAACATTTTCTTCGGCGCGCACCTGACCGACCTGTTGGCCAGCGCCGTCGCACGCAAAAGCGGTGCGACAGTATTCTCTTACCGCGTCGAAGATCCCGAGCGCTACGGCGTGGTCGAGTTTGGCGAAGGCGGCAAGGCGATCAGTCTCGAGGAGAAGCCAGAGGCTCCTAAGTCGAACCATGCGGTCACCGGCTTGTACTTCTATGATAATCGCGTCGTTGAGCTCGCTCGCGACCTGAAGCCGTCGGCCCGCGGTGAGCTCGAAATCACCGATCTCAACCGCCTATATATGGAAGCGGGTGACCTGTACGTTGAACGGATGGGCCGTGGCTATGCCTGGCTCGACACAGGCACGCACGACAGTCTACTTGAAGCCAGTGAGTTCGTCCGCACAATCCAACACCGCCAAGGCATTCAAATCGCATGCCTGGAAGAGATCGCTTATGAGCAAGGGTTTATTTCTGCTGACGCGGCGCGCGAACGCGGCGAGTTCTTTAAAAAAACCGCTTATGGTAAAGCGATCTTAAATTGCCTAAAGCGTAGCTTCATTTGACGGTAATGATATTAAAGGACAAGTTACAATAGAACAGCCATATAATTCGGGTGCTGTGGGTTCTGCGGCGCTTGCAAGCAAGCCAGCGCGCTTTGGTAGCCATCATAACGCCTTTGGCGTCCTAAGGCTTCTACTTGCAGCACTGGTTATCGTATCGCATACGCCCGAGTTGGCTGATGGTAACTCACGACGAGAGATTTTAACAAACCTAACAGGTACCTTGTCATTTGGCGGTATTGCCGTATTTGGTTTCTTTATAATCAGCGGATACCTGATTACGGGGAGCTTCATAAAATCTACGTCACTTAAATCATTTTTAAGAAAGCGTGTAGTTAGAATCTATCCCGCGTTTATTATTTCTTCGTTATTGTGCTTATTAATTGTAGCGCCCTTGGCAGGCGCGGTGTTCGATGTAAAGTCGCCGCATCTTCTGCTAAATAGTATTGCGCGCATTGCAATACTCGGTCAGCCTCGCGTCGACGGCGCTTTTATCGGACAGTATTACAACGATCCTGTTTCTGCACTTAATGGCGCGGCATGGACGATACAGTATGAATTTGCATGCTACATTCTCGCCGCAATGCTTGGACTCGTCGGGCTGTATAAACACCCTATTTGGGTAGCAATACTTGCCCTAGTATGCATAATTGCCGCGCAGCTCGTGCCAGGTAACTATGTTGCTAGTCTGACGAGGGGGCATATCTTCGCAGGAGCGCCCGCTTTCATATTCAAGCTGCCAGGAATGTTTCTTGCTGGTGCGACCTTCTACGTTATTCGCGATCGACTACGGCTTACTGGCAGGGGCTGCATCCTAGCAACGGTTGGGCTTTGTATATCATTACCAGTCGCGCCGCTTACCGACATTGGCGTTGCCATCTTCGGTGGCTATTTGCTGCTCGCTGTGGCGCGATTTGGCGGGGATACTGCGTTTGGACGTATCAATGACCGTAATGACATATCCTACGGCTTGTATCTTTATGCGTGGCCTATTGAACAGTTACTCATAAAGTATTTAGGCTCAGAAAACCTACTTGCGCTCGGGCTGGCGACATTCGCTCTCGCTATAGTATGCGGCTGGGCAAGTTGGCTACTAATCGAACGACCTATGATGCTATACTTTGCTAAATCAAAAGATCATACATAAAGGATATTAATAAGCATTTGTATGTCGCACCACCTTAAGCGTCTGTAAAATAATACTCAGATCATGCCGTAAAGACCATACGGCTACATACTCAAGATCGGCTTGCAAACGATTGGTTAGATCTTTGAGTTGATGAGTATTACCCCGGAATCCGCGCACCTGGGCGAGGCCGGTCATCCCGGGTTTAATGACATGGCGTTCACGGTAGCGGGTATCGACATCCCAGTAGAGAACATCGGCAGCCTTCGCAGCCAGGGCATGAGGACGCGGTCCGACGATACTCATATCGCCAAACAGAACGTTAAGCAGTTGCGGCAACTCATCGATTGAGGTTCGACGAATAAAGGCGCCGACGCGGGTTACGCGAGCGTCGTTGACTTGCGTCAAGCGCACGGCTTGCGCATCGCTGTCCTGCGCGTACATGCTTCTGAACTTATAAATTCGAAAAATACGATTCCCGCGCCCGATCCGTTCTTGGCGAAAGAAGATAGGACCTTTGCTCTCATAGCGAATAGCTAGTGCGGTTACGAAGAATAGCGGCATGAACAGTACAATAGCAGCAAGCGAGAAAACAATATCAAAGACGCGTTTAATACCGCGCGCCGATAGGGTCATGGGGCCGTTGTTGATGATGAGTGTTCGACGTTCGCCAAAGCGTCGCATTCCGATAGCACCAACCGCATCCTGCACATCTGTTAGGATTTCACCATCAACCGCGAGAGTTCGCAATACGGGTGCCCATGCTTGAGCTTTCTCTGGTTCGCACGCTATGATCAGGCGATCTGCATGGCCGATTTTACGTGCAAGCATGTTGTACGCATGCGGGTCGCTGGTTGAGGGGTCAAAGCCAAGAGCCTGGACGTCCAGTACGATCTCGTTTTCTTGTCGTTGATAATCAACGCTATCATGGATGACGATGGTCGTATGCGCGGAGCCTCCCAACAAACGGCTGATCACCGGGCGTAAGATTAGGCGGGCTACGATGAGTAAAATGAACGATGCGACAAAGCCGAAGGCGAAGACGCCGCGAGAGAAGGACCCACTGGCTTTAAGCATGTATGCGATCAGCAGGACAAACCCGCCGGCGATCGTTAGTGCGCGCGCCGCGCGGCGGGCTCCCAAATTCGGATCATCTAACGTCGCCGCTCCATAGGTGCCGTTGGTGCTGGCCTGGATCGCGAACAACGGTAGGATCGCGCCGAGCATGACGACACCATGTTCGATTGGAACGGGCGCACTGAGATTAACGAGATGATTAGCGACGATGAACGAACTGGCGATCACCAGGGCGTCACTTAGCGCCAACACCATATAGCAATGCGCGCGGGTCACCGCTTTGTCCTGGGTATTGCGCGATTTACGAGACGCATCCTGCGCAACCGAAGGGGGATTGGCGCTCGTCATTTTTGGGTGGTATCGCATAAATCGTCTGTCATACTCGTTACTCGTCATCTGCGACAAAATACGTGGCCTGTGACGCATGAATGAAGCCGAAACAGCTCTATTAATTTGAAAAGCTATGGGTTTTTCCGAGAATGGAACCCATCGGTAGCCGCGGCCGTCAGCTGATCATTCTAGTCATATACTGTCCCGGCTTGAGGCTTTTGCGATCAACGAATCTAGCGCGTCATAACATACTTCGGATTGGGTGTATGTCTTTGTTGTTCATCGGTTCTAAGGCGGGACAAAGGCAATAGCCGCAGCGCGTCCGTTCGTGAGCACGGTTCAACCTACGCAACGGATGGATGGGCTAGCGATTCCATATGATTCCGTATGATAGAGCCGCAGCGAACCTCGTGATGCCGGGTATCGTATCGCGGTACGCGTTTTGATCCGCTTTACCAGATTGCTGACGTGTACCAGCACGAATGCCCTTATGAGCAAGCTGCCGACGTCCAAGAACCTTTACAGCTTGGTCCGCCGGCGCGCGCCAAATTTTGTGATGATACGTAATGAAGTCGCCTACTTATCACGCGCTTTCAGCGTCTCAATCAGCTTCTTGACTTCTTGACTGCGACCGCGTGGCATAATCAACACGTCATTGCCACTAGCGACGACGATCAGATCTTCAACCCCGACCAAAGATATGCGAATCCCGTCAGTACGGACAAAGCAAGTCTTCGTATCAATTGCAACAACGTCGCCACTTCCGTGGCTTCGGTGTGCGTTACCAGCGCGATCAGTATCACTGATGGCATGCAGCGCATCCCAGCTGCCAACATCGTTCCAGCCCATATCGACCGGTACCACTGCGACCCGGTCAGCTTTTTCCATCACTGCGTAGTCGATTGAATCGTCTGGTGAGGTGGCAAAGGCAGTTGCGTCAGGAAAGATGCGTTTGCCCTCGGTACGCGCCTTGTCCATTGCCTCACGGGTAGCGATCAGCATGCCGGAATTGAATTGCGCAATTGCCTCAAGATAGGCGCTAGCGAGGAATAAGAAAATCCCACCATTCCACGCATGATCGCCGCTTGCGAGCATGGACTGTGCCTTGTCGAGCGGAGGCTTCTCCACGAACCGCGCGACGCGGTTGATCCCCGGCTGTAGCTCGTCGCCGATCTGAATCCAGCCGTAACCGGTCTCGGGCGCGTCAGGTGCGATGCCAAAGGTGACGAGCCATCCTTGCTCAACAAGCGGCATCGCCGCTTCAATGGCAGCGTGGAAAGCAGGAACGTCGCCGATAACGTGATCAGACGGCATCACCAGCAACGCGGCATCACCGCCTCCTGCTGCAATCGCGGCGAGCGCAATGGCAGGTGCAGTATTACGGCCAATCGGTTCTAATACCAGAGCCTGCGGAGTCACGCCCGCCTCGGTCAGCTGCTGTTCGACGAGGTCGGCGTGGCGAGCATTTGCAACGACGATCGGTGCGGCAAAATGCCCACCGGACGTCCGCCGCGCCGTAAGCTGCAGCATCGTTTCGTCCGCCGTCAGAGCGAGCATCTGTTTGGGCATCTCCGGCCGCGACATTGGCCAGAGGCGTGTGCCCGATCCACCTGAAAGGATAACGGGAACGATTGTATGCGCGGTCATTGAGCCTCCTGAGGGTGGTTCGCTATAACGAAGCGATCCCTTGTGCCAACCGCTGTTTGTGCAGATTGGGCAATCCCACTCTAACGGTACCTTCGGCAGCGGCGTCGGCCGACGGAATTCGGATGTCATTCCAGGCTATGGTCGAACTTGGGACTGCGCGAGTGCAAATCCCCATGTTTGAGAGGCGTCACCGAAGCAGTTCCTAGCCACCGCGCGTCGGCAGCGGTGGCTAGTTCAGAAACACGTCACCTTCCAGGCATGTCCGATAACTGTCATTCTCGGACGAAAAGGTGGCGCGCGGAAAGCGAGCATGGCACACGCTCTATATGGTCGCTCCACACCCCCTCGAGCCAACACCTGTCGATCTGGACCTCGCGCTGGCACCAACCGCACTCGTTACGGTAGATCCTGATGAGCCGACGCTCCCCGCGATCCTCCACGAAAAGATCGAGCGGGCGGCCGCATACGCCAAAGCCGCCCGCGCCGGTGCGACGCGGCGTGCGTATGACTCCGATTGGGCGATCTTCACGGCGTGGTGCACGCAGCATGGCTTGGCGTCATTGCCGGCAACGCCCGATGTCGTCGCCGTCTTTGCCAGCGATCAGGCCAGTGCGGGACTCAACCCGTCGACGATCAATCGGCGGGTGGCAGCAATCGGTCATCATCATCGCGCTGGCGGGTATCCCGCGCCGACCGCCATGCCGACCGCCGGGCGGCTGGCCGAAGTGCTCGCCGGCATTCGCGCGGAACACGGCGGTGCCAAACGGCAAAAGCATCCCGCAGACGCGGCCGCGCTTCGTAACATGCTGGCGGCGGTCGAAGGCGAAGGGCTCAGGGCGCTACGCGATCGGGCAATCCTGGCGATCGGGATGGCGGCCGCGTTGCGGCGGTCCGAGATCGTCGCCCTGCAGGTCGAGCATATCGGGATCGTGCCCGAAGGGCTGAGGCTGACCATCGCCCATTCGAAGACCGATCAGACACGGCAAGGCATCGTTATCGCGATCCCCGAAGGTTCGCGCATTCGACCCAAGGCGCTGCTCCTTGCCTGGATGGCTGCGGCGGGCCATGCCGAGGGGCCGCTGTTCCGGCGCCTGTCGCGGCGCGATGCGATGACGCCCGCCGCGATGTCGGACCGGGCGATCGCGCGGCTCGTCCAGCATTATGCGGCCGCTGCCGGCTATGATCCGACGCACTTTGCGGGGCATTCCTTACGCGCAGGGTTCCTCACCGAGGGCGCGTCGCAAGGGGCGACGATCTTCAAGCTACAGGAGGTGAGCCGGCATAAATCGGTACAGGTGCTTGCCGACTATGTCCGTAATGCGGATCTCTTCAAGGATCATGCGGGACAGCGATTTCTGTAAGTCTCTGATTATTATGCGTGTCTTGCCTGCGCATCATAAGCGGACCTCCCCACATGTATGATGTTCGACACGTCTACACCAGTACATGTCGAGCAGTCGACCGCGTAAAATTTGGATGGTAGGCGCGCATAGGTCTGTGGAAAGCGCCTTGGCCGTTGCGGCTCAGCGTATGCCCAGCCATGGCGGCGGAGACGCCAATGCCCTATCCATTCGGACCGTCTCGCGAAGGCTGCTAACGATCTCATGCTGGTTTTTCTCGACTTCGAAGCCTCGTCGCTCGCCAAGCAAAGCTACCCGATCGAGGTGGCGTGGGTGTTTGCGGACGGGCGGTCCGAGACCCACCTCATCCGCCCAGCACCATCGTGGACCGACTGGCACGAAGACGCGGAGGCTATCCATCATATTTCTCGCAGCACGCTGCTGAGCGCAGGAGAGCCCCATGACGCAGTCGCGCAGCGCATGATCGACGTACTTTCCGGCCACGACCTTCTCGCCAGCGCGCCATCCTGGGACGGGAAGTGGCTTAGCGTCCTGCTTCGTGGTGCGGGCCTCGACCGGCGGGCGCTCCGCCTTCGCGACACCGATGATGCCATCGACGAAGATGCCCGCATGATCCTTGCCCCCAGTGTCCCGCCCGACCTGCTGGACGCAACGGTCGAGGATCTGGTCACGCTGATCGAGGCGCGCGCGCGCGGCAAGGCGCCAGCTCATAGAGCGCTGGCGGACGCCGAGGCGGAGCGTCAACGATGGCTTGCGGTTCGAGGCGCCGCGACGGACCTGGCGGAGCAATACCGTCGCTGACGGTGTCGGCGCTTCCGGCCACCCCTCATGCGGAACGACCGATATTTCGTCGTTCGCGGTCGGTTGTCGCGAATAAGCCACCCACGGGTCTGCGAAGACGAGCGCAAGGACTTGGCGCCGATCTGATGGACGCGCGGCGCGCCGTCGGCATAGCATTCGCCAGATGTGCGATGACCGTAGTGTGAGTACGCCCACATCGGGTCGTTCTGCGTTGGCCAGGCGCCTGCCGATTGCAGACAGTCGTTTATGCTGGCAGTCTTTTCAGATGACGTTGAAACGGCTTGGTCTTGCTACTTTACTCGGCGCTATTGCTCTCCCCACGGGCTTCTACCCGATGCAGGCGGCTCTGACCGAGTGGTATTTGCATACCGCTCCTCACGACGGACTGTCCGGCTTAGGGGTATTTGCAGGAAGTCTCTATTTCGCTCTAGCTTGCGGACTAGTGACTTTTGGCCCTGTTCTGGGCCTACGCCGTCAGCGTCCATAACGTGCCATCCGGCCATTCCGCTTACGACCCACTTTCAGACATTCGAACGTTCTTTATCGGCTCCCAACTCTAGGCGCTCGTTCAGGGGCTGTGCTGCGACTGTGACTTGGCCAATAGCTGCCCGCCCCCTTCCGGCGATCCGAGACGACCACGACGTCATTCGATAGCGTCATGGACCATACTGACCATTGCGTCCGCTTGTTCCCATCCTATGTTGCTCGAACCGAAGGTATCATCGTCCAAACCTGGCCTGTCTTGATGGGCCTAACTCCGCAGTCTTCGGCTCCAAGAATACCGCTTTGGCGGTAGGGAGCAGACTGCCTTGGCCTCTATCCGTGCGTTTCCCCGGCAGCGTTTGGACTGATGATATGACGTACTTCAATTTGGACGGCTTTATGGCCTCGGGTGGTCGGGGGGGATGGCAGTCTCCGCGGCCCGTGGAGATGTGCAAGTTATGGCCGTGGCTCGACGCGGAGCCGGAAATCGTCACGTTGACAGGGGTTGGCCTCCATCGCATTTTTAGTGACGCCAATTTGCGTTGGAAGGAAGAGCAGACCAAACGCCGGATCATTTATCCAGTCCTCACCAACTTTCTTGGGTTCTCCGCGCTTGACCTGTCCGAAACGATGGACCCGGGGCTGCGCTAAAATGGCATTGGTCTTCACCCGGACTACTACTATCCTCAGGGTTGCGTCATCGAAACCAAGAAGATCAGGGCTTCGCTGCTGCGGTACAGCAGCGACACTTCGAATTTCTAGAGCACGCTCGATCAGGGCATGTCCTATCTCGATGCTTCCGACGCGCGCAGTTGCATCATCACCAATGGGCATGACTGGTATGCGATCTGGCGTACGTTCGACGATGAAAGATGGCAGGCCGACGGTGCCACCTACTTTGGAGCGCGGTTCCGCCTCAACGAGTGGAAAACGGCGATCCTCAAGCTCGAGCATTTCCTTTCGATGTGCAATTCCTACTGCCTAACGGGGCAAGCCAATCGCACCGTTGTGATCACAGATTTCCGATCCTACCCAGTCGATCGAGGCCTCGATCGATTGACCAGCATGTTCTACTTCGCTGATAGCTCGGCGCTTCCGCTGAAGGGGCGAGGCTGTGGATTTCGGCCGCCAACTACTGCAAGCTGGTGACTTCGTACGGCTGCTGGCCAGACCCAGAAGGGGACGTTCAGAGCATCGGTTCAGCTTCCCAATTCTGGCCGCTTGTTCATGCCTATAGCCAGAGGGTTGGAGCGGCGCGCCACTCCCTCTGACCGCCACGCTTTCTAGAAATGGATCGTATCCAATGCCGCCGCGGCCTACTCGGTCGATTGCCGTTCATCTCTCGGAAAAGCTAAGAAGAAGGCCTGATGGCATGCGCTGGTGAGTTGACGTGTCAGCAGTCGCTGCCGATTGTCAGCGCTCCGCTTTAGGTCGTCAGTCCGACGCCGTTGATGACAAGAGCGAGCCCTATAGAATTTCGTTCGGTATTGGGGACACGAACTTCAAGCGCAGCGGCCGAACGCGTGAATGGTAACGGTGCCTCGCTACCGGGCAGCGTTACGCGTCGTACTTCGCCTCTACCAACGGGGTTGCCGCTTCCCAGCAATGTGAGGCGCACCTTGCCGTCCGCAGGCCACCCTAGAACCAGCGCGTGAACTGCGCCGTTGCGGGTCACGTAACGAACGTCTTTTGCAGTGTAAGTGGAGGTCTGGCCTCCCTCCGAGAAAGCGCCGCCACCATCAGTTATCGAGCCTTCACCGTGCAAGCGCCAAGGGCGGGTGCCATAGATAGCTTCTCCATACCGGCCCATCCAAGTCGCGATCTCCTCAACGATCTGCCGCTCCTTTTCATCGATGGTGCCATCGCCTTTGATCGGGACACTCAACATCAGGTTGCCGTTTTTCGACACTACATCACACAAGGTATGAAGGACCTTCGCTGCGGTCTTGTATCGGTTCTCGCGGTAATATTGTTCGCCGTAGAACCAGTTTCCAAGACACGTTTCCGTCTGCCATGGGAACGTGTCTATGTAGCTCTTCTGGCCACGCTCCACGACATCGACCAACCCCATCCGCCGCTGCGGGGGCGTTTCCTTTGCCGTTACCACACCTTCGAGCCGGCCACCGTTCCACTGCATGTTTCGGTTGTAGAAATATGCTGCCATGTCGAGCCCGGCTTGTTGCAACGGCAGGTCGTGGTTGTCGAAATAGAGCATGTCAGGCCGATACTTGTCGATCAGTTCCTGGCATCGCAGCACCCACTGGCGGACAAACTCGGGATCCGGGGGCACACCCTCATCCCATAATCCATCAGTCGCGGCATGCCACGCGTTGGCCTCGGCAATCGAGGTGATACCATCGGGCATCGCCATGCTCGCTCGCGTGTAGAGTTGCTGCGGATCTAGCCCCTCCCACCAAGTGCCGCGTCCAGCGGCCTTTGCGAGTCTGGCCGCATCGTAGCGCTGTCCCCGCCGCGGTCCTTCAACATCATAACCGTAAGCCACCTGATTCCAGTGCCAAGCATGCCCGGAATGATTGGATACGGCAAAACGCAGCCCACGTTCCCGTGCAAGCTTTTCCCACGTACCGACGATATCCCTGCGCGGTCCTACCAGGGTCGAATTCCAAGCGTGGTGAGAAGAGGCGTAGCAATCCAGATTGTCGTGATGATTGGCGACTGCCATGAAATATCGCGCGCCGGCTCGCTTGTAGAGGTCCAGAAGTCCGGCAGGGTCCCAATGCTCTGCCCGCCAACGGTTCTGGATTTCCATGAACCCGGTGTCTGCGGGATGTCCGTAATTCTTCAGATGGTGTTCGTACGAGGGATGACCTTGAAGGTACATGTCCCGTGCATACCAGTCGTCGCCTGCGGCCGGCACCGAAGCAGCGCCCCAGTGCGCCCAGATACCAAATTTCGCATCGCGGAACCAGTCAGGCGCGCTGTATCCTGCCGTTAGCGAGGCCCAGTTGCCAGCGAAGCTTTGCGGCGGTGTCACCTTTACAGACCGCAATGCTGGGGCAAGCGATGCGGCATGCGAAACTTTGGTCAACAACGGTGCAGCTGTTCCGGCAAGGCCTGCACCCAGGATTGTCCGTCTTGTGGGCCGCAATGTTCGTTCCTCTTTATCGGTGTCACTGGGTTCGTCTATCTCGTACGAACCCAGTTCACTGATGGGAGCATTCTACGCGCAAACGCAGCTGATCAGTAGGTCAGTCGCGCGGTAACGCTGATGCGGCGATCGTTGAGAACTGACGACTGCGGGCGGCTGGGCAGGCCGTAATAGGTACGGTTCTCGGTATCTGTCAGGTTGGTGCCGTCGACGGTCAGCGCGAAGTGCGGTGCGACCGTATATGTCACCGAAGCATCAAGTTGCCCGCGCGCAGCGTTGAAGATGGGCAAATTGCCGCTGCCGTTACCCGCCGTTGTGTCCACAAATTTGCTGCGCCAGTTGTACGCGACACGTGCTGACAGAGCACCCTTGTCGTAAAATCCAATCAGGTTGTAGCTGTACTTGGACAGCTTCTCGAGCGGTACCAGCAACTGGTTGCCCGACGTATCGCGCGCGCCAGGGCTAGGCGCCTTGCTGTCAACGAACGTGAAGTTTGCCTGCGTGCCGAAACCCGAAAGCCAACCTGGCAGGAAATCGAAGAAGGTGTTGCCACCGACCTCGAAGCCCTTGATCGTACCATTGTCGCCGTTGAGCGGACGCGTGATCTGATAGATGTAGGTGTTGGCGCCAAAGGTGTACGTCTCAGGCGCAGTGACGTTGGCGATAAAGCCGTCGACCTTTTTGTAGAAGCCTGCCGCGTAGATCGACGTGCTCTTCGACACATAAAATTCGAGCGAAGCGTCGGCTTGGTCGGCAGTAAGCGGGCGCAGGTTCGCATTGCCGGAGCTTCCGGTCCGCTGGCCGCCGGTCGCAACGAATTCATTGATCGCTATGTTCGGGTTGAGCTGCGAGAAGTCGGGACGGGTCAGCCCCTTCGATGCCGCGAGACGCAACTGGAGCCTGTCGGTGAAATGGAATGTCAGGTTCACGCTGGGCAGGAACTTGGTATAATTCGAATTCACGCTGATCGGCACGAACGCGACGGGCCCGTTGCCGAAGATGGGCTGGCCGGTAGTCGCGTCAGTGCCGGTCTGCACCTGTGCCGAGCGGCTTTCAAAACCCGAAGTACCGACTTTAGTCTTCACTACCCGCAGGCCGATATTGCCGTCGATTGGAACCGCGAAGGCTGAAACACCGAATTTGGCGACGCCGTAAGCGGTATAGGTCTTCTCGCTCTGCGTGTTGCGATCACTCGGCAGATAACCGACGCCCTGGAGTAGCGCGGCCGTCTGCGATGGGTCGACATAGGGGGCGAGCGCCGCCCGTGTCGCATCATAATCAAGCACGGTGTTGCGGCTGAAGAACACTGCGCCCGCCGGCACGCCTTGGTAGCCGCGATATAGGCTGCCCGCGAACGGTCGCACTTCGTACAGATCCGGTGCGAGCGGACGGTTGAGCCCGTAATACGCATAACCGCTGCTGTCGGTAACAGCCGAACGATCCGTGTAACGCAGACCGCCGCTGATCGACTTGAGGAAGCCATCGAACTTGTAGGTTGCGTCAAGGCGACCCGCCTTCTCGGTGCCTACCGAATGCTCGATATGGTCGAGGTAGCCGCCGCCCGAAGCGTAGTTGGACGGATCGACGGTCGACCCGTTGCCGTTGGCGGCGTTACCGTCCGGCGAGATCTGGAAGGTCGGCACTACACCCTTGCCGGTCGCCTCGTATAGCCGCTCGGCGGTCGAACTCAGGATCACGATCGATCGCGTGCCATCGGTGACGCCGCGGACATATTGCGCATCGACGTTGACCGTCAGCCGGTCGGTCGGGTTCCACTTGGCGTTCAGCGAGTAGTCGCTGGTGACTGAATGGCGCGTCTCCAGACTGGTGTTAGCGTTGGTCGGCACGTCGGCAAAGGTGCCACTGGTAAAGTTGCCGTCCTTGTCGAAGGTGAACGGCTTGGTGAAGTCCGGGGTGATCGGATTGTCGCCCGTATAAGCGAAATAACTGTAGTCGCCGTAACGAAACTTGAAGTCCGAACGGATGTACTCGCCGGTGAGCAACAGGCGGTCGGTCGGCTTCCACTGCACCGCGATGTCGGTACCGAGGCGTCGTCGGTCGCCCAGATACTCGCCAATGCCGACACCGTGCGACAGATAGGTCGGTGTACCGGTGCGCCCGAGGCCAGCAGCAGTCGCCGCGTCGAGCGGATTGACGAACGTGCCGTTCGCGTTGCGCGCCTCGTTGAGGAGGTAGAAGGGCTGGCTGGAAATCTGGTCCTGGCGGAACGCGGTCTGCTGATACGCGAGGTCAACGAGGACGCCGATCTCGCCTATGCCTGTACTCCAACGATCGGACAGCAACAGATTAGCTTGAGGCTTCGTCGTGCTGTACAAGTCGTAATAGTTCGAGCTGCCACTGATCGATGCCTTAAAGCCGTCGAAGTCGAACGGTTTGCGCGTGCGCAAGTTGATCAGGCCGCCCAGACCGCCTTCGATCTGTTCGGCCGACGGGTTCTTGTAGACGTCGACGCCGGCCAGCAGCTCGGACGGCACGTCCTCTAGGCTCAGGTTGCGACCGCCATTGGCAGTGAACACGTCGCGGCCGTTGATCTCAGTACGGACCTGGCTAAGCCCACGGATGGCGACCTGGCTTCCCTCGCCGAAGCTACGCTGGATCTGCACGCCGGTAATGCGCTGCAGTGCTTCGGCAACGTTTCGGTCGGGCAGCTTGCCAATGTCTTCCGCGACGATCGAATCCACAATCTGGTCGGCGTTGCGTTTGATCGCCTGCGCGCTCGACAGGCTGGCGCGAACGCCGGTGACGACGATGTCCCCATCGGCGGGACCACTGCCGGTCGACTGCGGATCGGCAACGCCTTGGTCGCCGCTCGGCGAGACAGTCCCGCTCTGCGCTGCTGCGTCCTGCGGATTGACCGTGGATTGCGCCGCGACGGGGCTCGCCCAGATCAGGAGAAGCGCAAGCGCCGAGGTGCCGGCGCGCAGCTGGTTGCGACTAGCGCGCGGGGTCTTAGCTGAGGTCATCGTCTCACTCTCCTGACTTGGCGGCCTCTAACGGGACCCTAGCCTCAGGCTTTAACTTCATGCGAATAAGTATGATATATAAAAGTGGGTTTCATGCGTAATTATTTCGTCGTACTTTGCTGCGGGGTGCGCTGCTGTAGAAGCGGCACGCGACAGTCCGTGAAGGAGAGGTATGGAGAGCAAATCGCGTTATCAGGCGCCCGCGCTGGTCAAGGGTCTCGAAATCCTTGAGTTGCTCGCCTCGGCCAGCGCTCCGCTAATGATGTCAGATATATCGACCGCACTCGGCCGATCGGTGAGCGAAATCTTTCGGATGCTTCAGGTGCTTGAGGAGTATCGCTACATCGCGCGCGGTGACGACGGCTACCGGCTGACGGACCGGTTGTTTGCGCTCAGCATGGGCCAACCGCCTGTCCGGGATCTCGTCTCGACCGCGCTACCATTGATGCGCGATGTCGCTCGCAAAACCGGGCAAAGTTGCCATCTAGCCGTCGTATCCGGCGCTGAAATGGTCGTTATCGCCGGGATGGAGGCGCCAGGCCTCTCCGGGTTCGCAGTGCGCGTGGGATATCGACGCCCTCTTCACAACTCGGCTTCAGGACGTGTCCTGCTCGCCTTCCAGACCATTGAGACGAGGCGGGCGATGCTGGACGACATTCGCCAGACCGGCGCCAAGATCGAAGAAGCCGGGCTTGCGGCAAAGCTCAACGAACTCGCCGCCAATGGTTGCGGCACGAGTCCTAGCCCAGTACTGAACGGCATTACCGACCTATCGGTACCTATTCTCACTACAGGGATCGCGCGTGCCGCTTTGACCATGCCGTTCGTCGATGGTCCTGCTACTCGCGTGACGCTTGACGCCTCCAAGACCGTCCTGCGCGTGGCCGCAGCCACAATAGCCGAGCAACTCACTCCCGTGGTGCACGATCGCGTCGGCGCTGATCGCCAAGAAGTTTCATCGGCATGACCTCATCCCATGATCCTGTTCCACGCAGAGGCGCCGCCAGCGTGTGCGCAATTCACCAGACAGAGATGGTGTACGCGCCTGCCGATGCCGCTCACATGAAGAGTATGCGCCTGGATCATGCGTGGACCGTTGATCGCTGGACATTGACGTGACCCGGTCTGTTCGCAACCTTCGCGACGCGTCACGGCAGACTTCCATTAACGCGGCGTTCCTCATCCTAGCGCTCCTTTCTAGCGCGGCCAGCGCACAAAACTATCAAAGCTCACCCGAGCGCAGGACAGTCGTGGAAAAGGACTGGGGACGCTGGCTCGGCCCATTCCGCGCAAAATTGGTGCCGAGCCTGATGCAGGATTTCGGCGAACGCTACATCTATCAAAAGGCCAATGCCGCCCTTCCGGCCCGCAAACCCGGCGAGCGCCGCGTCGTGTTCCTCGGTGACTCCATCACAGACCGCTGGAATCTTGCCGTCAGCTTCCCTGGCCAACCCTATATCAACCGTGGAATTGGCAGCCAGGTCACCGCGCAGATGGTTCTGCGCTTCCATGAAGACGTGATCGCGCTCGACCCACAGGCGGTGGTGATCCTCGCTGGCGTCAACGACGTGCAGGGCTTCCTGCAACAAGAAGCCCCCGAGCAGATCGAAACCAACTGGGAAGCCATGGCCGACCTAGCCGACGTGCATCACATCAAAGTCGTGTTTGGATCACTGCTCCCGGTAAACAACTATACCGAAGCCGCACGCGATGTCGTCAAGGAGCGGAAACCTGACGAACTCCGCGTCCTCAATGCCTGGCTCCGCGCGTTCTGTGCAAAGCGCGGCTATGCCTATGCCGACTACTATGATGTACTGGTCGACGACAACGGCCTGCTTGGCCACGCCTACACCACCGACGGCGTACACCCCCTCGACATCGGCTATGCCCGCATGACTCCGATCGCCGCCCGCGCGATCGCCTCTGCGCTTGCAAGGAACTGATATGCCCCACCAAAGTCTCGCAGCTCTACTTGCAGCCCTCCTACTCTCAGCGCCTGCCTCCGCGCAGACTATAGTCCCCGGCGACCCCTACGCCGACGACGCCGTAGGCATTGTCGCCGACCCGTGTCCTACTCATCCCAAGCCCACCGACAGCTACCAGATGTATAATCTGCACATGCTGACGCGCGATTATGGTCAGATCTGCCGCTACGCCGCGCAGAACGCCGCGCTGAAGACACCTGCGCGCGTCGTCTTTCTGGGCGATTCGATCACTGACAACTGGATCGGCGCGGATGCGTCGCTGTTCGCAAACGGCCTTCTCGACCGTGGAATCAGCGGTCAGACCACGCCGCAGATGTTGATCCGCTTCCGCAACGACGTAGTCCTGCTTCACCCCAAGGCGGTACACATCATGGCTGGCACCAACGACATCGCGGGTAATACGGGCGCCGCGACGATGGCGACCGTTGAGGGCAACATCGCCAGTATGGCCGAGCTCGCTCACGCAAACGGTATCAAGGTAATTTTGGCTTCGACCCCGCCCGCCAGCGCCTTCCCGTGGAACCCGTCGAAGCGTCCCTCGCCGCAGATCGTCGAACTTAACGCCTGGATACGGGGCTACGCGAAGACGCACGGCTACACGTATGTCGACTATTACACAGCGTTGACCACGCCCGAAGGTGGCATGAAACCCGGTCTGTCGAGCGACGGCGTTCACCCGACTCCCGCCGGCTACGCTATCATGAAACCCCTCGCGCTTGCTGCGATCGCCAAGACACTGGGGACCCGCAAATGACGTATGACCGCCGCGGCGTCCTCGCTGGCACCACCGCCTCGAGCTTTGCCACCGGCCGCGCGCGGTGAGATCGAGCGGTGCACATCGAAGGCCGCAAATTGGTATGATTTAACGCCACTTGGCGGAGGGCGGGGTTCAATTGACGATATATCGGTCTGCCGAGACACCATCCCGGCTGGCCCGGCGCTTGCCGGGGAAGTCAGGGGAAACAAGGCGACGCCTACTTATACACTCCCATCGTCACCTTGAGCAGCAGCGGTCGGTTGATAATGTTGAGGCCATAATCTGTTTGGTCCCCATTCCACACCGCTGTCGTTGTCCAGCGGCCGCCGGTCAGCGTCCCCTCCTCGACACGCACCATCATTCCCTTGGCCGGCCCACTCGACGTCATGCCGAAGTTCAGTCGTACATAATCGCCTGCGACCAGAAATTCGTTGGGTGACAGTTGCGCCACCACCGCGCCGCCGACCGGCTGGTCCGCCCAGCCCGGCTTATCCGACTTGATCCAGGTCCATTCCTTCTGGCCAAACTGCCACTGGCCGAAGCTCGCCGTAATCGACCAGTCGCCCATCACCGTCGACTGCGCCGCGCCGTCGTCGCCCTTGGCGACGCCCCAGGTCGGACACGCGAGCGCTACTTTCGCCCATTCGCGCGCTATTGGTGCGAACAGTGCGTATTTGCGGCCGATTGCCGCTACCGTCTCGTCGTCCAGCGTCTTTGCGCCGAGCGGATAGTTTGAGTACCCGGTGTCATCCATGCCGAACGGCGCATAGCCGATCGCGCCGCGCCCCAGCGCCAGCCAGAAGAACCGGGCGAAGTCGGTCGCATTGCCGATCTCGGGCACCAGCAAGGCGTTGTCCGGCCGCGTATAGGCTCCGAGATATGCAACGACGTTGCTCGCCTTGCGGTCGTAAATGTCGGGCGCTGCAGCATCGATCGACGGCGCTGCCGCCTTCCAGATGTCAAGCACGTCCTGCTGCGGCCCGCCGCTCGCGACGCCGTTGGGATCGGGCACGTTTGAGGGTCCAGCAAGCGATGCATTTACATACATCGGTAGGGGCTTGATCGCCTTGCCCGCCGTGGCGATCGCGTCGACGAAGCGCGCGACGTGCCATGTGTTGAACGCCCGGTCGGCCTGCGCGCCGAATACCGCGCTCCACGTACCGGGCTTTTTGCCAAGCGCCCTTGTCAAGGACGCTGGCACTGCCTGATTGAACAGCGCATTCGCCTTCGCGCCATAATCGCGCGGGTTACTGTAACTGCCTGTCTCGTTCTCGGGCTGGACCATAATCACAGTGTTCTGTGGATCATGCGCCTTGAGGTACGTCATCAGCGCAACGAACGCCTTTTTATCCGCCTCCATTGTTGCGGGGAACATCGCTGAGAGCACGCCATGATCCTTGCCATCGCGCGTCTTCATCCGGGGGAAGCGCACATTGTCGAGCTTTACCCAGTCGGGCGTATACGCGAACGACGTGTTCTTCCACGTGCCGAACCAGAGCAGGACGATGCGCTTGTCGTGCGTACGCGCCTGGTCGAGCAGCGTTTGCACGAATGTGAAGTCGAACTTGCCTTCGATCGGTTCGATCTGCTGCCACGCGACCGGCATCTCCAGCGTGTTAGCGTGCATCCGGTCGAGCATTGGCCACACCGCGGGCAACTGCGATACATAATTGCTCGAATTGTTCGCTTGTGCGCCGAGCATCAAGAACGGCACGCCGTCGACGATCAACGCGTGGCGCCCGTCGCGCGTCTCGATCTTTGGGATCGGCGTCGCTTGGGCGAACGCCGTGCCGGAAGCGAGCAGGGCCAAGGTTGCAAGTGCGATACGCATGATGTTCCTCTCCGGACGGATACCCTCTGGTCCCTATGTTATTTGTATGATCAAGCATGCCTTGCGCTGATGAACAAGGATATCATAAGTGAAATTATAAAGTGGACAACCGCGCCACGTCCGGGAGAGAGATAATGAGCTGTCCGTCCATCCGTCGCGCGCTGCTGCTCGCCACCGGCGCCTCGCTGGTCACGTTTGCCGCACCCGCGCTCGCCAAGCCGCTGGCTACCGTCGACCGCAATGGAAGCTTGGTCGCGATCGAACCCTATGCGCCTAATATCGTCCGGGTCACGATCGCGCTCGACCGTGACGAGGTAACGGCCGCACCCGGGCCTGGCCCTAACGCCAAGCCCGACGCGACCGGTTGGAGCCACCGCACCGATGCCAGCGGCGACGTCTTCGCTTCTTCCGCGCTGTCGATCACGGTTGATGCCAAGCCTTGGCCCAAGGCCCCAAGCCAGATGGAGCGCTATTTCGCGCCCTCGCTGCCCGGCGTCGGGATCACGATCAAGCGTGCCGACGGCAGCGCGCTCGCCGAGATGACCGGCTGGGAAATGGCGCCGCAGACCATCAACGGCGAAAAGACGTTCCGCGTCGGCGCCAGCTTCGCGGTGCATCCCGACGAGCATTATTACGGCCTTGGCCAGAACCAGGAAGGCAGACTCGATCTGAAGGGGCGCACGATCGACTGCCGCCACAATTACGATGCCCCCGCCGGCGAGACGCTCTGCGTGCCGTTTATGGTTACCAACAAGGGCTATGGCATCGTCTGGGATAATCCGTCGGCGACGACCGTGTCGCCGGGGCTCCACAATGCAACTCACTGGCAATCCGACGTGGGCGAGCGAGTCTCGTTCTTCGTTATCAGCGGCGCGACCACCGACGAGATCTATTCGGGGTATGCGAAGCTTACGGGCGTCACGCCTCTGCCCCCCAAGGCCGCTTTCGGTCTCATCCAGTCCAAGGCGCGCTACGAGACCCAGGCCGAACTACTGGGTGTCGCGGAGGGCTATCGCAAGCGCAACCTACCGCTCGACGTGATGGTGCTCGACTGGTTCTACTGGTCGCGGATGGGACAGCTCGATATCGACCGCACCTATTTTCCCGACCCGAAGGGCATGAACGACACGCTGAAGTCGATGGGCATGCGTTCGATCATCAGTGTCTGGCCACGTTTCGAACGCGAGTCGCGCTATTACGACATGCTCGCGACCAAGGGCTGGATGCTCCACGAGAAGGACGGCAGCGTGGTCGATGGCCTGCCGATCCGCTCCGACCGCACCGGCGGGCTGATCGACTCGACCAACCCCGACGCGCGCGAATGGTTCTGGGGCAAGATCCGCGACAACATCGCCAGCCAAGGCTTTGACTGGTTCTGGCTCGACGAGACCGAGCCGGATCTGGTGCCGGACGGCCATTTCTACTCGATCGGATCGGGTGACCGCTATCACAACCTCTACCCACTCGTGCATACTACGGGGGTCGCCGACGGCTCGGCCCGCGACCGACCCGATTTCCGTAATCTGATCCTGTCACGCGCCGCCTATCTCGGCACCCAGCGCAACGGCGCGCTGTTCTGGTCGTCGGACATCCAGTCGACTTGGGAAGCCTTGCGCCGCCAGGTCCCTGCGGGCCTCGGCTTCACCGCAACCGGCATGGCCTATTGGAGCAGCGACACCGGCGGTTGGCAATATCCGAACGGCCCCAAGGCGTTGAACCCCGTGCTCCTCGACCCTGCCGGCGCGGCCGCAATGTCACCGAGCTATGCCGATTACCCAGAGCTTTTCACGCGCTGGTTCGCCTATAACAGCTTCACCCCGACACTGCGTATCCATGGCCAGCGTCCCGGCACGGCGCTCTGGGATTACGGCGCCGCCGCCGAACCCGTCCTCGCGAAGTTTCTAAAGCTCCGTTATTCGCTGATCCCGTACATATACTCTCTCGGGCACACGACATATCAGACCGGCGCACCATTCATGCGCGCGCTGTTCATGGATTTCCGGAACGATCCGAAGGTCGCCGACATGGGCGACGAGTACATGTTCGGCCCCGCCTTCCTCGTTGCCCCTGTCACCGACCAAGGCGTTACCAGCCGAAAGGTCTATCTTCCCGTTGGTGCCGACTGGTATGATTTTTGGACTGAGAAAAAGTACACTGGCGGCCAAACGATCGATGTTGCCGCACCGATCGACCAGATCCCGCTGTTCGTCCGCGCCGGATCCATTCTACCGATCGGCGTCCAGGTGCCGAGCACTGCCACGCGCCAGTCGCTCGAGTCCATTCGCATCTATCCGGGCCGGAACACTAGTTTCTCGCTCTACGACGACGACGGCACCACCAACGCCTATAGAAAGGACGGCGGCAAGTCGGCAACACTGCGCTGGGACGACTCCGCCGCACGGCTAACCGCTTCGACCGCGTTGCCGACTGGGCAGGATGCCGCCAAGCTTGTTCGCTTGGTCAAAGGTCGATGACCACTTGCGACGGTCGCCAAATAAACCGTCGCAAACTCTATAGACACGATGGCGTACAGTTCGAAGTCGCTGTACATGAACGGCACTCGCCTACTAGTGGCAAATGTATAACGGATAGTACATAGCATGGGGGCATCTGCATAGACCTATCAAGATGCTTAAACGTTCATGCTGGTCGCTGGGCCAAGAGAAACCTTACTTGTAGACCCAAATGCGGACGCTCAGACCGTCCTACACTCTTCCTAATTCCAGCCGTTCGTTCATCTACCGATGGCGGGATGCTACAACGAAGACACGGCACAGTTGAATTTCACGCGGCCGACGAAAGGAAAGCCGGCGTGCTTTCCCTTGCCGACCGAGGGAGATACGACTGCTGCGACAAGCGGAAAATGGGGACACGATGAGGTTTGAATATGTGGCCGCGACGGTGCTTCTCGCACTTGCTCCAGCAACGGCGTGGGCCCAGCCGAGCTCGGCGGATGCGCAGCTTAAGGCGATCTACGACGCTGAATGGGAATGGCGACAGAAGGAGTTCGCGCAGATTGCGGACGGCTTGCGCAGCAAGTCCGATGATCATTTCCCCGCCGTCGCCCCGGGTGACTGGGCGCGCCGCCGCAGCTACTGGAGCGCAGTTCTCGACCGCATCGCGCGTATTCCCGCGGCGCAACTTTCGCCCGAAGAACGATTGAACGCCGCCGTCCTCGAGGAATCGCTTCGCGGCGAAGTCGCAAATATCGACTTCCGCACCTACGAGGCGCCGCTCAACAGCGATTCCTACTTCTGGGGCGAAGTGAAGCCCTATGCCCCGCTCGAGAACGCCGACGACTATCGCCGCTACATCGGCCGGCTCAAGGATGTGCCGCGCTGGTTCGACCAGAACATCGCCAACATGCGCGCCGGACTGAAGCGCGGCTTCACGCCGCCACGCGTGTCGCTCGCTGGGCGCGATGCGACCATTGCCGCCTTCACCAAGCCGGGCGCCGACAACCCGCTCGCCGAACCGTTCAAGGCAATGCCCGCTTCGATCTCGGCAAGCCAGCAGGCGTCGCTGCGGGCAGAGGGACTGGCTGCGATCGATACCGCCGCGGCCCCCGCCTATGCGAAGCTCCTCGTCTTCTACCGCGGCACCTACCTGCCCGGCACGCGCACGACGGTCAGCGCCTCTGCACTGCCTGACGGCGAGTCGTTCTACAAAAGCCAGATCCGCGAATACACGACCCTCGATCTCACACCGGAGGCGATCCATCAGATCGGCCTCAAGGAAGTTTCGCGCATCGACGCCGACATGAAGACGACGATCGCCACCACCGGCTTCAAGGGCAGCTTCGCCGACTTCCTCGCCTTCCTGCGCAGCGACCCGCAATTCTACGCCCGAACCCCGGACGAACTGCTCGGCTTCTCGGCCTATGTGGCGAAGCGGATGGACGGTCGGCTGAAGGACGTCTTCACCACCCTTCCCCGTTACCGCTTCACCATCCAGCCGGTGCCCGACGCGATCGCGCCGGTCTACACCTCGGGTCGCGGTGGGCTCAGCGCATGCCTCATGAATACCTACGACCTGAAGTCACGCCCGCTGTACAACATCGTTGCGCTGACGCTGCACGAATGCGTCCCCGGTCACAGCCATCAAGCCGCAATGGCATTGGAAGCCCCCAGCCGCCCCGCCTTCCGCCGCCAGACATACTTCTCGGGCTATGGCGAAGGTTGGGGGCTCTATTCGGAATGGCTCGGCACAAAGCTCGGCATGTACCGCACGCCGTACGAGGAATTCGGTCGCGAGACCTTCGAGATGTGGCGCGCCGCCCGCCTCGTCATCGACACCGGCATCCATTCGATGGGGTGGAGCCGGCAGCAGGCGATCGACTACCTCGCCGGACACACAGCGCTCGCGAAGCTCGACGTCGAGATCGAGGTCGACCGATACATCAGCTGGCCGGGGCAGGCACTGGCCTACAAGCTCGGGGAGATGAAGATGCGCGCGCTGCGCGCAAAGGCGGAGGGGGAATTGGGCGACCGCTTCGACCAGCGCCGCTTTCACGACGCCCTGCTCAACATGGGCTCAGTCCCCCTGCCAGCGATGGAGGCCGAGATGATGAAGTGGATCGCGGTAGAGAAATCACGCTGATACGGTAGGCTTCGCCTCGGGTGCTCGCAGCGCGAGGTCGAGCGCTATTGCGTTTCACCCGGGCAGGCGTGCCGCTACAAGATCGGCCATGCTGCCCGGCTGCGGGCACCGGAGAAGGCCAAGGCAATCGCCGGCAATCGCCGGCGATCGCTTCGACGTGAAGCATTTCCACAATGTACTGGAAGCCGGTGCGATGCCGCTGTCGATTTTTGCAGTGGATTGCCGAGGAACACGCGGGCTTCCGAGCACCTTCGAACTTCGATTTAAATTGACTCACTTCCGGACACTCCGGTGACCATTTACGCTTTCCAACTTCGGACGGCGGTTCATCGTGAGAGAATGTGTAGCGCGCCTTTGGAAACAGCAGCGCGGATGGCTTAGAGATATCAGCGACTTGTGGATCCAGAAACCCTTTTTAGTGGGCGTCTTCTCCACACATAATAGTATTCCCGTCTTGTAAATTATCCGTCCAAAGCAGTGGCTACGTGATGCATCAGCCGTCAGCCAGGCAATACCGCGCTAGGAAATCGCAATGTCGCGGTAGCGCCTGCATTGTACTCGTTATTCCTCTGGAAAGATCTGCGAAGGAGGTTTGCAACTCCTGTTCCTTGATGATGCGCGCGATGCGATGATGCGCGCGGGGCTCGACGCCTTGCCCGAGCATAACTGAGACCCAGGAATCGATCCTGAACAGGTCGTCCTGTCCCTGCCAGGCGCCAGCGGTGTTCGTGAAGAGTGCGATCCGCTCAGCGAGGCTATCGGGGATCGTCATGCGCGCGCAGTCGCGCCAGAACGGAGAATCGTCACGTTGGGTGACATGGTAATGGAGGATAATGAAGTCGCGCACATGCTCCCACTCGTGGCGTGACTGCGCGTTGAAGCGCGCAGCGAGTGCGACGTGATCGTCGCCCCGGAATGGGAACAGCTGGATCAGGCGGATCACCGCATTCATGATCAGATGAATGCTGGTTGATTCAAGTGGCTCGATAAATCCTGCCGCCAGACCCAGCGCGATACAGTTCCGGTTCCACGCCTTGCGTCGCATCCCAGAGCGGAACCGCAGCGGTCGAGGCTCGAACAACGGGCGGCCATCTAGAGCGCCGATCAACGTCGCGTGCGCCTCGTCGTCACTCATATGCGCGCTGGAATAGACGAGGCCGTTACCGGTCCGCGTCTGGAGCGGAATTTGCCAGCGCCAGCCAGCTCCATGCGCGATCGCGCGCGTGTACGGCACGGGCGGTGCCACCGTCTCCGTCTGCACGGCAAGCGCCCGGTCAGTCAAAAGCCATTCCGACCAGTCCTCAAAGCCGGTCCCGAGCGCGCCTTCGGTTAGAAGCGCGCGGAAGCCGGTGCAATCTATGAACAGATCGCCCGCGATCCGCTCACCCGATGCCAGGACGAGCGCGGCGATATCGCCCCCCTCGCCGTCCCGTTCGACCCGCTCGATGCGTCCCTCGACGCGGCGGACGCCCCAGGGTTCGGCCAGCGTTCGCAGGAACCGCGCGTAGGCGGTCGCGTCGAGGTGATAGGCGTAAGCCAGCGAATGCTGCTCGTCGTGACCGAAGAGGCCGGCGCCAGCTGCCTGCTGTTCGAGCGAATAGTCACCGTACGCGCCAGCGAAACCGCGTGCGCGTGCCTCCAGCCAGAAATGCTGGAAGTCGGCGATCGCCACCGACCTGCCGACGCTGCCAAACGGATGGAAATAGCGGTCGCCGACCTGGCGCCAGTTCTCGAACGCGATGCCGAGCTTGAAGGTCGCTTGCGTCGCACGCATGAACGCCGCTTCGTCGATGCCGAGAAACGCGTGGAAGCTGCGCGCGGTCGGAATGGTGGACTCGCCGACGCCGACGGTGCCGATTTCGTCGGATTCTACGAGCGTTACGTCTACGAGCGGGCCAAGCTGGCGCACGATTGCTGCAGCTGCGATCCAGCCTGCGGTGCCACCACCCGCGACGACGACGCGGGTACGCTGTTCTTCGGAAAACTCGCTCATCGGTTCAGCCGGTGGAGCAGGTAGGCGCGCAACTGACGTGCGCCGGGCTCGTCGAGCGGTGCGAGCGGTCCGCGTGCAGGCGGTGGTAGATGCGCTGCGACCGCCTCCGCATCGCCGAACACGTAATGATCGAACATCGCGCGCCACGCGCGCTTCTCCTGCGCGGGCCGGTCGCGCAGGCTGAGCAGAGCGTGCAGCATCGTGTCCATCGGCGTATCCATGAAGGCGGGCGCCGCGTTCCACCAATAGTTCACCAACACGTTGAAGTCGTCGAGCGCCTCGACATGGTGCCACCACAAAGCCGGATAGACGAGGACGTCGCCTGCCTCCAGATCCGCGACCGATCCGGCGGCAATCGCGGCCGTAAAGCGTGGATAAGCCTCAAGATCGGGCGCGGCGAGATCCACCATGCTCACCACCTGCCCTCCAGGAGTCGGTGCGAGCGGGCCGGGATAGAGGTTGGCGACCTGGTCCGGTGGGAACAGCGTGAAGCGTCGTCGCCCGACTGCGCAGACCGCCGCGTTGTTCGACATGTCATGATGCGCGGACGCGATCGTGCGGTTGCCAATCCAGATACTGGCGAGCGGCGGGTGGCGATCGAACACGTTGCCGTGCGGCATCAGGTCGTTCTCGGCGCGGAACTCGGGGAGATAGGTGTCGAGATCGGTGGAACCGATATAATAAGCGGGTGCCTCAGCGTCGCCGAGATGACCAAGCACCCGATCAAGGAAGGCGCCAAGCGCGATCCGCTCGGCAGCGAAGTTCATCGCTGTGGCGGTCTCGTCATAATGGAAGCGTCCCCTGATCGCGGGATTGCCGACATAGCCGGTGACAGGACGGCCGGCATCGAACCGGCGCAAATACGCGGCAGCCTCTTGCGGCGACTTGCGTCCGGCCTGGACCAGCGGCCAGTCGGCGGCGAGCCCGCGAAGGATCACCGGCTCGTCGGTCGCTATCAATGCCTCCAGATCGAGGACACCGGAGTGATCGATCTCGCGCACGCGTCGCGATACGTGCAATTTCTCAGCCATGGAGCTCTTTCCGCAGCTTCCGATCGATCAGGTGTCGAAGGTTGCCGAGCGAAGAGGCGATCCACAACGCCGGACGCAAAAAGTCATCGTGGTGGAGCCGGGCCAGGGTATCGCCGTCCAGCGCCGCGAGCCGCCCCGCATCGATGGTGAACCGGTCAGGAATATCGTAGCGCCGCCCATCGGCGAGATCGAGTTGAAGCGTTGCGGGTTCGAGCAGGTCGGCGGCGGCAAACGCCTTGAACATCGCCTTCTCGGTCTCCAGACCGACATAGATCCGTTGCAGCATCGCCGAGACGTGATCGAGCAATGGCGCGTTACCGCCGAGCTCGCGAAACACCGGCTCGCCGTCGTCGACGATGCGCGGATGATCCGGGTCGACATGGATCATCGGCTCGCCATTGGCATCCACACCGATCGAGAAGGGACCGCGCGCCCGTGCCGCCGGCACGTACCGCGCGTCCCACCGCTCGCCGTCGAGAAACAGGTTCTCGTCCGGATCGAGCCCTAAAAGAACAGTCGCGAAGAGGGCGCCGTGCTCGTCGCGCCGCAACAGGATCGCATAGTCGCGCTGCAGTTCCTCGAACTCGGCTGGGAAGACGCGCGTCTGGTTGATTGCATCGCCGTAGCGCGCGTGATGACCGACCGCGACACGCAGGTCGCGGTGGTCGACATTGTTGAGAAGTATCGGGGACGCCATGAGATGATCCTAGACGAGGAAGGCCGCTGTCGTCAGCGGCCTTCTCGCCGCTTGGTCAGAAGCGGTATCGCGCTCCGACCAGATACCGGGCGGACCCTTCCGACAGGTACCAGATGTTGCTCTTGTCGCGGCCGTAGGAGCGCACGCCCTCCTCGGTGATGTTGATCGCTTCGAACCCGAGTGCAAAACGCGAGGTGAGGTCGAAGTTCACCGACAGGTCGAGCTGACCATAGGGCGCGGTGAACACCGGATTGCGATCGCCGCCGCGGTTGATGCCACTAAGGAACTTGTCGCGCCAGTTGTACGACATGCGCGCCGAGATACCGTTCTTGTCGTAGATCAGCGTAGCGTTGGCGGTATCCGACAGACCGACCAGCGCGAACGTGTTCACGCTCGGATCGGCCGCGATGTCGATGCCGATGTTGCCGCGGACCAGCGTATAGCTCGCTGCCACGCCGAAGCCTGTATCCCCGAGGAAATACTGCCCGGCGAGCTCGACGCCGTAGATATGAGCATCCTGGTTGTTGATCGGCGTATTGACCGCGAAGTTGAACAGCGGATCCTGCCCGTTGGCGGTGATATCGTACTGGCCGAGTATCTGATCGACGAACCCCTGGTTCAACGCGCGGCTCTGCGTGTTGTAGTTGGCCGCGAACTGGGCGTTCGTCGTTGCGACGTTGCCCGCATTCTGCTGGAGCAGCGCCGTGTAGGTGAACAGGTTCACGTCGGTGATGTCAGCGTTGAACGTGCCGGCCAGCTGCTCCCGCGCGGTGCCCGAACGCGTCCCGGCGGTGCCCGAGGTGGGATCGCGCAGACCGAACAGATTGCGGTTGACCACCGTCTGGCCGATGAAGTTGTGGACCTTCTTGTTGAAGAAGCCCGCCGACAGGAACACGTCCTTGCGCGGATACCATTCGAGCGAGACGTCGATGTTGTCCGACGACAGTGGATCGAGATCGGTGTTGTGCGCCGTGCCGGTTGCGATGCCACCGATCGCCGTCGGGCGGCCCGGACCGTTTACGTTGGTCGAAGCGAACAGGTCTCCGTAACCGGCACGCGAGATCGTCTTGCTGTACGAGGCGCGGGCAAAGAGGTTGTCGACGACCTCGAACTTGGCATCCACCGACGGGAGCCAGTTGCTGTAACCGCCACGCGACGACAACGTCTGCCGATCGGCGGTGTTCAACACGAAGAAGTCGTTGTCGGCAGTCCACACGACCGCGGTCGGTACCGGCTGGAGCGACACCGCACGCACCTTGGTGTTCTCGTACCGGACGCCGGCAACCAGCTGCGCATTGTGATCGAACAGCTTGCCGTTCCAGGATCCCTGGACATAGCCCGACCAGATGTTTTCGCGGACGCGATTGTCGTCGTTCGCGTCGATGTTGTCGGCGTGGTTCACGCCGTCATTCGTCACGCCGAGATAATAGTCGTGCAGCGTGTTGTAGAGCTTCGTCGCGTCCTGCGTACGGAATGCCACCAGCGTATTGGCGTCCGGATTTCCGTCGTTGTGCTCGAACTTGCACACGTTGCAGAACTGGAAGACCTGACCGGGCGCGAGACGCGCGATGTCGGGCGGCAGCGAATTGCCCCAGTCACCCAGGACCTGGCGCGTGTTGTACTGCGTCTGACGCGTATTCGTGGTGCGATAATCGGCACCGGCGTCGAGGCGGAGCTGATCATTCAGTGCCCATCCGGCGTCAGCGCGAAGCTCCTTGACGCGCTGCGTCTGATTGGACGCGAACTGACGCTGTACCGCGCTCGACAGATCGCCGAGATCGATCACGCCGTTGCCGTTGCCCTTGATGAAGGACTGGCCGTTGGGCGTTGTGCTGGCCGAACCGTCGTTGATCGCGATCGTCTGCTGCGGGAAGCCATTCTTGCCGAGCGTCAGCGAATGTGCGGCGACGACCGGCGCGTTGAAGGCGACCGTGGTCGACGTCTGGCCATTGGGATTGTCAGGCGAGCTGTCGGCCCGACCGATATGGCCGTCGATCGCCACCGAGAAGCGCTCGGTCGGCTTCCATTCGATGTTGCCCCCGAAGTCGTACAGCTTGTTCTTCTGCGCGCGATACGCCTGCTCGAACGCTTCATCCTTCACGCCGTTGATCGTTTCGGACAGGAAGCTCGTCGTCGCGATGCCGTTGCTGGCGTCGTCGAACGTGACCACGCCGAACGGGCGGTTGAACCAGTTGGACTGGGTCGAGCGACGTTCGGACTGGCGCAGCTGGGCGTAGAGACCGTCTGCAGTGAAGGTCAGCGTATCGGTCGGACGGAATTGAATGACGCCCGACCCGTTGATGCGCTCGCGGCTCGCCTCGGAGAAGTGATAGCGCGAGTCGTTCGGTACGGAGACCAGGACGTTGCCATTGGTCGGACGGTTATTGATCACCGTCTGACCGTTGACGAAGCCGTTGCCGGGATTGAGGAAGTCGGTCAGCGACCGGATGTTCCAGTTGTCCGGCGCGACGCTCGAGAAGCTAAAGTTGCGCTTCTGGTAGCTGCCGAACAGCGACACGCCGAAGCGCTGGTTGGGATCGCTCCAGCTGGCGGTACCCGACACCTCGGGCGTCACGCGCGCACCGCAGTCGAAACAGTCTGACGAGCTGTTGTCGTAGCTGCCCTTGACGCCGAGCGAGCCCAGCAGACCCGTGTCCTTGGAATCAAGCGGACGACGGCTGACGACGTTCACGGCCGCGCCGATGCCACCCGAGGGGATCGCAGCGCGGCCGGTCTTGTAGACCTCCAGCGTCTTTACGCCTTCGGAAGCGAGGTTGGAGAAGTCGAACGAACGACCGAAGCCACCCGCGCCGTCGCCGCCCTGATCACCGCCCACCGCGACGATGTTCGATGTCGCGAGCTGGCGGCCGTTGAGTGTGACGAGGTTGTACTGCGCGCCAAAGCCGCGAACCGTGACGGTCGAGCCTTCGCCGTTGCGGCGATCGATTGACACACCGGTGATGCGCTGCAGTGATTCCGCGAGGTTGGTGTTGGCGAACTTGCCGATGTCTTCCGCGCTGATCGCATCGACAACGCCGAACGAATCGCGCTTGATCGCGATCGACCGCTCGAGCGAGGCGCGAACGCCGGTCACGACGATCTCGTCGCCTGGGGCCTGGTCGGGCATCGCGTTGGTCGCGGTCGCACCGGTCTCAACCTGCGGAGCGCCTGGCGACGTATCGGCTTGTGGTGTGCCCTGTTGGGCCTGAACGGCTGGTGTCGGATCTGGAGCGGCCTGCGCATTCGCCAAGCCGGGCATCGTCAGCCCCGCCACCAACGCGAATACCGACGTCGAGCGCGCGAACGCCGACGGAATAGAACCCCTCATACTCATCCTCCCTGACCGGCATGTCCCTACCGGTGTATGATTCTGGCGGTGTAACCCCGCGTTGCTCAACCGTGCTTCCGTCCGACATCGATGTCAATCAGCGCGTGACATCGACGTCCAACATGGGCGGATTTGTTTCAAGGTGTGTCAAAAGCAGCACGGGCCAACGCAAGGCGCCGGTCAGTCAGGATGACCGTCCCTGCGCCGATCGTCGTCTGAGCGTCCGTTGCGAGTTTTAGCGCATACGCGCCGCCCTTTAAGCGCCAGCCGGAGGTCTCCCACCGTGCCAACGCGCGTGGATCGGCTGTGATCGTCACGTTCCTGGTCTCGCCGGCCGCCAGCGTTTGACGTGACCAGCCGACCAACCGAGGCGCGCCACCGTCCGGCGACGTCGCGTAGAGTTGAGGTACGGCGGTGCCGGTACGTGCGGTCTGATTGGTGACAGCGAACGTTACGCTGGCATTGGTCCCGCCTGAAAACCGTGGGTTGCTGATCTTCGTGTTGGCGTAGCTCAGCCCGAAGCCGAAGGGGAACAGCGGTGTGTCCTTGCGTGAGGCATACCAACGATACCCGACGTTCGCCCCCTCCTGATAGGTGACGGGATAGGCCGGAAGCAGGCTGGCATCTCCGGCACCGGCATTGGCGGAGGCGTCGTTGCTGGTCGCGCCGGTCGGCGAAGTCACCGGCCGAGGGCGAGGGAGTTGCTCGATGTTCCGCGGGAAGCTGATCGGCAGCCGGCCCGACGCATCGACCTCGCCGAACAACACGCGCGCGATCGCCTCACCGCCGCGCTGGCCCGGATACCAGGCCTCGATGATCGCCGGCACCCGAGTGGCCCACGGCATCAGAACCGGTCCACCGGTCTCCAGCACGACGATGGTACGTCGGTTGGCTGCGGCGACCGCGTCGATCACCGAATCCTGATTATCAGGAAGCGACAAGGAGGGCGCATCCTGCGCTTCGGTCTGCCAGTGCGTTGCAAACACGATCGCAAGGTCGGCGGCGCGGGCCGCCTTGGCGGCAGCGACCGGGTCGGTGCCGTCGACGAACGTCACCTGCGCGTTCGGCGCCAGAGCCCTGATGGCACGCAGCGGCGATGACGAGTGATAGGTTATCCGGGCGAACGAGGCTGCCGCGCCACTTTTGAGCGGGATCTCGATCGGTACGCCGCCGACGGAGCGAACCTGGGACGAGCCGCCCCCGGACAGCACGCCGACGTCAGCATGACCGCCGATGACCACGATCGATCGTACCGTCTTGGCAAGCGGCAAAAGACCCTTCTCATTCTTGAGCAAAACGATACCTGCCTCGGCAGTGCGCTGTGCGATCTCGGCGTTGGCGGCATAGTCGATCGGCTGTGCGGATTTGGGCGTGGGATTGTCGTAGAGACCGCTGGCGATGACCCCGGTCAGGATGTGGCGCACCATGTCGTCGAGCCGCGCCGTCGAGACCCGCCCGGCAGCGACAGCGTTCGCAAGCGGCGTGCCGAAATAGACCTTGGCATCCAGTTCCTGGCCTGACTCCTGGTCGAGCCCTGCGTTGGCCGCCTTCTCCGTGGAATGTACGGCACCCCAGTCGGACATGACGAACCCGGGATATCTCCAGTCCCTGCGCAGGACGTCGGTCAACAGGAACTTGTTCTCGCAAGCATAGTCGCCGTCGATGCGATTGTACGCGCACATCACCGAACCCGGCTTCCCATCCGCGATCGCGATCTCGAACGCCAGCAGGTCGCTTTCCCGTAGTGCCGTCGGATCGATCCGCGCGTCGAGAACCGCTCGTCCGGTCTCTTGGCTGTTTAGGACGAAATGCTTGATCGTCGAGACGATATGGTTCGACTGAACGCCCCGGATCGACGCTGCGCCCATGACGCCTGTGAGCAGGGGATCTTCGCCGAGATACTCGAAGTTCCGCCCGTTCCAGGCATCACGCGTCAGGTTCACGCCGCCCGCAAGCAACACGTTGAAGGTCTTCGCCCGCGCTTCACTGCCGATCATGGCGCCCCCGGCATAGGCGATGGCGGGATCGAAACTCGCGGCGGTAGCAAGGCTCGCAGGAAGCGCAGTGGCTACATCGCCCTTGCGCTGCTCGACCTGATTAGCAACGCCCAGCGACGCATCGCTTTCGCGCAACGTCGGTATGCCAAGACGAGGGACACCGGGCACGTAACCGGCGGACGGAATCATGTCGGACGTCATCGGCTTCGCCATCGGTGGAAATATGCCGTGAACGTAGCTCAGCTTTTCGGCCTGCGTCATCGCCGCCACGAGAGCGTCCGCCCGGTCCGCTGCGGTTCTCGTCGTATCGCGCCAGATCTCGGACGTGCGTGCAGCCGTTCCGCCAGCCGCCTTGGATGCTGAAGCTCTTGCAGACCCCACCTCGGGCAAAGTCTGCGCCGAAAGCGCCATCGGCGCGACGCTCAGCAGCGCGCAGGCGATGCGCGGAAATCCCGTGCTCATCGTAGATATCCTCCCATGCCGCATTTTCCCGAGCGGCTTGGCAGCGTGATCGCCAACTCCGACATCGATGTCAATGCGAAGCGCGATGCCGTCGTCATACATTGCGCAGCAGCCCCGCCTTGCTAGGATGCGGCGTGAACACCAGCAGCATGCCCCTTGCGCCCGCTACCGGCGAACAGCGCGCGACACTGCTGTTCCAGCTTTGTATCGGCGTCTATTTTCTTGGCGGCTTCCTCAACTCGCTTGTTGGACTGCTGGTGCCCCGGTTGCGAATGATCGAAGGGCTGAACCTCACGCGCTCGCTGCTGGTGCAGTTCGCGTTCCATTCGAGCTATCTCCTCTTTGCCGTCCCGATCACCGTACTGGTGGTGAAGTTCGGCTACATGCGAAGCATCGCGGCGGGGCTGGTCGTCATCGCGCTGGGTTGCGGCATGCTAGCTGCATCGCTTGGGTCGCTTGGGTACATGACCGTTCTACTCGCGCTCCTCGCGATTGCCGGCGGCGTCACCTTCCTGCAGATCGCCGCCAACATAGTCGTCCCGGTTGTCGAACCGGCGCGCAGCGCCGTCTCGCGACTGACCTTGCTGCAAGGCTTCAACTCGCTTGGTACCGTACTGGCGTCCCTGGCAGGATCCGCGCTGCTGCTCGGGACGGGTCGGCAACGATTTGGTGAACTGGCAGGCCACATACGAGTCGTTCTGCCATTTCTTGCGGTCGCGCTGGTAGCACTTGTGCTTGCCTCAGCCTTCATCTGCCAGCGCGATCTGCTGCGCGCGTCCTCAGCGCCGCGTCGCGTCCCGCTTTCGGGCATCGTCGGCGTGTTGTCGAACCGGCGCTTGCTGGCAGGTGGCGGCGCGATGTTCGCCTATGTCGGCGCCGAGGTCACGATCGGCACGCTGCTCGTAGAATATCTGGCGATGCCCGACATTCTGAACGTCTCGCCGGTCGCGGCAGGGCAACTCGTAGGTCTGTACTGGACCGGTGCGCTGGTCGGCCGACTGGTAGGCGCCCGCTACCTCACCCGCTATGGTGCGCCGACAATGCTGCTCGGTTGCGCGATCGCCGCCGTCGCGCTCGTGGCGGCGGCGATCGGCCTGCACGGGCCCGTGGCTGCCACGGCGCTGCTTGCAGTCGGGCTGTGCAACGCGATCATGTATCCGACGATCTTCGCGCTTTCGCTGCCCGACGATCATTCCACCGCGACCTATGCCTCGATGCTGTTGTGCATGGTAGTCGTCGGGGGCGCCGTCATCCCGTTGCTGACCGGCGTTGTCGCGGACGCGACCGGCTTGAGGATGTCCTTCATGCTCCCTGGCATCTGCTACACGTTCATCGCGGCGTTCGCGTGGTGGCGGCATCGCACATGGGATTGATAGCACGATGATGCCGCCGGTAACCATCAAGGATGTCGCGCGCGCTGCAGGCGTGTCGCCCAAGACCGTTTCGCGGGTGATGAATGCGGAGGCACATGTTCGGCCAGCGGTACGAGACCATGTGCTGAGTGTCGTTGAGGAACTGGGTTATCGCCCGAACGCCTACGCCCGCAGCCTGTCGAGTTCGCGGTCCTACCTCATCGGATTGTTCTTCGACGATCCGGCATCGGGGTACGCTGCAGAGGTCCAGCTGGGCGCAATGGCCCGCTGCCGCCATCACGGCTATCATCTCGTCGTCGAAAGGATCGACCGCGACGGGCCCGAGACGCTCGACGAGGTATCAAGAACGTTGCAGGCCTTGCAGCTCGCCGGGGTCATTCTAACCCCGCCGATCTGCGACTGGTCCGATCTCACCGACCTGCTCGATCAACGCGGCATCCCGGTCGTGAAACTGAATTCATCACGAACCGGCTCATCGGCCGCGGTGATTCACATTGACGACTACCAGGCCGCGCGCGATATGACCGATCACCTTATCACGCTGGGGCATCGCGACATTGCGTTCGTTCAGGGGATCGTATCGCACGATGCGGCTGGCAAACGACTGGCGGGCTTTTGCGACGCGATGCGTTGCGCTGGAATCGGCATTAGAGATGCCTGGATTCAAGCCGGCGACTTCAGTTTCAGGTCGGGCATGGCGGCCGGCGACGCGATCCTCTCGACCAACGACCATCCCAGCGCCGTGTTCGCCGCCAACGACGAGATGGCTCTGGGTGTTCTGGTCAGCGCCGCGCACAGGAACATTGCCGTACCAAATGCCCTCTCCGTCGTCGGCTTCGACGACGCGCCTATTTCCCGCATGGCGTGGCCTCAGCTGACCACCATTCGTCAGCCCAATGCCGTTCTTGCAAGCGTTGCCATCGATATCCTGGCCGATCCCTCGTACCAACAGGCAGGCGACCGGCCCGCGCGATCGGTTCAGGTACCATATACTTTTATCGGGCGTTCAAGTTCGGGCCCGGCTTAATGTACGGAAACAGGCTAACCGAAAGCAGCTCCAATATTTAGGTGTTTGTTACCGTCGACCAACCTTATGGTTACAGTGGTTCACTTATGAGCCGCGATCTGAAGCAAGACCCACATTCGGTCGTTCAGCGGCTGCAAAGCGGTTCCCAACTTCAGTCGTTCGTTCATGCTGGTAACCGGTGGCCCCAACTTCGGCGATGGGCTGCGGACCCGACCTGTGTCGCAAGGCGGCGGCCGTGGGTATCGGCGTCTCGGCAGTTGGACTGGTCGCGCCGGAAGCCGTTCTGTCGCGGCGCAAACAAGCAAGCCGCCGACGGTGCCTAGCGGCCACTAAAGCGTTGTGGCTGGACGGCGCGGCACCCGCGCGCCGGCAGCGGCGAGGCGCAGGCAGGGCGCCGGTCCGCCCTCAAACGACCCGGTTGCGTCCGTTCGTCGGACCCGATCGCGTTCTAAGACCTGACATCATTCGAACCGGCCGTGAACCTTGCCCGTTTGCAGAGGTTGGAGGGAGAAGTCTGATTTTTTAGGAGTGGCTATGAGCCCGTCAGCGTCATCGGCGAAAGCCCCGGCATGCCTTCTTGTCCTAGCACTTTCGCTCGGCGCATGTGGCAAGATCAAGGAGAACAAGCCGGCCGAGACGGCGCAGACGCGGGCCGAGGCCAAAAGACACAAGGCCGCCTGTGCGTCGAGTACAGCCTATGATCGCATGAAGCGCGTCATCTTCGATCAGGCGCGCGAGCAGAGCAACCACCGTACCAACCTCGACACGCTCGAGGCATTCTCCTTCATCAGGATGGAAAAGCCGGTCGTGGAAGGCTGGGATCCGGCGCTGGACGTGACGCGCTGCAAAGGACGCATTATCCTCGACGTTCCGCCGGGCTCCGAACAGGCGCTCGGAGGCGACCGTCGCCTGGCGGCGGACATCGCCTACACGGCTCAGGGCGCAGCCGATGCCAGCGGTTTGGTCTATGCCCTCACGGGCGCAGCGCCGATCGTAGGCAAACTAGCCGCATTCAGCCTGTCGGACGCGACATACCGTCCGCTGCCCGCGGTCGATACTGAGGTCTCGAAGACGGAGCCGCCAGGCCCGGATATGCTACCGACCGAGATCGCTGATCAAACTCCCTCCCGGATCGAGGGTTCAAGCGCAGACGACCTTGTGGAGAAGGATGCGGCACGAGCCCCTCATTCCTCGGTTGCGAAGACATCAGAAGCACCCGCGAGCGTCTCTCGGCCCGACACGATCGCCGGATCATCGGGTGAAGCGACGGTGCGGACCTTCTACAACGCCCTCGGTACCGGGAGCGGCGACGTGGCTTCTGCGCAGGTGATACCGCAGAAGAGATCGAGCCGCGCCTACTCCGCCGACGCGATCTCGCGCTTCTACGGCCGGTTGCGGGACCCCTTGCGGCTGATCAGCATCAGCCCCCTTCAGAGTGGCGCCTACCAGGTAACGTATCGCTACGCTGCGCCGGGATTGCGCTGCAACGGCAGCGCCATCGTTCGCCTCACCTCGGGAGGAACCCGACCTCTCATCAGGTCAATCGATGCTACGAATGGGTGCTAGGATGATTGACCGCCAAAACCCGCCTCAGTCGGAAGGTGCTATCACCAAAGTCGACATCCAACGGTGCAAGGCTCGGGTATTGGTATGTATAGGCTACAAACACGGGAACCCAAAAAACCATTCCCCGGTTAAATCACAATGGCTGCCTCCTCACTCTATAAGCTTCTGCGCTCAGCAATCGCTGGGCTCGAACGAGATGTCGACACAATCCAGACCATCTTCAACATAGGCGAAGAACACGGCCGCAAGGTGCGGCTCCTCGCATATGCCGGGTATCGCAATGCCACGACCGTGCGCCTGAAGGGCAGGATCGTCCGTTACGGAAAGCCGCTCGACGCAGGTGACGACATGCTCGTGCGGCTTCGTGCGATGCTGGCGATTTACAACAGCCAAGAGCTCCCCGGCGTAACCGTCCACGTGGAGGGCTATGGGCAATCGCAGGACATAGTCACTGACGAGGAGGGATATTTCGACATCGAATTAATAATCGATCAGCCATTACCCGAGACAACGCGGTGGGAGACGGTAACGCTGTCAGTCCCCGACGGCGACGTTCCGGACACACAGGTACCCGTGATCGCGCCGGGGAACGATCAGAATTGGGGGATCATATCGGATATCGACGACACCGTAATTGAAACGGGCGCCACCAATTTCCTAAAGAACTGGCGACGAGTGCTCATCGAACGACCGCAGGACAGGTTGGCGGTTCCGGGCGCTGCCTCTCTCTACCAGATGATTGCGCGAGACCATATCGCGCCCGCGAGACCGTTCTTCTACGTCTCGTCCTCCCCGTGGAATCTCTACGGATTCATTGCCGAGTTCCTGGAAAACAATTCCATTCCACATGGTCCGATGTTCCTGAAAGATTACGGCATTGATGCGGATAAATTGATCGATAGTGGACATGATGTGCACAAGCTTCAGGCTATCCGATCAATACTAGATTTCTACCGTAAGCTCCGTTTTCTACTTATCGGAGACAACGGCCAGCGCGACGTAGCGATCTACACACAGGCGGTCAGGGAATTCGGTTGTCGCGTAGCAGCGGTGTTTATTCGAGATGTTGACGGTTCCTGTCGCGAGGGGACGGGCGGCGCCTCGCTTGCCGAAATTGAAGCATGTGGCGTACCAACGTTCTGCGGAGCGGGATTCGAAAGCGCGCTGGCGGTGGTGACCTCGCTCGGTCTTGACCGGCCACATGAGGCCGCTGGAGCCGTCGTTCAGCCCACCGATCAGTAAACTATTGGCTGGCGGTCATGATTGTTAATCTTCAGCCTCTAGCCGCGTTCCAAAATTTATGACGCATTAGTTGGATGCTTGCCGGTGACTGAGAACGGGGAAAGACAGAAGTCCGTCAAGCGGGCCCAAACGGCGCATTGGAAGCGAGGTCGGGCGATTGACGCGGCAGCACCCTGGATCATCGCCTCAATCATCATCTTTGGATTGTACGCAGGCCGGTCGGTCCTGCTTCCAATAATCCTTGCCATCCTACTGTCCTTTCTATTGGCGCCCATCGTGGCAGGCTTCCGCCGCCTACGTGTGCCGCGGGCACCAGCCGTACTTTTAGCAATCGCCCTAGCCTTGGGCGCAATTGGTATAACGAGCGCAATCCTTGTCAGTCAGGCCGCCACCTTGTCCAAGGATGCTCCGGCATACGCGGAACGGATTACGACCAAGGCGGCCATTGTTCGTGTCGGGATCCATGATCGCTTCGGGGCGATCCTGCAGACGAGTGGGGGGAGCGGGCGGCAGAGCACTCAGAATGCCCGCCTTGCAGGTGCAAAATCCATGGAACGCCCCCGTGACGATACCGCGATTCCTGTAGAGATACGTGAACCGCCAGCGAGCGCGATGGATGAGATTCGTAGCTACGTTGTGCCTGCACTGGCACCGGTCGAAACGACGTTGATTGTTCTAATCGTCGCGATTTTCATCCTCTTCCAGAAGGAGGACCTGCGCGATCGGCTAATTCGGCTCATGGGCACGGCCGATCTCCACCGCACGACGGTGGCGCTGGACGAAGGAGCAAAACGCCTGAGTCGTTATTTCCTGTCGCAGTTCGTCGTCAACGTCGGGTTTGGCGCCGTAATCTGGGGTGGGCTGTTCTTTATTGGCGTGCCGTCCCCGGGACTTTGGGGCGTCCTGGCCGGACTACTCCGATTCATTCCCTACGTCGGCGTTCTCGTCGCAGGGGTCGGGCCCCTGGCATTGGCAGCGGCCGTTGACCCCGGCTGGTTGATGGTAGCCTATGTCGCCCTGCTTTTTTTGATCGTAGAACCGCTCGTCGGCTACGTCATCGAGCCGCTACTTTATGGCCATTCGGCCGGCCTTTCGCCGGTATCGGTGGTCGTAGCCGCATTGTTCTGGACTTGGATCTGGGGTCCACTTGGTCTCGTGCTGGCGATGCCGTTGACGCTGATGCTCGTTGTACTAGGCCGACATATTCCAGCATTCGAAATATTCGACGTAGTGCTCGGCGATCGTCCGGCGCTTTCGCCGGCTCAGACATTCTATCAGCGCATGCTGGCGGGTCATCCTGAGGAAGCGATCGAGCAGGCAGAAGTTCATCTCGAGACACTGACACTTGCGGCGTACTACGACGATGTGATCCTTGGTGGCCTCCGGCTGGCAGTTGCGGACGTTGATCGCGGCGTTGTCGCTAGGGATGCGCTTCACGCGGTATGCGCCACCACGCTCGAAGTGCTGGAAGCGCTCGAAAACTATTCCGGTGCTCCGTTCCAAACCGTTGGACTGGCACTGGCCGAAAAGACCGAGCCAAGTGATGCCGTGGCCTGTCAGAATCTAAACTTGTCGATTGTGTGCGTACCCGGGCGCGGTCCGGTAGACGTTGCCGTAGCTCGTATGGCAAGCCAGCTCTTGCGGCGTGCAGGCTGTGAGGTGTTGGAGCAAACGCGGACATCCGGACCTGAAGATCACATCTCTACCTTGGCGACCGTCCATGCCAACGTCTTCTGTATTCTGGGCCTCTTCGACGAGCGAAGCTTCCGCAGAGTGCGGCCAATCATGACGAATTTAAAGGCTGCAGTACCCGAAGCCATTATCTTGGCAGGGATGACGCGGCTGGAAGAACAGCAGAGCCCGAAAAATATGGACGACCACCTTCTGATGTCCATGGCAGCGCTATGCCAAGAAGTTTCATCGGTTCGCTAATGCAATTACCATCTGCGTATATTCACCTTACCCGCCGGACGAAGTGCCACTAATTTTTACTGAAGCGCACCGGCCCTAGACATTTACATGTTAGCCGAGTCCATCCTGCACATCATTCTCTAACCGAAATATGACAGTTCAGCTACTCCGCCTACCTCTTCAAAGCTATCCACGAATGAACTCGACAACCTTACAACGTACCGTCGAAGGTGATGCGCCAGAACGCTGTTTCTGCAGCCTCCATGCCAAAGTCGTTGATATACTGCATAGGTGTTAAACTGCCTATCTGATGCTGCGGCTATTAGCGAATGTCCGCAACTGTGCGGACGCGCCCCGTCCGACACCTTCCGCCCAGACCCACATTCAGACGTTCCCGGTAGCTCCTCCGATCTCCAACTACGGTCGATGCGCTACCGATTCAGAGCAACCGATACGTCAGGCACATTGATAATACCGGTTCTGTCAAGCGTAATAGTGACGCATAAAGCTCTGACTGCCGGCGGATGCTTAAAAGATAGGAGCGGAACACTCTGAATACGTTTTGAGCAAAAAACGCTTCAAATGCCCCTAACCGTTTTCAATATAGTCCGCCCTCTTCTCTCTCGTCGGCGCCTTCCTTCTGAGCCTCCTCGAGATCGTCTGACTTTTGTGCGTCGGGCGACGCCTTATCCTCAAGGCTATCTTCCGGACCGTTATTGCTATCCGGCAGTTCGTTGACGTCGGTTTCAAAACCCGGTTCTTCGTCCTGTGAGGCGACCATAACTACTCTCCTTCAGCGCATGTAACGATCCGAGAAGGCACACGGTTGCTATTGCCTGCCACGCGCTAATGATGCCCTTATAAAGCAGGCTGGAGGACCCGGTCTCAGACACGCGCGCGACGTTCTACGCTTCCCCACATCAGACCTTCGTTTAGCGTCGCAAGCGTGGCTAGGAGGAGGACAAATGCCGCTCGATGATGCTCATCCGTCTCCAAGAGAATCCATTTTTGCAGATGCTTGGGAGGCGCAGAGGATACGACGCGGTTAGCGGCCGAATTTGGAACGGAAGCAATCGTTTAGCGCTTGGGGTTATGATCATTCCGGGAGCTACGACGATGACCGATACCACACGCCGCACTTTCGTGACGGGGGCAGCCATTACCGCTGGTGCCATCGCCGCAACAGCTGCAAACGCCGCAACACAGAGCGGTGGCAATAACGCGGCGACGACGCCGGCAGCCGCAGCCTATCCCAAGCCCCCCTACCCCGTACAACGGCAGCCTTGGCCTGGTCTTGCGTCAAAGATGACACCGCGTCCAGATCACGGCGAGAAAAGCTACAAGGGTTCCGGCAAGCTGGCAGGCAAGAAGGCCCTGATAACCGGTGGAGACAGCGGCATTGGTCGGGCCGCAGCGATTGCGTATGCGCGAGAGGGCGCGGACGTCGCGATCAACTATTTGCCGGCCGAAGAACCTGACGCTCGTGAAGTCATTGCGTTGATCCGGGCCGAGGGTCGCAAGGCCGTCGCGATCCCCGGTGATCTACGCGACGAGCGCTTTTGCCGACGGCTTGTGCAGCAAGCGAGCGAACAGCTTGGCGGGCTCGATATCCTGATCAACAATGCGGCCCGTCAGCAGACGCGTCCGGGTATCGCCGATATCTCAACCCAGGACTTTGACGATACGATGAAGACCAACGTCTACGCGCCGTTCTGGCTGACGAAGGCGGCACTCGAATGGATGAGTGCGGGCGCGGTGATCGTCAACACGTCCTCCGAACAGGCTGGCAATCCTTCACCCGACATCGTCGACTATGCGCTGACCCGTGCCGCGGTGCTGAACTTCACCAAGAGCATGGCCAAGCAGCTTGCCAGCCGCGGTATCCGCGTCAACGCAGTTGCGCCCGGCCCGCTTTGGACTCCGCTGCAGGTCAGCGGCGGGGCGACGCCTGAAAAGTTGCGCAGCTTTGGTGGAGACTCGCCGATGGCGCGAGCTGGCCAGCCAGCTGAGATTGCGGCGCTTTACGTAGCCGCTGCCGATCCGTCCTTGAGCTATTCGACAGGCCAGATCTTTGGTTCGACCGGAGGGAATGGGCAACCGGCGTAAATTTTCCGAACGGCGGCTAATCCGAACCGGGGCGACATCGCACGCTTGAGGATTGGTAGAGCTGGCGGACGAAAACACGCCTCTGGTCTAACTTGGCGAGTGAACCGGTACCGCGATCAGAGCCAGCGGGCTTATTTGCCCGCTGGCTTAGTTCCTTAGATTTGGGCCAATCCTCCGTCGGTGAACAGCTCGCTGCCCGTCATGAAGCTGCTATCCGACGATGCGAGGAACGCCGCGGCTGCCGCGACTTCGGAAGGGTCGCCGACAACTCTGCTCAGGCAGGTCAGTACCGCGGACTAACCCGCAAGGTACCTACCGGCCGCGGCAACTTGCGGTCGGCGTCGTTGATGCCGGGCTCGAATATGTTATCCAGATCCGCAACCGCGCCTAAAGCATGATGGATCGTACTCCGATCTGTGGTTGTGAGACGCCGATAGCTTTTCGGACGTGTCAGATAGCCAAGCAGCCACGAACCGAAGCCGCTCGACCAAGTTTGATGGACGGTGTCTGACATCCGTGTGAGCTGATCATATGCAACCAGCGAACGCCGCCAGCGGTGTTCATCGAAATCGAGTGCGCCATCAGCAAACCGACGGCCAACTTCGAGCCCGCGGAACATCAGTGCCCGCGCACGTTCTGGCGGCATGGTGAGGTTTAGGCCGCCTTCGTCTGCTGAAAGCATGACATGGGCAATACGCTCGCGCTGTCCTGGCATCGTACTCAGCAACTGATCCTGCCAGTCTTTCGCCGCCCTCAGGATCAATCCGAACAAACTGCTGACGGACACTGTCTCGCGCGCCGGCAACCCAAAACCTTGGCGAGCGGTGGCAGGAATGAATACCCGCTGGTCCCCGGTTGTCGTTCCGGGGGGAAGGTCGTCCAGGCTGAGTGCGAAAGTCGGTCGAGCAGGCAACAAGGCATCGAACAGGTGGATAGGAAAATTGCTGCTGATGCCGCCATCGGCAAACAGGATACGCCGGTTTTCGATTATCGGCGGAGCGCCGGTGGCGCGCTGAAGCTCCGCGTTCGCGAAGTCGCGGACATGGACCGGTACCGCTGCAAACAGGAGCGGAAAGGCAAGACTCATCCGCGCAGCTACAAGGACCGGCAGATCGACCGGGGAGGGAAAGCTCAATAGTCCAGGCATCTGGGCCGGTTCGGCAACGGATCCCGCCATCCACTCGCACACATCGCCCGGAAACAGTCGCCGCCATTCGGCATCGCTGTATGCCGCCGTGATGCCGAGGGTTGGCAGCGTATGCGGCCGCCCCATACCAAGGTTGGTCGTAATAACGCGCAGATCAATCTGCTCGCCCGAGCCGGTTCCTCGCAATTGCCCGAAGGTTAGCGGCGGTCGGCTCCGCCAGTCTGCACCGAATGCGATGTCTTGGATCGCTGCGTGAAGCCAGCTGGTCAGCGCGGGCCCGTCCCCGCCAGATTGATCGGTGCCCGGGCAGACACCAAAGTCGCTTTGCGGCAGCTGCGTTCGGATAAGCGTTTGCACATGGACGAGTAGGGCGACGACCAGCCCGACAAGTGCTCCAAGGAGAACACCCGCCAGTCCGGCCCTTAACGCCCACATACCGACCGCACCGGCGACGGTACCAACCATAGCTTGAAACGGTGCGACCAGTGGCAGGCCTGAAATTAGCTTCAGCGCGCTGCTGCCGCTCTGAGCACGTAGCAGATACCGGAATAGGCGGCGGTATCGAGGCTCAGGCTGGAACAGTGAGGCCATGCGCTCGGGTAGTTCGTCACAATGATATTGCAGGCGGACGAAGCCGGCAGGATCACCACGTACCGTGCGCGCATACTCCGCCGCTGCTGCCAGCGACGCCGCGATCGCGCCGGCGGACGTGCCGCCAATCGAGCGGAACCGATACCGGAGGGCCAGCTCCAGGATGGCGTATGGATATACAATACCGCTCGTGACGCCGCCTTTCATGACGATATCGCATTCGTCAGCGGGCGATGCGAACATATCGGCTGTGTAGACCGGGAAATCCTGGTCGTCTCGCATACGAGGTCCTCGGGTGTTCTATGATCGTCGCACAGACGTCACCGGCCAGCTATAGAGTTTGGTCATGCAGGGTTTTTACGACAGCCTTATGATCCGTCTGGACGCTCGGTCTCGTCGTTGGGCCAAAACGCTCAGGCGTATCGCCCTGATTGCGGCGGTAGCGGGATATGCCCCCGCTGCACTCGCGAGCGATGGTGAATTGCACACGTTTCACTGCCTGTACGGCTGTCCCTTGGGGGCCCCGGCCACGAACGACACCGTCGTGCGCGAGATCTACACGCTGTCGTCCAACGACCTAACCAAGCTCGCGGACTGGGTCGCATATCGCGTATCGCCCTCTTCGATCGGCCCGTCGTCGGATCGCGACTGGCGCGCCGACCCTTCGCTTGCTGCCGATGAGACGCTCGCCCCGGAAGCTTACGACGGGGCCAACCAGGCTCTGCGGACTGATCGCGGTCATCAAGCGCCGCTTGCGGCATTCTCTGGCACGCCGTTTGCAGCTGACACCAACATCCTGTCGAACATCACCCCTCAAGCTTCGGCGCTGAATCAGGGGCCGTGGAACGCACTGGAAGGGCAAGAGCGCTCGCTCGCGCAACGGCTGAACACCGCCGTCTACGTATACACCGGACCCTTGTTCGAACGTCTCATGGCGCCGTTACCCGCCGGGCCGGTTCTGGAACGCGTCCCATCAGGCTATTGGAAGGTCGTAGCGCTTGCAGATGGCCGGATCAGCGCGTTTGTTTTCGATCAGGCGACAATGCGTACCTTAGACTATTGCGAGGGCCGGGTATCTCTTACTCACGTTGTGCTTCGCAGCCGGTTGATCCTGTTTCCGATGGCCAACGCAGCCTCGTTTCGAAGCCTCGATAGCGAGATAGGGTGCACGTCCCCGCCCCCGCCCGATCCTGCCCCGTCGACAATCCCGCCTGAGTAACAAGACTATGTCCGACGCTGCCGTGCTCTGAGAAAGTCTTATTGTTGCGATAGGCTTCCGCGTTTAAAATTGTCCGATGGGTCAGACCAGGCGCCTCGACGGCCAATGGGCCACATTCCCTTAACGTTGGGATCTAGGCGGCGCTTCAACAGAGTCCCACACCTCTCACGGTAACGTCGGCTACGAGGATCTTAGCGATGCCGGCGCCTATGATTGAGCTGGTCGGGCCCGCGGTCGTATCGATGCTATCGGTGGGGAAGATGATCTCGAGTACGTGCGAGTTCGGGACGGGAAGACCATCGTCATCAATAACGATCGGCCGAGGAGCGATTTGAACGCGGTAAGACATCAGTTCGGCATAGCGTGTCATTCTGAATGGAGGCCATACGAATTGGTCATTCCGACGTCATCGACCCACAAGCGTTGGGGTGGACGCCCCCTGACGGCATCGATGTGCCATAGTGGAGGTGTTGAAAACACCACTGAAGGAGGCGTCCATGGGTGAGGTTAGCACAGTCGGCATCGATCTGGCCAAGTCGGTTTTCCAGGTTCACGGCTCGGATCCGAGCGGTGCTGTCATCTTCCGCAAAAAGCTTCGGCGTGATCAGGTTCTGTCATTCTTCTCGACCTTGCCACGATGCGTGGTGGCAATGGAGGCCTGTGCGAGCGCCCATTACTGGGCCCGCGAGATCGCCGCGGTAGGTCATGACACGCGGCTCATTCCGCCAGCCTATGTGAAGCCGTTCGTGAAGCGACAGAAGAACGACATGGCTGATGCTGAAGCAATCTGCGAGGCAGCACAGCGCCCGACCATGCGGTTCGTGCAAGGCAAGAGCGCCGAAGCTCAGGCATCCGGCGTAATCTTCCGTACGCGCGACCTGCTCGTGCGCCAACGCACGCAGCTGATCAATGCCCTGCGCGGGCACCTTACCGAGTTTGGCTACATCGTTCGGCAGGGCGTCGGACACGTCGCCAAGCTGGTCGATATTGTCGGCGACCCTGCTTCTGAAATCCCGACCGAGGCCCGACCGGTGCTCACCGTTATCGCAGAGAGCTTGCAAGCGATGCAGGCGCAGATCGCTGTGTTGGACCGCGAAATCGCAAGCCGGGCAAAAGCTGATCCCGTGGCGAAGCGGCTTATGACGATACCTGGTGTTGGTCCCGTGATTGCGACGGCGCTGGTTGCGCTGGCGCCGGCCGCCAGTACTTTCCGCCGCGGGCGAGACTTTGCAGCCTGGCTCGGCCTCGTCCCACGGCAGCACTCCAGTGGCGGCAAGGAGCGGCTGGGGCGAACGACCAAGATGGGCGAGCGCAGTTTGCGACGACTTCTGATCCTGGGCGCGAGCTCGGCAACCAAGGTTGCGGCCCGTGACCCCGACAAAGCCGGAGCGTGGTTGGCCGGCATGCTGGCGCGTAAGCCTCGCATGCCGGTCACCGTCGCGCTGGCCAACAAGATGGCGAGAACCGTCTGGGCGCTGATGGCGCACGGCGGCTCCTACAGAGCTCCGGCCGCGGCGGTGTAACCGCCGAGGCTTGAGGCGTCAGGGACGCAAGGAAAGGTCAGTAGAGAGGTATGGCGCAACGGTCAGAAGACGGGGTCGGGAAAACCAGTGAAATGTCCAGGCGCCTCGAGCGCGCACTTGCGGTCTGGACCCGATCCGCGATCTCCATACAGGCCAGCAGCCGTGATGATGGCACCATCACCAGGCCGGACACACGGAAGCACCTGAACCTGCGCGTACAAATCTCTCGAAAACCCCCTTGTATCCAGCGGGGCGTCCACACACGGTCATTCAGACGCCCTTCCCCGCATCCCAACTTCATCCATTCGTTCATCTGGTTGGGTGACAACGCTCGGCGGCCGATTAGCTGCCTGGACGGCTTGAAAGGCGAGAATAGCATTCGGTCCGGACCGACCAGATCAGCGCCGAACTGCTTAACACCATCAAGACCTGCTCCGCGCTGGCGATGGCGAACGGCATCGACACACCGGCACCGAGCGAGCATCGTCCCGGCCAGTATGCAAATCAACAGCAAAGACCCGGCAATGCCCGGCATGCCCCACGCCGAGCTATCTCGTTGCCGATGGGCGCAGAGCGACCCTTTGCTTGCGGCGTATCACGACGACGAATGGGGCGTGCCCGAACGCGACCCGCGCGCGCTGTGGGAAAAGCTGATGCTCGACGGATTGCAGGCCGGGCTGGCGTGGGTCACGATCCTGCGCAAACGCGACGCATTCCGGGCTGCCTTCGCGGGCTTCGATCCGGACATCGTCGCGCGGTTCGGCGAGCCGGACATCGCGACGATGCTCGGCAACGCCGGTATCGTCCGCTCCCGCGCCAAGATCGCAGCGACGATCGGCAATGCCCGCGCCTATATCGCGATGCGCGACACCGGCGAGGATTTTAGCGGCTTCGTCTGGAGTTTCGTTGATGGTGCACCGGTAATCGGCGACGGTGCCAAGGCGCTAACGCGCTCGCCTGGATCCGAAGCGTTGTCCGCGGCGCTCAAACAGCGTGGGTTCAAGTTCGTCGGTCCCGTCATCGTCTACAACTGGATGCAGGCCTGCGGTCTCGTGAACGACCATGAGACGTGCTGTTTTCGCCGAACCGAACCATGAATGCGCCACCGCCGGGGTCTGGCGACCATCCTCATGCAGGGGCCGCACGGACCACAGCTGTTCGCTATCCTGGCTGGACGATAGCCGCGACGATGCTCGCCTCGAGCCTTGCCTTTATCGATGGCTCGGTGACCAACGTCGCGCTTCCCGCGATCGGCAAGGATCTTGGTGGCGGTGCGTCAGACCTCCCCTGGATCATCAACGCCTATCTACTGCCGCTATCGGCGCTGCTTCTGCTTGGTGGCGCAGCAGGCGACCATTACGGCCGCAGGCGCATGCTGGTGCTCGGCACAGTCCTGTTCGCGCTTGCTTCGATCGGCTGCGCACTGGCGCCGACGCTATCGATCCTGCTGGCAGCGCGCGGAATGCAGGGCATTGGCGCCGCGATCCTGATGCCTAACAGCCTGGGGATCCTCGGCAGTTCGTTCGAAGGCGAAGCAAGGGGGCGAGCGGTCGGGACATGGGCCGCAGCCGGCGCGATAGCCAGCGCCGTCGGTCCACCGCTTGGGGGCTGGCTGGTCGACACGCTGGGCTGGCGGACGATCTTCTACCTTAATCTGCCTGTCGCGGCGGCAGCGATCGTGGTTGCCCTGCGCTATGTCGAGGAGAGCGATCCCGGCGAGCAACCACTCGATTGGCTCGGCGCGATCTTGGTAACCGCCGCGCTCGGCATCCTGACATGGGCGCTGACCCTGTGGTCGAGCGGTCATGTCCTGTCGCCGGAAATCGGTGCGGGCCTGGGCATCGGCATCGTTCTGCTGGTCGCGTTCGTCGGCCAGGAGCACCGTTTAGGCGACCGCGCGATGATGCCGCTGACGCTGTTCGCATCACGCCCATTCGTCGGGCTGACCTTGCTGACTCTGCTGCTGTACGGTGCGCTGGGCGGATTGCTGGTGTTGCTGCCGTATCTGTTGATCGTCGGCGGCGGATACACTCCGACCCAGGCGGGCTTCGCGTTGCTCCCCTTTTCGATCATGATTGGCACCGCGTCGCGCTTTGCCGGACGATTGAGCGAGCGGATCGGACCGCGCTGGCCGCTGACGATCGGGCCGATCGTTACCGGTGTCGGTTTCGCGCTGATGGCGACCGTCGACCCGGGGGCCGGCTATTGGAGTAACGTGCTGCCCGGTCTGGTGGTGATCGCGCTCGGGATGGCCGGCGCGGTCGCTCCGCTTACGACCGCAGTTCTTTCGTCCGTAGACGATCACCACACCGGCACCGCATCGGGGTTCAACAGCGCGATCGCGCGAACCGGCGGCTTGATCGCAACGGCGCTGGCCGGTGCCGTTGTAGCCGCATCGGTCGTACAGTTGATCGAGGCGTTCCATACCGCAGCCCTGCTCGCAGCATTTTCAGCTTTGACGGCAGGCGTCATTGCATTTCTGACACTCGGTCAAGAGCGTGGCAGACGCTAGCCTTATATCTGGGCCCACAAGTGGACGTTCAGAGTGACGTGAGCGTATCTCGAAACCAGCCGTTCGTTCAGGTGTTGTCTAGCGGTTGTAATCGGGCCGGTATCGGTCAGCGCCGTCGGCGGACAAGCCCGGTCGGGAAGACGGCCCGGCCGATGCCAGGCCACTATCCGACCAGCGCTACACGTTACCGCAATTGAACGCAGAAAGCGGAAGGGCATCTCGCCGGACCGGATGGAGAATGTGAGCATGGAGACGGCGGGCTTCGGCGGCGGGTGTCATTGGTGCACCGAAGGCGTGTTTCAAATCCTGCGCGGCGTCTCCCAGGTCAATCAAGGCTTTCTGCAATCGACCGCACCCGACGATGCCTGGGCCGAAGGAGTGATGGTCCGATTCGATCCCGGGGTAATTTCGCTCGACATTCTGATCGAGGTCCATCTGCGCACCCATTCGGCGAACAGCGGCTATTCGCCGAATGGGCGTTACCGCAGCGCTGTCTATTTAGGAGATGCCGACCAGTGGCATCGGGCGGATACGGTGATTACCCGGCTCAGGCACGAAGTTGACAGCGCTGTGCGGACGAAGGTGCTGTCGCTCGTCGGGTTCCGGTCATCGGAAGAGCGCTACCGCAACTATTACCGTACCGATCCGACCCGACCGTTCTGCCAACGCTATATCGACCCCAAGCTGGTTGGGATCCGGCGAGACTTCGCCCGGCATGTTCTATCCGAGGGCAACGGGGTGCGATAGCGACTCCGACGGCTGTCATGCCAAGACGCGGCAGCGAAAGATGCTATTCCTCTGCCCCGCCCGTTTCATGGCGATCTACGTCGAGACCGCCTGCTCACGGGCCAGCAGGATTTATCAGATCGGTTTCAGTGGTTTTGCCAGCAATGCGAAGGTCACTAGGCCGGATGGCTCCTTTCCTTCTCGCGTTCCTGTCTACCGCGCATGCTGCCGTTGCACGCCAAGGACGGGTAGGATCCATACTCGGCTATCAGACCGGCTGTCAGGGAGACGAGCCCCGAATGGCAGCTTACCAACTTCGAAATGCGACATCCGTCGCCCAACCGTAGCTGGTGAGCTTGCCAGGTTCCACTACCCAAAACGCCAGCTGCGCCACGCCGGATCAACTGTCGGTCATCACGGACAGCAGGTCATCCACGTCTCCCACGGCAAACGCCGAATACTCGTCGCCGATCGCGTAGGGCAGCAAGATGCGCCGATCCCGGATCAGCGCACCGCAGCTATAGGTCACGTTCGGCACATAACCCCCGCGTTGCTCCGCGCTGGGAAACAGCAGCGGCGATACCGTGCGGGTGAGCACCTTCGACGGATCGTCCTTGTCGAGCAGGCAGGCACCGATGCAATATCCCCGGACCATGCCGACGCCGTGCGTGAACACCAGCCAACCCTCGTCGATCTCGATTGGCGATCCGCAATTGCCCAGCTGCACGAACTCCCACGGGTATTTCGGCGCCATGATCGGCGTTCCGGTTTCCCACGTGTAGAGATCGTCCGATCGCAGCAGCCAGATATTCTCGCTGTCCTGGCGGCCCAGCATCACGAACTGGTTGTCGATCCGTCGCGGGAACAGCGCCATTCCCTTGTAGCCGGTCATGGCGCCGGCAAGCGCCCTCATCTCGACCCGGCGCAGATCGACCCCGCGCAGGATTTCCTGGCGCGCGTCCTTGCCGTCGAACGCGGTGTACGTGCCGATGATGCTGCGGACCCCATCGTGATCGGTGAAGTTGACCAGCCGCAGATCCTCGATGCCCTGTCGCTGGCTCGGCAACACCGGGAAGATGACGGTCTCGGACGCATCCCGGCTGTCTTCGCAGAGCAGACGGACCCACCCATCATCCTGCCGCTCGATGCGCGGCGGGACGCCGTGCGCGCTGGCCGGATCGATCACCAGCCGGTCACCCGGTCCCCACTCGCCGGTACGGAACGTGATCGACGAGATATGACCCTCGCCGATGCCCCGCAGCGACATGACGAAGCGGACCGCGCCCGGCACCGACGGCTCTTCGTCGGTCAGTGAAACGATGCTGGGGTTGAAAAGCGCGGCGGACTCGAACGCGTATTCCTGGCTGAAATAGGCGCCGATGATCAGCCGTTCGTCCTCGCTGAAGTCGCCATCCCCTATATCCTGCCGTACCTCATCGAAACGACGCAGCAGGACCTGCTCGGCGTTGCGATGGCGCTCGCTCATGGGGGTCAGCAGCAGGTCGCGCATCCTTTGGCGCATCGTATCGTTCAGCGCCTGGACGCGGTCCACGACGACCTGGCTGCGTGGCGGGCGGTCCGCCCCGAACGCTTCCGGATAGCCGAAGCTGAATGGCCGGATCACGGTGCGCGACGGATCGGGCTTCAACTCGACGTCCAGCGTCGTGAAGACATCGGCAGCGTTCATCGGCATCGGCCTTTCAGCTATTCTCGCGAGAGAACGCTCGCGACACGCTGAGGTAACGATGTCGAGCGGCACCCGATCCCAAGTCGGTAGGTATGAAGTCTCGGCTGAAGTGCAGGGTCTAACGGTTACGTCTGCGGCAACGACCGGCCGATCAAAGGCATACTTCGCAGCCGCTCCCCCGTCGCTGAAGCCAGAGCATTCGCCAGCGCAGCCGCGGTCGGTCCCTGGGCACATTCACCGGTCCCGAGGAAAGGCGTGCCCGGCCGATCGATGACCTCAACTTTTACGCTGCGTGGCGCATCGGCAAAACGGAGTATCGGATAGGTGCTCCAGTCGTAATCGGTCCGGCGCGCGCCGTCGTGCCCGGCCGCTTCAAAGGCGGTCCAGCTCAGCGACTGGACGATCCCGCCCTCCACCTGGTTGCGGATGCCATCCGGGTTGACGGCCTCGCCGCTGTCCACGGCAGCGACTGCGCGGTGGACGATCAGCCGGCCTTCGTCGGGGATACGCTCTACGTCGAGCGCGATGGCGCAATAGGCCCCGTGGTTCTTGTAGCGGGCAAAGGCGAAGCCCCGCCCGCGATTGGGGGCGGATCGGTATCGCGCCCAGCCAAACCGTGCTGCGGCCTGCCGGATCACAGCAGCCGCGCGTGGATCGTCCAAGTGCGCCAGCCGGAACGCAACCGGATCCTGTCCCGCTGCTGCCGACAGCTCATCCATGAAGCTTTCGAGCGCGAAGATGTTGAGGTGTGCGCCGAGCCCCCGGAGCGCCGAGACACGCACCGGCATGTCGGGCAGGAAATGGCTGACGATGGTCTGGTTGGGGAAGCGGTACAGCGGGATTGCGTTGCGGTCGCCGCCGCCATTGGGCTGCGGGATCGGTTTCGGCGGGGTCGGCTTGAACGACGGTACGACTTCGGCACCGGCGAGAAGATCGCCCGCCGCGACCGGTCGCGTGCTGTGCGTATTGCTCCACACCTGATGCCGCCAGTCGACGATCCGTCCCGATGCATCGAGCGTCGCGTCAACCTGCGCGACCATCGCCGGGCCGAGCGGTTCCCAGCCATGCTCCTGCTCGCGGCTCCATTGCAGCCGCACGGGGACGCCGGGCATCGCGCGGGCGATTAGCGCAGCGTCACCCGCCACGTCGTCCGCGCCGTTGTGCCCGTAGCATCCTGCTCCTTCGCGGTGGACGCACCGGACACGGTCGGCCGGGATCGCGAGCAGTTCGGCGATCGCCTGGCGGAGCGGCTCGACACCCTGGCTATGCGTCCACACCGTCAGCCGGTCCTCGGCAAACAGTGCCACCGCACAGGACGGCCCGATCGCGCCATGCATCAGATAGGGCCTGTCATAGCGTGCCGACAACTGCTGGACGCCGCGCGCTTCGGGGTCATCGCGGCGGTTGTCGATCACCTGGCTTTCCCGCCGCATGTCCAGCAGCCCGGCCGGCATCGGGAGCAGCGCCGGCACCGACGGATCGCGCACCCAGCGGCCGCGATTGGCCACGCGAAGTGCCTGCTCGAGCGGCCATTCGCGCGGCCCGACGAACGCGGCGAAACGGCCGACCTGCACGACCCTGGCGACACCCGGTTGCCGGCGTAGCGCAGCAAGATCGGGCGTCAGTTGCGTGCCGGATGACGGTCCGCGCAGGACGCGGGCATGCACCATGTCGGGCAGGCGCATGTCGTGTACATAGCTTGGCAAACCGGTCAGCTTGGCGGGCAGGTCTACGCGCGGTACCGGCCGGCCGATCAGCCGTCGAGCCTCCCGACGCTTGCGCGGCACGTCTTCTCTAGCGCGCACTGCGAGCGAGGTCGATGCGGCCAACTCCGCATAGGTCCCGCGTTTTCCCTGTCCGTCGAGCACGGCGCCGTCGCGCGTGAACAGCGTCGCCGCCGCCACGCCCCATTGCGTCGCCGCAGTCTCGGCTAACAACAGACGGACATTGGCGGCGGCATTGGCGATCGCGGTGCCGCTCTGTTCGAGCGTCTGACTCCCCGCGGTCACGCCCTCGTTCGGAGTCAGGCCGGTGTCCGCGGTGATGAGGTCGATCCGGTCGATTGCGACGTCGAGTTCGTCGGCGGCAAGCTGTGCCATCGCGGTCTTCACGCCAGTGCCGAGTTCGACCTTGCCCGTGAACACGGTTACGCGACCGTCCGGTGCAATCCGGATCCAGGCGTCGAGATCGGGGAACTTGGCCAGTGTCCCCGGTAGGTCAGGCGCGATTGTCGGCGGTCCGCCACTACCCTCGCCGCCGCCGGTCTGCGCCAACGCGGTGGACGGCGCGAGCGAGAATGCGACGAGCAAGCCGCCCAGCACGTCGCGGCGTGACGCCTCGCCGCTCACGTCACGGGTTCCACGGCATCGACCACGCCGCCGCCGCGCATCACCGCTGCTCTCCGCACCGCGCGCAAAATCCGCATGTGTGTCCCACACCGACAGAGCGAGGGTGCCATCGCCGTCCGCAATTCGTCCTCGGTCGGCGTCACAGTCTTGCGCAGCAGTCCTTCCGCACGCGCCATCATGCCGGGGATGCAATAGCCGCATTGCGCCGCCTGTTCGTGGAGAAAGGCGCGCTGGACGTCACCCGGTTTGGCGGCCGTGCCCAGTCCCTCGACCGTCGTGACTTTCCGCGTGCCGATCGCACCGATGGGGAGGATGCAAGAGAACACCGGTTTGTCGTCGACCAACACGGTGCACGCACCGCACTGCCCCACCCCGCATCCGAATTTTGCGGCATGCAACCCCAGATCGTCGCGTAGCACGTAGAGCAGCGGGGTTGCGGGATCGATATCCACGAGCTCCGTCGCACCATTGACGGTCAGGTCGATCATTCGCCCTCCTTGCGTGCCTTGGCGACGTCTTTCTCGAGGTTCTTCCACGCCGGTCCGGTACCGTGGCGCATTTGCAGATACGCGACGATTTCCGCCACTTGCCGGTCGTCGAGAGCATCGGCGAACGCCGGCATATAGGGCCCGCGTGGGGAGACGGGCGGATGGAGACCCTTCAGGACAATCTGGATCGTATCACGCGGGTTGTCCTCGTGCAGCGGCGTGCCGAGCGGCAAGGCTGGACGTCCCGCATCCATCATCGCCGCGCCCGGCTCGTGGCATACTGCGCAGGCCCCCTCGTAGAGCCGCGCGCCGTCGGGATAACGCTGCGACGCCAGGGCCTGGCGATCAGGCAGCGGCGGCTCTAACCGTACCGCAGGCGCGTCGCGCATCTGCCACGCATAATAGGTCGCGAGCGCACGAACGTCGGTCGGCGCTGCACGGGCCAAGTTATGGGTTACCGGCCCCATCGGGCCGGCTGCGGCGGCGTGCGCGGTGCTCAGCCCGGTGCGAAAATAGGCATCGAGCCGCTCTACCGTCCAGGCCTGTACCGCGGGCGAATGCGCATTGATCGGGGGCGCATACCAACCACCCGACCAACCGCCATCATAAGCCTGCGCGCCGCGCTTCTCCTGCTGAAAAAGCCCACGCGGACTGTGACAGGCGGTGCAGTGCGCCAGCGTCTCGCCGATGTAGCGTCCCCGGTTCCAGGCGGCCGACTGGCTGACGTCGGGCGTGATCCGCTGTGGTCGGAAGAACAACAGCTTCCATCCGGCAAGCAAGGGTCGAAACCCAAGCGGCGGGATCATCGTGTTGGCCGGCGGCACCGAACGCACGGCCGGTCGGGTCATCAGGAACGCGTACAGCGCCGCCAAATCGCTATCTGTCACGTTCGCATAATGAGTGTAGGGGAACGCGGGATACAGATGGCTGCCGTCACGTCCGACGCCCTGACGCATCGCGCGGCGGAACGCGGCCGGTGACCATTTGCCGATCCCCGTCGCCGGATCGGGCGTGATGTTGCTGCCGTAAATCGTTCCGAACGGAGTCTTGACCGGATACCCGCCTGCATACGGACGCCCGCCAGCAGACTGGTGGCAACTGACGCAATTTCCTAGACGGGCCAGATTAGCGCCGCGCGTAACGAGCGCCGGATCGAACAGACGAGGATCGGGGCGCGTTACGGTTGCGATTGCCGGGCGGTATGCGATGATTGCAAAGATTAGGGCGCAAACGCATAACGCCGCCGCGGCCCATACGAGCTTACGCCTGATGCCGGACCGGCTCATCCTCGCTTATGTCCGGCGATCAGCGTTCGCCCTCGCCTTCACCGCCCTCATATTCCCCTTCGCCGCGCTGACCGGCATGCTGTTGCGCGGCACGTGCGCGACGGGGATGGCGGACGACGTGGCGTGACTTGGTCGAGCGCACGACACGGCGCCCCTCACCTTCGCCCTCACCCTCGCCGCGCTCGTTTTCGCCGCCTTCGCCGACCTGGTCGACCGACGGCGCCAGTGGTTTGGCTGCCACCTCTGTCAGGATCGCCTGGCCGGATTGCGCGACCACGAAGGCACCGACGCCCATCCACAATTTCGTACTCATACTAATTCCTTACTCGCCAACGCGTTGGCCGCATTGGTTGGGACTGGTAGGGCGCCCTTCCGACATCCTGTCGATGATGCGAGAATCCTGATGTTGATCATGATTGCCAACGTTCTGGACGCCGACAATCTCCAGTCGCTACGAGATAATCTTGGCAAGACCCGCTATGTCGACGGGCGCCGGACCGCCGGTCGCGAGGCCCGCCCGGTCAAGCGCAACGAACAGGTCGACCGCGCCGACCCGCTGCTAGCGGACATGCAGGACTTGGTGGTTGACCGGTTGCTCGCGAACCCGTTGTTTCGGATGGCCACACGACCACACGTGGTTCGCCCGCCGCTGTTCAGCCGCTACGAACCTGGCATGGCGTATGGCAGCCATGTCGACGACGCGATCATGGGCGGCATGCGCACCGACGTGTCAGTTACGATATTCCTGTCGGAACCCGACACGTACGAAGGCGGCGAACTGGTGATCGAGTCCGCGGCGGGCGAACAGGACGTGAAACTCGCGGCTGGTAATGCGGTAGTCTATCCGACGACAGCGCTGCACCGCGTTGCGCCCGTCATCTCCGGCGAGCGCCTCGCCGCCGTAACGTGGGTCCGCAGCCTGATCCGCGATACCGATGCCCGCGAACTCTTGTTCGATCTCGAAACGGCACGGCACGCCCTGTTCGACCGTCTTGGCAAGACGCCCGAACTGGACTTGCTGGCAAAGACGCAGTCCAACCTGCTCAGGCGCTGGGCCGAAGATTGAGAATAATTTCGGCTCGTTAGGTGACGCTAGACCCATAGTCGGACGCTTACACCCGCTTAGGGCCTTCCCGGAAGCAGACGTTCATTCATGTTCCGATCTCGCGCTCAAGCTCGTCTCTTTGGCGCTGCGGTAAGGGTCGCGGGCAGGTGCCTGCTCACCTTGATCTCGAGAAGGCTGACCAGTTCTGGCTGCAGGAAAGCGTAATCATCGGATATGTCGAGGCAGATAACGCGCGTGCCTGCCAGAGCCTCTCGGAAGCGTCGCTGCAGCTTGCTTCGATGCGCCTTCTCCATGACGAAAATCAGGTCGGCCCATCTGACCAGTTCAGCCGTGAGTGGGTTTTCTGCATCATGGTTCGTCCCGGCAGAGTCTACCTCTAGGTCTTCTCGCCACGAAAACACCTGCTCGGCCGTTGGGCTTCGCAGCTTGTTTTGGCTACACACGAACAGGACCGTTCGGACGCGTGGGCGACTCAATCCGGCACCTATAAACCGCGCCAGGCAAGTGGGTATGGCGCGACGTCAGCGGAATAGTCGACCTGGAGGACCCGCCGTCGCCGCGGCGGGTGGGCAGGGAGCGATGCGTGGACGATCGACGTAGCATAGAGCCACACGTCGCCGCGCTCGGCGAGGCAGAGCCGCTCACCAGAGATCGCCGCCACGCGTTGAACTTCGCCCTCGGGCAAGCGTCCGAGCCGGTGTGAGCCGGGCACGATACGCAACGGTGCGTTACTCGCGCCGACTTGGTCGAGGTGCACGCGCACTGTCACCATGCGCTTGAGAATCTCGAACGGCGGCTCGACCTGGATGAGCCCGGACTTAACCGTCCACGGCCCGAAACCCGGGGCATCGATCCGCTCCCTGACGACGATCGTGCGGTCCTGATGCCAGCCGAGCGCCCAGTTCCGCCCCGCCGTCTTGTCGAACAGGATCGCACGCACCGGGCGAGCATCGGACCCGATCGCGGTCGCAGCTATGGCACCGATTGGTCCGGAAATCTCAAGCAACGGCTTGAGCAACGGCTCCTCCCCGATCCGCACGCCGGGCGTGTCGATCGGAAGCGCGGCCAAAGCAGCCTCGAGGCGAACAAGCGCAGGTTCGTCCAGCGCCTGCGCGAAGAGTTCCGCCCCGTCCCGGTCGAGGTTAAAATCGGCGGGTCGATCGGATCTCGCAAGCATGCCGATGCAGGTAACCGAGACCGCTGCCGCAGTCGACACCACGACAGCTGCTGACCAGGGTCGCTTGCGCAGCAGTTCGCGCTTACCTCACGTCCAGACGGTGGGCTCCAGAGGGCAGCTGAGTGAAACCGCATCGGCGATCAAGGAAGCGTTCGATCACTGCTGCAGCCGTATAGCTGTGCTGGCTCGGCTTCACGGTCGTGAACGTGCCACCGCCCGCCAACGCAAATGGCAGGAGCAGCTGGTCAGCTAGATATGGGCCAGCGAACGCGTCCGACGCGAGGTAGCCAGTCATGCGGCTCACGGCGGTCTGCGCCACCCTTTCCGCCGACACGCCCAGCTTGCCGAAGCCGCTGACCACCTCGGTCACATGCTCGAACGCCGCTTCCAGGAGTAGGATATTGCCCGGTCCCTGACTCTCGGGGAGTTCCCTGACGGCAAACGCTTCGTCCGGCCAGTCGAGCAGCTTGCGAGCGGTGGCGATTTCGCGGTCGGCGACCGCCGGCGGGATCCCCGCAAACATGGCCAACGCCGAACGATCGACCAAAGCGCCCCGCTCCAGGCAGTCGATCGCACGGAGCGGCGCGGGCGTGATGATTACCTCGATCCGGCCGCCGCCACGCGGATAGAAGCCAGGCCTTACAAGCCGCGCGGTGACGGTCGGCCCCATCCGATCGATGATGGGCAGGAAGCTCTTTGCAATGAAGTCGAACGGTGGCGCGAGCATGTTGTGCGTACCGCCCTCCAGCACGAGCCGCGATGGCCGGTCCGCGAAAACGAGCGGCATCAATACCGTCTGCAACACCAGACCGGTCGATCCCGCAGTGCCAACGGAGAAGTTATATTCCCCCGCAACGACTTGCCCGGGACGAAAAATGATCTCGGACGATCCTACGGTTAGTCCGTCGCACGTCGCACTGCCGACGGTGCAGGCAGCCTCGATCGCGGTGACGTGCTGGCGCATCAACCCGGGCTTCTCTCGTCCGCCGCGCACGTTAGTAATCCGGAAAGGCGTGCCGGTGACGAGCGACAGTGCGCAGGCGTTGCGCACCACCTGCCCTCCGCCCTCGCCTTCGGAGCCGTCGATCTCGATCATGGTCGTTCTTTCCAGTTCGGACGGTGGTGCGCGTCAGCCTTTGACGCACACCACCTGCTTGAGCGTATGCACGATCTCGACGAGATCGGCCTGCGCCGCCATCACCGCCTCGATCGGCTTGTACGCGCGCGGGCTTTCGTCGATCACGCCCTCGTCCTTGCGGCATGCGACGCCCTCGGTCGCGGCAACGTGCTCCGCCACCGTCACCTCGCGTTTGGCCTGGGTTCGGCTCATCACTCGCCCGGCGCCATGCGAGCAGCTGTCGAACGACTCCTTGTTGCCAAGCCCGCGAACGATGAACGACTTGGCGCCCATCGAGCCGGGGATGATCCCCATGACGCCGGTCGCAGCGCGCACCGCACCCTTGCGGGTCACGAGCACGTTCTGGCCGAAATGGTTCTCCCGCCCGACATAGTTGTGATGGCAGTTGATCGCTTCCAGCTCCGCATCGAACGGTTTGGCGATGACGCCGCGCATCGCCCGGATCACATTCGTCATCATCATCCGCCGATTGAGCGCTGCATAGTCCTGCGCCCAGCCGACCGCCCCGACATAATCGTCGAAATGGTCGGTGCCCTCGGGAAAGTAGGCCAGATCCTCGTCAGGCAGGTTCAGGAACCACTTGCGCATGTCCTGCTTCGCCAGCTCGATGAAGAACGTGCCGATCGCATTGCCAACGCCGCGCGAGCCCGAGTGAAGCATCACCCAAACCCGCTGTTCGGTATCCAGGCAGACTTCGATGAAGTGGTTGCCGGTGCCGAGCGTACCAAGGTGAACCAAATTGTTGGCCTTGCCCAGCTTCGGATACTTGGCGACGATCTGCCCGAAACGCCCGGCAAGCGTCGCCCACGCCTCGACGATCGCGGCAGGCGGATCCCCCCACGATCCCGGATCACGCTTGCCCATCTTGACGTCGCGGCCGACCGGCACCGCGCGTTCGATCGCGGCGCGGACCCCCTCCAGATTGTCGGGCAGGTCGCTGGCGGTCAGCGATGTCCGCGCCGCCATCATGCCGCAGCCGATATCGACGCCAACCGCTGCGGGGATCACCGCGCCCTTGGTCGCAATGACCGAGCCGATGGTGGCGCCGATACCGACATGCACGTCCGGCATTACTGCAACGTGCTTGAAGACGAACGGCATCCGCGCGGCGCTGGCCAGCTGAGCTCGCGCCTTGTCGTCGACCGGCACGCCGCGCGTCCACATCTTGATCGGTACGCCGCCCTCAACGGTTTGTAAGTCATAGTTGGTGGTCATGGTCGCCTCCGGTACTCTATTACGTCGCGGATTGGGGTGGCTGGCCTATTCCCGCCACCCCGGCCGCTTCGTCGGGCTGTTCGATACCAGTCGACCCGACACCAATCACGTAGCAGACACCGTGCCAACTGCTCTCCCGCTCCGAGATATCCACCTATCCCACTAATATATTTCAGTATTCTCTTTTGCCGTCTTTTTGCCCTTCTGCGAACAACCGTCGATATCTGATCGACTAGGATCGGTTCTTATCCTATGAGATAATCATGAAACCTTTGGTGGTAATCGGATTTCTTGGGTCGACGCTGGACGGCAGCAAGCTGGATGCGTCCCGCTGGAACAAGTGGCGCCCTTCCGTGAGCCTCGTGATGCACGAGGACCTGCGGGTCGATCGCTTCGTGCTCCTGCATGGTACGCCGCACCGCCGCCTGGCGGAGTTCGTCGCGGAGGACATCCGGTCCGTGTCGCCCGAAACACGGGTTGAGCCCTATTTGATCGATTTCGCGGATGCCTGGGACTTTGAGGAGGTTTACGGCAAGCTCCTCGATTTCGTCCGTGCGTCGCCGTTCGATCCGGAGGCGGAGGACTATCTCGTTCATATCACCACCGGCACGCACGTGGCGCAGATCTGCCTGTTTCTGCTGACAGAGGCGCGTTACCTTCCGGGTCGCCTGCTCCAGACGCAGCCGCGGCGAGGCACGGCCGAACCCGTCGGTATCTGGAACGCGATCGACCTCGACCTGTCGCGCTACGACAGCATCGCCACCCGCTTCAGCGTCGCGAGCGCGGAAAGCACATCGTTCCTGAAGTCGGGGATCGAGACGCGAAACCCCACCTTCAACGCGATGATCGACGAGATAGAGCAGGTGGCGACCCGCTCGCGCGCGCCAGTGCTGCTAATGGGTCCGACCGGCGCGGGCAAAAGCCAACTGGCACGGCGTATTTACGACCTCAAACGACTGAAGCATCAGGTGAAGGGCGCGTTCGTCGAAGTGAACTGCGCCACGCTGAAGGGCGACAGCGCGATGTCGGCATTGTTCGGCCACAAGAAAGGGTCCTTTACCGGGGCAGCAGCCGATCGCGCCGGGCTGCTGCGTACCGCCGACAAGGGCATGCTGTTCCTCGACGAGATCGGTGAATTAGGTCTCGACGAGCAGGCGATGATCCTGCGCGCGATCGAGGACAAGCGCTTCCTGCCAGTCGGATCAGACAGCGAGGCCGCATCCGATTTCCAACTGCTCGCCGGCACCAACCGCGATCTGGGCCAGGCCGTCGCCGAAGGACGCTTTCGCGACGACCTGTACGCGCGGCTGAACCTGTGGACGTTCGCGCTGCCCGGCCTCGCCGACCGGCGCGAAGACATCGCGCCCAACCTCGACTACGAACTGGACCGTTTCGCCGAACGCGAAGGAACGCGGGTTACTTTCAACAAGGAGGCGCGCGATCGTTACCTCGCGTTCGCAATCCACCCAGACGCGCGCTGGACCGGCAACTTCCGCGATCTCGCGTCCAGCGTGACCCGGATGGCGACGTTCAGCCCCAGCGGGCGGATAGACGCCTCGTGCGTGGACGCGGAAGTCGTCCGGTTGAAACGGCTATGGTCGATCCATATTGCTGTTGACGACGGGCTTGGGAGCATCGTGCCGGCGGGGCGAATGGCCGAACTTGATCCCTTCGATCGTGTGCAGTTGGCCCATGTCGTCAATACCTGCCGCCGCAGCCGCTCGCTGTCGGAAGCAGGACGGATGCTATTCGCCGCGTCGCTGGCAAAGCGGACCTCCTCCAACGATGCCGACAGGCTAAGGAAATACCTTCAGAGGTTCGATCTGACATGGCAAGATTTGCACGAAAGCCTTTAGGGTAACCACTTTCGAATCACGACAAGTGCTTTGCCGCTAACGAATGATCAACTTCGTTCTGGTAATCCCCACGGTAAATCGGCCAACTCAATGGAGGTGAGTATGGGCCACTCTTCAATTGACCCTGCCCCTCCCAAGAACGCCGGCCTTGGAACGAGAGCCGCCTGTTAGGCGCCAAACGCGCGCTCAAGCAGCAACAGGTGTGGGCCATTCGCTTCTGGTTAGATCAACATAAGCGGTTGCGTGACCGCGCGCTCTTCGACTTCGCGATCGATAGCAAGTTGCGTGGCTGCGACGTGGTCAAGGTTCGAATTGGTGACATCGTATCTGGCGGGCACATCCGGGATCGAGCGATCGTCGTTCAGCAAAAAACTAAGCGACCTGTTCAGTTTGAACTGATGGAGGCTGTCAGGAAGGCGTTGCGTGCATGCTGGAACGCCGCGGTGGATCAATCAACGACTACGTCTTTCCAAGCCGTAACGATTATACCGGCCATATGAGCACGCGGCAGTATGCTCGGCTGGTCCACGAATGGGTCGCTGGCATCGGCCTTCAACCTCAGGAATACGGAACGCATTCGCTCCGGCGCACCAAAGCCTCGATCATTTACAAGGCAACGGGCAATCTGCGAGCCGTCCAAATCCTGCTTGGTCATGCGAAGATCGAGAGCACCGTTCGATATCTCGGTGTCGACGTCGAAGACGCCTTGGAGCTTGCGGAACGCACCGAGGTTTAGGCGTGATTCAATGACCCACAAGCCGACGTCCAGACGGGTTTCACCGCTTCCCAAAACCAGCCGTTCATTCATGTTCCGGTTTCGCGCTTAAGCTCCCTTCTTCGGCGCTTCCATAGAGGTCGCGGGTGGGTACCTGCTCACCTTGATCTCGATAAGGCGGACCACTTATGGCTGCAGCAAAGCCTAATCATCCGGTATGTCGAGGCAAATTACGCGCGTGCCTACAAAGATTCTCGGAATCGTTGCTGCAGCTTGCTTGGATGCGCCTTCTCCATGACGAAAATAAGGTCGGCCCATCTGACCAGTTCAGCAGTGAGTAAGTTTTCGGCATCATGGTTGGTACCGGCAGAGTTGACCTCCAGTTCTTCTTGCAACGAAATCACCTGCTAGGCCGTGGGGCTTTGCAGCTTGTTCTGGCTACGCACCGACAGAACCGATGAGGCCCAAACTGGCCTAAACCGGCCAGAGCTTCTTTGTTGCCAGGGCACGACCGCATGCTTCGGTCCGAGTGCCCCCGGAGCATGCTCGACAAATCCGGTCGGGGCCTTCAGACCGTGTCCGTACCGCGCAGGGTGCGCGTAACCGATCGGTCTGGAGCGTTCATGCATCGTCGCCACTTTATCACGTCCGCCGGCCTCGCCTCTGCTCTGTTGGCGCTGCCAGCGATCGCGCGTGCTGCGATTGGTCGCGACGACGCGAAATTGCGTGCCATGCTCGACCGGTTCTTCTACGCCCGGCTGGACGACAGCCCCGAACAAGCGACCTCGCTCGGCCTCGACGCCGGCGCGCGGATCGGACTTAAATCGAAGCTCGACGATACCTCGCGTGTCGGCGAGCAGCGCCAGTTCGCGCGGGCCAAGACCGAACTCGCTACGCTGAAGACGGTGTCGCGCGACGCGTTGGGCGACGCGGCAAAGATCGATTACGACGTCGTCCAATACAGCCTGGACCGCATGATCGCGGGGCAGCGCTTCGCGTACGGCGCCAGTGCGGGCCGGTACGCGCCCTATGTGCTGACCCAGTTGAGCGGCGCCTATCGCGACGTCCCCGACTTCCTGGCCAACCAGCATGCGGTGAAAACCGCCGCCGACGCGGACGCCTATGTCGCCCGCGTGCAAGCCTTTGCAGGCGCTATCGATGCCGAAACCGAGCGGCAGCGCGAGGATGCAGCCAAGGGCGTGTTCGCGCCGGACTATATCCTCGACACGACGCTGAAACAGTTGGCGTCGGTGCGCGACAAGGCGCCCGAACTGTCCGGCCCGGCAACCGATCTGGCTGCCAAGCTCAAGGCGGCCGGCTTGCCGCCCGAGCGCGGCTTGGCGGTCGCGGCGCTGATGAGCGAACGGGTGTTTCCCGCGCTTGATCGGCAACGTGCTCTGGTGACCGAACTGCGCAGCAAGGCGACGCACGATGCGGGCGTCTGGCGGTTGCCGGACGGCGACGCGTATTACGCCGCCGCAGCGAGTGCCGCCACCACGGTGGAACTGACAGGCGACGAGATCCACAAGTTGGGTCTGGCGCAGGTCGCCGAAATCAGCGCGCGTATCGATGGCATCCTGAAGACGCAAGGTATGACGCAGGGTAGCGTCGGCGAGCGCCTGGTCGCGCTCAACAAGCGACCCGACCAGCTCTACCCCAACACCGATACCGGTCGCGAGGCGCTGCTCGAGCAACTCCGAGCGCAAATCGCCGCGATGGCGAAGCGCCTGCCCGAGCAATTCGCGGTTCTGCCCAGGGCACCGGTCGAGGTGCGCCGCGTTCCCGAGGCGATCCAGGCCGGTGCGCCCGGTGGCTATTATCAATCAGCCTCTCTCGATGGGTCGCGATCGGCGATCTATTTCATTAATCTGCGTGATACGTTCGATCGCCCGAAATTCGGCTTGGCGACGCTGAGCTATCACGAGGCGATTCCGGGCCACCATCTCCAGGTCATGTCGGCGCTGGAGAGCGAGGACATCCCGCTGATCCGCCGCCGCGGCTTCTATTCGGGGTATTCCGAGGGCTGGGCGCTCTACGCCGAACAGCTTGCCGACGAGATGGGCGTTTACGATGGAAACCCGCTGGGTCAGGTTGGCTACCTCCAGTCGCTGCTGTTTCGCGCCACCCGTCTGGTGGTCGATTCAGGCATGCATGCCAAGCGCTGGAGCAGGGAGAAGGCGACCGATTACCTGATTGCCACAACCGGTATCGCCCGAGGGCGCAGCCAGGGTGAGATCGACCGCTACACCGTCTGGCCCGGACAGGCCTGCAGCTACAAGATCGGTCATACCGTGTGGGTCCGCCTGCGCGACGAAGCCAAGCGGAAGGCCGGCGCCAACTGGGACCCGAAGCAGTTCCACCGCGTGCTGACCATGGGAGCGATGCCGTTGACGGTGCTGGAGAAGGTCGCGCGGGAGCGGATCGCGTAGCAGACGGGGATCAGGCGCCCCCCAAGACAGGGCAGAACATATCGTTCTTCGGTACCTAGATGGAAGTCATTCCCCAAGGAACGCGCGACGCGCGCGGCTTAAATGTCGCGCCGTACGTTCTCATTGATGCACTGAGTCGCGATCCTCGCAGCTTATGAGTGACCCATAGTCGGCCATTGGTGCGCCCTTCCCCGTTTCCCAACTTCAGACACTCATTCATCCGCCAGGTACGACCACAGCTCAATTCGCAACGTTGAGACGAAACCGCGAGTACCCCTGATACCACCGACTGTGTATCGGGGGGTCATGCAGCTGACCTCATCACCTCCAGCCCTCAGGTCCGAAACGGGCGACAGCCTGTCACCTCGGAGCAGCTGAATGGCAGACGGCGTGAGACAAGGGCGCGGCGGCGTACCCGGCCGTCCTACCACTTGGCGCGAGCGACTAGGCGCGTTGCGCAATTTACCACCCTTCCTCGCCATGGTTTGGGGTAGCAGCAGGGCCCTTACCGCCACGACGGTCGCCGTGCGGCTGGTGCGAGCGCTTCTGCCTGTGGTCACGCTGTTCGTGGGCAAGCTCATCATCGACGAAGTCGTCCACCTCACTCATTTAACGGCCCGTCCGGCTGGACTCACGGGATGGCTGGGCTCCGGCTTGCTCGCTCGGCTGGAGGCACTGCTGCTGGCCGAGTTCGCTCTGGCGGTCGCCTCCGACCTTCTTGGCCGGATAGTGTCGCTAGTCGACGGGCTTCTCTCCGACCGTGTCAGCAACGACGCGAGCGTAAGGCTGATGGAGCACGCGGCCACCCTGGATCTCGCGGACTTCGAGGATGCGGCCTTCCAGGACCGCATGGATCGCGCGCGCATGCAGGCGAGCGGCCGTATGTCGCTGATGGGGCAGCTGTTCGGCCAGGCCCAGGACATCATCACGGTCGTGACCTTCGCCGCGGGCCTGGTCATTTACGCGCCGTGGCTGATCGTGCTGCTGGCCGTCGCCCTGGTGCCCTCGTTCCTCGGCGAAGCGCACTTCAACGCGCTGAGCTATGCGCTCAGCTACATGCGCACGCCGCAGCGGCGCGAACTGGATTACGTCCGCCAGGTCGCCGCCAGCGCGGACACGGCCAAAGAAGTTAAGATCTTCGGCCTCAGCCCTTTCCTGATCGACCGCTATCGCACCATCTCACGCGACACCTACAGCGCGAGCCGACGGTTGGCGCTGCGACGGGCGGTTTGGGGCTCGGGGTTCGCGGCTCTTGGCACGATCGCCTATTACGCGGCCTACGCCTACATTGCTTGGCGCGCGGTAACCGGATCAATTTCTATCGGCGACCTCACCTTCCTGGCGGCCTCGTTCCTGCGGCTCCGCGGGCTGCTGGAAGGACTGCTCACCGGTTTTTCCTCGACCGCCGGCCAAGCACTGTACATCGACGACCTGTTTTCCTTCTTCCGGACCGAGCCCGGCATCCGCTCGCCAGACGAAGCACTGCCGTTCCCAAATCCCGTCCGGCAAGGCTTTGTCTTCGAAGATGTAGGCTTTCGCTATCCGGGCGCCGAACGATGGGCGGTGCGGCATTTGTCCTTTACGCTGGGACCGGGCGAGGTGGTCGCACTGGTCGGCGAGAACGGCGCAGGCAAGACCACGCTCGTGAAGCTGCTGGCCCGACTGTACGATCCGGTAGAGGGTCGCGTCCTGCTCGATGGACGCAACCTGCGCGAATACGATCTCGACGGCCTGCGCGCCGCGATCGGCGTGATCTTCCAGGACTTCGTGCGCTACAACCTTCCTGCCGCGGACAACATCGCGGTCGGCCGTATTGAGGCGCGCGGTGATCGCGAGCGGATCGAGGCGGCAGCGTCCGCTGCGCTCGCCGACGGCGTTGTTGCCAAACTGCCCGACGGTTACGACCAGATGATCGGCAAGCGGTTCCGGAACGGTGTCGACCTGTCCGGTGGCGAATGGCAGAAGATGGCGATCGCTCGCGCCTACATGCGCGATGCCCAGGTGTTGATCCTCGACGAACCCACGGCCGCGCTGGATGCGCGCGCCGAGTACGAGGTGTTCCAGCGCTTCCGTGAACTAAGCGCGGGACGCTCGGCGGTGCTGATCTCGCACCGCTTCTCCAGCGTGCGCATGGCGGACCGCATCTTGGTCCTCAGCGACGGCAAGGTGGAGGCATCCGGTACCCATGACGACCTGCTTGCTGCCGGGGATCGTTATGCCGAACTGTTCGAGCTTCAGGCTGCGGGCTATCGATGATCAGCGGTGACCCCAAAAATGCCGTACAAACCGATATTGACGATTTTGATAAGCGGGCCGTCATTCAAGTGGTCCCGCGTCCCTACTTATCCACCTGACAATCGCGTAGGACGGAGCTGCTTGAGTAAGGCACCTAATGCCAACAGCAGCTTGACCAGCAAAAGTGCGCGGTCGACGCAGTCTAAATGACGGATCCGAAGACAGTCACACTTTCCCTGCTCGAACGCCGCGCACCGGGGGCGACGATATGCCCAAGCGAAGTGGCTCGTTCGATTGCACAAGATTGGCGCAGCGTAATGCCTACAGTCCACGAAGCTATCGACGAGCTAGTCAGCGACGGGCTGGTACAGCTTAGCTGGAAGGGACAGCCGCTTGCAAAGCGATCCGGACCGTACAGGATCTGCAATCGTCGCAACGATTTAAGCTAGGGCTTAGCTAGCGTGCTCTCCCCATTCCAGTATCAGACGTCGGCTCAACAACGTAACATTCAGCAGCTGCGACGTCATCGACCCACAAGCAGACGCTCACGCCTCTTCCCTCGCTTCCCAACTTCGGACGCTGGTTCATCTTCGAATAACCGATTTTCAAGCCCGGCTATCCGCTCGCGAATGTCTCGATGGGAGAGGAAAGTCGCCGTCCCGATACACAAGCTAGAGCATGCCGACTGCGCCATCGGCCCAGATCGCCAAGGCCGCTATTATCACTCCGCAAACGAGAGCCATCCGTAAGATCGACTGGTCAACGAACCGAACAATCAACTCAATTGCACAGCCAAAAACGGCGAAAATAGCGGCAGCCGCAATGAAATCGGCACCTGTCCAACGCACCTCGTCGGTGAACAACATCGCGATGGCTGGAAGGATGAGTGAGACCCCAAGGATAGCCCAAAGGGCCGGACGCCAGCGTCCGAGATTAGCTACTCGAGAACTGGCCGATACAGTCACAGACACCCTCCATCGACGCTACTTTCACATGCGCCTTGAATGTCTGCAAGTGGGCAAACGTACCCTCCCTTACGGCTTCCGGGCAGACCCAGAGGCGGACGTCTGCCAGCCGATCAAGGGCACCCTGAAGCGGTCGTTTGTTCACCAGCCGTGCGGCCGGTTTCAGATCTTAAATCCAACTGGTCTCAACGCCGTCCCCGCTGAATGGGTCAACGCTGTCGCCCTAACCCCGTAGCCGTCCAATAGATGCCGCCTAGCAGGTGCTGTAGATACCGCTCGTCCCGGTACATCTCGACATTGTGTCCGAGCAGGGTGACGAACACGCGCCCTTTCTCATACTGCTGGAACCACGCCTCTGGATGGTCCCCGCCCATCCGTTTGCCCACTTGGTCAGGCCAAATCCTGGTAGGATCGTAGCTCGTCTCGTCCACTTTCAGCACGGGATTGATCGTAATGCGATATGGATTGCTAGTGACGTAGAATTCGTCGCTCCATATCCAACGGTCGGGCAAGCCAAATGTCGCGGGAAATCCGTTGTCCGCAATAGTGACGACCGCAGTCTGGACCATCGGATGGTTGATGAAGGAGCGGCCGATTAACTTCTCGTACCATGGCCAGGCATTGGGCGGAATGATCGCTGCCCGGTGCACCACCATGGCATTCCCACCCGACCGCATATACTGCTCGAAATGGCTGCGCTGCGTCTGGCTCAACTGCTCCGCTGGTATGTTAAGGAAAAGCACCGCTGCATACTCACGCAGGTCGCGGTCGAAGACGGCCGGGTCACTTGTCCAGGTGACCCCGAACGAGTGAAGCCTCGCCAAACGCTCGAGGTTTTCCCGCGCCACAGGGATATACTCATAATGGTACTTGCTGGGTGTCGCGATCACGAGCAGCTTGAACTGATCCTCGGCCCAGCTTGTGGAAGGCATAACGAGGCAAAATAGGGCGGCAATTACCCGAACGACGGTCTTCATTGTGCGCTCCTCCCAACAGCTCATGAACGCTGCGACGGCGCCGACCAATCGCCTGCGCGGCATCATCGAACGCTTCACCTCCGCTGTAGTCGAGCGTGACGTTGTTGCCGCGTATCGCATCATCCAAGCGATCGGGGACGCCTAGCTGTACGGCGGCCGACAAGTGAGACCGACCCAGTTGCGGACGTTCGCCCTCCCCAACGCGCTTCCCAACTTCAGACACTCGTTCAAATGGATCGTTCTTCGACAGCATCAGCACAAACTAATCTCGGCGCGTCGCGCCGCGTCGATTGGAAGGTGGGGTGCTCAGCGCGCAAAAGTCAGACGAGGACGTTACACAACGTCCTTGGTCGTCTTACCTGGGCTGGCCTTGTTTGAGCCCCGTCATGTAGCCGTTGTCGCGAACCTGGCTAACGCTATGCGCTGCAATAGAGAAGATAGCGGCAGCTCAAGAAACGAGCCACCGCTATTTTCCCGCTATTAGAACTTGAAGTTTGCACCCGCGCGGAACGTCCGGCCGATCAGACCGGCGTAATGCCATGTGGTCAGATAATTTGGCGAGCTCGCGTAGGAGGCCGGCGCGATCGGAGCGCGTGCGCCAAGTATGTTGCCCACGTTACCGAAGAACGAGAAGTCGTCATTCACCGCGACCGTCGCGTTCAGGTCGACGTTGATGAAGCTGTTGACGTAGCAGAACCGATCGACGGGCACGCCGGCCTGCGACGACTTGTAGAGGCTGTTGGCGCACGACGTATCGAGGCTGCCCTGGTCGGTTGCGACCGCCTTGATCTTGCCGACATAATAGGCGGTTGCGGTCAGCGAGAACTTGCCGGCCGCGATGGTGTTCTGCCAGTTGCCACGCCAGTTCGGCGTGCCGTTGCCCGACGACAGGTCATACGGACCCATCGTGCCAGCGAACTTCTGGACACCCTGCGCCGTGTGGCGATCATATTGGATGATGTAGGTCGCCTCGACCCGGCTGGTGAAGCGGATGCCCTCACCAAGCGGGATACGCGCGGTCCCCGAGAAGTCGAGGCCCGACGTCTTGTCGAAGTTCACGTTCACGAACGGCGCGTTGATGATCAGCAGGCGGGCAGTGCGTTCGGGAAGGCCGGATCGACGCCATCGACCGTGTTGACCGAATAGCCCTGCCCGACTGCCGCAACCGCGGCAGTTGCGGCGGCCAAGTTCGACTGCCGGTAGTAGGCGACGATCGCATCGCCCGCGAGCGGACCGTTGGCGATCAGGTTCGACTTCTTGACGTTGTAATAGTCGACCGTCGCGCTGAACCACGACGTCGGCTCGACGATGATACCGCCGGTGAAGCTGCGCGACGTCTCTGGCTTCAGATCCGGATTGCCGACGAAACCGCGACCAACCGAATAGTTGAGGTTGTACGGGTTGCCGCCCGTGACGCAGGTGTTGGTGGCCCGGGGATTTTCTCACCGGTCATGACGATGCCGTCGACGGGCGCAATCGTCGTGCCGCCTATGTGCTCGGTCTCAATCCCATATGACGAACCGAATGGGGTGGACTACTGGTTTTCCATTCGGACGGCAAAGGGTGGCTGCGGGCCCTGGAACCCCGATTCAACACTCTGAATCTGTTCAGGGTACCGCAAATGCATAGTGTGTCCGAAGTAACGCGTGCGGCGGCTTGGAGGCGATACTCAATAACAGGCTGGCTGCGCGCCACGGGTAGCAAGTCTGACTCGTAAAGCAGTTAGACGTCGGGTTCGATGGTCACGCCGGCCGACGGCGTCGCGAACCAGACGTTCGTTGGCCGATCTGGAACTGAGCTACACGCTCAAGTACTTCACCTGTCCGTCGGCGCTCACAATTTCACCAACGGGCATCTTAATCGGCTGACTCCCAATTTAACTATGCAGATCTATCCGCTCACCGGTGGCATATCGGACGGTCAGGTCTTTCCGCGTAAGGGCGGTCCGTGCGACTTTAACGGAGGTTGTTACTACACCCGTCTATGCGTAAAAATCTGAGATGTCGTGGAGCGGCGACCGCGCACCCACGATTTGCAAATCGTGACGTGGCATGTTGCCTGTACTACTCTTCAGCCCCCGATCGTAGACGTCTCGCGCAGAACACTCTGACACGAACGGACTCGTTACGCGGGAACACGCAACCACTAAGCCTGCCGCTGGTTTACCGTAAACATCATCGGCGGCCGGTCCGGTTCATCGCCGTGCTTGCCGACCGGTATGAGGACTCACAAGCGGACACTCGCGAACTCTTCCCAGCTCTCCAGCTTCGGCCGTCCATTCATTTTCGCCGCGGTGGTTTGATTACCGGTATTTACTACCGGACGCGAAGATCCTTGGCGCAGGCTTATCCCGCGACGCATAATGGAGTGAAGGTCTGGTCGCGATCGCCGAGAGAACGGCTCAGCCTACTGCGCGATTTCGGGTGACACCCCTCGCCCAGGCAGCTAAGTTTGCGATATGGCTGCACTTCATTCTCTGCATGTGTCTTTAACGAAGGCAATATGTGACTACGTGCGTAGTCAGGTGGCGTTGGGACATTACGATAGTGCAAGCGAAGTTGTTCGTGATGCCCTGCAAATTCATGCGGCGAAAAAAAATGTAGATCTTTCAGCAGAGATTATTGAATTGCCGCCATCTCGGACGCGAAGTAACTCGAACGCAACATAGCTTGGTACAAACGACAGCGCTGCCCGTAAGGGCGGCAATGGTTGTTCTATGAGAATGGTTGCGGGGACAGGATTTGAACCTGTGACCTTCAGGTTATGAGCCTGACGAGCTACCGGGCTGCTCCACCCCGCGACACTTCGCTATTGCGAAGGAGGGTATGGGACGTTGTGAATGGGTTTTGATATGGTGCGTGTTACATGTTGCACGGGCTTCAATGCCTGGCGACGACCTACTCTTCCATCGCTTGAGCGATAGTACCATTGGCGCAGTCAGGTTTCACGGCCGAGTTCGGAATGGGATCGGGTGGGACACCGACGCTATAGCCACCAGGCAATGGAGCCGGTGCGACATGCGTTTGCGTTCATATCTGGGTCCCTCAGGGTTTCGCGTTTCGGCGAAGCCTGAGGTTTTAAAATCGATACCGTGCAAGGTTTGTATTTGTAGTGTGACCAATCCCTCGACGGCGAAGGGATTGGCGATCTGGCGTCGTCTTAATCATCTGCACTATCGTTGGCTAGCTGGGCGAACCCAGTGTTGTCATTGATGGTGTGAGACTCTCAAGCGCGAATAGAGCAATTAGTATCGGTTAGCTCCATGCGTTACC
>NZ_JCAWAE010000004.1:0-577017 GCF_059691795.1 Sphingomonas sp. 320_CC | reverse complement strand
TCGTGCTGAGTAGAGACCGAGTAGCTTCGTCAGAAGCGTATCGAGGGCTCGTATCGAAGCATGGGTTCCGCGCGCCAGCCTGTCCTTCGATACGCCCCCTCGATACGCCGCTGCGCGACTACTCGGTGGCTACTCGGGACGAACGGTAGGGGCCGGGGGGGGGGCAGCGGAGCGCATCGGCACAGGAAGACGACAGGCGGGGCTGAGTTACCGCCCAAGCTCCATCCACCGCAGCACCGGCTTCAGCGGCGCGATCCAGATCAGGCCGGTGAACACGTAGAATACCAACTGCCCCAGCCAGTGCCAGCTGCCGACGATGTTCGACAAGCTGACGATGGCTACGCACCACACCAGGATCAGGAGCAGGATGCCGAGCATGCCGACGGGTTTGCGCCAGGTTGGCGTCATGGCGTAATCCAGTCTGATTCGGTGGCGATGGCGTGGAGTGGGACGTCCCACGGGTCTGGCGTCAGCGTGTCGACTTCCTGCACCGACAACGCAACCCCGACGCGCCAGGCGTTCGGGTGCGCGAGGAAGGCGCGGTCGTAATAGCCGGCGCCCTGGCCGATCCGGTTGCCGCTGCGATCGAAGCCGACGAGCGGCGTCAGGATGATGTCGGGTTCGAGTTCGGCGGCGTCTTCGGCGGGCTGGTGCAACCCGAAGGGTCCGGCGATCAGCGCGGCCTCGGTCGCCCACGACAGGAAGCGCATCGGCAGCGAGCGGCGGACGACATGGGGCAGGGCGATGATGCATCCGGCATCGACCGCAGCGCGCGCAAAGGGCGAGGGATCGGCCTCGCCGCCGAACGGGACATAGGAGGCGACCGTCAATCCGGGTTTCAGCCGTGCCAGAAACGCGGACGGCACTGGAAGCTCGACCGGCGGGCGCGCTTCCCGCGCGGCGCGGAGTGAGGCTCTCAGCGCGCTCTTGTTGGTCATGCGCTTGCGACCCTGAGATAGGGGGAAGATGGTGGTGTGGCGGGCCCACCATGGCCGTGTGCCGGGTTATCCACTGACGCACGGTACGTCAGGTGGGGACCATGTGCTTCGGACCAGGATCCTAACAGGGACAGCCCCCTATGGATGATGAATAGCCTCAGGGATAATAAAGGCTCGTACCGGGCAGAACCCGCCACAGCCAATCTAGGCGTTGGGCGGGCTAAGCTCAAGGGCTTGTGCGAGGCCTTCGAGACGATCGGCGATCCGGGTAAGTGCGATCTCGCTGACCGCGGAGCCTTCGGGTGGGCGATGCGCGGCTTCGTCGAGGTCGTCGGCGAGCATCAGCGCGACGAACAACATCGCGCGCTCCGCGCTGAGGCCGCCTGCGGCACGGTCCGCGGTGGCCCAGCGTTCGGCGACCATCGCACCCAGCAGGCGCACGCGCGACTCTTCGCCGTCACGGCAGGCGACGGCGTGGGGACGGCCGCCGATATCGAGCATGACCTGGGCCATCAGTTGGGGCTCCCGCGCGTGATGACGTCGTCGAGCGCGGCGACGGCTTCGGCCATCCGCGCCTTGAGCGCGGCGTGGCGCTTGGCGAGCGCGTCGCCGGCTTCAGTGCGGGCTGCAATGGCGGATTCGATCCGTGCGATCGCGGCGTCGATCCGTTCGACGGCAGTTGGTCCGTCGGGAAGTGTTTCTGACATGCCATGCGAGATAGCATGGACGGGGGGTGCGACAAGTCGGTTTAGGCGAAACCCATCACCATCCACGGTGTTGACAGGGCGCCCCACCGCCCCGCAAAGGCTGCGCGCCCGGAACGGACTCGCGGGCGTAGCGGAGAGACAGCAATGACGGTCAAGGTTGCGATCAACGGTTTCGGGCGCATCGGCCGTCTCGTCGCCCGTGCGGTACTCGAACAGTCGAACGGCGCACTCGAACTCGTCGCGATCAACGATCTCGGCGATGCGAAGTCGAACGCCTGGCTGTTCAAGCGCGACAGCGTGCACGGCAAGTATCCGGGTGAGGTTTCGGCCGAGGGCAACGAGCTGGTCGTCGATGGCAAGCGCATCCGCGTCACCGCCGAGCGCGATCCCGCCAACCTGCCGCACGCCGAGCTGGGCGTCGACATCGTCCTCGAATGCACCGGCTTCTTCACCGACAAGGCTAGCTGCCAGAAGCATCTCGATGCGGGCGCCAAGAAAGTACTGATCTCGGCACCGGGCAAGAACGTCGACCTGACCGTCGTTTACGGCGTCAACCACGACAAGCTGACCGCCGAGCACACGATCGTCTCGAACGCGTCGTGCACCACCAACTGCCTCGCGCCCGTCGCCAAGGTGCTGAACGATGCGATCGGCATCGAGCGCGGCCTGATGACGACCGTCCACGCCTACACCAACGACCAGAAGATCCTCGACCAGATCCACCCCGACCTGCGTCGCGCGCGTGCTGCGGCGATGTCGATGATCCCGACCACGACGGGTGCCGCGCGTGCGGTTGCCGAAGTGCTGCCGGAGTTGAAGGGCAAGCTCGACGGCTCGGCGATCCGCGTGCCGGTGCCGGACGTTTCGCTGATCGACCTGACCTTCACCCCGTCGCGCGATACGACGCGTGAAGAGGTGAATGCGGTGCTGAAGGCGGCGTCCGAGAGCGGCCCGCTGGTCGGCGTGCTCGACTGGTCGGACGAGCCGCTCGTCTCGATCGATCTCCAGCATACCCCGGCGTCGTCGACGATCGACAGCCTGGAGACCGCGGTGATCGACGGCAAGCTGGTGCGCGTCGTCAGCTGGTACGACAACGAGTGGGGCTTCTCGAACCGGATGGTCGATACTGCGACCGCGATGGCCAAGTTCATCTGAAGGTAGACGGACGCTGCGTTCCTACAACTTCCGCTCCGGACAAAACCGTCATCCCAGCGAAAGCTGGGATCACGCCCTCCTAGCCCGTCATCCCAGCGAAAGCTGGGATCTCCCCGTTCGGGTTGCAGCACCCGCCAACAGGGATACCCCAGCTTTCGCTGGGGTGACGGCTTGAAGGAAGGATGATGACGGTCGGCCCCGAGGTGGGCACGATCGCCGGGATCGCCCGCCACGCCCGCGCCAAGGGCCCGATGGAGGTCATCGACGATGTCGAGATCACCATCGAGGCTGGCCTGCACGGCGACTTCCGCGGTCGCGTGAAGCCGGGCGGCAAGGGGCGGCGGCAGATCACGTTGCTCGAACGTGGTGACTGGGACGCGGCGATGGCTGAAGTCGGGCGCGATATTCCGTGGTACGAGCGGCGTGCCAATCTGCTGGTCGACGGCTTCGACCTTCCCCAGATACCCGGCACGCGGCTGCGCATCGGCGCGGACGTCGTGCTAGAGGTGACGCGTCACACCGATCCATGCGACCGCATGGATGCACTGGCGCCAGGATTGTTCGCCGCGCTGGCGCCGGATTGGCGGGGCGGGGCCTGTACCCGAGTTTTGATGGGCGGCAGAATCGCCGTCGGTGATGAGATCAGGATCGAAGAACCATGACCAAGCCATTCAAGACGCTCGACGATATGGGCGATGTCCAGGGCAAGCGCGTGCTCGTCCGTGAAGACCTCAACGTGCCGATGGCCGAGGGTCATGTTACCGACGATACCCGCCTGCGCGCGACCGTCGCGACGGTTGGCGAGCTTGCCGACAAGGGCGCGATCGTCCTCGTCCTCGCCCATTTCGGCCGTCCGAAGGGCGTGCCGAGCCCCGAATTCTCACTGTCGCAGGTCGTGAAGCCGTATAGCGAAGTGCTCGGCCGCGAAGTCCGCTACATCGACTGGGAAGGCGCGGATGACGCCGTCGCGACGCTCGACCCCGGCGACATCGCGGTTCTGGAGAACACGCGGTTCTTCGGCGGCGAGGAAACCAACGACGCGGCTGTCGTCCAGCGGTTTGCAAGCCTTGGCGATCTGTACGTCAACGACGCCTTCTCCGCCGCACACCGCGCACATGCTTCGACCGAAGGCCTTGCCCACGTTCTTCCCGCCTTTGCCGGCCGCGCGATGGAAGCCGAACTCGACGCGCTCCAGAAGGCACTCGGCGAGCCCGAGCATCCAGTCGCGGCGGTCGTCGGTGGCGCGAAGGTGTCGTCGAAGCTCGACGTGCTGCGCCACCTCGTCACCAAGGTCGATCATCTGATCATCGGCGGCGGCATGGCGAACACCTTCCTCGCGGCACGCGGCGTCGACGTCGGCAAAAGCCTGTGCGAGCATGAGCTTGCGAGCGTTTGCGAACAGATCATGGAAGCTGCGGACAAGGCGAACTGCACGGTTCATCTGCCGTACGACGTCGTGGTCGCCAAGGAGTTCAAGCCGAACCCCGCCACCCGTACGGTCAACGTGCACGAAGTCGCCGCCGACGAGATGATCCTCGACGTCGGTCCGGCGGCAGTAGAGTCGCTCGGCGACGTGCTCAAGAATTGCCGCACGCTGGTGTGGAACGGCCCGCTCGGTGCGTTCGAGACGGTGCCGTTCGACAAAGCGACCGTCGCCCTCGCAAAGACCGCCGCAGCATTGACCGAAGGCGGTTCGCTCGTCTCGGTCGCGGGCGGTGGCGATACGGTTGCGGCGCTTAATCACGCTGGCGTCGCGGAAGCGTTCACCTTCGTTTCGACCGCAGGCGGCGCGTTTCTCGAGTGGATGGAAGGCAAGGACCTTCCTGGCGTCGCGGCGCTGACGCGCTAAGGCGCCGGTTCCCGCAGCAACGGGACCAGCAGGGTATTGAGTTCATCCAGGTCGAACGCGCCGGCTTTCGCATAGCGAACCACGCCGGCGCGATCGATGATGTAGTTGGTGGGGAGGGCGCCCATCACCGCGAACGGCCCCTTGATTCGCCGCGCCGACGGGATCGCCATGGCCGCGACCAGGGGTTTCAGCCTGGAGGCAGGCAGAGAATCCTCCGTCGCCACCGCGAACACGCGCAGGCCGTTGTCCTTGCGAATGCGGTAATAGCTGTCGAGCAGCGGCAGTTCCGCCTTGCACGGCCCGCACCACGTCGCCCAGAAGTTCAGCACGACGACCTGCCCGCGCAGGTCGGCATTGTGCACCTTGGTCCCGTCGATCAGCGTCATTTCGAAGTCGGGTGCGCGTTCGCCCACCTTCACGGCCGCTGGTGCCGCGGATGTCGCCATCAACGCCGCGCACGCCATGACCCAGCGTAAAATCGTCATCGGCCCTGTCTCCCCTTCGCCAGTCTCGGCGTCGAACGCCGCTCCGTCAATCGTGCAGCCAATCGAGCGGACGGGGATTGATCTCGACGGTCGGCGGGCCTATGTTTAACATGTTAAACGGAGAGACTCGGATGCTCGGCGTCAGGCTCGATAGCGAACTCGAAGAGCGGCTCGCGGCAGTTGCGCGCACCCAAGGGCGCAGCAAGAGCGATATCGCACGCGAAGCCGTACGTCGCTATGTCGAGCGCCACGACGAGGCTTTCCTTGCCGAGGCGAAGCGCCAGTCGCTCGCGGCGGCGGATCACGATAGGCAAGCAGGTGAAGAGGATTGGGACGCACTCATCGGGGCGCCCCCTGCATGAAATTCGTCCGCGGTATGATCGTCGTCGGAGCGGGCAAGGGCGATTTCTCTGGCAAGCCGCGCCCCTTTCTTGTCGTCCAATCAGACCTTTTTGCAGATCACGAGACGATTTCTCTGTGCCCGCTGACCAGCGTCATTAGCGGGACGAACCTGTTTCGCGTGTCGCTCGAGGCATCGGCGGAAACCGGCCTGTTTCGCGATAGCGAGATCCAGATCGACAAGGTTGATACGCTCGACCGCAACAAGGTCGTTAAGATTATCGGTACGATACCCATCACCACCATGACCCGAGTCGATGACGCGCTGCGCCGCTGGCTCGAACTTTAAGACAGGATTTCAGCATGACATCGACGATTACTCCGCAAGTCAAAACCATTCTCGACAAGTACGAAGCCACCAGTCCGGCGGTGAAGGCGAACCTCGCGCGCATCCTGATGCAGGGCAAGCTCGGCGGCACCGGCAAGCTCGTGATCCTGCCGGTCGACCAGGGCTTCGAGCATGGCCCTGCGCGCAGCTTCTCGGTCAATCCTCCGGCGTACGACCCGCATTATCATTACCAGCTGGCGATCGATGCCGGGCTCAGCGCCTATGCAGCGCCGCTCGGCATGCTCGAAGCGGGGGCGGATACGTTTGCCGGGCAGATCCCGACGATCCTGAAGTGCAACAGCTCGAACAGCTGGGCGACGACGATCGACCAGGCGGTGACGGCGACGGTGTCGGACGCGGTGCGGCTGGGCTCGGCGGCGATCGGCTTCACGATCTATCCCGGCGCGGACCAGTTCTTTGACCTCGTCGAGGAAATCCGCGAGCTGAGCGAAGAGGCCAAGTCGGTCGGCATCGCCACCGTGATCTGGTCGTACCCGCGCGGCGGCGAGCTGACCAAGGACGGCGAGCTCGCTTTGGACGTCGGCGCCTATGCCGCGCACATCGCGGCGCTGCTCGGCGCGCACATCATCAAGACCAAGCTGCCGACCGCGCATATCGAGCAGAAGGAAGCCAAGCCGCTCTACGCGAACTCCGACTGGTCGAAGCAGTCGGACCGCGTGAAGCACGTCGTCCAGTCGAGCTTTGCCGGGCGTCGCATCAACGTCTTCTCGGGCGGCGCGTCGAAGGGCGAGGACGCGATCTTCCAGGACGCGCGCGACATTCGCGACGGCGGCGGCAACGGCTCGATCATCGGCCGCAACACCTTCCAGCGCCCGCGCGACGAGGCGCTGGCGATGCTCGACCGGATCATCCGGATCTACAAGAACGAGGAATAAGCCTCGGTTTGACTGCACGTCACCTCGGTCATGCGCCGGGGTGACGTGGCCGGCATGAGCGGCTAGGGGGCGGAAATGACCGAATTCGAAGATCCGCTGGGCCCGCTCGATCCCAATTTCGCCGAGAATTTCCGCCGCGATATGCGTCGGCCGGCTTGCCAGCTTTACCTGGTGTCGCCGCTGGACGTCGGTGGCGACTTCCCGGAGCGTCTTGCTCGGGCGCTTGATGCTGGCCCGGTGGCTGCGTTCCAGTTTCGCGTGAAAGATATCGATCAGCATGCAGCTGCGGCGCTGGGCGAGCCGTTGCGCGCGATCTGTGCTGAGCGCGATGTCGCGTTCATCGTCAACGACGATATCGGGTTGGCGAAGCGGCTCGATGCTGACGGCGTGCATCTCGGGCAGGACGATGGCGATCCGCGCGAGGCGCGGGCGCAGCTTGGGCCCAATGCGCAGATCGGCGTGAGCTGTCACGGCAGCCGTCATCTGGCGATGGAAGCGGGCGAGGCGGGCGCCGATTACGTTGCGTTCGGCGCGTTCTATCCGACGACGACGAAGATCGCGACGCACACCGCCGAGCCGGTGATCCTGTCTTGGTGGTCGACGCTGTTCGAGATGCCGTGCGTCGCGATCGGTGGGATCACGCCAGAAAATGCCGCGCCGCTCGTGGCGGCCGGTGCGGATTTCATTGCGGTGTCAGGCGCCATTTGGGGCGGCGATGAGGTCGCCGCAGTCAAGGCGTTTGCCGAGGTTCTTGCGCAGCGCTGAGATCGCGCTGAACCGTTGGAAACAACCGTCGTCCCGACCGTTTGATGCAGCGGCGTAACGGTTTGGGATGATGGGCATGGTGGCATTTGCGATGAAGGCTTCGGTTCTTGCGGCCTGCTTGCTGGGTGCCGCTTCGCCCGCATTGGCGCAGACGGCGCCAGCCAAGCCCGCGCCGATCGATCGCAACATCCTGCATGTGCAGGTAATCCTCGACCATCTCGCCTTTGGGCCGGGCGTGCTCGACGGGCGCGGCGGGCAGTCGCTGGTGGCGGCGCTGAAGGGGTTCCAGGAGGCGAAGGGACTGCCGATCACTGGCAAGCCTGACGCGCGGACGTTGCAGGCGCTGTATCCGTACCGCGCTGCTCGGCCGACCGTGACGGTCGTGCTGACGCCGGAAATGCTGGCGGGGCCGTTCGTCAATCCGTTCCCGAAGGATCCCGCCAAGCAGGCCGAGCTCCCGTCGCTGGGCTACAAGACCGTCATGGAGAAGCTCGGCGAGATGTTCCACACGACGCCGGCGGTGATCGTGGCGCTGAACTCGCCGACGACGAAGCTGGCACCGGGGACGAAGGTGGTGTTCCCGAACGCTCTGCCGACCTCGCGCGCGTACGATCCAAAGCTGAAGCCGGACTGGATCGCCACGCTCACCATGCTGAACGTCGACGCGAAGCAGCCTCAGGCGGACCATATCGTCGTCGACAAGTCGGATGGCGTGCTCCGCGTGCTCGACGCGAACGACAAGCTGATCGCGCAGTTCTCCGCGACGATGGGATCGGGCCATGACCCGTTGCCGCTCGGCACGTGGAAGATCTACGGTTCGGATTACAACCCGAAGTTCCACTTCAATCCTGCGCTGTTCTGGGATGCGAAGAAGGGGCAGCAGAAGGAGATGCTGCCGCCGGGGCCGAATGGTCCAGTCGGCGTCGTCTGGATGGATCTGTCGAAGGAGCATTACGGCATCCACGGCACGCCGAACCCCGAGACGATCGGGCGTGCGGAGAGTCATGGCTGCATTCGCCTGACCAACTGGGATGCGGCGCGATTGTCGATGATGATCAAGCCGGGGACCAAGGCCGTGTTCCAGGACTGAGGCGATGACGCGGACGTTCTGGATCATTCTTGGGCTGATCGTGGTCGTGGTCGGCGGTTTTGCCTCGATGATGTCGTTCGGGAGCAGCGGTAGCGGCATCGAGCGGCGGGTGCCTTGGCGCAAGCCGGTGCCTCCGGCTCAGATTGCTACCGTTTCCGTGACGCCGGGGGCGCTGGTTGTCCCGGTGGCTGGCGTTCCGCGAAAAGCGATTGCGGACAGCTGGAACGGTGCGCGGGGGGGCGGTCTGCGCGGCCACCATGGCACGGACATCATGGCGCCGGGCGGCACGCCCGTAGTTGCAGCCGCGCCGGGACGGATCGAGAAACTGTTCCAGAGCGCACTCGGTGGCGTCACGCTGTACGTCCGCTCGCCCGACCGCCGCTGGACCTATTATTACGCGCATCTTGCCGGCTACGCGGCTGGCCTTCGCGAGGGGATGGCGGTCAAGGCGGGTGATACGCTCGGTTATGTGGGCGACACCGGCGATGCGGGGGCAGGCAATTACCACCTCCATTTCGGGCTGACCAAGATGCAGCCAGGGGAGCGCTGGTGGCAGGGTGAGAACGTCAACCCGTACCCGCTGCTTGCCGGACGCGAGCGCGCCCGCTAAAGCCCGCCGCTTCGGGTTTCCACAGAGCCACGCCTTGATGGCCATGCTTCGCGGACGGCCCCTAGCTCTTTCCAGCAGGAATCGGTCATGAAGATCAACGCGGTCGAGATTCGTCCCGGCAACATTCTTGAATATGAGGGCGGCATCTGGCGCGCCGTCAAGATTCAGCATACCCAGCCCGGCAAGGGCGGTGCCTATATGCAGGTCGAGATGAAGAACCTCATCGACGGCCGCAAGAACAACACCCGCTTCCGCTCCGCCGAGAGCGTCGAGAAGGTGCGGCTCGAGACCGTCGACTTCCAGTTCCTGTTCCGCGAAGGCGACATGCTTACCTTCATGGACAAGATCAACTACGAGCAGATCTCGCTCGATGCCGACATCCTGGGCGACGCCGCGGCGTTCCTGCAGGACGGCATGGACGTGGTGATGGAGCTCTGGGAAGAGCGGCCGATCTCGGTCCAGCTGCCTGATACGATCGAGGCGCTGATCGTCGAGGCGGATGCCGTCGTAAAGGGGCAGACGGCCTCGTCTTCGTATAAGCCCGCGGTGCTCGAGAACGGCGTCCGCGTGATGGTCCCGCCGCATATCGGCGCGGGCACGCGGATCGTCGTCGATGTCTACGAGCAGACCTACGTGCGTCGCGCGGACTAAATTCCCCGTCCGCTTGCGGGAGGGGTTAGGGGAGGGCCTTCTTCCAGCTTCGCGTATCGGTTCAAGCCCTCCCCCGACCCCTCCCGCAAGCGGGAGGGGAGGAGATTTCTAATGCCCAGCCATTCCGGCATCATGACCGTCATCGAGCGCGCCGCCCGCAAGGCCGCGCCGCGCCTGCGCCGCGACTTCAACGAGGTCCAGCAGCTCCAGGTGAGCCGCAAGGGTCCAGCCGACTTCGTCAGCCAGGCCGACCAGCGCGCCGAGCAGACGATCTTCGAAGAACTGTCGCACGCGCGTCCCGACTGGGGCATGCTGATGGAAGAGCGCGGCGAGGTCGAGGGCGATCCGAACAAGCCGCGCTTCATCGTCGATCCGCTCGATGGGACGTCGAACTTCCTCCACGGCATCCCGCATTTCTGCATCTCGATCGCGGTCGAGGAGCCGATGCCGAACGGCAAGCGCGAGGTCACCACCGCGTTGGTGTATCAGCCGCTGACCGACGAGAGCTTCTGGGCGGAGAAGGGGCGGGGGGCGTGGCTCACGGACCAGCGTCTCCGCGTGTCGTCGCGGCGTGATTTGTCCGAATCGCTGATCGCTACGGGGATTCCGTTCCTGGGGCATGGCGACTTCGCGCAGTGGAGCCGGATTTTCGGCGCGGTTGCGCCTGAGGTTGCTGGGATCCGTCGTCTTGGTGCTGCGGCGTTGGATCTGGCTTGGCTTGCAGCCGGGCGTTTCGACGGGTTCTGGGAATCGAACCTGAAGCCTTGGGACGTTGCAGCCGGCATGTTGCTGGTGAAGGAGGCCGGCGGTTTCGTCACCGACTTCCGCGGCGGCGACCGCGCTATGGAGCGTAACGAGTTCCTCGCTGCGAACGATGCATTGCACTCGCGTCTTCACAAGCTGGTGGCCGGCGCGCTGCGCTAAGGCGGATGAACGATCCTCCCCCGCAAGGGGGAGGTGGCTGGCGTTTGCCAGTCGGAGGGGGAGGTAAGGGCAACCTCTGTTCCGCGTCCCCCCCCCCCTCCGTCACCTTCGGTGCCGCCTCCGCCTGGCGGGGAGGATCGTGAGGTCTGACGGCGTCAGCGCGCAGTCCGTCATGCCGGCTTGTTCCGGCATCCACTCGCGCAAACATCTCCCGTCGTTTGTTTGCGGTGCCGGGGACCTCGGGGCTACTCGGTGTATCCCCTAGAGCCGAAGTCAGCTTGTCTCCCCGCGAAGGCGCGGATCCAGACTGGGCTTCCGCCTTCGCGGAAGAACAAGGAGGCGGGGGCTGTCTTTCGAACGCGGCGTCGTCTTCGCTTCTCAGCAAGGCGCCGAACACGTCCGAGGTGACGGATCGGTATCGGCGACGTCATGGAGCGCCAGCGCTCGTGTACGCCGAGTAACGCATGTTTCCCGCCACCCCGGTCCCTCCACTTGCGAGTGATTCTCACACCCTCCACGCCTTGCCCATCACCCCCCATCGGCCTAAAGCGGCCCCGTTCCGTTCGCACTTGCGAGAAGCAATTTGGTCGACCTGTCGCACTATCTTCCGATCCTCCTGTTCCTCGGGATCGCCATCGCATTGTCGAGCACGTTCGTGTTCCTGCCGATGGCCGTCTCGCGCCTCACGGGGTCACACAAGCCTACGCCTGAAAAGCTCAGCGAATACGAGTGCGGCTTTCCCGCATTCGAGGATCCGCGGAGCCAGTTCGACGTACGCTTCTACCTGATCGCCATCCTCTTCATCATCTTCGATCTCGAGGCCGCGTTCCTGTATCCCTGGGCCGTCTCGGTCTTCACGCTCGGCTGGACCGCGTGGATTTCGATGATGATCTTTATCGGCGAATTGGCCCTTGGCCTCGTCTACGCATGGAAGAAGGGAGCACTCGATTGGGAGTAGAGCTTCAGCCCGCACCCGGTTCGCCCAGCTCGCTGGTGCCACCCGACCAGGGCTTTTTCGACGGATTGAACGGTGAGCTGACGGACAAGGGTTTCCTCGTCACGTCGACCGAGGAGCTGTTCCAGTGGGCGCGTACCGGCTCGCTGTGGTGGATGACGTTCGGGCTCGCCTGCTGCGCGGTCGAGATGATCCACGTCAACATGCCCCGCTACGATCTGGAGCGCTTCGGCGCCGCACCGCGCGCGTCGCCGCGTCAGTCGGACGTGATGATCGTTGCCGGTACGCTGTGCAACAAGATGGCCCCTGCATTGCGCAAGGTCTACGACCAGATGTCGGAGCCGAAGTACGTAATCTCGATGGGATCGTGCGCGAACGGCGGCGGCTATTATCATTACAGCTACAGCGTCGTGCGTGGCTGCGATCGGATCGTGCCCGTGGACATCTACGTCCCCGGGTGCCCGCCGACGGCTGAGGCATTGCTGTACGGCATCATGCAGTTGCAGCGGAAGATCCGGCGGTCCGGGAGCATCGAGCGTTGAGGGCTCCCGCACCCGCTTACGCGTCGAACGACGGTGTGATCGACAGCGCCCGCGCGGCGCTCGGCAGCATGTTGCTCGATGCGGTCGACCATGTCGGCGAAGTCGCATTGCACGTTCGTCGCGAAGATCTGTACGACGCGATGATCGCGCTGCGCGACACGCCGGGGCTTGCCTATCAGCAGCTCATGGAGATCGCCGGCGTCGACTATCCGGATCGGCCTGAGCGGTTCGAAGTCGTCTATTGCATGCTGTCGCTGACGCGGAACCACCGCCTGCGCGTGCATGTCGCGACCGACGAGGAGAAGCCGGTGCCGTCGGTGACGGACATCTGGCCGGTCGCCGGCTGGCTCGAACGCGAAGTGTACGACATGTACGGCGTGCTGTTCAGTGGCAATCCGGACCTGCGCCGCATCCTGACCGACTATGGTTTCCGCGGTCATCCGCAGCGCAAGGACTTCCCGCTGACCGGGTATGTCGAGCTGCGCTATTCGGAAGAGTCGAAGCGCGTCGTGTACGAGCCTGTGCAGCTTGCGCAGGATTTCCGTACGTTCGATTTCATGAGCCCGTGGGAGGGCGCGAACTACGTCCTTCCGGGTGACGAGAAGGGCGCATTGCCCGAGGCCAAGGGCGCGCCGACGCCGCTCAAGGCTGACACGATCGTGAAGGCGGACGCGGCGCAGTCGCCGACCCAGGCGCCGACCGAACCCAAGAGCACCGAGTCGACCGCGCAGACGGGCGCCGGCAAGTCGGAGTCTGATGCGACGCCGAAGCCTGCGAATCCCGACGTGGTCCCGACCAAGGGTGGAGGACAGAACCAGTGAGTCTGTATGTCGAAGAGCTTCTGGGCGAAGCCGACGCAGCCGATCCCACGACCGGCGACGTCACGATCCAGAATTACACGATCAACTTCGGTCCGCAGCATCCGGCGGCGCACGGCGTGTTGCGCCTGGTCATGGAGCTCGACGGCGAGATCGTCGAGCGTGTCGACCCGCATGTCGGCCTGCTTCACCGCGGCACCGAGAAGCTGATCGAGTACAAGACCTACACGCAGGCGCTGCCGTATTTCGATCGTCTCGATTACTGCTCGCCGCTGTGCATGGAGCATAGCTGGGTGCTGGCGGTCGAGAAGCTGCTCGACCTCGAAGTGCCCGAGCGTGCGCAGTATCTGCGGGTGTTCTTCGCCGAGCTGACACGCATCTCGAACCACATGCTCAATCTGGGCTCGCACGTGATGGACGTCGGCGCGATGACGCCGAACCTGTGGCTGTTCGAGATCCGCGAAGACTGCATGAACTTCTTCGAGCGTGTCTCGGGGGCGCGTATGCACTCGAACTATTTCCGCCCTGGTGGCGTACATCAAGATGCGCCGCTGAAGCTGCTCGCCGACATCGGCGACTGGCTCGACACGCGCCTGCCGCGGCTGTTCGAGGATGCGATCTCGCTCGTCGCGGATAACCGCATCTTCAAGCAGCGCAACGTCGACATCGCCGTGGTTAGCCGCGACGATGCGATCAAATGGGGCTTCTCCGGCCCGATGATCCGCGGCTCGGGTATCGCCTGGGATCTGCGCAAGTCGCAGCCTTATGATGTGTACGCGAAGATGGATTTCGAGGTGCCGGTCGGCACGCGCGGCGATTGCTATGACCGGTTCATGGTGCGCGTCGAGGAAGTGCGCCAGTCCGCGCGGATTATGAAGCAGTGCCTGCGCGACATGCCCGAGGGGCCGATCGCGTCGCTCGATCGCAAGGTCGTGCCACCCAAGCGGGCCGAGATGAAGCAGTCGATGGAAGCGCTGATCCATCACTTCAAGCTCTATACCGAGGGCTTCCACGTGCCCGCCGGCGACGTCTATGTCGCGACCGAAAGCCCTAAGGGCGAGTTCGGCGTGTATCTCGTCGCCGATGGCTCGAACAAGCCGTACCGCTGCAAGATCCGCCCGACCGCGTTCTCGCATCTGCAAGCCATGGACTTCATGGCGAAAGGCCACATGCTGGCGGATACGACCGCGATCCTCGGTGCGATGGATATCGTTTTTGGTGAATGTGACCGCTGATGGCTGAAGCTCCGAAAATTCCCGACGAGGCCGAGACCCGCGCTCGCTGGGGTTCGTTCGCGTGGACGGACGAGAACCAGGTGAAGGCGAACGAGATCCTTGGGCGCTATCCGAAGGGTCGCGAGCAGTCGGCGTCGATCCCGTTGCTCGATTTGGCGCAGCGCCAGGTCGGCGCGGAAACGCAGACGCAGGGCTGGTTGCCGGTACCGGTGATCGAGTTCGTCGCGCGTCAGATCAGCGTGCCGTACATGCGCGTGTATGAGGTCGTCACCTTCTACACGATGTTCAACCTCTCGCCGGTCGGTCGCTTCCACGTCCAAGTCTGCGGCACGACGCCGTGCATGCTGCGCGGGTCGGACGACGTTCTTGCCGCCTGCAAGAACCGCGGTCTGGTCAAGGGCGGCACGACGCCGGACGGGATGTTCACGCTGACCGAAGTCGAGTGCTTGGGCACGTGCGCGAACGCGCCGATGGTGCAGATCAACGACGATAACTTCGAAGATCTCGATTACGACAAGACGACCGAGATCCTCGAGGCGTTGGCCAATGGCGGGCACCCGAAGCCGGGTCCGCAATTCGGTCGTCGCGCGAGCTGCCCCGAAGGCGGGCCGACCTCGCTGAAGGCGATGGTCGACGCGAACCACGATTACCGGGGGGAGTGGGCCTGATGCTCGCCGACAAGGACCGCATCTTTACCAACGTCTACGGTTTCCAGCCGTGGAACATCGACGCGGCGATCATGCGCGGCGATTGGGACAACACCAAGGACCTGATGGCGCTCGGCCAGGACGCGATCATCGACGTGATGAAGGCGTCTGGTCTGCGCGGCCGTGGCGGCGCGGGCTTCCCGACCGGCACGAAATGGTCGTTCATGCCGAAGGAGCCGAAGCCGGACCGGCCCAACTTCCTCGTCATCAACGCCGATGAATCCGAGCCGGGCAGCTGCAAGGATCGCGAGATCATCCGCCACGATCCGCACAAGCTGATCGAGGGCGCGCTGATCGCCGGGTTCGCGATGCGCGCGCGCGCCGCGTACATCTACATCCGCGGCGAATATATTCGCGAGGCCGAGACATTGTTTGCGGCCGTCGCCGAGGCGTATGACCGCGGCTTCATCGGCAAGAACGCATGCGGGTCGGGTTACGATTTCGATGTGTTCGTCCACCGGGGTGCTGGCGCCTACATCTGCGGCGAAGAGACCGCGATGCTGGAGAGCCTCGAGGGCAAGAAGGGCCAGCCGCGGCTGAAGCCACCTTTCCCGGCAGGTGCAGGCCTCTACGGCTGCCCGACGACGGTCAACAACGTCGAGTCGATCGCAGTCGCGCCGACGATCCTGCGGCGCGGTGCTGCGTGGTTCTCCAGCTTCGGCGCGGAGAACAACCGCGGCACGAAGCTGTTCCAGATCAGCGGCCATGTGAACAAGCCGTGCGTGGTCGAGGAGGAGATGAGCATCTCGTTCCGCGACCTGATCGAGACCCATTGCGGTGGCATCCGGGGCGGCTGGGACAATCTGCTCGCGGTGATCCCGGGTGGTTCTTCGGTGCCGCTCGTGCCCGCCGCGCAGATCATGGACTGCGCGATGGACTTTGACGGCCTGAAGGCGGTCGGGTCGGGCCTCGGCACCGCGGCGATCATCGTCATGGACAAGTCGACCGACATCGTCCGCGCGATCAGCCGCATCTCGTACTTCTACAAGCACGAGAGCTGTGGCCAGTGCACGCCGTGCCGCGAGGGCACCGGCTGGATGTGGCGCGTGATGGAGCGGATGCGCACCGGCGACGCCGAGCTGTCCGAGATCGACATGCTTCAGCAGGTCACCAAGCAGGTCGAGGGTCACTCGATCTGCGCGCTGGGCGACGCCGCAGCATGGCCGATCCAGGGCCTGATCAAGCATTTTCGCCCCGAGATGGAACGCCGTATCCGCGAACGTGGTGGCGACACCGCGCCGATGATGGAAGCCGCAGAGTAATGCCCTTAGTCAAAGTCGATGGCGTAGAGATCGAGGTGCCGCAGGGCGCCACCGTGCTGCAGGCGTGCGAGCTTGCCGGCAAGGAGATCCCGCGTTTCTGTTATCATGAGCGCCTGAGCATCGCTGGCAATTGCCGGATGTGCCTGGTCGAGGTGAAGCCTGGTCCGCCCAAGCCGCAGGCGTCGTGCGCGCTGCCGGCGGCGGACAAGCAGGAGATCTTCACCAACTCACCGATGGTGAAGAATGCCCGCGAGGGCATCATGGAATTCCTGCTGATCAACCATCCGCTCGATTGCCCGATCTGCGATCAGGGCGGCGAGTGCGATCTCCAGGACCAGTCGGTCGCGTACGGCCGCGGCCATTCGCGCTACGACGAGAACAAGCGCGCGGTCACCGAGAAGTATATGGGTCCGATCGTCAAGACGGTCATGACCCGCTGCATCCAGTGCACGCGCTGCATCCGGTTCGCCGAGGAAGTGTCCGGCGTCGAGGAAATCGGTGCGATCTTCCGCGGCGAGGACATGCAGATTACCTCGTATCTCGAGAATGCGGTCAAGAGCGAGCTCAGCGGCAACGTCGTCGATCTGTGCCCGGTCGGTGCGCTGACGTCGAAGCCATATGCGTTCGAGGCGCGTCCGTGGGAATTGCGCAAGACGCTGACGATCGACGTGATGGACGCGGTCGGCACCAACATCCGGCTCGACAGCCGTGGTCGCCAGGTGCTGCGTTGCGTTCCGCGGATCAACGAGGACGTGAACGAGGAGTGGGCGACCGACAAGACGCGCCACGCGATCGACGGCCTCGTGCGTCGTCGTCTCGACAAGCCTTATGTCCGGGTGAACGGCAAGCTGGTTCCCGCGACGTGGGACGAAGCGTTTGCGGCGATCAAGGCGGTTAACGCCGGGTCGAGCGTCGCGGCCGTCGCCGGCGATCTGGTTGATTGCGAGACGATGTACGCCGCCAAGGCGCTGCTTGCGAAGATGGGGTCGACCCTGCTCGAAGGCCGTCAGACCGGCATGGAGTATGACGCGACGAGCATCGCTGCGGTGAATTTCAACACGACGATCGCCGGCACCGAGCGTGCCGATGCGATCCTGCTGGTGGGCACCAACCTGCGCTGGGAAGCGCCGCTGGTGAACACGCGGGTGCGCAAAGCGATCAAGAAGGGCGCGAAGGTCTTCGCGATCGGGCCGGAGACGGACCTGACGTACAAGGTCGAGTGGCTTGGTGACGATCTGGCGCTGCTCGGCGCGCTGCCCGAGGCGGTGACCGAGGCGTTCGGCAAGGCCGAGCGTCCGATGGTGATCGTCGGTGGCGGCGCGCTGAAGGGTGGCCATGCGGCTGCGCTGAAGCTGGTCGATACGCTGGGTCTCGTGAAGGACGGCTGGAACGGTTTCAACGTCGTTCACATGGCGGCCTCGCGGATGGGCGGGCTGATGCTCGGCTATGCGCAGAAGGGCGGTATCGCCGACGTGATGGGGGCGAAGCTCGGCTTCTTCCTCGGCGCGGACGAGGTGGACTATTCGAAGTTCGCCGGCTTCAAGGTGTTCGTGGGCCATCACGGCGACAAGGGGGCGGCGGCTGCCGACGTCATCCTGCCGGGTGTGACCTATGCCGAGAAGTCGGGGACGTGGGTCAATCTCGAAGGGCGTGTCCAGCGCGGCGAGCGTGCGGTGTTCGCACCGGGCGATGCGCGTGACGACTGGTCGATCTTCCGCGCGCTGTCCGACACGCTCGGCCACACGCTGCCGTTCGACAGCTTCGAGGGGCTGCGCGAGGAAATGTACGCGGACGTGCCTGCGTTGCGTCATCAGGCGCTCGCGACGTTCGAGTGGAACCCTCCTTCGCTTCAGGGTGAAGGGCAGGGCGCTCTCGCCGGCTATCCGATCAAGGATTTCTACCTGACTAACGCGATCTGCCGTGCGTCGCCGACGATGCAGCGCTGCTCGGCCGAACTTCTCCACGGAGAAGATTACGCGGAGGCAGCCGAATGATCTCCTGGTTCGAATCCTCGCTCGGTTACGACTGGGCCTTCTTCCTCGCGACGATCATCGACATCCTCGTGATCGCACTGCCGCTGATGCTGGCGGTGGCGATGATCATCTATGCCGACCGCAAGATCTGGGCGGCGATGGCACTGCGCCGCGGTCCTAACGTCGTCGGTCCGTTCGGTCTGCTGCAGAGCTTTGCCGACGGCCTGAAGGTGTTCCTGCAGGAGACGATCGTCCCCGCAGCCGCCAACCGGACGCTGTTCCTGCTGGCGCCGATCATCACCTTCACGGTCGCGCTGATCGTCTGGGCGGTGGTGCCGTTCGGGGTCGGCGTCGTCCTCGCGGACATCAACGTCGGGCTGCTCTACGTTCTCGCGGCCTCGTCGCTCGGCGTCTACGGGATCATCCTGTCGGGCTGGGCGTCGAACTCGAAATACCCGTTCTACTCGGCGCTTCGTGCGGCCGCGCAGATGGTGTCGTACGAAGTCGCGATCGGCTTCATCCTGATTTCGGTCGTGCTGTGGACCGGCAGCTTCAACCTGTCCGCGATCGTGATGGCGCAGAAGTCGCACGTCTGGTTCTTCAACGGGTACATCCTCAACCCGCTGATGTTCCCGATGGCGGTGATGTTCTTCATCTCGTCGCTGGCCGAGACGCAGCGTGCACCGTTCGATCTGACCGAGGCGGAGAGCGAGCTCGTCGCCGGGTACCAGACTGAATATTCGTCGATGTCGTTCGCGCTGTTCTGGCTCGGCGAGTACGCCAACGTGCTACTGATGTGCGCGCTGAACGCGACGCTGTTCTGGGGCGGGTGGCTGCCACCGGTCGACTGGGCGCCGCTGTATTACGTGCCGGGGATCATCTGGCTGTTCGCCAAGATCCTGTTCTTCTTCTTCCTGTTCAGCTGGGTGAAGGCGACGGTGCCGCGCTATCGCTACGATCAGCTGATGCGGCTCGGCTGGAAGGTCTTCCTTCCCGTCTCGCTGTTCTGGGTTTTCCTCGTGTCGGGCTATCTCATGCTGACGCGCGTTGGAGTGGGTTCATGAGCGTCGCTCAGATCATCAAGTCGTTTACCCTGTGGGAATTCGTGAAGGCGCACGCGTTGACGCTTCGCTATTTCTTCAAGGAAAAGGCGACGATCAACTATCCGTACGAGCGCAATCCGGTGTCGCCGCGGTTCCGTGGCGAGCATGCGCTGCGTCGTTATCCGAATGGTGAAGAGCGGTGCATCGCGTGCAAGCTGTGCGAGGCCGTGTGCCCCGCACAGGCGATCACGATCGAAGCCGAGCCGCGTGACGACGGTTCGCGCCGTACCACGCGCTACGACATCGACATGACCAAGTGCATTTACTGCGGCCTGTGTGCCGAGGCGTGCCCGGTCGATGCGATCGTCGAGGGGCCGAACTACGAGTTCGCGACCGAGACGCGCGAAGAGCTGATCTACGACAAGTCGAAGCTGCTTGATAATGGCGACCGTTGGGAAAGCGCGATCGCGGCGAACCTTGCCGCCGATGCGCCGTACCGTTAATGGCGCGCTCATTCTTCTCGTGGGCGTCTAAGGGGCCGCAATCGTGATTCAGGCCTTAGCCTTCTACCTCTTCGCCTTCGTCGTCGTCCTGTCGGGCGCGCTGACGATCGCGTCGCGCAACCCGGTCCATTCGGTGATGTGGCTGATCCTCGCGTTCTTCAACGCGGCCGGCCTCATGATCCTGGTCGGCGCCGAGTTCATCGCGATGCTGCTCGTCATCGTCTATGTGGGGGCAGTCGCGGTGCTGTTCCTGTTCGTCGTCATGATGCTCGACATCGACTTCACCGAACTGCGCGCAGGCGTCGCCCGGTATTTCGGGATCGGTCTCGCATTGGCCGTCGCACTCGCCGCCGAGGTGATGATCGCGATCGGCGCATGGCGCACGGGGCCAATCCAGCTCGCACGTCGTGCCGCGCCGATCGATGACACCGTGCCCAACATCCAGGCGATCGGTAACCTACTCTACACGCGCTATCTGTTCGTGTTCGAGGGTGCCGGCCTGGTGCTGCTGGTCGCGATGATCGGGGCGATCGTGCTGACCCACCGCCAGCGTGGCGGCGTCAAGGCGCAGAACATCAGCCGCCAGAACGCGCGCCGTCCGCAGGACGCTACGCGCAACACGAGCCCGGTCGTCGGGCAGGGAGTCGAACTGTGACGATCGGTCTCGTCCATTATCTGGTCGTCGCGGCGATCCTGTTCACGATGGGGGTGCTCGGCATCTTCCTGAACCGCAAGAACCTCATCGTCATCCTGATGGCGATCGAGCTGATCCTGCTGGCGGTGAACATCAATCTCGTCGCGTTCTCGGCGTTCCTCCACGATCTCGTCGGACAGGTGTTCGCGATGTTCGTGCTGACGGTCGCCGCAGGTGAAGCCGCGATCGGCCTCGCCATTCTCGTGATCTATTTCCGCGGTCGCGGCACCATCGCGGTCGACGACGTCAACCGGATGAAGGGGTAATACGGTTGATCCAGCTTATCGTCTTCCTGCCGTTACTGGCCGCGATCGTTGCCGGGTTCGGCAATCGCGCGATCGGCAACGTGCCGGCGAAAATCGTCACCACGGCCGCACTGTTCGCGTCGTGCCTGTTGTCCTGGCCGATCTTCATCGGCTTCCTTTCGGGCACCAGCACGGCCACCGTCGCGCCGCTGCTCGACTTCATCCACTCCGGCGACATGAACGTCGCGTGGTCGCTGCGCGTCGACGCGTTGACCGCGGTGATGCTCGTCGTCGTCACGTCGGTCTCGGCGCTCGTCCATTTGTATAGCTGGGGCTATATGGACGAGGATCCCGACCAGCCGCGCTTCTTCGCGTATCTGTCGTTGTTCACCTTCGCGATGCTGATGCTCGTGACCGCGAACAACCTCGTCCAGATGTTCTTCGGCTGGGAAGGCGTGGGTCTCGCATCCTACCTCCTGATCGGGTTCTGGTTCCGCAAGCCTTCCGCCAGCGCCGCGGCCATCAAGGCGTTCGTCGTCAACCGCGTCGGCGATCTCGGCTTCATGCTCGGTATCTTCGGTACGTTCCTGGTGTTCGGCACGGTCTCGATCCCCGAGATTCTTGCTGCTGCCCCCGGTATGGAGGGCTCGACGCTTGGCTTCCTCGGCTACCGCTTCGACACGATGACGGTGCTCTGCCTGCTGCTGTTCGTCGGCGCGATGGGCAAGTCGGCGCAGCTCGGCCTGCACACTTGGTTGCCGGACGCGATGGAAGGCCCGACCCCGGTGTCGGCGCTGATCCACGCAGCGACGATGGTCACCGCCGGCGTGTTCATGGTGTGCCGCCTGTCGCCGATGTTTGAGATGAGCCCGGTCGCGCTGACCGTGGTCACCTCGGTCGGTGCCGCGACCTGCCTGTTCGCGGCGACCTGCGGCCTCGTGCAGACCGACATCAAGCGCGTGATCGCGTATTCGACCTGTTCGCAGCTCGGCTACATGTTCTTCGCGGCCGGTGTCGGCGCATACGGCGCGGCGATGTTCCACCTGTTCACGCACGCGTTCTTCAAGGCGTTGCTGTTCCTCGGCGCCGGCTCGGTCATTCATGCGATGCACCACGAGCAGGACATGCGCTATTACGGTGGCCTGCGTAAGAAGATCCCGGTGACGTTCTGGGCGATGATGGCGGGTACGCTCGCGATCACCGGTGTCGGCATCCCCGGCATCTTCGGCAACACCGCGATCGGTTTCGCAGGCTTCCATTCGAAGGATGCGATCATCGAGGCGAGCTGGGCTGCGGGCCAGCCGGGCGTGTGGTTCGTCGGCGTGCTCGTCGCGTTGCTGACCAGCTTCTATTCGTGGCGCGTGATGTTCCTGACCTTCTGGGGCAAGCCACGCTGGGCTGCATCGGAGCACATCCAGCATGCGCTTCACGATGCGCATGGTCATGACGGCCACGCGCATGACGCGCATCATGCGGACGATCATCATGCGAACCCGGCTCAGGCCGAGGATGCAGGGCACGCGCCGCACGGTCATCACGACGCCGCGCATGCGCCAGCCGAGGGCGATGGTGGGTATCACCCGCACGAGAGCCCGTTGCCGATGCTGATCCCGCTGATCGTCCTGTCGATCGGTGCGGTTCTCGCCGGCTTCGTGTTCCACGGCTTCTTCATCGAGCCGACCGCAGGCGAAGAGTTCTGGAAGGGCGCACTCGCGTTCCGCGAACATCTGATGCACGAGATGCACGGCGTGCCGTTGCTGATCAAACTGTCGGCTACGATCGCGATGCTGCTCGGACTGCTGACCGCCTGGTACGCCTATATCAAGGCCCCGACGTTCCCGGCCAAGGTCGTCGAACAGTTCGGCGTGCTCTACGACTTCCTGCTGCATAAGTGGTATTTCGACGAGCTGTACGACCTGATCTTCGTCCGCCCGGCGTTCGCGATCGGTCGTTTCCTGTGGCACCGCGGCGACGAGAAGACGATCAACCGGTTCGGGCCCGACGGCGCGACCTGGGTCGTCCTGATCGGTAGCCGTGTCGCCAACCGCTTCCAGACGGGATATCTCTACACCTATGCCTTCGTCATGCTGATCGGGCTGACCGCAGCCGTAACCTGGGCGATCGGACTGTAATGACCGGCTTTCCTATCCTCTCCGTCCTGATCGCGGTCCCGATGATCGCGGCCATCGCGTGCCTGTTCGTCTCGGCGAATACGGCACGGACGCTGGCGCTGTCGGCAACGCTGATCGACTTCGTTCTCGGCATCATGCTGTGGATGAACTACGATATCGGCGGCGCGCAGTGGCAGTTCGTCGAGCATGCCCCCGGCATCTTCGGCCCGTTCGGCTGGTCGCTCGGGATCGACGGCTTCGCGCTGATGCTGATCATGCTCAGCGTGTTCCTGATGCCGATCTGCATCGGCGCCAGCTGGCGCTCGATCACCACGCGCGTGCCCGAATACATGGCGGCGTTCCTGTTCACCGAAGTGCTGATGATCGGTACCTTCGCGGCGCAGGACCTGTTCCTGTTCTACGTGTTCTTCGAAGCCGGCCTGATCCCGATGTACCTGATCATCGGCATCTGGGGCGGCGCGAACCGGATCTACGCGTCGTACAAGTTCTTCCTGTACACGCTGCTCGGCTCGGTCCTGATGTTCATCGCGATGCTCTACATGGCGAAGACTGCGGGCACGACCAGCATCCCGGCGCTGATGAACTACGACTTCCCGGCGCCCGTGCAGACGTGGCTGTGGCTGGCGTTCTTCGCGTCGTTCGCGGTCAAGATGCCGATGTGGCCGGTCCACACCTGGTTGCCCGATGCGCACGTTCAGGCGCCGACCGCAGGCTCGGTGATCCTGGCCGGCGTGCTGCTGAAGCTCGGTGGATATGGCTTCCTGCGCTTCCTGCTGCCGATGTTCCCCGAAGCCTCGGGTCAGCTGACCTGGCTGATCTTCGGCCTGTCGGCGGTCGCGGTGATCTACACGTCGCTCGTCGCGCTCGTGCAGTCGGACATGAAGAAGCTGATCGCCTATTCGTCGGTGGCGCACATGGCGATCGTCACGATCGGCCTGTTCGCATTCAACCGGCAGGGCATCGAGGGCGCGATGATCATGATGCTGAGCCACGGCCTGGTATCGGGTGCATTGTTCCTGTGCGTCGGCGTGATCTACGACCAGCTCCATACCCGCGAGATCTCGCGCTATGGCGGCCTTGCGATCAACATGCCGAAGTATGCGATCTTCTTCCTGTTCTTCACGATGGCCTCGATTGGCCTGCCGGGCACCAGCGGCTTCGTCGCCGAGTTCCTGTCGCTGATGGGCACGTATCAGGTCTCGACCTGGACCGCTTTGCTCTGCACGACGAGCATCATCCTGGGCGCCGCGTACATGCTGTTCCTGTACCGTCGCGTCGTGTTCGGCGAGATCAAGTCGGATGACGTTCGTGCGATGGTCGACCTGTCGGGCCGCGAGATGTGGCTGCTCGCACCGATTGCAGCCGTCGTGCTGTGGATGGGCGTGTATCCCGAGAGCTTCCTGGCACCGATGCGCAAGGACGTGGGCGTGCTTCTCGCCCGTGTCGACCGCGCCAAGCCTGCCAACGATTCCAACCCAACTGCGGGGAAGCCCGCCGCAACCGTCCATAGTGCCGCGCACGGGGAGGCACACTGATGGATTACGCTGCTAACATCGCAATGACGCTGCCCGAACTGGTGCTTGCGTTGGGTGCGATCGCCCTGATGCTCGTCTCGGCCTGGGGCGGGGACAAGTCCACGCGCGCCGTCTCCATCGCCGCCGTCTTCGTGCTGGTCGGGGCAGGGATCGCACTGGTCGGTCCGGCGTCGTCGGGTGGCTATGCGTTCGACGGCCTGTACCGCGCGGACGCGTTCGGCGCGTTCGCCAAGGTGCTGATCTACATCGCCTCGGCGGTCGCGATCGTCATGGCGCCGAGGTTCTTCGCGCGGACGCACGGCGACGATCTGCGTCCGGAATATCCGGTGCTGGTCCTGCTGTCGGCGTGCGGCATGGGGATCATGGTCTCGGCCACCGACATGCTGACGCTGTATGTCGGTCTCGAACTCCAGAGCCTTGCGGCATACGTCCTTGCGAGCTTCATGCGGCGCGACGGGCGTTCGGCGGAAGCCGGCTTGAAGTATTTCGTGCTCGGCGCGCTTGCCAGCGGCATCCTGCTGTACGGCATCTCGCTGGTCTACGGGTTCAGCGGCACGACGTTGTTCTCGGGCATCTCGGAAGCCTATGCAGGCACGAAGTCGCTCGGCCTGCTGTTCGGTCTGGTGTTCGTGTTCGCTGGCCTCGCCTTCAAGATCAGCGCCGTGCCGTTCCACATGTGGACGCCCGACGTGTACGAGGGCGCACCTACCCCGGTCACCGCGTTCTTCGCGTCCGCCCCGAAAGTCGCGGCGCTTGCGCTCAGCGTGCGCGTGGCGGTCGATGCGATGGGCCCGGCAACCGACCAGTGGCGCCAGATCGTGATCTTCGCGGCGCTCGCCTCGATCATCCTCGGTGCGGTCGCCGCGATCGGCCAGACCAACATCAAGCGTCTGCTGGCGTACTCGTCGATCAACAATGTCGGCTTCGCGCTGATCGGTCTGGCAGCCGGGACGCCGGAGGGCGTATCGGGCGTGCTGATGTACCTGACGATCTACGTCGCGATGACGCTGGGCTCGTTCCTGGTGGTGTTGCAGATGCGTGGTGACGACGGGCAGCCGGTCGAGACGATCGACAGTCTCGCCGGCATGTCGCGGACCCGGCCTGCGTTGGCGGCGGCACTCGCGATCTTCATGTTCAGCCTCGCCGGCATCCCGCCGCTGTTCGGCTTCTACGCGAAGTTCGCGGTGTTCAGCGCAGCGGTCGACGCCGGGCTGTTCCCGCTGGCAGTGGTCGGCATCGCCGCCTCGGTGATCGGCGCGTATTATTACCTGCGTGTCGTCAAGACGATGTACTTTGACGACCCCGCTCCGGCGTTCGCGCCGATGGAGAGCAAGGTCGAGGGTGGCCTGATCGCCATCGCCGCGGTGTTCGTGTCGCCAGCCGGCTACCTCCTCATCCCCGTGCTCGGCGCGTGGACGATGGCGGCCGCACGGGCGTTGTTCTGAGCATCATCCGCACCGTCGCGGAGACAGGATCGACCAACGCCGACCTGCTGGAGCTTGCACGCGGCGGTGGCGAGGACGGTCTCTGGCTGCGTGCGATCCGACAGACGGCGGGGCGGGGGCGGCTCGGGCGGGAGTGGTCGTCACCCGAGGGTAACCTCTACGCGAGCACGCTCGTCCGGTTGCGACCTAACGATCCGCCAGCCGCCAGCCTAGCGCTGGTCGCCGCGGTCGCCTTGCAGGAAACGGTGTCGACGTTTCTCGTCGCGGGGATCTGCCAGGGCACGACCGATGCGAGCGAGACGCTTGTCCTGAAATGGCCGAACGACCTGTTGCTGGCGGATGCCAAGCTGTCGGGTATCCTGCTCGAACGCGCGGACAATGCGGTGATCGTCGGCTACGGCGTCAACATCGCGCATCATCCCGATTTGCCCGACCGTGCGACGACGGATCTCGCCGCGCACGGCGTGGTCGTCGAACCGGCGATGTTCCTCGACATCCTCGCCGACAGCTTCGCGCGCTGGATCGGCCGTTGGCGCACCGAGGGCATCGCCCCCGTCCGCGAGCGCTGGGTCGATTGCGCGCACCCGGCGGGCACAGCGTTGACCGCGCGGCTCCCCGATGGCACCGGGATCGACGGCCTGTTCGTCGGGCTCGACACCGACGGCGCGCTGATCCTCCGCTTGGCGTCTGGCGAACGGCGTGTCATTCACGCTGCCGACGTCTTCCTGCTTTGAGGCCCCGCTGATGCTGCTCGCGATCGATGCCGGCAATACCAATGTCGTGTTCGCGCTCGTCGAAAGCGGCGAAATCGTCGCACGCTGGCGGATCGCGACCGATCCCCGGCGGACGGCGGACGAGTATGCGGTGTGGTTGAGCCAGTTGATGCAGCTTGGGGGGCATGATCGTAACGCGGTCGAGGGCGTAATAGTCGCCACCGTCGTCCCGCGCGCGCTGCACAACCTTCAGGTGCTCGCGTCGAAATACTTCAACACCGAAGCGCTGATCGCGGGCCACGCTCCGGTCGAATGGGGCATCTCTATCGACGTCGACGAGCCTGCGTCGCTCGGTGCCGACCGTGCAGTCAACACGATCGCCGCGCACGCGCTGCATCCCGGCGATCTGATCGTGATCGATTTCGGCACCGCAACCACGTTCGACGTCGTCGACTATAGCGGCGCGTACAAGGGCGGGATCATTGCGCCGGGGATCAACCTGTCGCTTGACGCACTGGTCACCGCCGCGGCGAAACTCCCGCGGATCGCGATCGAGGCGCCGAGCGATACAAGCGTGATCGGGCTCAACACCGTCTCGCAGATGCACATCGGCATCTATTGGGGCTATGTCGCGATGATCGAGGGGCTGGTCGCGCGGATGAAGCGCGAGATCGGCCGTCCCGTGAAGGTCGTCGCCACTGGCGGGCTTGCTACATTATTCGAGAAACAGACCGACGTGTTCGACGTCATCGAAGCCGACCTGACGATCCAGGGGCTGGCGATGATGTGGGATCGTCACCATATCTAGGGCCATTGGGCTCGCGCCGACCGGCCTGCGGGCCATATTCCTGTATAATCCTGAAAGTAATCAATGACTCCGAAGAACGAACTCCTTTTCTGTGGCCTTGGCGGCTCCGGCGAAATCGGCATGAACGTCAACCTGTACGGCTGCCAGGGCAAGTGGGTGATGGTCGATCTCGGCATCACCTTCGCCGATCCGCAATATCCCGGCGTCGACGTGATCCTGCCCGACCTGTCCTTTATCGAGGACCGGATCGATGACCTGCTTGGCATCGTCATCACGCACGGCCATGAGGATCACATCGGCTCGCTGCCGTATCTCGCCGAAGACCTCGGCGTGCCGATCTACGCGACCCCGTTCACGATGGGCCTGATCCGCGGCAAGCTCGAGGAAGAGGGCATCGCCAACCGCGTGAAGCTCAAGATGATCCCGATGGGCGGCAATTTCCAGCTCGGGCCGTTCGGCTTTACCTTCGTCGAGATGTCGCATTCGATCCCCGAGGCGAACGCGCTGCTGATCGACACCCCTTACGGTCGCGTGTTCCACACCGGCGACTGGAAGCTCGACAAGAACCCGGTGATCGGCAATCCGACCACGCCCGAGGGCTTCATGGCGATCGGCGACAAGGGCGTCGACGTGCTGGTCTGCGATTCCACCAACATCTTCAACACCACCGCATCGGGCAGCGAGAGCACCGTGCGGAAGGGCCTGTTCGAGGAGGTCACCAAGGCCAAGGGCCGCGTGATGATCACCAGCTTCGCGTCGAACGCCGCGCGGCTGCACACCTTCGGCGAAGTCGCGAAGGAAACCGGGCGCAAGTTGTGCGTGACCGGACGTTCGCTCGACCGGATCATCAAGGTCGCGCGTGCGACCGGCTATCTGAAGGATTTCCCCGACACGATCAGCCCAGACGAGGCGATGCGCCTGCCCAAGAACAAGGTGCTGATCATCGCCACCGGTGGCCAGGGTGAAGAGCGCGCGGCGCTGGCGCGTGTCGCCAATGGCCAGCACACGATCACGCTTGAGGCCGACGACACGGTGATCTTCTCGTCGAAGCAGATCCCGGGCAACGAGGTCCAGATCGGTCGCATCCAGAACACGCTGGCGGCCAAGGGCATTCGCATGATCACCGAGCGCCAGGCGCACGTCCATGTGTCGGGCCATCCGGGTCAGCCCGAGCTCGCGCAGATGTATGACTGGCTCCGGCCGGAGGTACTCGTGCCGACGCATGGCGAGATGCGCCACATGATGGAGCATGCGCGCTTCGGTCTCGAGCAGGGCATTCCGCGCGCTATCGTCCAGAGCAATGGCGACATCATCCGTCTGGCGCCCAAGGGCCCGGCGAAGATCGGCAACGCGACGGTCGGGCGTCTCGTGCTCGATGGCGACGTGATCCTCCCGGCGGACGGCGCGACGCTGAGCGAGCGGCGCAAGCTGGCGATCAACGGTCAGATTTCGGTCGGCGTCGCGCTCGGCAAGGACGGCCGGATGGTCGGCCAGCCGCAGGTTCGCGTGCAGGGCGTGCCGGTCGAGGAAGACCGCGCGGCGTTCATCGCCGATGCGGTCCAGGCGGCCACGGACACGGTACGCGGTGGCAAGCGCGAGAGCGAGAAGATGCGCGAGCAGATTCGTCTCGCAGTGCGCAAGGTCGCCAAGCGCTGGACCGGCAAGCAGCCGATCGTCGATGTCCTGCTGATCGAGGGCTGAGCCGATGCGCTGGACCTCGGCACTCGCGATCTACGTCCTGTTCTGGTCGTTCTCGGTGTTCCTGGTCCTGCCGTTTGGCGTGAAGACGACGCGGGAGGTCGGGGGCGAACACGTCCCCGGCCAGGCGGAAAGCGCGCCGCACGAGTTTCGGCCGGGGTGGACGGCGTGGCGGGTGACTGTGGTCGCGACGGTTCTGTTCGTGTTGTTCCAGCTGAATTATTCTTACGGGTGGATCACGCCGCAGAGCGTCGACCTGTTCGACCGCGGGAACATGGTCACGCGCTGAGGGGCGACCCCACGATCCTCCCCCGCAAGGGGGAGGTGGCTGGCTCTTGCCAGACGGAGGGGGAGGAAGTGGTAACCTCTGTTCCGTGTCCTCCCCCTCCGTCACCTTCGGTGCCACCTCCCCCTAGCGGGGGAGGATTACACAGTCGTCGTTACCCCGGCGATGCGGCCGAACCTGCCAGCAAGCCGCCATCGATATTGATCTCTGTCCCCGTAATATACGTCGCCTCGTCCGACGCGAGCATTACCGCGACCGCGGCGACTTCGTCGGGTACCCCGAACCGCTTCAACGGCGTATCGGCCACCAGCGCTGCCATCCGTGCCTCGCGGTCCGGCCCATCCCCGAGCATCGGCTCCCAGATCGGCGTCAGTATCGCCGCGGGATGCACCGAGTTGCAGCGGATCTTCCACCCCTGCTGCGCGCAATACAGCGCCACCGTCTTGCTGTGATTGCGGATCGCCGCCTTCGACGACGCATAGGCCGCGGCGAGGGGAATCCCGACCAGCCCGGATCTCGACGAGATGTTGATGATCGAGCCGGCCGGCCACCTTCATCGCGCCGATCGCATAACGACAGCCGAGGAACGTGCCGTCGAGGTTGACCGCATGGACCGCGCGCCAGTCTGAAAGGCTAGCATGTTCCGGATCGTGCGCGACCATGCCGTGCTCGAAACCCGTTACGCCCGCATTGTTGACGAGCACGTCGACCACCGGAACGATCTCCGCCAGGCGCTGCCAATCCGCCTCTTCGCGGACGTCGAGCCTTTCGAACCGGCAGCCTATCGCCGTCGCAGCCTCGACGCCGGCGGTTTCGTCGATGTCGGTGAGTATGACGATGGCGCCTTCGTCGTGGAAGCGCTCGGCGATCGCGCGGCCGATGCCGCGGGCTGCGCCGGTTATGACGCAGATCTTCATGTTCAGTCTTGGCATTTGGGCCTCGAAATATGAGTCCGGTCGGCGGATTGCTCCGTTAGCGGTGACGTTGAATCATTTCGGGAGGTCGTTTTCAGCGCAGGCGTTCGATTGCCTGCGCCAGTGCCACGTACAGCTTGCCCATGTCGGATGAGAGCAACGTCACGCCGAGCGGTGAGCCGTCGCGTTGCGTCAGGATCGTGCGAAGCATGGCTTCAAAGTCGTGGATGTAGCGGTTGACCATCTCGCGGAAGGTCTCGTCCTCGTCATACAGCCCGGCGATCTCGCGGACTTCGCTGGCGTCGAGGATGCGGACGGCGCGGCGCGTGAAGACGCCGCGATCGCCCTTGAGATACGCTCCCCAGGCACTGTCGGAGATTTCGGGTGCGATCGCCTTGGTGATGTCGATCGAGGCGGAGTTGAGCGATTCGATCAGCAGAGAGACCCGGCGCGCGAAGGTGTCCTGGTCGGCGTCCTCGCGCTCGGCGCGGGCTTCCTGGAGCCGCGTTTCGACGATCGCGGTCTGGTCGACGATCGCCTGGACTTCGCGCGCAAGGCGTTCGGTCGCGCCGGTAGCGGCGTCGACCGCGGCGCCGGTGGCGTCGGTGAGCGCCTTGACCTGGCGTTCCACGGTGTCATTGGTCGCGCGCCGCATCGCGTCGGCGCTGGCGGCTTCGAGTGCGGCTGCGGCTTCGGGAATGACCTTCGACAGCGTCTCGCGCGCCTTGTCGGCGGCGACGGCGGCGGTCTCGCGGACGCGGTGGAGCGCCTCGATCAGCTGCGGCGCGGCGTCTTCGGCGAAATGCTGCGTCCGGCCGATCGCCTCATCGACCATGTGACCGAGCGCATCGGCCTTCGCGCGGCCGGTGTTGAGCGTGTTGAGCAGGTCGGTCGAGAGCGTGTCGAGCACATGGCGCTGTTCGCCGATCACCCCGGCGATCGCCTCGATCGCGTCGTGCGTGCTCTCCGCCGCAGTGACGAGCGCGAGCAGTTCGGGGCGTGCCGAAACGACGATGCTCTTGCTGGCGAGGACCTGCGTATCGAGGCGGCCGAGTGCGGCTGGCATCGTTTCGTCGATCTCGCGCGCGGCAGAGTCGAGGGCGACGAGCAGTGTTTCGGTCGTCGCGATAGTCCGGTGCGCCATGTCGTCGCCAGCCCGAAGCGCTTCGGTCATGGCATCCGCGGAGCCGCCTAGCGCGCTGATCGATACCGCGAGATCCTGCGTGCGCTCGGTGCCGTGGCGATGGAGCAGTTCGATCCGGGATTCGACTTCGCCGAGTCCGGTGTGAAGATCGTCGACGATACGGTCGCCGGCGCTGCGTTGCAGGTCGAGACGGATCGCGACGCGTTCGATCGCGTCCTCGACACTGGCGATCCGCTTGGCGAGCGCTTCGGCGCTGTCGCGGGCGGCGCTGTCGAGTGCGGCCTGGTTCGCGCCGACCATCGCCAGCATCGCGTCACCCTGCGCGGCGATACCACGGCGTGACAGGTCTACCGCGTCGGCGGTGCGGTTGAGCAGTGCGTCGACCGCCGCGGACATGCCGTCGGTGACCGATTCGAGATGCGCGCCGGCGGTCTGGCTGGTCGCCTCCATCCGGACGATGTGGGCGGCGAGACGCTGTGCGGCGCCGCTGGCCATCGCGTCGGCATCGCGGCCGCGTTCGGCCAGCGCTACGATCTGCGCGTCGAGGGCGGCGGCGTGTTCGCTCGCAGACAGCCCGGTGCGTTCGAGGCGCTTGGCGACGTCGTCGATATCCGCCTGCGCGCGGGGGAGGGTGGCGATCAGGACGCCGAGGCTCGTCTGTGCGCCGGCCGTCGAGGTCGCCAGATTGCGCGCGTGCGCTGCGGCTTGGTCGATTTCGGAGACCATGCCGCGGCCAATCGCTGCGAGTTGCTCGGTCGCGCCGCCGCCCATCGCCATCAACGCGTTCAATTGTTCGGCGAGGTGCTGGCGGTTGGCGTCGATCGTGTTCGACAGGGCGGCGACGGTGCGTTCGAGGCTCGCCGCCTCGTCGCGCATCGCCTGCGCGGTAATGCCGAACCGGTGCGCCTCGCTACGGCTGGTCCGCATCGCGAGCAGCCAGACGATGCCGATCAGCGCCGGGATAACGCAGAGCGCGGCGATGAACTGGACTAAAGCAACCGGCTCGATCGTCGCGAGCGAACCGCGCGCGAGCCACAGCATCGCCGCCAGCCAGACGACCACGACGGCAACCGCGATACCTACGTAAAGGCGTGCGCGGTCGGGCGCAGGGTCTTGATAAACCTCATCGAAACTGGATTCTGTGACGGTGTCGGACATGTTTTCTATCACCGGATCCATCACGATATCCGCGCGAATGGGATGGGCATTGCCTGCCGACGCGCGAAACCCGATCATTGACGAACCCCCGTTCATGAACTGCGGAAGTATCATGAATTGCAGCGGGACAAAACGGATGATGCGATCCTTGCGCGTTCATCCGTCCGGTAAGCAGGGCGGCACGGCTTACGATCCGGCGACCATAAGGTTAGGTACCGTACGACGCGCGGTTTCGTGCCTGCACGCCGAACCGAGCCTTGGCGCAGGGCGGTTCGGCCGAACGCGGGCTTTGCAGGACGGCGCGTACCGCCTAACAGCCTGCGATGCTTGCCGGCCTATTATTTGCAATTCATGATGCCGACGATCGCCCCGATCGTCTTGCTGCGACCTTGCCCTTCAGCGGCGTGACGCTGATCGAGTATCAGGCGCGGTTGCTGATCGCCGCCGGCGTTTCGCAGATCATCATCGTCGTCGCGCGCATGACACCCGAATTGCTCGGGGCGATCAACCGCATCGGACGACGCGGCGTGAGCGTCGATACGGTACGATCCGCGATGGAAGCTGGCGAGAAACTTCATCCGCTGGCACCGGTGCTCATGCTCGGCGACGGGCTCGTCACCACCGACGCGATCGTCAAGGCGATGGCGGTCGAAGATGGCGACTGCCTGCTCGTCGTCCCCGAGAGCGACGCAGGGCCGGGGTTCGAGCGTGTCGGCGGGCAAATGGCGTGGGCCGGCGTCGCTCGGCTGAGTTCGAGCCGGATCGCCGAAGTCGCGGGCCTGCCGCAGGATTACGATCTCCAGTCGTCGCTGTTGCGGTTCGCAGTGCAGTCGCGCGCGACGCACGTGCTGCTGCCGACCGACGCGGTGCGCGGTGGGCATGGGATCGAGCGTCAGGCGCGGACGCTGGAAGAGCGCGGGCGCGCGGTGCTGATGACGATCGTGTCGGGGCGGCGCGGCTGGTTCGACCGCTTCGTTCTCGCACCGATCGCGCGGCTCGCATTGCCGCTGCTGGTCGATCGCGGTGCGGCTGGTACGACCGTTGGAGCCGCCGGCGCAGCGCTGGGCGTGGCCGGACTGGTGACGATCGGCTTCGGGCTGCCGTCGATCGGCCTGGTCCTGTCGCTCCTCGGATGCGTAGCCCTGGCACTCGGCTCGGTGCTCAGCGGACTGCGCGACGATGCGTCGATGGCCCGGGGGCAGACCCTGGCGATCGGCGGCGTGGCCGCGGCATCGATCCTGGTCTTCGCGTTTTTTGTCAGCGGCTATGCTGGGAACAACACCGCATTGGCGATCGGTACCGCGCTCGTCGCGATCGGCGCGCTGGCCGAACGCGCCATCCTCGAGCGCGAACGGCAGATGTGGTGGGGAAGTCCGGCGGCCTATCTGCTGATCATCGCGCTGTTCGCGATCCTGGGGTTCCCGGTGTTCGGGCTCGGCTTGACCGCGGTGTATGCGACCGCGACGCTGGCCGTGGTCATCGAGCGACTTCGCCGAACGCCTTAGGCGGACCTTAACGTCCGGAGGCTAAGCACGGGATCATGTCGGTCGGTCCAGACCCAGTGCGTGACGTCGTGTCGCCCTATGATCCCGTTGCGCGAGCGGAGGATGCACGCCTGCGCGCGGACGCGCGGCTGACCGGAACGATCGCGGATTTCTTTCTCGATGCCGATGCACGGCTCGACGACCGGACGCGGCTGATGCTCGCGCAGGTGCTCGGCGCGATCGTCGGGGCGATCGAATGGGACATCCGCCGACATGCCGCACGACTGCTCGCGGGTGGTGGCGCGACGCAGGCCGGGGAGGCGATGTTGAAGGCCGGGGCGGACGGCGTTCTCGATCGTCTCACGCGGGCGGGATTGCTTCGCGACGAAGAATTGATGGACGAACTGATCGCGCGCGTGCGGCATGACCTGATCGCCGCGTCGTTGCCGGTCGAGGTCGCGGAACCCGACGAAGCGAGCTTGCTGGTACGGCTGGCGGGGGTGCCGGACAGCGTGGTGGCGTCGGCGGCGTCTGCGCTGCTGGCTGCGGAAAGCCGGCGGCGGGTGGCGAACGAGCAGGGGGCCGTCGGGGGCAGCGAGTTGCCGGCCGAACTGCATCACCGGCTGGTCTGGTGGGTGGCGGCGGCCGTGCGCGATGGCTTGAAGTCCGTCACGCGGGAAAGCGACCGGGCGATCACCGATGCGGCACAGCGCAGTCTCGCGGCGCATGACGAAGGCGAGCGACCCGATGCGGTAGCGACGCGGCTCGCCGGAGCGCTCGATGCGCGACCGAACGAATTGCCTGCGGTGCTGGTCGAATCGATCGGCGACCGGCGGCTGTCTTTGTTCGTCGCGGTGCTGGCGCATGCGATCGGCATCGCGTTCGATCAGGCGCGGGCTATCACGCTGGACCCGGAGGGCGATCGGCTGTGGCTGGCGTTGCGCGCGATCGATCTCGATCGGCCGACGATCGCGCGGATCGGGCTGGCGCTGTCGGAGGCGGATCCGCGGCGGGATATCGAGGCGTTTGCGGATGCGCTCGATGCGATCGTGTCGGTCGGGGTCGAGGATGCGCGTGCGTCGCTCGCGCCATTGGCGTTGAACCGCGATTTTCGGATGGCGTTGCGCGCGCTGGCGCGTACGGATCGGCGATGAGCGTGTTCGACCCTTCGATCGAAAGTCCGATCGCGCATGCGATCGTCGCACCGGACGGCTCGCTGTCGTTTGCGGACCCGGCGCTGGTTGCGCTCAACCAGCGGGCGGGCGGAATGCGCGGTGCGCCACTTGCCGTGCCGCAGCTTGCGACGATCGCCCGGCTCGCACGTCGGCTCGAAATCGTTGTGTCGCGCGGCGTGGTCGTCGCCGACGACGAAACGGACGTAGATCTCTGGGTGCGGGCTCAACCAGATGGTGAGAACGTACGGCTCACGGTGAGCGGCTGGCGCGAGATCGCGGCGTGGCGGCCGGCGCGACCATCGCCGGATACGCAGGACGATTTCCACGGCAGCGATACGGATTGGCGGTGGGAGACGGATTCCGCGCTGCGGCTGACGTTCGTCACGCTCGATGCAGGGCCGAAGCACGGGTTCGACGCGTTCGCCTTGCTTGGCCAGCCGCTGACGGCGATGTTTTCGCTGGATACCGGTGTGGATGGGGCTTTGCCGATCCTCGATTCTCTCGCCCGGCGACGCCCGATGACGGCGCAGCCCGCGCGGCTGCGGAGTTCCGGACGCGCGGTGACGTTGACGGCCAATGTTCGACATGATGCGGCGGGCGACTTTGCGGGGTTCGTTGGCGCTGCACGCATGGTGGTAGAAGACGCGCCGTCCCCTGCTGCCTCGACCGAGACACTGTCGCCGACCTTTACGAGCGGACTCGACAAGGCGTTGCGGGTTCCGCTCGCGCGTATCGTCGCCAACGCAGACAGCATCAATGCGCAGGCGGATGGCCCGGTGCAGGGCGATTACGCGGATTACGCCGCGGATATCGCCAGCGCCGGACGGCATCTGCTCGAACTGGTCGATGACCTCGTCGATCTCCAGGCGGTCGAGCGGCCCGATTTTGCACTCGTGCCCGAGCCGATCGACCTTGCCGATGTAGCGCGACGAGCGGCTGGGCTGTTGTCGGTGCGCGCGGCGAACGCAGGCGTCACGATCACGCGCCCGGCGCTGGACGTGCGTGTTCCGGCTCTGGGCGATTTCCGCCGCGTGTTGCAGGTTCTGGTCAACCTTGTCGGCAACGCGGTGCGCTATTCGCCACGCGGTGCGCAGGTGATCGTCACCGTGACGCGGACTCAGACCCACGCGGTCGTCGTGGTCGCGGACAAGGGCAAGGGCGTCGCGCCCGAGGATCAGGTGCGGATCTTCGAGAAGTTCGAGCGGGTCGATCCATCGGAGGCCGGCGGCAACGGGCTCGGCCTGTACATCGCACGGCGTCTCGCGCGGGCGATGCAGGGGGATCTCGGAATCGAGAGCGCACCCGGCGAAGGCGCGCGGTTCGTGCTGACGTTACCGGCGGATCCGGCGCGCCACTAATATCAGCGCGAGGCCGAACGCGGCGAGGAATGCACCGCGGTCCGCCCATGGCCGCTGATCGAGCATGAAGCTCGACTGCGGCCAGTGGACGTAACCGAGCCCCTGACCGATCCACAGCAGACCCATCAGCGCGCTGAGCACGCCGACGATCATCAGAATCGGCCGAAGGGCCTTCATCAGCGTGACGCCATCGGGACGTAGTCGCGCGCGGTCGGGCCGCTGTACAGCTGGCGCGGGCGGCCGATCTTCTGGTCGGGATCGGTGATCATCTCGTTCCACTGCGCGACCCAGCCGACGGTACGGGCGAGCGCGAAGAGGACGGTGAACATCGACGTCGGGAAGCCGATCGCCGAGAGGATCACGCCCGAGTAGAAATCGACGTTCGGGAACAGCTTCTTCTCGATGAAGTACGGATCGCTGAGCGCGAGACGCTCGAGCTCGATCGCGACGTCGAACACGGGGTCGGTGACGCCCAGCTCGCCGAGCACTTCCTTGACGGTCGTCTGCATGACGGCCGCGCGCGGATCGTAGTTCTTGTAGACGCGGTGACCGAAGCCCATCAGGCGGAACGGATCGTTCTTGTCCTTGGCGCGGGCGATGTACTCGGGGATGCGGTCGACGGTGCCGATCTCATGCAGCATGTTGAGCGCGGCTTCGTTCGCGCCGCCATGCGCGGGGCCCCACAGGCAGGCGATGCCGGCCGCAATGCACGCGAACGGGTTGGCGCCCGACGAACCGGCGAGACGGACGGTCGAGGTCGACGCGTTCTGCTCGTGATCGGCGTGCAGGATGAAGATGCGGTCCATCGCCTTTTCGACGATCGGGTTCACGACGTACTTCTCGGCAGGGACACCAAACGTCATCTTTAGGAAATTGCCGGTGTAGCTCAGCGTGTTGTCCGGATAGACGAACGGCTGGCCGACGCTGTACTTGTACGCCATCGCGGCGATCGTCGGCATCTTGGCGATCAGGCGATGCGACGCGATGACGCGCTGCGCCGGATCGTGGATGTCGGTCGAATCGTGATAGAACGCCGACAGCGCGCCGACGACGCCGCACAGGATCGCCATCGGATGCGCGTCGCGGCGGAAGCCACGGAAGAACTGCGCGAGCTGCTCGTGCACCATCGTGTGGCGCGTGATCGTGTTCGAGAAGTTCGCTAGCTCGTCTTCGCTCGGCAGTTCGCCATTTAGCAGCAGATAGGCGACTTCCATGAAGTTCGACTGCTCGGCCAGCTCGCCGATCGTGTAGCCGCGGTGCAGCAGCGTGCCCGCGTCACCATCGATATAGGTCAGCTTCGACTGGCACGACGCCGTCGAGGTAAACCCCGGATCATAGGTGAAATTGTCCGTCTGCGCGTACAGCTTGCGGATATCGATGACATCGGGTCCGACCGTACCGGACATCACCGGATACTCGAAATCCTTGCCGTCGACCTTGAGGGTTGCGGTCTCGCTCATGCTTGTATCCTTCCTCGAAATCTTATCAGCTAGCCATCCGGTCGGCGATCCGTCCCAGGCTCTCGTCGCGCCCGAGCAGGTCGAGCACATCGAAGATCCCCGGCGACGTCTTGCGTCCCGTCAGCGCGGCGCGAAGCGGCTGTGCAACCTGGCCGAGCTTGACGCCCCACGCTTCGGCCACGCGCCGTACCGCGCCTTCGAGCGCCTCCGTATCCCACGTGGCGAGCGCGTCAAGTTCGGCATGGGCATTGACCAAAATCGCACTCGCTTCACCCTGCAAAAGGCTCGCCGCGGCGTCGTCCATCGCCAAGGGCCGTTGGCTGAACAAGAAATTCGACCCTTCGGCCAACTCATTCAGGTTTGCGGCACGCGGCTTCAGGACGGGCATTGCGCGAGTCAGAAGATCGAGTCCGCCGGTCGGCAGGTCGTGGCCAAGGCGATCGGCGGCGAGCTGTGCCAGCCGCGCGTCGTCGGCTTCGCGGATGTAGTGGCCATTGAGATTCTCGAGCTTCTTCAGGTCGAAGCGCGAGGGCGACTTGCCGACGCCCGACAGATCGAACCACTCGACTGCCTGTTCGCGGCTGATGATCTCGTCGTCGCCGTGACCCCAGCCGAGCCGGAGCAGGTAATTGTCGAACGCCTCGGGCAGGATACCCATCTCGTCGCGGTACGCTTCGATGCCGACTGCGCCGTGACGCTTCGACAGCTTGGCGCCGTCGGGGCCGTGGATCAGCGGGATGTGCGAATAGATCGGCTCGGGCCAGCCCATCGCGCGGTAGATCGGCAACTGGCGGAACGCGTTGTTGAGATGATCGTCGCCGCGGATGACGTGCGTGACGCCCATGTCGTGATCGTCGACGACGACCGCGAGCATGTAGGTCGGCGTGCCGTCGGAGCGGAGCAGGACGAGGTCGTCGATCTCTTCGTTCTTGACCGTGACGGCGCCTTGCACGCGGTCCTCGATCGTGACGGCGCCTTCCTGCGGCGCGCGCAGGCGGACGACATGGGGAAGGCTCGGCGCTTCGCTTTCCGGGCGATCACGCCACGGGCTGCGGATGCGCAGCGGCTTCTTCGCGGCCTGTGCCTCGGCGCGCATCGCGGCAATCTCGTCGTTGGTCATGTAGCAGCGATAGGCATGCCCATTTGCCACCATCTCGTGCGCAACCTGTGCGTGGCGCTCGGCGCCCGCGAACTGCATGACGACGTCGCCGTCCCAGTCGAGCCCGAGCCAGCGCATCCCGTCGATGATCGCGTCGATCGCCGGCTGGGTCGAGCGGACCCGGTCGGTATCTTCGATCCGCAGCAGGAATTTACCCCCGTTCGCCTTTGCGAACAGCCAGTTGAACAGCGCTGTGCGCGCGCCGCCAAGATGCAGGAACCCCGTCGGCGACGGAGCGAAACGGGTAACCACGGGTGCGGCCGAATTGGCGGTGCCCGTATCAGATATTGCGCCCAACCGCGGGTGCTCCCAGACTGATGAAACGATGGAGAAACGATGGCCATGACAGCCGTCGCCGCCCCTAGCATGCGTCCTTGGCGGCGACAAATGGGCGTGCCGCGATGGGGGGCCGTCGTCGAGCTTGCCGTGGAGCGCGGGGGCCTGGCGGTCGAGCGCTGGCTGGAGGCGGAGCGCGACCAGTTGGTGCTGTGGCTGCCGGTGATGCTGGGGAGCGGGATCGCGTTGTGGTTCGCTTTGCCGGACCCGCCGGCGTGGTGCGTGGCGGTGCTGCTGCTGGTGGCGAGTGGGCTGACTTGTCTGGCCGTGGGGCAGGGCGGGCGTGCGGCGCGCTCGCTGGCGATTGGTCTGCTGACGGCGGGGCTCGGTCTTGGGTTGATCTGGGCTCGGTCGGAATCGGTGGCACGACCGGTGTTGGGCGGCCCGACGATCGCGAGCTTTTCGGCCAAGGTGGAGGCGATCGAGCCGCTGGTAGCGCGCAAACTGGTGCGGCTGACGGTTCTCCCACTTGGTAAAGGTGTGGAGACTGATGGGCAGCCGGTTGCCTTGCCATACCGAGTCCGCGTCAACCTCGCGGAGGCCGATGCGCCCAAGCTGCTCGGGACCGGGGCAGTCGTGCATTTGCGCGCCCGCCTGATGCCGCCACCTTTGCCAGCGGTGCCGGGCGCCTACGACTTTGCCCGGGTCGCGTGGTTCGGCGGAATTGGCGCGACCGGACGCGGTTTCGCACCGGTGGTCGTAACGACGCCGAGCGAATCGGGCGCGGGCATACGCGTCGCGCTGTCGCACCACATCGTTTCGCGGCTGGACGGCAGCGCAGGCGGCATCGCCGCCGCCCTAGCAACGGGTGACGTCGGTGCGATCAGCGAGGACGATTCGGAGGCGATGCGCCGGGCGGGGCTCGCGCATCTGTTGTCGGTCAGCGGGTTGCATATCACCGCAGCCGTGGCGGCGACGATGCTGATCGTGTTGCGGCTGCTGGCGCTCAGTCCGTGGCTGGCGCTGCATGGGCGCCTGCCGTTGATCGCCGCGCTGGCGGGTGCGGCGGCGGCGATCGGCTATACGTTGCTGACCGGCAGCCAGGTCCCCACGATCCGATCCTGCGTGGCCGCCTTGCTCGTGCTGGCCGCGCTGGCGATGGGACGCGAGGCGATGACCTTGAGGCTGGTCGCGGCGGGGGCGGCGTGTGTCATGCTGGTCCTGCCCGAATCGGCGGCGGGGCCGAGCTTCCAACTCTCGTTCGCGGCGATCACCGCGATCATGGCGCTGCACGAACATCCGGTGATCCGCGCGTTCTTCGGCCCGCATGACGAAGGGCGGGGACGCAAGCTGGCGCGGGGTGTCGCATCGCTGCTGCTCACGGGGCTGCTGGTCGAATTCGCACTGATGCCGATCGCGGTCTATCATTTCCACAAGGCGGGGCTGTACGGCGCGTTCGCCAACATCGTCGCGATCCCGTTGACCACGTTCGTCGTGATGCCGCTGGAGGCGCTGGCGCTGCTGCTCGATGCGGGCGGCTTCGGCGCGCCGATCTGGTGGCTGGTCCAGCGCTCGCTCGATGCGCTGCTGTGGCTCGCGCATATCGTGGCCAGCGCTCCCGGCTCGGTGCGGTCGTTGCCCGCGATGCCGACGGCGGCGTTCGTGCTCATGATTGTCGGGGGGATTTGGATCGCGCTGTGGCGGACTTGGTGGCGTCGGTTGGGTATTCTGCCGCTCATGGTCGGCGCGATCTGGGCGCTGACCACGCCAGCGCCTGACGTTCTGGTGACGGGAGACGGTCGCCACGTCGCGGTACGAACCGCGGCGGGGCTGGCAATGCTGCGTGACCGGGCAGGCGACTATACGCGCGACATGCTCGCCGAGAATGGCGGGGTGGACGGCGAGCCGCTCCTGCTCGCGGACCAACCCGATGCCCGGTGCAGCCGCGATCTGTGCGTCACCGATATCGCCGCGCGTGGGCAGATGTGGCGGATACTTGCGACGCGCAGCGCCTATATGGTTCCGATTGCTGAGTTCATCGCCGCCTGTCAGGGCGCCGATATTGTCGTCAGCGAACGCGGTCTGCCGAGACGGTGTGTACCGCGGTGGTTGAAACTGGATCGTCGTGTACTCCGGCGTACGGGGGGCGTCGCGCTGACCTTGGGGAGCGGGACAGTCGTGACCATCCTGAACGCAGGTGATCGTCACCCTTGGCGCGATCCGCCTCTCCTCGAACGCACCGCGCATTCGTTCAGGCCGCGCTATGACCGGTTTCACGGTACTGCGCCGGCGTTTCGTGCCAGCCGAGGCCGTCAAAAGTAGAAATGTTCACGTGAAGGCGCACAGTTGCGAAGGTGATGCGATTCGGGAGACCTTCACACCTTCATGAACGATGAGCCGACGTCGGTTTTTCCGTGGTCTGCGAAGACAAATAGACGCCAATCTAAGCACCACATCTTCGCGCCTTTGCGCCTTCGCGTGAACAAAATCATCCGTCATCACCTGCGATCGCAGTGCGAAGAATTTGTTCACGCGGAGACGCGGAGCCGCGGAGAATTTTGATACGATGGATGAATCGGGCTGGCTATTGTTCAGTCTCACTACCGAAGGCATTGGAACAGCTTCATCCCTCCCCGAACGCAACACCTCCGCGTCTCCGCGCGAACCAATTCTTCGGCTGCGCGGGGGGCAGATGGCGATATGTTCGCGCAAAGGCGCGGAGGCACAGATATTTAGGGTTCGAGTCGAGGTCGCGCTTATGCATCGAAGCGGGACAGAGTCTTCCGGACGCTTGGCGGTCTTTGCTTGGGCATATCGAAGAACTGTCTCGGACAACTCCGAGTACATCGCTTAATTTGCCGATCAGACCGGTCGCTGTCGCTAGCGGGAGAGAGCGACTTGGCTCACCAGCTTGAGCGGGCACTTTTCCTAAGCAGCTAAAACAGAGACCGGCCTGCGCGATGATAACGCAGGTCGGTCTCCGCGACTCAGTCGTAGCGGCGGAGGATGCCGGAGAGTTTGCCTTGGACGCGGACCTGGGCGGGGGCGTAGCGTTGGGGGTCGTAGGCTCGGTTTGCCGGGTCTAAGCGGACCATGGCGCCTTCGCGGCGGAAGTATTTGAGGGTGGCTTCGCTGTCTTCGATCAGCGCAACGACGATCTCGCCGTCTCTCGCCGTTTCGGTGCGGCGGATCAGGGCGTAGTCGCCGTCGAGGATGCCCGCTTCGACCATCGAGTCGCCCGAGACTTCGAGAGCGTAGTGTTCGCCGGTGCCGAGCAGCGCGGCGGGGACGGCTAGCATGGTGCTGCCTTCGAACGCCTCGATCGGGACGCCGGCAGCGATGCGGCCGTGGAGGGGAATCTCGATGACGTCGTTGGCCGGTTGCGGGGTCGCGGCGGCGGGAGCTGCCTTGACGTTCGATGCCTTTGACGGCGCCTTTTTCTCCGCACGTTCGGGCATGCGCAACACTTCGAGCGCGCGCGCGCGGTTCGGCAGGCGGCGGATGAAGTTGCGCTCCTCGAGCGCGCTGATCAGACGATGGACGCCCGACTTCGATTTGAGGTCGAGCGCGTCCTTCATCTCCTCGAACGACGGCGAGACGCCGGTTTCGTTGAGGCGATCGTTGATGAAGCAGACGAGTTCGTGCTGCTTGCGCGTGAGCATGGCGGTTCTCCGTCCGGAACAGACTGGGAACTTCTATGGAACATAACTAACGCCGTCAAGCGTCCGTATCACGCGATTACGAGGATTTCGGCCGATTCGCCGGTCCTCGCGACGGGAGCGTTGCCGGGGCGGACGATGAGGCAGGTCGAGCGGGCGAGTGTCAGCAGCATCGAACTGTCCTGTATCGTCGAGGCATAGGCTTTCCCGTCGCGCAGTTCGGCGCGGAGATAGTCGGTGCGGGCGTTGTTGGCGGGCAGGTCTTCGCCGAGCAGCGCGTGGGTCGACTGGGGGAGCGGGTCTCTAGCGCCGGCCATGTGCGCGACGACGGGTTTGACGAACAACGTCGCGGTGACGAACGCGGAGACCGGATTGCCGGGGAGGCCGAGTACCATCATCTCGCCGATCCGGCCGGCCATCATCGGCTTGCCGGGGCGCAGGGCGATCCGCCAGAAGTCGATGGTGCCGCCGGCGGCTTCGATTGCCGGGCGGACGAGGTCGTGGTCGCCGACCGACGCGCCGCCGGTAGTGACTAGCAGGTCTGCCTCGACGCTGGCGAAGGCTTCGCGGAGGATCTCGAGATTGTCGGGGAGGATGCCGAGGTCGATGATGTCGACGGGCATGTCGGCGAGCATCGCGGCGAGCATAATCCCGTTCGATTCGGGAAGCGCGACGCCGTCGGTGGTCGAGCCGGGGGGGACGAGTTCGTCGCCGGTGGCGGCGACGGCGACGCGGACGCGGCGGTTGACGGTGAGGCTGCCGTGGCCGCCGGTTGCGGCGACGGCGATGCGCGCGGGGCTGAGGCGATCGCCCGCGGCGATCAGGCGGGTGCCGGTGGAGAAATCGAGGCCCTTGCGGCGGGTGTTGCGGCCGAGCGTCGGGGGGCCTTCGCCGGCCAGGATCAGGGTTTCGCCATCACGCTGGGCTTCTTCCTGGACCATGACGGTGTCGGCGCCGTCGGGCATTGCGGCACCGGTGAAGATGCGGGTGGCTTGGCCGGGGGCGACATGGCCTGCGAAGGGGCGGCCGGCTGCGCTTTCGCCGATGACGGTCCAGGGGCCGGGGAGGTCGGCGTAGCGGATCGCGTAGCCGTCCATCGCCGAGAGGTCTGCTGCCGGTTGCGTGCGGCGGGCGAGGATGTCCTCGGCGGCCCAGCGGCCGGCGGCTTCGCGTAGCGTCACGGTCTCGTGGCCGACGCGGGGGGCCATGGCGAAGAGGCGGGACTGGGCTTCGGCGACGGGGACTAGGGTCATGCTTTTGGCTCTGATATTACGTGGTTTTCCTGCTGGAAGTGCAGGAAGTTCACACGCTGGGAGACATTTGGCGGGTGCGGTTCTGAGATTCAGGTTTGGAACGGTCTCGTCCGGTAGAAGGTCCGGCGGGAGGGGGTGAGTTTTGGCGTATCTGGCGCTTTGCCATGGGTTTGGAACGTAGGACAGGTGTTGTTGGGGTTGCGGCAGGACGGCGGGGCGATCGGCGCAGCCACTGCCTCGAGGGGCGGGAGTCCAGTCTGGGTCCCCGCCTTCGCGGGGAAACAGGGTTGGGCGGGGCGGTCGCGTTGAATTACCGCGGCTTTCCCAACTGGGCCCCGGCCTTCGCCGGGGTGGTGTTGATAGTGCTCCACTGTTTTCTCCGCGGCCCGACGCGGAGTTCGGGATAGTCGTCGATCACCTCTTCGCACGCTCGGCCAGCGCGGGTTCATCGCTTGCGGGGCTTTGTTTGGGGGAAAGAGACACCAGATCAGCATGATGACACGCAATCAGCCTCGGGCGAGAGACAGGATCGGGGCGGCGGTGGGTGCTGTCCTGTTGCCGGGGGTGCTGGGCTATGCCCTGCTCAATGGGCTGGTGGTGCCGATGTCGGCGGCGGTGAGTGATGCGTTGAAGGTGTTCGATGCGGCGCCGCGTCCGCCACCGCCGCCCGAGGAGAAGGTGAGGCCTCGGCCTTCGCCTAGCCGGAAGCCGGAGGGGGCTGCGTCGCCTCCTAATTTGAAGTCGAAGGCTACCGAGGTGGTGGCGCCGCCTCCGGTGGTACCGGTTGTGGTGCCGCCGCCTGTCGTGGTTGCGGAGAAGGCTGGAGTGGGGGCGCAGGCGACGGCGGGAGCTTCGGATATTCGCGGGCCGGGGACCGGGAGTGGGGGGATCGGCAATGGCACCGGGAGTGGGGGATATGGCGATGGCGACGGCGGGGGTGGCGAGGAGACGCCGCCGCGGTGGCGAAAGGGGCGGTTGAAGGATTCGGATTATCCGGATGACGGTGCGGAGACCGGGATCAGAGGGCGCGTATTCGTGCGGTACGTGGTTGAAACCAATGGGCGCGTGTCGGGGTGTCGGGTGACTCGGTCTAGCGGGAGCCGGGAGCTTGATGCACTGACCTGTCGGTTGATCGAGCAGCGGTTTCGGTATGACCCTTCGCTGGATGCGGCGGGGCGACCAGTTGAGTCTACGATCGTCGAGAGCCACGACTGGTCTATCGATGATGACTGAAAGCTAGGCGCGTTCTGCTTGGCTTGCCCTCACCCTCGCCGCCTTTGGCGTCTTTCCCTCTCCCCTTTGGGGCGAGGGTTTTGTTTTAGGCGGTCCAGTCGCCGGATTTGCCGCCGGACTTTGCGCGGACGCGGATGTCAGTGAGGACCATGCTCTTGTCGATCGCTTTGGCCATGTCGTAGATCGTCAGGAGCGTTACCGTGGCAGCCGTCAGAGCTTCCATCTCGACGCCTGTCTTGCCTTCGGTCGAGGCCGTGGCGGTGGCGGTTACGCCGGTTTCGTCGACGACCAAGTCGATTTCCACCTTCGTGAGCGGGAGCGGGTGGCAGAGGGGGATGAGGTCGCTGGTGCGCTTGGCGGCCATGATGCCCGCGACGCGCGCGACAGCCAGGACGTCGCCCTTTTTCGCGGTGCCGGCGCCGATCGCTGCGGCGGCTTCGGCGGACATGGTGATGCGGCCGGAGGCGATGGCTTCGCGGGCGGTGACGGCCTTGCCGCCGACGTCGACCATGCGGGCCGCGCCGGCTTCGTCGATATGGGTGAGGCCGGTCATCCCACCAGCGCCCGTGTAGCCGCTTCGACATCGTCCTGGCGCATGAGCGCTTCGCCGATCAGGAAGCAGTGGATGTCGTGTTCGGCCATCGCGTCGAGTTCCGCGCGCGTCGTCAGGCCGCTTTCGGCGACGAAGGTGCAGTCCTTGGGCGCCTTGCCGACGAGGTCGTAGGTGCGCTGGAAATCGACCGAGAAGTCGCGCAGGTCGCGGTTGTTGACGCCGATCAGGCGCGACTTGAGCCTCAGCGCGCGCTCCATCTCGTGCGCGTCGTGGACTTCGACCAGCACATCCATGCCGCATTCGAGCGCGGAGGCTTCGATCTCGGCCATCTGGATGTCGTCGAGTGCTGCGACGATGATCAGGATGCAGTCGGCACCGATCGCGCGCGCCTCGGTCGACTGCCATGGGTCGACCATGAAGTCCTTGCGCAACACGGGGATCGAGACGGCGTCGCGCGCCGCGGTCAGATAGGCGTCGGAGCCCTGGAACCACTTTTCGTCGGTCAGCACCGACAGGCACGCGGCGCCGCCGGCTTCGTAGGCGCGAGCGTGGGCTACGGGATCGAAGTCGGCGCGGATCAGGCCTTTCGAGGGACTGGCTTTCTTGACTTCGGCGACCAGCGCGTAGCCGGTCTTGGCGTCAAGCGCGGCGCGGAAGCCGCGCGGCTTCGACATGCGGGCGATGCCGGCGTCGATGTCGGCGAGCGAGGTGGTTGCCTTGCGCGCGGCGACTTCGGCGCGCTTGGTCTCGAGGATACGGTCGAGCATGGTCATGTCAGTAGGCGATCCAGCGGGCGAGCAGCGCGTCGGCGCTGCCGGTGTCGAGGGCGGCGGCGGCCTTGGCCGCGCCGTCGACGAGAGTGGGGACGGTGCCGGCGACCATCAAGGCGGCGGCGGCGTTGAGCAGGACGGCGTCGCGGTAGGCGCCGGTCTCGCCCTTGAGCAGGTGGCGGAGCGCGTCGGCGTTGTGGTGCGCGTCGCCGCCGCGGATGTCGGTGATGGCGTGGCGGGTGAGGCCGGCGTCTTCGGGCGTGACCTTGCCGGGGAGCGCGACGGTGCCGACCGAGGCGACGATGCTGGGGCCGGCGCCCGACAGTTCGTCGAGGCCTTCTTCGCCGGAGACGACGAGCGCGGCTTCGGTGCCGAGCTGTTCGAGGGCTTCGGCGTAGAGCGACACATAGTCGGGGCGGGCGATGCCGATGAGCTGGCGGGTGGTGCCCGCCGGGTTGGCGAGCGGGCCCATCAGGTTGAAGATCGTCCGCTTGCCGATGCGTTGGCGGATCGGGGTGATGCGCTTCATCGCCGGGTGGTGGTTGGCGGCGAAGAGGAAGGCGATGCCGATCTCGTTGAGGCTTGCCTCCGCGGTGGCGCCGGCGCGGTCCATGTCGAGGCCGAGGACTTCCAGCGTGTCGGCGGCGCCGGCCTTGCTGGAGGCGGCGCGGTTGCCGTGCTTGGCGACGGGGACTCCGCACGCGGCGACGACGAGCGCGACGGCGGTCGAGACGTTCAGGGTGTGGTGGCCGTCACCGCCGGTGCCGCAGACGTCGATCGCGCCGGCGGGGGCGTCGATCGGGATCATCCGGTTGCGGAGCGCGCGTGCGGCTTCGGCGATCTCGATGCTGGTTTCGCCGCGGGTCGCGAGATCGGTGAGGAAGGTGGCGATCGCGCGGTCGCTGGCGCGGGCGTCGAGGATGTCGGCAAACGCTTCTCGGGCGGATTCGCGCGAGAGGGGGGAGCCGGGGTCAGGCAGGAGCGTGGTGGTGGTCACATTACCCTCCCGCTTGCGGGAGGGGTCAGGGGAGGGGCGTCCTGTCCAGCCGAGGTCGTGAGCGCGGCGCGGCCCTCCCCCGACCCCTCCCGGAGGCGGGAGGGGAGTTGGTGGGGAATGTTCGCCATCTTCAGGAAGTTGGCGAGCATTTCGTGGCCGTGTTCGGTGGCGATGCTCTCCGGGTGGAACTGGACGCCGTGGATCGGCAGCGTCTTGTGGCGGAAGCCCATGACCGTGCCGTCCTGCGCGGTCGCGTTCACCACCAGTGTGTCGGGGACCGCGTTGACGATCAGCGAGTGATAGCGCGTGGCGATGAACGGCGAGGGCAACCCAGCGTACAGCCCGGTGTCGTCGTGGACGACGGGCGAGGTCTTGCCGTGCATCAGGCCGCCGCGCTCGACCTTGCCGCCGAAATGCTGGCCGATCGCCTGGTGGCCGAGGCACACGCCAAGCAGCGGCTTGCCGGCGTCTGCGCACGCGGCGACGAGGTCGAGGCTCACGCCTGCCTCGGTCGGCGTGCAGGGGCCGGGGGAAATAAGGAACGCGTCCGCGCCCGACGACAGAGCCTGCCCGGCGGAGATCGCATCGTTGCGGACGACTTCGACCTCGGTACCCAGTTCCATCAGATAATGGACGAGGTTCCAGGTGAAGCTGTCGTAATTGTCGACGACGAGGATCATGGCGCCGCCATAGCCGATGCGGGGCGCGGTGCAACAGCGCTCGGCCGGGACGGTTCGGCGCTAATTGTCCTCGGCAAGGTCGCGAACGGCGTTGGTGGTTCCTATATCGCCTGGGTAGGCGACTATCATTCAGTGCGGAGCAATGCTGCATGACGGACGTTATTCGCTCAAAGGAGCCTGATCCATGTTTCGTACCGCCGTCCTCGCCGCACTGATCGCATTCCCCGCCATGGCGTACGCGCAGGAGGCGCAGGTCGACACGCCGCCGCAGCGCATTCGCAGCGTGACGCTGACCGGGGACCAGGCGTGCCCGAAGTCGACCGCGGGTGAAGTCGTGGTGTGTTCGACGCTCGACCAGCCGTATCGCATTCCGAAGCAGTTGCGCGACGACAAGCCGATCGCGGCGCAGAACCAGAGCTGGGTCAATCGTGCGGCGTCGATGGATCAGCTCGGGCGTGTTGCCGGCGGGTTGCCGGATACATGCTCGGCGGTAGGGACTGGTGGCCAGTCGGGCTGCTTCCTGGCGCGGAACAATGCCTATGCCCAGGAGCGCCGTGCGCCGGCTAGCGAGACCACGACTACGCCGTAAGCTTTCCCGTAAGAGATATTTGAGATTTACACCCCCCCGGCGAAGGCCGGGGCCCAGTAAAGGGCGGCGCCAACGGATCGCTGCGCTTAGTTACTACGGCCTTTCCAACTGGGCCCCGGCCTTCGCCGGGGTGGTGATAATGGGCTGTGATCTACTGACCGAAGCCTGGAGCTTTCGCTCGACCGACAGCCTCGCGCGCAGCGGCGAGAATCGCGCCGGCCTTGGCTTCGCATTCGCGTTGTTCGTATTCGGGAATACTGTCCGCGACGATTCCCGCACCGGCCTGGACATGGATCGTGCCGTCCTTCACCACCGCGGTCCGCAGCACGATGCACGAGTCCATCGAGCCGTCGGGCGAGAAATAGCCGACTCCGCCCGCATACGCGCCGCGGCGTTCGGGTTCGAGTTCGGCGATGATTTGGCAGGCGCGGACTTTGGGCGCGCCGCTGACCGTGCCGGCTGGGAAGCCGGCGAACAGCGCGTCGAGCGCGTCCTTGTCGGGGGACAGCGTGCCGACGACGTTCGAGACGATGTGCATGACGTGGCTGTAGAATTCCACGCCGTAGCTGGCTGTCACCTTCACCGAACCCGGCGACGCAGCACGGCCGACGTCGTTGCGGCCGAGATCGAGGAGCATCAGATGCTCCGCGCGCTCCTTGGGGTCAGCGAGCAGGCTGATGCGGTTCGCTTCGTCCTCGGCGGCGGTCTTGCCGCGTGGGCGCGTGCCGGCGATCGGGCGGATCGTGACTTCGTCGTCGCGGACGCGGACGAGGATTTCAGGGCTCGAGCCGATCAGCGCGAAGCCGGGGAGGTCGAGGTGGTACAGGAACGGCGACGGATTGATGCGGCGTAGCGAGCGGTAGAGCTCGAACGGCGGCAGCGCGAACGGCGTGCTGAAGCGCTGCGCGAGCACGACCTGGAAGATGTCGCCGGCGAGGATGTAGTCCTTCGCGGTGGCGACCATCTTGCGGTAGCGGCCTTCGGGGAGCGCTGGCGTGTAGGTCGGTTCGGCGACGTCGGCACGGATCGGCGCGGGGACGGGGGTGCTGGCGAGCTTGGCGGCGACCGCGTCGAGGCGCTCTTCGGCTTCGGTCACGATCGAGTCGGCATCGCGTGCGGGATCGGGCCAGGCCGGCGCGACGAGGTAGAGCGCGTCGGTCAGACGATCGAACACCAGGATGACGGTCGGCCGTACGAAGATCATGTCGGGCAGGCCGAGCGGATCGACCGGCGGCTGTGGCAGGGTCTCGACCAGCCCGATCGTCTCGTAGCCGAAATAGCCGACGAGGCAGGCTAGCGCGCGGGGCAGTTCGGCGGGAACTTCCGCACGACATTCGGCGACCAGTGCGCGCAACGCATCGAGCGTGGGCATCGGGCACGGCGCGAACGTCTCGCGATCGGTTGCCCAGTGGCGGTTGATCTCCGCGCGGTGGCCGTGCGCGCGGAACAGCAGGTCGGGCGCGAGGCCGATCAGGCTGTGGCGGCCGCGGGTCTCGCCGCCCTCGACCGACTCGAGCAGGAAGTCGCCGCGCCCGGGCTCGATCAGCTTCAGCGCGGCGGCGACCGGCGTCTCGGTATCGGCAACCTGACGACGCCAGACGAGCGCGGGACGCCCTTCGGCCAAGGCTTCACGCGCGCTGGTCATGCGATCAGTTGCCCGAGCCGCCCTGGCCGAGCAGGTCGGAACGGACGCGCGCGAGTGCGGACGGGTTGGTCTTCACGCCGACATCGGCGCGGACCGCCTTGGCGAACTGCTCGACATATTCGCGACCGACCGAGCGGGCGATGTTGCCACGCGCCGCCTTGATCGCCGCGTCGTTGCCGGTCGCGTTGCCGCTCTGGACGTTGTCGAGCTTGATGACGAACCAGCCGCTGTCGTCCGGTGCGGCGAGCGTCTTGGCGGTGTTAGGCGCCATGCTGAACATCAGCGCGAGCGCGGGCGGGGCGCCGCGCGGATCGGCGGCGAGTTGCGCACGGGCGGCGGTCAGCGTGCGCGCGGGCGGCATCGGCAGCTTGGTCTGCGCGAGCGACTGCTGGATCGGCATGCCCTTGTTGATGCGCGCAAGCACTTCGCCGGCGACGCGACGCGCGGCTTGGCGCGCGCGATCGGCGGTCACGTCCTTGAGCACCGCGGCGCGAACCTGTGCCAGCGGACGCGGGGCGGAATGGACGACACGACCGAGCGCGACGACTGCGAAGCCGCCATCGGTGCCGACCTGGACCAGCTGCGGGCCGTCGCCATCGGCAGCCTGGAACGCTGCGGCGACGAGCGGCGTAAGCGCAGGGTCGGGCTTGCTGGCGGGATCGTCGGGGTTGATGCCGCTGGCGATCAGCGCGGGCGTGGTGACGGCCGCGAGCTTCTGGTCGGCGATGACTTCGTCGAACGTCGCGTTCTTCGACAGCGAGTCGTCGATCTTGTCGTGGATCGACGAGAGCGCCTCGGCCGACTTCTGGATACCGAGCGCGGCGGCTATTTCGCCACGGACCTGATCGAGCGAACGCGCCGCGACCTTTTCGATCTTGTCGACCTTGGCGACGGTCCAGCCGAGTGGCGTGCGGACCGGGCCGATCACCGCGCCGCTGGCGGCCGCGAAGACGGCATCGGCGACCTGCGCGGACGTCGTTCCGGCATAGGCGGCCTTCTCGACACCGGTCTGGGTCGAGGCTTCGAGACCGGCACCGCGAGCGGCGTCGGCGAGGCTGGCGCCACCTTTCACCTTGGCGGCGATCGCGGCGGCACCGGCCTGGTCGGCGACGACGACCTGCGTGATGTCACGTTTTTCGGTCGCGGCGTAGCGTGCGCTGTCCTGCTGATAGGTCTTGGCGATCTCGGCGTCGGTCGGGACGGCCTGTGCCTTGACGGCTTCGGGCGTGATCATCGCGTAGCGGACGACGCGGCGCTCGGGGACGGTGTAGCGCGCGATGTTGCGCTGATAGAAGGTGTTGAGGTCCGCATCGCTCGGCGCGGGGCCTGCGGGGACGACGGCGGCAGGAATGAAGCCGATCGTGCCGGTGCGCTTTTCGAGCAGCAGCGACGCGTAGGGAAGCGCGAGCTGGCTGGCGACCTGGGTCGCGCCGTTCGAGGGCAGCGTCAGCTGCTGCGCGAACGTGTCACGCTCGATATCGCTGCGGATCTGCGCGTCGGTCAGCTTCCGCTGGGCGAGCACCTGGCGGTAGAGATTCTCGTCGAACTTGCCGGTCGGGCCCTGCAGCGCGGGGATGCTGGCGATCTGGCCGTCGATCGCGCGCTTGCTGACGACCATGCCCTGTGCGCGGCCGAACTGCTCGAGCGCCATGCTGGAGATGATCCGGTCGAGCGTGCCGTCGAAGCCGCCCTGGTTGACGAAGGTCGCCATGTCGAGCGTCGGCTGCTGCTGGCGGAAGCCCTCCATCTCGGTCTGCGCCTGCGTCTTCAGCTGGTTCGCGGTGACGTCCGCCTTGCCGACCTTGGCGACGTCGCCGCCGGTGATCCCGGCACCGCCGGTCATCGAGCTGAGCCCGGTGACGTCACCCGCCGCGAACGCGAGCGCGATCACGCCGAGTACCAGGAACGTGATGATCACGCCGACCTTCGAATGGGTAAGGCGGCGGAAGAAAGCGAGCATGGACAGCCGATCGACAGGGATAGGAACGCGGTTGCTTTACGGGGGCGAGGGCGGCTCTTCAAGTCGGGCGCGCAACGTTGCTTGGGGTTGTGCGGGGTTGTGCGGGGCGGGTGCGGCGCTATCGCTGGGCAAAACACTCGGGAGATGACGATGCGGCGTAAGCTTGTAGCCGGAAACTGGAAGATGAACGGGTCGCGCGCGGCGCTGGCCGAGCTCGATACGATCGCTGCGGCAGCGGCCGCCGCGCCGGGCGTCGATGTCGCGGTGGCGGTGCCGTTCACGCTGATCGACGCGGCGTCGCAGCGCGTACCGGGGTTGGCGATCGGCGCTGAGGATGTGCACGAGGCGGATTCGGGCGCGCATACCGGGTGCGTGTCGGCGTCGATGGTCAAGGAAGTCGGCGCGCGCTTCACGATCGTCGGCCATTCCGAGCGTCGCGCGGACCAGCACGAGACCAGCCATGACGCCTGGGCGAAGGCGGCGGCGGCGCGGCGGCAGGGGCTGAACGTGATCCTGTGCTGCGGCGAGACCGAGGCGGAACGCGATGCGGACCGTGCAGAACGTGTCGTGCAGGCGCAGATCGAGAAGTCGGTGCCGGACAATGCGGACGGAAGCTGGTTCACGCTGGCCTATGAGCCGCGCTGGGCGATCGGGACGGGTCGCACGCCGACGCTGGACGAAATCGCGGCGATCCACGCGATTGCGCGTGCGAAACTGCGGATGCTGATCGGCGATGCGGCGGCCGGGGTGCGAATCCTGTACGGCGGGTCGGTGACGGGGGCGAATGCAGCGTCGATTCTCGATACGCCGAATGTCGACGGGGCGCTGGTCGGTGGCGCTAGCCTGACCGCGGAGAAGTTCGTGCCGATCATCGAGGCAGCGGCGGGGTTGTGACGGGCGGTCCGGTCGATCTTGATCCTGATCTGGACGTTTATGATCCGGATCTCGGGTAGAGCGTGTTAAGTCTCGATAAACATGGCGGTCTTATGGTCCGTGAAACGATTCGACGGCCAAGTTTCGGGCCGGGACTTTGATCGGACAACTTCGGTGCGAGGGTTGATATGGCCAGGTGGTTTCCCGGTTTCGTGAGTGCCTCGCTGATCGCGAGCGCCGTCCTGTGTCCGATCGCTGCGCGCGCGGAGACGCCGCGCGAGTTGCTGACGCAGGCCGGGTTCGTCGACCGCGATCGTAATGTCGCGCTGGCGCGGATCGACCGGGCGGCGGCGGCGGCGGGGCAGGCGCTGAGCCGCTCGCCCAACGATGCCGAGGCCGCGATCATGCAGGCGATGGCGAAAGGGTATCGCGCCAAGCTGCTCGGCAACCGGAGCGAGGCGATCGCCGCGCGGAGGCAATATGAGGCGCTGGTCGTCCGCTATCCGCGCAATGCGGAGGCGCAGGCGGCGCTTGGCGCGTGGCATGTCGGGGTGATCGCGAAGCTCGGGCGGTTCGTCGGGCGTGCGGTCGCGGGGGCGCAGAAGGCGACCGGGTTCGAGGCTTTGGACAAGTCGGTGGCGCTGGGTGGCAATCGCGCGATGTTTGCAGGGCTTGCCGGGTTGTTGCGGCTGGAGCTGGATCCGAACGATGCTCGGGGACGGGCTTTGGTCGAGACGGCGAGCAAGGCGCCGACGCCGACTGCGATCGACGGATATGTGCGCAAGGCTGCGGTGGCGGTGCTGGTGCCGTTGCGGGCTGGCGATGCGAATGCGACGAAGGCTCTGGCGGACAAGTTGCTTCCGTTCGGGCAATTCGCGACGAGTTGACGTCGTCTTCGCTTGCGCTGTTCTAAGCACCAGCTTGTTCCCCCGCGGAGGCGGGGGCCCAGGATCTCACAGGCTGACGTCCGTGACCCTGGACCCCCGCCTCCGCGGGGGAACGGCTAGGCGCCGTACCGCTTCGCCAACATCGCGAACGTCGCGCGAAGGGCGTAAGCCTCGCCGCCCTTAGGCCGCCCCGGCTTGGCGGACGGCCGCCATGCGAACACGTCAAGATGCGCCCACGCCGCGGTCTTCGGCACGAACCGCCGGAGAAACAGCGCGGCGGTGATCGCGCCCGCGAACCCGCCATCGGGGGCGTTGACCATGTCGGCAATGTCGGACTTGAGCATCTCGTCATAGCCGTTCCAGAGCGGCAGCCGCCACATCTGGTCGTTCTGTTCCAGCCCCGACGCGAGCAGGTCCGCCGCGAGCGATTCGTCGTCGGTGAACATCGGCGGAAGGTCCGGGCCGAGCGCGACACGCGCTGCGCCAGTGAGCGTTGCGAAGTCGAGGATCAGCTCCGGGTTGCTCTCGCCCGCCTTGGTCAGCGCGTCGCCGAGCACGAGGCGACCTTCCGCGTCGGTGTTTGTGTTCTCGACCGTCAGGCCCTTGCGCGTGGCCAGCACGTCGCCGGGGCGGAAGGCGTTGCCGGCGATGGAGTTCTCGACCGCGGGAATCAGGAGGTGGAGGCGGACCGGGAGTTTGGCGGCCATCACCAGGCTCGCGAGCGCCAGGGCATGCGCCGCGCCGCCCATGTCCTTCTTCATCAGTCGCATGCCGGCCGACGGCTTGATGTCGAGCCCGCCGGTGTCGAAGGTGACGCCCTTGCCGACCAGTGCGATGCGGGGGTGCGACGGGTCGCCCCATTCGAGTTCGATCAGCCGTGGCGCGCGGTCCTTGCTCGCGGCTTGGCCGACCGCGTGGATCATCGGGTAGCCGGTCGCGAGCGCATCGCCGCGCGTGGTGGTGACGGTCCCGCCGTGGCGTTTGGCGAGCGTCTCGGCAGCGGCTTCCAGGTCGGCGGGGCCCATGTCGGAGGCGCCGGTGTTGACGAGGTCGCGGACGAGCGCGGTGGCTTCGGCGAGGCGGATTGTCTCGTCGATATGCGCGGCGTCGGTGGTCAGGAGCACGCGCGGGCCGGTTGCGTCGGGCTTCACGTACCGCGTGAACTGGTGCTGGGCGAGCATCCAGCCGAGCCCGGCCGCGCCGACCGGGCCTTCGGCGAGACGATAGGTGCCCGCGGGTAACGACGCGCCGAGCGAGGCGATCCGCCACGGCGACGTCACGGCTTCGTTGCAGACCAGGAGCATCGACCAATCTTCCGCGGTCTCGCCGGGCAGCACCGCGCGGTCGCCGGGCTTGCCGGTCAGGCGGTGCGCGGCGATCGTCGTGCGGACGCGCTGCGACTGTTTCGCGAGCCAGCCTTCATAGGCGTCGGGGTGGACGACGTGGATCGTCCGTGCGGGCTGGCTGCGGTCGGGTTGGAGCATCGAGGCGAAGTCGGTCATTGTGCGGGCGCCACCAAAAGTTGTTCGTATCGGCCGCTCGCGCCGGGTTCGGCATAGGTGCTGAGCGAGAGCGTGCGGTCGGGATAGGTGATGCGGTAGGTGCGGTTGACGAAGCCGCCGCGCAAGCGGGTCTTGCCGGTTTGTGCGAATGCAGTGGGCTCGCCGAGTACGCCGAGGCTGGCCTTGTAGTCGGCGAGCGCGACGGGCTTGAAGTAATAGTTGGCGTCTTCGGTCAGCCCCTTGCGGTCGAGCGTGCCGGTGCGGAGCTGGTCGTAGACCGTGCGGGCGCGGGCGAGCGCGGCGGTGTCTTCGGCATTGGCGGGTGCGGTAGGCAGGACGATCTTGGCAACGCCCGCGGCGATCCGGCCCGTTGCGTCGCTGAACCAGCTGTTGGTGAGGACGACGATGGCCGCCTTGTCGTCGGGGTAGACGGTGTTCTCGGACAGGAAGCCGACCGCTTCGCCGCTGTGCTCGACATAGCGGCGGCCGTTCGCGCTGCCGGTGAACACGCCGAGGCCGTAGCCGTTGCTCGACCCGTCAGCGAGTTTGACCGGCGTTTCCTGCGCAGCCCAGTCGTCGGCAGGGAGCGTGGTGCGGTTGAGGCGCGCGACGTCCCATTTGGCGAGGTCTTCGGCGCTCATCGAGAGTTCGCCGGCGGCGTAGAGCCAGCCGTCCGCGCTCGGCGTCTCGGGGCGAACCGGGCCGAGGGCGAAGCGGCCATAGCCTTGCGGGTAGGCTTTGCCGATCGCCTTGTCCTGGTCGAGTGCGCGGATGTCGAGCGGCTTGAAGATGCGTTGCTGGAGGAAGGTGAGGAGAGGCTCTTTCGCGACCTTCTCGACGATCAGCCCGGCGACGACGTAGCCCGTGTTGGAATATTGCCACTGCGTACCGGGCTGGAAATCGAGCTGCTTCTTGGCCCAGCGATCGACGATCTGCTGCGGCGTGACGGGCTTTGCCATCGCCGCGAAACTGTAATCCTGCGGCCAGTAATCCTGGAGGCCCGACGTGTGGCTGAGCAGCTGGCGGATCGTGATGCGGTCGCCGCCGGTGATGCCGGGAATGTATTTCGCGACGGTGTCGTCGAGGCTGAGCTTGCCTTCGTCTTCGAGCAGCAGGATCGCGGCGGCGGTGAACTGCTTGGAGATCGAGGCGATCTGGTAGGGGAGCTTGGGGTCCGCGACGGCGATCGCCTCGGACGGTTTGCCATACGCCTTGGCAAACACGATCCGGCCGCCGCGGACTACGGCGATCGAGGCTGAGGGCACACCGGTATCGCCGAGCGCGCCGGTGACCAGCGTGTCGATCTGCGCGGTTTCGGTGGGGGTGAGCGACTGCGCGATGGCGGGGGCCGGGAGAAGCGCGGCGACGGCGAGAAGACGGAGGATCATGGCGCGCAACGAAGCAGAACCGGCGTGCGCGCGCAACGCCCACGATTTTTATTCCGTGGCGGTTGAAGGAGTTAGGCTAGGGCAGAAATGTTGACGGAACACGCCGTGTTACACGCACGTTTCATCGTCCGACCGGGAGCCTTTTTTACGTCTTAGGGGACACAACCATGCTGTACACCATCGCCGTCATCCTGCTGATCCTCTGGCTGGCAGGCTTCGCCTTCCATGTCGCAGGCGGGCTGATCCACATCCTGCTGGTGATCGCGGTCATCGTCGTTCTGGTGAAGCTGTTCACCGGTCGCAACGTCGTCTGACTTTGGTTCTCCTGCGGACGCAGGAGTCCAGGGTTACGGGCGGTATCGCTCCGGACCCTGGGCTCCCGCTTTCGCGGGAGAACAGTAAGCGGGGTTAGGCGACGGGCACGCCATAAAGGTCGTGATCGTCAGCGTCTTCGATCGTGACTGGGACGATGTCGCCGACCGTCAGGTGGCACGCGTCGCGGAGGAAGACCTCGCCGTCGATCTCGGGCGCATCCGCCTGTGAGCGGCCGGTGGCGCCTTCTTCGTCGACCGCGTCGATGATGACGTCGAGCGTGCGGCCGATCTTGGCCTGCAACTTCGCCGCGGAGATTGCCGCGGTCTTTTCCATGATGCGGGCGTAGCGCTCTTCCTTGAGCTCTTCGGGCACATGGTCGGGCAGCAGGTTAGCCGCCGCCCCTTCGACCGGCTCGAAGCGGAATGCGCCGACGCGGTCGAGTTGCGCCTCGTCGAGCCAGTCTAGCAGATACTGGAAATCCTCCTCGGTCTCGCCGGGGAAACCGACGACGAAGGTCGAGCGGATCGTGATGTCGGGTGCGATCGTCCGCCAGTTGTGGATGCGCTGGAGCACCTTCGCATCGTTGCCGGGACGCTTCATCCGGCGCAGCACCGATGGCGACGCGTGCTGGAACGGGATGTCGAGATACGGCAGCACGAGGCCTTCCGCCATCAGCGGGATGACGTGGTCGACGTGCGGATACGGGTAGACGTAGTGAAGGCGGACCCACGGCGCGATCTTGCCGAGTTCGCGCGACAGGTCGGTCATGTGCGCGCGGACGTCTCGGGCTTCGTTGCGGGACATCGGGCCGCCGGTCTTCACCGGCCAGCTGGCGTGGCGGAGGTCGACGCCGTACGCCGACGTGTCCTGGCTGATGACCAGCAGTTCCTTGGTGCCGGCTTCGACCAGCTTTTCGGCCTCGCGAAGGATAGCGTCGGGGCGGCGGCTGACGAGGTCGCCGCGCAAGGACGGGATGATGCAGAACGAGCAGCGATGGTTGCAGCCCTCCGAGATCTTCAGATAGCTGTAGTGGCGCGGGGTCAGCTTCAGGCCGGCATCGGGGATCAGGTTGAGGAATGCGGACGGCGGCATCGGGGCAGCCTCGTGGACCGCGCCGACGACCTGCTCGTATTCGTGCGCACCGGTGATCGCGAGGACCTGCGGGAAGCGCGCGCGGATCGCGTCGGCTTCCTTGCCCATGCAGCCGGTGACGATGACGCGGCCATTCTCGGCGATGGCCTCGCCGATCGCCTCGAGGCTTTCCTCCTTGGCGGAATCGAGGAAGCCGCAAGTGTTGACGAGGACGATGTCGGCGCCGGCATAATCGGGCGACATCTGATAGCCGTCGCCGCGGAGCTGCGTGAGGATCCGCTCGCTATCGACGAGGTTCTTCGGACAGCCGAGCGAGACCATGCCGATCTTCGGCGGGGAGGGGAGTGTTGTTGCCATGAAGCCCGCGCACATAGGCGCAAAGTTCGGTTTTTTCTAGGCGGTGGAAAATGCATCCGCCATGGGTGGGGAGATTGCGCGGGAAGGAACCGATATGCTGGCGATTGGACTGATGTCGGGGACGTCGCTCGACGGGATCGACGCGGCGTTGATCGAGACCGACGGCGAGGCGTTCGTGCGGCCGATCGCGTTTCGTGGCGAGCCTTATTCGGATGCGGCGCGGGCGCAGTTGGCGGAAGCTACGCGGATGGCGCTGACGTTCGACAAGCCGCGGGCCAGTCCGCCGGTGGTCGCGGCGGGGGAGCTGATTACGCGCGCGCATGTGTTTGCGGTGCACAAGTTGCTGGCGGACGCGGGGGTTGCGGCGGCGGATGTCGACGTGATCGGTTTCCACGGGCAGACGATCGCGCATCGGCCCGATCGGCGCTGGACGTGGCAGATCGGCGATGGGGCTGCGGTCGCTCGGGCGACCGGGATCACGACGGTGTCGGATTTTCGGTCTGCGGATGTGGCGGCTGGCGGGCAGGGGGCTCCGTTGCTGCCGGTGTATCATGCGGCGCTGGCGGCGAGGCTGGAGGGACCGGTTGCGGTGCTGAATCTTGGCGGGGTGGGGAACATCACCTTCATTCCTGGCGGGCGCGACATGCATGATTCGCGCGAGATGTCGCCGGAGCGGGCGCAGATGATGGATCGCGATGGGCTGGTGGCGTTCGATACCGGGCCGGCGAATGGGTTGATCGATAGCTGGGTCGAGGCGGAGACCGGCGCACGGTATGATGCCGGGGGGGCGTTGGCGGCGTCTGGGCGGGTAGACGAGACGGTGTTGACGGCGATGCTGGACCATCCGTTTTTCGATGCTCCTCCGCCGAAGTCTTTGGATCGGAATGACTTTACGATCCAGCCGGCTCGGGGGTTGTCGGCTGCGGACGGCGCGGCGACTTTGACGGCGTTTACGGCCGCTACCGTGGCTGAGGCTATGCGGCATTTGCCGGCTCGGCCGGTGCGGTTGCTGGTTGCGGGGGGTGGTCGGCATAATCCGACTATGCTGGCGATGATCGCCGCGCGGACCGGGTTGGTGGTTGAGCCTACCGATGTGCTCGGGTGGAACGGCGATGCGCTGGAGGCCGAGGGGTTCGCGTATATGGCGGTGCGGACGTTGAAGGGCCTGGCTATTAGTTTTCCGGGGACGACGGGCGTGCCGGTGGCGATGAGTGGTGGAGTTGTGGATCGGGTTTGAGTGCTTTTCGCCTGACGCTTGCCCTTTTTTAAGAAGAAAGCTTGTTCTCCCGCGAAGGCGGGAGCCCAGCCTGGGCTCCCGCCTTCGCGGGAGAACAAGGAAGTGCAAGCCCGTCCGGTGTTGCATCTCCACCCCGGCGGAGGCCGGGGCCCAGTTGGGGGACGTTGCTAACTGAGGCTGCACCCCACCACTGCGACCTTTCCAACTGGGCCCCGGCCTTCGCCGGGGTGGTGCAGGGTGGAGTGGGCGGCGGCCTCGTATTCTCGTATTTTCGTATTTTCGTATTGATGTATCAGTGCGGCTTCTTCGCCTTGGCCGGCTTCTTCGGCTCGGGCTTCTTTGCCGGTGCCTTCTTCTCCGCCGCATCCTTCGCACGCAACGCAGGCGCTGCGATCGCCGCTGCAATACCCGCGATCACCGTCGCGCCAACCGCAATCGCGGTCTTCGGGTGCGACTTCACCGCATCCGTTGCCGTCGCAAGGCCAGCCTTGGCCGCGTCGGTCGCATCCTCGACCCAGTCGCTGGTCGCCGCGGTCTTCTTCGCGTCCGGCTTCGGCTTGTGGTCGTCGTCGTGATGGACCTTGGCGTGCGGCATGGCGGAGTTTGGGATCGACGACATAGGGCTTGTCCTTCGGTAAGGGATGATGCCCGATAAACCGACCGCGTCCGTGACGGTTCCGTTACGGTCAGCCGCTTACCGCGCCAAACTCACCGTTTCCGCGTCAGTTCGCGCATCGCGTCGTCGAGCCCGGCGAGGCTCAGGGGGTACATCCGGTCGGTCATCAGTTCGCGGATGATCCGCACCGACTGCGAATAGCCCCATTGCGCCTCGGGCACCGGGTTGAGCCACGCCGCCGCCGGATAGGTGTTGGTCAACCGCTGCATCCAGACCGCGCCCGGCTCCTCGTTGAAATGCTCGACCGAGCCGCCGGGGTGGGTGATCTCGTACGGGCTCATCGACGCGTCGCCGACGAAGATCAGCTTGTAGTCGTGGCCGTATTTGTGGAGCAGGTCCCACATCGGCGTACGCTCGGCGAAGCGCCGCGTATTGTCCTTCCACACGCCTTCGTACGGGCAATTGTGGAAGTAGAAGAATTCGAGGTTCTTGAACTCGGTCGTCGCGGCGGAGAACAGTTCCTCGCAGAGCTTGACGAACGGGTCCATCGAGCCGCCGACGTCGAGGAACAGTAGCAGTTTCACCGCATTGCGGCGTTCGGCGCGCATGACGATGTCGAGATAGCCCTGCCGTGCGGTGCCGGCGATCGTGCCGTCGATGTCGAGTTCGTCGGCGGCGCCGTCGCGCGCGAAGCGGCGCAGGCGGCGGAGTGCCACCTTGATGTTGCGGGTGCCGAGTTCCTTGGTGTTGTCGAGGTTGCGGAACTCGCGCTGGTCCCAGACTTTCAGTGCGCGCTTGTGCGTGCTTTCGCCACCGATGCGGACGCCTTCGGGGTTGTAGCCGCCGTTTCCATACGGGCTCGTGCCGCCCGTGCCGACCCATTTGCTGCCGCCCTGGTGGCGTTCCTTCTGCTCCTCGAGGCGTTTCTTGAGAGTCTCCATGATCTCGTCCCACGAGCCGAGCGACTTGATGGCGGCCATCTCCTCGGGGGTCAAGAATTTCTCGGCGACCGCCTTCAGCCAGTCCTCGGGCACTTCACCGGCGGGCGTGCCGTAGCTGGTGGCGAGTCCGCGAAAGACCTTGGCGAAGACCTGGTCGAACTTGTCGAGCAGCCCCTCGTCCTTCACGTATACCGCGCGGGAGAGGTAGTAGAAATCCTCGGGCGTCCGCTCGATCACCTCGGCGTCGAGCGCCTCGAGCAGGATGAGGTGCTCCTTGAGGCTAGCGGGGATGCCGGCGCTGCGGAGTTCGTCGAGGAAGTTCAGGAACATGAGATCACTCCGTCACTTCGCCGCGGCGATCGGCAGTTCGATCGCGCTGGGCTGCGCGGCCGAGTGGAAGACGCTGATCGTGGCCTTGCGGTAGTCGGCGGGCTTGGCGTCGAAGATGTTGGCGACGTAGGTCTGCGGGTTGCGGTCGTAGAGCGGGAACCAGCTCGACTGGACCTGCACCATGATCCGGTGGCCGGGGAGGAAGACGTGGTTGGCGTTGGGTAGCACGACGCGGAAATGCGTGGGCTGGCCGGCGACGATCGGGGTCGGCTTCTCGAAGCCGTCGCGGTAGCGGCCGCGCAAGATGTCCATCGAGACGGCGAGCTGGTAGCCCCCCATCTCGGGCTTGTCGGAATATTCGGCAGGGTAGACGTCGATCAGCTTCACCACGAAATCGCCGTCGGTGCCGGTGGTGCTGGCGATCAGGTCCGCGACTGGCGCGCCGGCGATCGCGACCGGGCTGGTCAGCGGCGGTGTCTGGTAGGTGAGGACGTCGGTGCGGTCGGAGAACGGGCGCTGGTCGTCGACCAGCCATTGCCGCCAGGTCGAGCCGGTCGCGTAGGTCGGGCGGATCGGGCGGAGGCGGTACGGGATCGGCTTGGCGGGATCGGAGATATAGTCGTCGTGGCCGTCCTGCGCGGGGGCGGTGGCGCCGAGACCGCTGGCGGGCTGGAAGTAGAGTTTCTGCGTGGCGGTCGAGTTCGGCCAACCGGCTAGCGCCTGCCACTGGTTGGTGCCGGTCTGGAACGCGGTGACGGTAGGGAGCGCGGGCGGTGTCGCGCCGGTCTTCAGCGCGCCGTTCAGGAACGGGAGCAGGACGTTCTTGCGGAACCAGAGCGCGGTGTCGGCATCGAAGCGGATCGCGCCGAGCGTCGAGCCGTCACCGTTTGCGCCGCCATGCGCCCAAGGGCCTAGCGCGAGGTGGTTGACGTGGTTGGGGTCGACTTTCGATACGGCTTCGTAGGCTGCGACTGCGCCGTAGATGTCCTCCTGGTCCCATTGGCTGGCGACCCAGAGGGTCTGCACGGTCTGTGGCTGCTTCGGCAGGATCGTCTCGAGCGCTTGGCCCTGCCAGAACGCGTCGTAGGTCGGGTGATCGTGAAGGCGGTTGACGAACGGCAGCTGTTCGAGCCCGCGGCTCTTCACGAACGCGCTGGCGGATCCGGCGCGCAGGAATGTGTCGTAATCGTCGTAGGCATCGCGCCAGAGGTCGCCGGCTTCACCCTTCGCGGCGTCCTGCGTGTAGTAATAATCGTAGCCGATCTGGCGGAACGCGCCGCCGTGGAAGTCGTCGTCGCCCTTCCAGGTGTTGATCACCGGGTTCATCGGGACGGCGGCTTTCAGCGCAGGATGCGGGTTCACCAGCGCCATCGCCGCCATCATGCCGTCGTAGCTGCCGCCGATGATGCCGACCCGGCCGTTGCTGTTCTTGAGGTTCTTCACAAGCCAGTCGATCGTGTCGTAAGCGTCGGTGGAGTGATCGACTTTCGTTTTGTTGAGCGGGCCGATCAGCGGGCGTTCGTTGATGTACGCGCCGTTCGAGCCGTTCTTGCCGCGGACGTCCTCGAACACGCGGATATAGCCCGCGTCGAAGAACATCGCGTCGGATGCGCGGAGGTTCATCGCGCCGCTCGGGCTGGAGGATCGGCTGGCGACGCTTTCGGCGTTGTAGGGTGTGCGCTGGAGCAGGATCGGGGCGTCGGTGACGCCCTTGCGCTGGACGATGACCGCGTGGAGCGTGACGCCGTCGCGCATCGGGATGTCGACCTCGCGGCGGTCGAAGTCGAAGGTGGCGTTGGCGGGGACGAACTTGGCGGGGATGTCGCCACCGGGGGGCGGGGACTTTTCCTTCTGCGCGCCGACGATCGCGGGAGCGGTGGTCGCGAGCAAGGCCAGCGTGAACGTCGTAAGAGCCTTGAACCGCATCGCTATCCTCACCGTCTTTTCGGATACGGTGGTGGCACGGTTTGGCAGGTGGCGGCAATCCATTCGCACCGTCATCCTGACGAATCACGCCGTCATCCTGACGAAAGTCAGGATCCAGAGCCATGACGGGCGGCGTGCGTAACCCTGGATCCTGACTTTCGTCAGGATGACGGGGGCGTTGGTCCGACGGGAACGAGATTAGCGGGCGATGGGCTCGCCGCTTACCGGCACATACGCGTCGATCAGCGCACCGACATAATCCGGGTTCCGGCTCGTCAATTCAGCGGCGGCGTGCGCATGACCGTAGATGAAGCCGTACACCGGATACACCCCGCCGCCGAGGCCGTCGACGTCCTTGTACCAGACCTTCACGTCGCTCCAGTCGTTGTTGCGCGAGACGTCGAACAGCGTGACGTCCTGCTCGGCATGGCCGCGCTCGCCGTTCTGGCGTGACCAGTTGGCGTGGGTGAGCATGACGACGCGCTTCTCGACCACCCGACTGACGACCGCGACGTGGCCGAACGGCAGGCGCGGGGTCTTGGCGAACACGATCACCGCGCCTTCCTTGGGCTTGTGCGTGCGTTCGTATTTTCCGTCGGCCTGCTCCCACCAGGTCCAGGCGTTGCCGTAGATCTGGATGCCCGACGCGGCGCGCGCGAAGGGGACGCACTGGCCGACATAGTCGAGCAGAGAGGCGGATGCGGGGGCGGCCATGCCGATTGCCAGCAGTGCCGGCGCCCAACGACGGAAAGCATACAATCTCATGCCGTCACCTTGCCGGACAGGTATGGCATTATTGTTGCCGCAGATGGTTAATGTGCATCAATATCCAATCCGTCGGACTTTGCCGCGATCTGCTCGCCAATCGCCGTGACCGTCTCGACGAATTGCGGTCACAATGGCGCCGAATAGCTGAACGGACGGTGACGTCGATCCTGTTGATTCAAATACGTATAGTTCTCGAACACGGCCCACGAAAACTGCGGCGTCGTGCAATAACTCCGAAGTGGTCGCGTATCGACGGACCGATTCCAGGATTTGCGTTCAAAGAGGCTAGGTGGTTCCCCGATCGGAATACTTCGCTTGTCCGACTGAGTGATCACGGTTTCACCATAAAAGGATTGTGATCATGTCGGTCGATATCAGCGATACAATCGATGCAGGCGCCGCAGAAGCGCTGCTGGGCAAGGCTGTAGACTGGAAGCAGTATGACGGATTGCGCGTTACATCGCACACCAGCGGGGCAGTCTATCTGGTGATGTGGGGCCAGCTTCACTGGATCCCGGATGCCGCGACCTTCAATAGCGTGTTCAAGGACTGGAACGGGATCGTCAACAGCGATTACATCGTCGACAACATGCCGAAGGCGTTGTCGCTGGCACCCGGTTCGTTCATCGCGATCAGCGGAGCGTCGCCGGCGTGGTATTTCGTGACGCTCGGCAAGAAGTTGCACATCCCCGATCCAGCGACGGTGAATCGCTTCAACTTCCGCAGCCCGATCTCGCTGCCGCATCTGGCGCTGGACTATATCCCGACGGGTCCGAACGTCACGTAACGCTCGAACTATCGGACCGGCGGCGGTGCTCATGCACGCCGCCGGTTCCTCGATAGCTTACCCCTGGTTCTTCTGGCGCTTCGCCATGAAGGCGAGGCGTTCGAACAGCATGACGTCCTGCTCGTTCTTCAGCAGCGCACCGTGCAGGGGCGGGATCGCCTTGGTCGGGTCGCGGTTCTGGAGGATGTCGAGCGGCATGTCCTCGTGCAGCAGCAGCTTCAGCCAGTCGAGCAGCTCGCTGGTCGAGGGCTTTTTCTTGAGGCCCGGCACGTCGCGGACGTCGTAGAACAGGTCCATCGCCTTGCTGACGAGGATCTTCTGGATGCCGGGAAAATGGACGTCGACGATCGCCTGCATCGTGCCGCGATCAGGGAACTTGATGTAATGGAAGAAACACCGGCGCAGGAACGCGTCGGGCAGTTCCTTCTCGTTGTTGCTGGTGATGATGACGATCGGGCGCTCGACCGCGCGCACCGTTTCCTTGGTCTCGTAAACGTGGAATTCCATCCGATCGAGTTCCTGCAACAGGTCGTTCGGGAACTCGATATCGGCCTTGTCGATCTCGTCGATCAGCAGGACGGGCGGGGCGGGCTGGGTGAAAGCCTCCCACAGCTTGCCCTTGCGGATATAGTTGCCGATGTCGTGGACGCGCGCATCGCCGAGTTGGCCGTCGCGCAGGCGGGCGACCGCGTCGTACTCGTACAGGCCCTGTTGCGCCTTGGTGGTCGACTTGATGTTCCACTCGATCAGCGGCGCGCCCAAAGCCTTGGCGATCTCGTAGGCGAGCACGGTCTTGCCGGTGCCGGGTTCGCCCTTGATCAGCAACGGGCGGCGCAGCGTCACGGCGGCGTTGACCGCGACTTTCAAATCGTCGGTCGCGACGTAGCTCTGGGTGCCCTCGAAGCGCTTCATGCGATGTCCCGTCCGGTTCTGAATACCGGGTATGGATAGAGGGGAAGCGTCGGTCAGCGCAAGCGGTCAGAGGTCGCCGCGCGCACTCGATCGCGCTTCGAGCAGCGACCACAGGCCGCGGTGCTGCGCGAAAAGTTGCTGCGCGCCGAACAGGATCGCGCGCTGGCAACCGGGCGATGCACCGAGTTCCGCGACGAGCGCGGCGGTGCCGGTCTCGGACGGAAGGGTGATCGGGGGGACTGCTACCCCGAACCGCTCGGCGGCGACATCGAGGACGCGGCGGATCGCGCGCCAGTCATAGAGCAGCGCAGCCACCGCCCCGGTCGCACATCCACGGCGCTCCGAGCGGGCAAGCATTTCGAGCGCATGACGTTCGCCGACCAGTGCCGACTCGCTCTCCGCCTGGCCTGGGGTCGAGGGTAGGGGGCCGACCGCGGCGGTGAGGTGTGCGAGATAGGTGCGCTCGTCGGCGAAGCCGCTGGCTGCGACGGCGAGCCAATCCGAGGCTTCGGGCTGGATCGCGCGGGCGAGCACGTCGACGATCAGGCCGGGATGGTCGCCGTGGACCGCGCACAGCGCGTGGACCGCGTCGGAGAGGTTGCGCTGGCCCAGACCGCCGGCGATCAGGCGCGCATGATGCGGATGCGCTGCGCTGCCGTCCGCGTCGGCGAGCGTGACGAACGCATCCCATGCGCTCCGCTCGCTCGGCTCCCCGTCCTGTATGCCCGCGTTCGAAACCATCATTCCCCGGCCGTGCTGCACCACGGAAAGCTCGATCCGCGACGATGTCCCGCTTGCCATAAACGAAGGACGTAAAGACGGAGTTTACGGAGCGTTCATTATGCCGTGTTGGAGGGAAATGACGTTTGCGAGTCGGGGGCGCTTCGGCTCGCTCGGCATCACGATGCGCCCTTTACGCCGGGCCATGCCGCCGCGATAACGCGCGACCGAAGATTTTCGGGTCCGTCGGGCGGTATCCGGCGGGATGATCCCACGGAGACTACAGGATGCGCACATGGTTGCTCGGGCTTGCACTTGCTTCGGTCGGAACCGCCGCGATGGCCGCTGATCAGGTCACGCCGCCGGCAGCGCCTGCCACGCCGGCTCCTGCACCTGTCCGCCCGGTCGAGGCGGCCAAGCCCGGCGACCTGACGATGGCGCGCGTGTTCGGCAATCCCGACCTGTCGGGATCGCAGCCGAAAGCGGTGCGGCTGTCGCCCGACGGCACGCTGCTGACGTCCCTCCGCAACCGCGACGACGAGAAGGAGCGCTTCGATCTATGGGCGGTCGATACCGCGACGGGCCAAGCGCGGATGCTGGTCGATTCGAAGACCGTCGGCAGCGGCGCGGAGCTGACCGAGGCCGAGAAGATGCAGCGCGAGCGTGCACGGATCGGCGGGCAGAAGGGCATCGTCGCGTATGACTGGGCGCCCGACGGCAAGTCGATCCTCGTACCGCTCGACGGCGACCTGTATCTCGCCGGCCTCGACGGCAAGGTGAAGCGGCTGACCAATACGCCCGGCGGCGAGCTGAACCCGGTGGTGAGCCCCAAGGGCAGCTTCGTCTCGTTCGTCCGCGACCAGAACGTCTTCGTGCAGCCGCTCGCCGGCGGCGACGCGCGCGCGGTGACGACGGGCGGCGGCGGCACGGTCCATTTCGGCGAGGCGGAGTTCGTCGCGCAGGAGGAAATGGACCGCCGCACCGGCTATTGGTGGTCGCCCGACGAGCAATATGTCGCGGTCGAGCGGTTCGACGAGGCGCCGGTCCATACCGCGACGCGTGCGTCGATCGGCGCGACCGGAACCAAGGTTTACGAACAGCGCTATCCGGCCGCCGGTACGCCCAACGTGCTGGTCGACCTGTACATCATGAAGCCCGATGGCTCGGGGCAGGTGAAGGTCGATCTCGGCACCAACCCCGACATCTATCTGGCGCGGGTCGACTGGACGCCGGATGGCCGGATGCTGCTGGTCCAGCGCCAGAGCCGCGACCAGAAACTACTGGAGATGCTCCGCGTCGATCCGGCGACGGGCAAATCGACCGTGCTGTTCACCGAGAAGTCGGGCGTAAAAAGCTGGCTCAACCTGTCCGATGCGTATCACGTGCTCAAGGACGGGAGCCTGATCTGGCGGTCGGAGCGGAGCGGCTACGGACAGCTCTACCGGTTCGCGTCGGGGAAATGGACGCAGCTCACGAAGGGCGACTGGGTCGTCACCGATCTGGTCGGTGTGGATGAAACCAAGGGGCGCCTGTTCTTCCTCGGCAACAAGGACGACGTGCTCGAGCAGCAGCTCTATTCGGTCGACGTCGCCAAGCCGAACGTGATCACCAAGCTGACCGAAGCGGGCTGGTGGAACAGCGCGACGATGGACGCGGCCGCGAGCCGGTTCATCATCTCGCGCTCGAACCCGAAGCAACCGACGCAGGTGTATCTGGCGGATGCGACCGGCAAGCGGCTCTCGTGGATCAATGAGAATGCGGTGGTCGAGGGGCATCCCTACTACCCGTATCTGTCGAGCCATCAGGAGACCAAGTTCGGGACGCTGAAGGCGAAGAACGGCATGACGCTCCACTACGAGATGATCACGCCGCCGCTGGAGCCGGGCAAGAAATACCCGGTGTTCTTCGAACATTACGGCGGCCCCGGCACTGGTCAGGTCGTCACGCGCGGTTGGCAGGGCGCGCTGCCGCAATACCTCGTCGATCGCGGCTGGATCTATTTCAAGATCGACAATCGCGGCTCGTACAACCGCGGCAAGGCGTTCGAGGACCAGATCTATCATGCGATGGGCACGGTCGAGGTCGAGGACCAGCTGTCGGGTGCGAACTTCCTGAAGTCGCTGCCGTTCGTCGAGTCGAGCAAGATCGCGACCTATGGCTGGTCGTACGGCGGCTATATGTCGCTGAAGATGCTGGAGAAGACGCCGGGCGTGTATGCGGCCGCGGTCTCGGGCGCTCCGGTCACCGACTGGCAACTGTACGACACGCATTATACCGAGCGCTATCTGGGCGATCCGGCGAAGGATCCGGCGAGCTATTCGACGTCGGCGGCAGTCGAGGAGGCGAACCGGATCGTCGATCCGTTGCTGCTGATCCATGGCATGGCGGACGACAATGTGTTCCTCGACAACTCGACCAAGGTCGCAGCAAGGATGCAGGCGACTGCGACGCCGTTCGAGATGATGTTCTACCCGGGGTATACGCACCGCGTGGCGGGGCCGGGGATCAGCGAGCATGTCTGGGGGACGATCCTGAACTTCCTCGACCGGACGGTGAGGGACAAGCCGGTGGCTGAAGCTGCACCCGCGCCTGCGAAGTAAACGCCGGTGCGGTTCGTCGAGACGTTTCACCTGTGGCCGTTCCTCGACACGCTGGTGAGCTATATCGCCGCGTTCGTGTTCGGGACGCTGATCGGGGCGGAGCGGCAATATCGCCAGCGCACCGCGGGGTTGCGGACCAACACGCTGGTCGCGCTCGGGTCGGCGGCGTTCGTCGATCTCGGGCAGCGGCTGGGCGGCGACGTCGAGTCGATCCGGATCATCGCCTATGTCGTGTCGGGGATCGGCTTCCTCGGCGCGGGCGTGATCATGAAGGAGGGGATGAACGTCCGCGGGCTTAACACCGCGGCGACCTTGTGGTGCTCGGCGGCGGTGGGATCGTGCGCGGGCAGCGACATGATCGCGGAGGCTGGGTTGCTGACGTTCGTCGTGCTGCTGGCGAACACCGCGCTGCGGCCGCTGGTCGACGGGATCAACCGGATCCCGACCGAGGGGCGGACGATCGAGGCCACCTATAGCGTGATGGTGACGGTTGCGGCGGGGGATGCGGGGCCGATCGGCGATCTGGTGGTCGAGCATCTGGAAGCTGCTCAGTTACAGGTGGCGGAACTGGACGTGACCGAGCGGGGGGAGGACCGGGTCGAGGTTGCCGCGACGCTGGTGGCGACGAACGTGCCGGCGGAGGAGCTGGATGCGATTACGGATCACCTGGCGAAGGTGCACGGGATCGAGCATGCGACTTGGCAGGCGCGGACGCACGACTGAGGGCCGGGTTTAACGGTGCACCTTCCCCAGCCACCACCCCGGCGAAGGCCGGGGCCCAGTTGGAAAGGTCGCAGTAATGGACCACAGCGCTTAGTTGGCAACGTCCCCCAACTGGGCCCCGGCCTCCGCCGGGGTGGTGCTACTGCTGGGGCAGGTGCTGATACATATCGCTGAACACTAGCTTGTTCCCCCGCGAAGGCGGGGGCCCAGACTGGGCTCCCGCCTTCGCGGGAGAACACGGAAGGCAGGGGTGCCGTCTCCCAGGTCCGGCCAAACCTTCCGCCCCCCCAAACTCCCCCTATCCGCGCAACAAGTCGAAAGCCGTTGGACCTCGCCGCGCAACGTCGGTACTGCCCGCCTCAAGTCCAATCGGAGTGACAACATGGGTTATCGGGTGGTGGTCGCAGGGGCGACCGGCAATGTCGGGCGTGAGATCCTCAACATCCTGGCGGAACGCGAGTTTCCGGCGGACGAGATCGCCTGCGTCGCGTCGTCGCGCAGCCAGGGGTTGATGGTCGACTACGGCGACACCGGCAAGCAGATCAAATGCACGAACATCGAGCATTTCGACTGGAACGGCTGGGACATGGCGCTGTTCGCGATCGGCTCCGAGGGTTCGGCGATCTATGCACCGATCGCTGCGGCCGCCGGCTGCGTGGTGATCGACAATTCGTCGCTGTACCGCATGGACCCCGACGTGCCGCTGATCGTGCCCGAGGTGAACCCCGAGGCGATCGACGGCTACAAGGTCCGCAACATCATCGCCAACCCGAACTGCTCGACCGCGCAGATGGTCGTCGCGCTGAAGCCGCTGCACGACGCGGCGAAGATCCTGCGCGTGGTCGTCTCGACCTATCAGTCGGTGTCCGGCGCGGGCAAGGCGGGCATGGACGAGCTGTTCGAGCAGAGCCGCAACATCTTCGTCGGCGATCCCGCAGAGCCCAAGCTGTTCACCAAGCAGATCGCGTTCAACGTGATCCCGCACATCGACAGCTTCCTCGACGACGGCTCGACCAAGGAAGAGTGGAAGATGGTCGTCGAGACCAAGAAGATCCTCGACAGGAAGATCAAGGTCACCGCGACCTGCGTCCGCGTGCCGGTGTTCGTCGGCCATTCGGAAGCGATCAACATCGAGTTCGAGAACGAGATCACGGCCGAGGAAGCGCAGAACATCCTCCGCGAGGCGCCCGGCATCATGCTGGTCGATAAGCGCGAGGACGGCGGCTACATTACCCCGATCGAATGCGTCGGCGACTTTGCGACATATATCAGCCGCGTGCGCGAGGATCCGACCGTCGAGAACGGCCTGAACTTGTGGTGCGTCAGCGACAATCTCCGCAAGGGGGCGGCACTGAACGCGGTGCAGATCGCCGAACTGCTGGGGCGCCGGCATCTGCAGAAGGCGTAGTCCGGGGGGCCATCGGGCCTCCAACACCTTTCAAAAGACCGATCAAAACCGCGTCGTCACCTCGTGTGACGGCGCGGTTTTGCGATTCGCTTCGGATGACGAGCGCGAGCGGCTGGACGCACCGATCGAACCGAAATGCGGTAAATTTGTTCTGGCTATTGGATAGCGACCAATTTGGATGTGTTCATTAACGATCAAAAATACCGGATACAGCAACAGTCTGGTCGCTAACTTGATCTATGCAACAAGAACGGTTTTATGTTTCAATCGAAATGAATTGAAGTTGTGTAGAATAACGACGACTTGCTTTCTATGTTCCGTGTGTATGCTTATTTATTACGGTAACAGACTGTTAGTATTACAGGGGTGAACATCCTTCCGTTCCGATAGTCGAATCTAGAGTTCGACGATGCGGAAAATCAGGGCTGCTGTTGCAGTCGTCAGTGGAGGTTGTTTGATGTCCAACGCGTTTGTTCGCCCGCAAGATCGAGACGCCGTGACGCCGACTGGCGCCAAGACGTTCGCTTCGCATCCTGCAAAGTCGCCCACCTTTACCCGCACGCTGCGCCGCCTGCGCGATGGCGCTTCATTGATCGGGCTGGCGACGACGTCGCTGTTCGCGGCGCAGTCGGCGTCGGCGCAGACGACGCCCGCGCCGAACATCGTTGGAGCCTGCTCGGGGGTCAGCCTACCGCGTTCGGTAGTTACGGACATCCTCAGCCCGGTCGTTACCGGCATCGCAAACCCGGTCCAGAGCACCGTCAACCCGATCCTCAGCAACGTCAAGAGCATCTCCGGGGTACTGACGGTGTCCGTTCTCGGTCTGCCGCCGCTCGTTGCCAACCTGCCGAGCGTGCCGACCCCGGCGCTCAGCATCGACGTTGCCGGTATCCTGAACGATGCGGCGAACAATGCGCCGCTCACGTTGTCGGTGCTCAACTCCAATGGCGTCGCGGTCGGCCCGAACGACTCCTGCGTCACCCAGGCGGACGGGTTCACCTTGCGGACGCCGGCCGGTATCGCGATCGGCGGCAATCGGATCACCGGGCTCGGCGCGAACGGATTCGAGGCCTTCGCAGCCGATCCCAATGCCATCGCGTTCGGCAACTCCGCTCGGACCGGAGCGGGCGCGGTTGGCGCGATCGCATTCGGCGGCCAGGCGCAGGTCGCCGACAATGCAACCGGCGCGATCGCTCTCGGCACCGGTGCCAGTGCGACCGCAGCGAACGGCGTCGCGCTCGGCGCGGGCAGCGTATCCTCGCGGGCGGCCGCAACCGGCTATACCGCGATCGGGCTCGCTGTTCCCCAGAACTCGGCCGGCGAAGTCTCGGTCGGCGCGGCGGGTGCCGAACGCCAGATCACTAACGTCGCGGCGGGCACCGCGGCAACCGATGCGGTCAACGTCGCCCAGCTCACCGGCGTCCAGGCGCAGATCGGCACGCTCGCAAGCGGTGCGGTCCAATATGACGGTACGACCCGTACCAGCGTGACGCTGGGGGGAGCCGGTACCGGCGCGCCGGCGGTGGCGCTCCGCAACGTTGCGGCAGGCACGCTCGGCGCGACCTCGACCGATGCGGTCAACGGCAGTCAGCTGTTCGCGACCAACGCCAACGTCACGAACCTGACGACCAACATCAGCAATGGCGCGATCGGCGCGCTGCAATATTCCAACGCCGCGACGCCGACCGTTCCGAATGGCGGCGTTCCCTCCAACGACGCTGCGCTGGTCGGTGTCGCGGCGGGCCCGGTCGGGCTGCACAATGTCGCCAATGGCGTCGTTGCCGCCGGATCGACCGACGCGGTCAACGGCGGACAATTGTCGACTGTGACGGATCAGGTCGGCACGCTGGCCGGGCTCGCCGTCCAGTATGACGACGCGACGCGGACGCGGGCGACGTTGGGCGGTGTCGGGACTGGTGCAGCGCCCGTCGCGCTCGGCAACGTCGCGGCCGGCACGCTCGGTGCGACCTCGACCGACGCGGTCAACGGCAGCCAGCTGTTCGCGACCAACACCAACGTCACCAACACCAATACCGCGCTGACCAACCTGACGACCAACATCGCCAATGGCGGCATCGGCGCGCTGCAATATTCGAACGCGGCGACGCCGACCGTGCCGAACGGTGGCGTTCCGACCAACGACGTCGCGCTGGTCGGTGCAACGGCAGGACCGGTCGCTCTGCACAACGTTGCCGATGGCACTGTCGCGACCGGGTCGACCGACGCCGTGAATGGCGGTCAGCTTGCCACGGTGACCGGCCAGGTCGGGAACCTCGCCGCGCTGTCGGTCCAGTATGACGACGCGACGCGGGCTCGGGTCACTCTGGGCGGTCTCGGCACGGGGGCCGCTCCGGTGGCGATCGGCAACGTCGCGGCAGGTGCGCTCGGCGCGACCTCCACCGATGCGGTCAACGGCAGCCAGCTGTTCGCGACCAATACCAACGTCACCAACCTGACGACCAACATCGCCAATGGCGCGATCGGTGCGCTGCAATATTCCAGCGCGGGTGCGCCGACCACGCCGAACGGAGGCGTGCCGTCGAACGACGCCACGCTGGTGGGCGGTGCCGCCGGCGCGGTCGCGCTGCACAACGTGGCCGATGGCGCGGTCGCGGTGGGTTCTACCGACGCGGTCAATGGCGGTCAGCTTGCCCTGGTCTCGGGGCAGGTCGGCACGCTGAACGGTTTGGCGGTACAGTATGACGACCTCAGCCGATCGCGCGTGACCTTCGGCGGCGTGGGTGCGGCACCCGTCGTGCTCGGCAACGTCGCCGCGGGAACGCTGGGCGCAACCTCGCTCGAGGCGGTGAACGGCAGCCAGTTGTTCACGACCAACGCCAACGTCACGAACACCAACACGGCACTGACCAATCTCACGACCAACATCGCCAATGGCGGTATCGGCGCGGTGCAATATTCCAACGCCGCGACGCCGACCACCCCAAATGGCGGCGTGCCGAGCAACGACGTCGCGCTGGTCGGTGCGGCGGCTGGCGCGGTCGGACTGCACAATGTCGCGAATGGCAATGTCGCGGTGGGGTCGACCGACGCGGTCAACGGTGGACAGCTCGCCAGCGTCTCCGGGCAAGTCAGCGGCCTGTCCGCACTCGCGGTCCAGTATGACGATGTCGGCCGCTCGCGGATCACGCTCGGCGGCGTCGGTACGGGCGCAGCGCCCGTCGTGATAGGCAATGTCGCGGCAGGCGCGCTTGGCGCGACCTCGACCGAGGCGGTCAACGGTAGCCAGTTGTTCGCGACCAACACCAACGTCACCAACCTGACGACGAGCATCGCGAATGGCGCGATCGGTGCGCTGCAATATTCGAGCGCAGGCGCACCAACCACGCCGAACGGCGGCGTACCGTCGAACGACGTGACGCTCGTCGGAGGTGCCGCTGGTGCCGTCGCCTTGCACAATGTCGGCAACGGCGTGGTTGCGGCCGGCTCGACCGATGCGGTCAACGGCGGCCAGCTGGCGACCGTCTCCGGCCAGGTCGGCAACCTCGCCGCGCTGTCGGTGCAGTATGACGATCCGACCCGGACGCGCGTGACGTTCGGTGGGGCAGGCAACGCGCCGGTCGTGCTCGGCAACGTCGCGGCGGGTACGCTCGCGGCAGGGTCGACCGAAGCGGTCAACGGCGGGCAGCTCGTGGGGCTCGGCACCAGTGTCGCGGCAGGCCTGGGTGGACTGTCGAGCTACGACGCTGCCACCAACCGCGTGCTCGCCTCGATCGGGTTCGGCGGGGTGCAATATGGCAACGTCCAGTCGGTCTTCGATGCGGTCGATGGCGCTATCAACGGCGGTGCGGGCATCCGGTATTTCCGGGTTCTCTCGACCCGCGGCGACAGCGTCGTGACGGGTACCGACAGCATCGCGATCGGTCCGGAAGCGACCGCGACCGCGGACAACAGTGTCGCCATCGGCACCGGGTCCTCGGCGCTTCGTGGCGGTACGCTTGGTTATGCGGCACTGGGGCTCGCGGGCTTGCAGAACTCGGTCGGTGAAGTGTCGGTCGGGTCGGCCGGTGGCGCTCGGCAGATCACCAACGTCGCGGCAGGCACCGCGGCGACCGATGCCGCCAACGTCGGCCAGGTCGCAGGCGTCGCGGCGCAGGTCGCGGCCTTGGGCACCACGACCGTCCAGTACGACAACGGCACGAAGAACGCGATCACGCTCGGCGGTGCCGGCGGGACGGTCATCACCAACGTCGCCGCCGGCAACGTTGCCGCCGGGTCTACCGACGCGGTCAACGGCGCGCAGCTTGCGGCGACCAACACGCAGGTGGCGAACAACACGACCGCGATCACCAACCTGGGCAACCAGATCAGCAATGGTGCGACCGGGCCGGTGCAATACTCGAACCCCGGCAGCGCCACCACGCCGAACGGTGGCACGAAGACCAACGACCTGACGCTGGTCGGTGCGGCGGCTGGCCCCGTCGGCCTGCACAATGTCGCGGGCGGTTCGATCGCGGCGGGTTCGACCGACGCGGTCAATGGCGGGCAGGTCTATGCCCTGGCGCTGACGGCGGTGAACGCGGTGTCGTACAATACCGATGCCAACGGCGTGCGGACCAACACCGTGACGCTGGCGGGCGGCAATGCGGCGGCGCCGGTGACGATCGCCAACGTGGCCGCAGGTACGGTCGCGGCGGGGTCTGCCGAAGCGGTGAACGGTGGGCAACTCTACACCACCAATCAGGCGGTCGCGACGGCACAGGGCACCGCGAACAGTGCGCTCGCGCTGGGCAGCAACTCGGTGCAATACGGTCCTTCGCGTACCAACGTGACGTTCAACGCAGGCGGTCAGGCGACCGTGCTGAGCAACGTCGCGGCGGGCGTGTCGACCACCGACGCGGTCAATGTCGGCCAGCTGAACTCGGGCATCAACTCCGCGGTGACGCAGGCGAACGCCTATACCGACGGACGGATCGCGGCGCTCGACTTCGATCTGCGCAACCTCCGGCGGGACAGCTTCGCCGGGACCTCCAACGCGCTGGCAGCCGCCGGCCTCCCGCAGGCGTATGAAGCGGGCAAGGGGATGATCGCGATGGGTGGCGGCACCTATGCCGGCCAGTCGGCGGTCGCGGTCGGGATGTCGAAGGCGTTCAGCGATGGCCACACGGTCGTCAAGCTGAGCGGCACCTATGACTCGCAGGGCCGTGCCGGTGCATCGGGCGGGATCGGGTATCAGTTCTGATCCTGTCTTTGGACGTTGGGAACGGGCGGCCTTCGGGTCGCCCGTTTTCGTTTGAGGCTCAGGGTCGCGGGGAGTTGGAGACCAGGGAAGACGAGGGCGCGGGTTGACTTGGGAAGCGGCGGCTACGAATTGGCGGCGAACCAATGCAGGATGTGACCGTGGCCAGCACCCCGACCGAGACCCAGTTTTTCGAGAGCTTCGACGGCACGCGGATCGCGTGGCGCGAGGTCGGCGAGGGACGGCCGGTGGTGCTGATCCACGGCTATTTCTCTGATGCGAAGACCAACTGGATCCGCTACGGCCACGCGGCCAAGATCGCCGCCAAGGGTTTCCGGGTGATCATGCCGGACCTGCGCGCGCACGGTGAGAGCGAGAAGCCGCATGGGCTCGAAGCGTATCCGGCGGATGCGCTGACGCAGGATGGCCACGCGCTGGTCGCGCATCTCGGGCTGACGGACTATGACCTTGGCGGCTATTCGCTGGGCGCGCGGACGACGTCGCGGATGCTGGCGACGGGCGCGACGCCGCGGCGGGTGATCTTCTCCGGGATGGGTCTCGAAGGGCTGACGCAGACGTCGCGCCGGGCCGGGCATTTCCGCAATATCCTGACCAAGCTGGGGCAGCATGTGCAGGGTACGCCGGAGTGGCTGGCGGAGGCGTTCCTGAAGACGACGGGCGGCGATCCGGTCGCGTTGCTCGGTATCCTCGAGACGTTCGTCGATACGCCGCTGGAGTCGGTGAAGGCTATACAGCAGCCGACGTTGGTCGTGTGCGGTGGTGAGGATCAGGATAATGGTTCGGCACCGGATCTGGCGGCGGCGTTGCCGAACGGGACGTATGTCGAGACTCCCGGTGGGCATATGAGCGCGGTGGTGAAGCCCGAACTCGGCCAGGCGATCGCGGACTTCCTTGCAGGCTGACGCCCCGTCCTCGATCCTCCCCCGCCAGGGGGAGGTGGCTGGCGCTTGCCAGACGGAGGGGGAGGTAATCGACCACCTCCGTTGCGCGTTCCTCCCCCTCCGTCGCCTTCGGCGCCACCTCCCCCTGGCGGGGGAGGATTCGAAAGATCGGCGTTGACCAGACGGGGTCGGATGCTCACTCTGGAGGCATAATCCAGGGGAAGATCATGATCCGTACCGTCTCTCTGATCGCGCTCGCGTGCGCGATTGCCGCGCCCGTGTCCGCACAGGCCCAAACCGCACCCGCCGCAACCGGCAAGCCGACCGTCGCGCAGGCTGACGCGTTCGTCGCCGAGGCCGAGAAGGCGATGGCCACGGCCTCGCTCGACGCGAACCGCGTGGCGTGGGTCAACGCGACCTACATCACTGACGATACCGATGCGCTGGCGGCGAAGTCGGGCGCGGAGATGACCGATCTCGGGGTGAAGTATGCGCTAGGCGCCGCGCGGTATGCGTCGCTGCCGGGGCTGTCGTTCGATACCAAGCGCAAGCTCGATTTGCTGCGCGGTGGGCTGACGCTGCCGGCACCGACGCGGCCGGGCGCTTCCGAGGAACTGTCGACGCTGACCACCAAGATGTCGTCGTCCTACGGCAAGGGCATGGGGACGCTCGCCGGCAAGCCGATCAACGGGTCGGATATCGAGGCGGCGATGGGCTCGACGCGCGATCCGGCCAAGCTGACCGAGATGTGGACGAGCTGGAACGACAAGGTCGGTGCGCCGATGCGCGGCGACTATGCGAAGATGACGTCGATCTCCAACGAAGGCGCGCGCGAGCTCGGCTACAAGGACGTCGGCGCGCTGTGGCGCTCTGGCTACGACATGACGCCCGAGCAGTTCGCGGCGCTGACCGACAAGATCTGGAAGCAGGTCGAGCCGCTCTACATGGCGCTGCACACCTACACGCGGTGGAAGCTGAACGAGAAATACGGCGATGCGGTGCAGGCGAAGACCGGGCCGATCCGCAGCGACCTGCTCGGCAACATGTGGGCGCAGGAATGGGGCAATATCTACGACATCGTTGCCCCCAAGGGCGCGGGCGACCTGGGTTTCGACACCGGCGACCTGCTCAAGGCCAAGGGCTATGATCCGCTCAAGATGGTGAAGCAGGGCGAGGGCTTCTATTCGTCGCTCGGCTTCGCACCGCTGCCGGAGACGTTCTGGAAGCGGTCGCAGATCACCAAGCCTGCCGACCGCGACGTGATCTGCCATGCGTCGGCGTGGGATATCGATGCCAAGGACGATATCCGGGTCAAGATGTGCACGAAGGTGAACGCCGACGATTTCGTCACGATCCACCACGAACTCGGCCACAATTACTATCAGCGCGCGTACAAGGCGCAGCCGTTTCTGTACGCGAACGGTGCGAACGACGGTTTCCACGAGGCGATCGGCGATACCGTCGCGCTGTCGATCACGCCGGATTACCTGGTGAAGATCGGGCTGCTCGACCAGGCGAAGGTGCCGAGCGCGGACAAGGACATCGGGCTGCTGCTACGACAGGCGATGGACAAGGTCGCGTTCCTGCCGTTCGGGCTGCTGATCGACAAATGGCGCTGGGGCGTGTTCTCGGGCGCAATCCCGACGACTGGTTATCAGGCGGCGTGGGATCAGTTGCGGCTTCAGTATCAGGGTATCAAGCCGCCGGTCGCGCGCGACGAGACCAAGTTCGATGCGGGCGCGAAATACCATATCCCGGCAGCGGTGCCTTACACGCGCTACTTCCTGGCGCGGGTGTTGCAGTTCCAGTTCTACAAAGCGGCGTGCGACCAGTCGGGCTGGAAGGGGCCGCTGCATCGCTGTTCGTTCTACGGTGACAAGGCGGTCGGTACGAAGCTGAACGCGATGCTGAGCATGGGGCAATCGAAGCCTTGGCCGGATGCGTTGCAGGTGTTCACGGGGAGTCGGGAGATGTCGGGCGCGGCGCTGGTCGAGTATTTCGCGCCGTTGAAGGCTTGGCTGGACGTGCAGAACAAGGGGAAGCCGACTGGGTGGTGAGGGGCGCCGGGTAACCGGCCGCTAACGCTTCCTCCTAGTTCCCCCGCGGAGGCGGGGGCCCAGGGTTATGAACGCTTCCGTGGCTTTAGCTGGGCCCCCGCCTCCGCGGGGGAACGTTAGTAGCGAGGGCGACACCTACAACGCACCACCCCCGCGAAGGCCGGGGTCCAGTTGGGAAACGTCGCTAACGGAGTGATGAGCTTCGTTACACAAGACGTTCCAACTGGGCCCCGGCCTTCGCCGGGGTGGAGTATCTTGGGGATACTTACTCCGGGACCGTCCCTGGATCGGCAATGCCCGCGTCGAACGACTTCGACGAGTCCGTGCCGTCCGCTTGATGCGCGTGCGTACCCTTCGGCTTGGGCGCTGGCTGAGCCTTCGGCGTGCTCCCGCGCAAGGTCAGCAGCGCCCCAACCGCTGCGCCAGCAACCGCCACCCCGCTGAAGATCGCAGCAGCCCCCCATTTGCCACGGGTCTTCTCCGGAGGCTTGGCGACCGCGACCGGCGTGGCCGTATTGCGTGCAGGAACAGGCCGTGGCGTGCTGCGCTTGGTCGAGCGCGGCTTTGGCGTCGGCTTGGCCACTGGTTTCGACGACGCGGCGGTGACAGGCTTGTCCGCAACCGGCACGGGCTTGGACGCGACCGGCTTGGCGGACGACGTCGCTGCCGGAGCAGCCTTCGGCGCGCTCGTCTTGCGCGGCGCGCGACGGCGGGCGGCGGGCTTCTTTGCTTCCGTATCGGGCGTGTCGGTGTCGGCCACTTCTATCTTCCCTCAGCAATGATTCCGGAAGCGTAACGCATTCCCGTGCGATCCGCTCCGATTTTTACCGGAACGGCGGCTCGTCGAACGCGCGGAGCTTGCGGCTGTGGAGCTTCGACCCTTCGAGGCGGAGTTGCTCGCAGGTCTCGATCCCGATCCGCAGATGCTCGCTGATCGCGCGCTCGTAGAAGCGGTTGGCCTGGCCCGGCAGCTTAAGCTCGCCATGGAGAGGCTTGTCGGAGACGCAGAGCAACGTGCCGTAGGGGACGCGGAAGCGATACCCTTGCGCGGCGATCGTCGCGGACTCCATGTCGATCCCAACGGCGCGGCTGAGCGAGAAGCGCAGCGCGGACTTCGAGTAACGAAGCTCCCAGTTGCGGTCGTCGGTGGTGACGATCGTGCCGGTGCGAAGGCGGCGCTTGAGTTCCTCGCCCGACTGACCCGAGACGATCTCGGCCGCCTTGGCCATGGCGAGCTGGACTTCGGCGATCGCGGGGATCGGAATTTCGGGGGGCAGGACGTCGTCGAGGACGTGGTCGTCGCGCAGATACGCATGCGCGAGGACGTAATCGCCGATCCGCTGGCTCGGGCGAAGGCCGCCGCAATGGCCGATCATCAGCCACGCCTCGGGACGCAGCACGGCGAGGTGATCGCAGATCGTCTTGGCGTTGGACGGGCCGACGCCGATGTTGACGAGCGTGATACCGGTGCGGTCGTCCGCCATCAGGTGATAGGCGGGCATCTGGTGGCGGCGCCAGGCGCTGTCGGAAATGATCTTGTCGATGTCGTCACCCGACGAGATCGTGATCCCGCCCGCGCCCGACAGGCTGGTGAAGCGCGAGCCTTCGCCCAACTGCGTGCCGGCCCAGCGGACGAACTCGTCGACATAGCGGTGATAGTTGGTGAACAGCACGAAGCGCTGCGCGTGTTCGGCGGGCGTGCCCATGTAATGGCGCAGGCGGGCAAGGCTGAAATCGGTGCGCAGGCCGTCGAACAGCGCGAGCGGACGCGTCTCGTCGTTGGCGACCCAGAGGCCGTCGGCGATTTCGTCGCCGATATGCGCGAGTTCGGTCGCGGGGAAATGCCGCGACAATTCGGTGGCAGACACCTCGTCGAGGCTCAGCGCGTGGCCGGGTTCGATCACGTAAGGGAACGGGATTTCCTGGCGGCCTTCGACGGCTTCGACAGTGACGTCGTAATCCTCGATCAGCAGCGTCAGCTGTTCGATCAGATATTCGGCAAAGATCGCGGGCTTGGTGACGCTGATGCGGTATTCGCCCGCGTTGACCAGACGGCCGAACGATCGCAGCGGGGTCGGGCGGTCGACGCCGCCCTTATAGGTCAGCCGGATCTCGGGATAGGCGAACGAACCGTCGGTGCGGCTGTCGGGATCGGGCGTCGTGCCGTCGGCGATATAGGCGCTCATGGCGGCTTGGAGGCGCTCGACGGAGGCGCGGTAGAGGCGGTCGAGTTCGGCGACGAGGTCGGATGCGATTGTCATCGGGCAGTGTTAGGTGGCGGACGTTACGGTGGCAAGACCACCTAAATCCTCCCCGTGTCGGGGAGGTGGCAGCCCACTCGGGCTGACGGAGGGGGCGCTCCGCGACCGTAACGCTCGCGGTGAGCCCCCTCCACCCTTCGGCAAAGGTGCCGAACGGTCCCCCTCCCCGTGCCGGGGAGGATCAGATCTCGCTGAGCAGATGTTCCGCCGAGCTCACCTTAAATTCGCCGGGTGCCTCGACGTTCAGCTGCTCGACCACGCCGTCGTTGACCAGCATCGAGTAACGCTGGCTGCGCGTGCCCATGCCGAAGCCCGAGCCGTCCATCGTCAGCCCGATCGCCTTGGCGAAATCGCCATTGCCGTCCGCCAGCATGGTGATGTCGCCAGCGCCCGCCGACTTGCCCCACGCACCCATCACGAACGCGTCGTTGACCGAGACGCAGGCGACCTCGTCGATGCCCTTGGCCTTCAGTTCGGCTTCCTTCTCGACGAAACCGGGAAGGTGCTTGGCCGAACAGGTCGGCGTGAACGCGCCGGGGACCGCGAACAGCGCGACCTTGCGGCCCTTGAAGAAGCTGTCGGTGTCGACCTGGTCGGGGCCGTCTGCGGTCGCCTTGACGAGATTGGTGGTGGGAAGCCGGTCGCCGACGCTGATCGTCATCTGAAATCTCCTGTCGCCGCGCGTTTCTCGCGGGCGAGCCGTACCTTGGACGCGGAAGCGCGTATTTCAAGCGTGGCGGGCGATCGTCCGCGTCGCTATGGTCGAACGCATGGACAAGACGCCCTTTCTTTCCGGACAATTCCTGCTCGCGATGCCGGGGATGAGCGATCCGCGGTTCGCCCGCGCGGTGATCGCGATGTGCAGCCATGACGAGAATGGCGCGATCGGCATCGGGATCGGCGCGACGATCGACGGTCTGGGTTTTCACGATCTGCTCGAACAGTTCGGGATCGAGCCGGGCGACGCCCCCAACGCGCCGGTGCATTTCGGCGGGCCGGTCGAGTCGCGGCGCGGGTTCGTCGTGCATTCGTCCGACTGGGGTGGGCAGGATTCGGTCGACGTCGCCGGGCGGTGGAAGCTGTCGAGCACGGTCGACGTGCTCCGCGCGATCGCCGAGGGGAAGGGCCCTTCGGAGTGGGTGGTGGCGCTCGGCTATGCCGGTTGGGATGGCGGACAGCTCGAGGGTGAGCTGTCGCGGCCGGGGTGGTTCAACGTGGCCGGGGATGCCGAACTGCTGTTTGAGACCGTGGCGGAGGATCGCTGGACGATGGCGTTTGCGCAGGCCGGCGTGGATCCGCGCTTGCTTGTCGCGGAGACGGGGCGGGCCTAGCCGTTCTCCTGCGAACGCAGGAGCCCAGGATCACATAGGCCACCGTTCGTTACCCTGGGCTCCTGCGTTCGCAGGAGAACATGGGTATCAGGGAGTATCGTCGTGACCTCCTCCAGGCATCATATAAAGATATCTTTATATTTGATTTGAGGCCTCCGATCGCCTAAGTGGCACGGCATCCGGCACGGGCATGAGGCTCGCCGATCACAGAATTTCCAGGAGACCCATCGTGGCCACCACCCTCGCCCCCGCGCAGTCCGGCAATGCGACCGACTACGTCGTCGCCGACATCAGCCTCGCCGATTTCGGCCGCGCCGAGATCAACATCGCCGAGACCGAAATGCCCGGCCTGATGTCGCTGCGTACCGAGTTCGGCGCAGCGCAGCCGCTCAAGGGCGCGCGCATCACCGGCTCGCTGCACATGACGATCCAGACCGCGGTGCTGATCGAGACGCTGACCGCGCTCGGCGCCGACGTCCGCTGGGCGACGTGCAACATCTTCTCGACGCAGGACCACGCCGCCGCAGCGATCGCCGCGACCGGCGTGCCGGTGTTCGCGATCAAGGGCGAGAGCCTCGCGGATTACTGGAACTATGTCGGCGACATCTTCTCGTGGGATCGCGACGTAGAGGGCCAGACCGCCAACATCATCCTCGATGACGGCGGCGACGCGACGATGTTCGCACTCTGGGGCGCCAAGCTCGAAGCCGGCCACACGATGCCCGAGCCCGAGAACGAGGAAGAGGTCGAGATGCAGCGTGCGCTGAAGGCGTACGTCGCGAAGAACCCGGGCTACTTGACCGAGACCGTCAAGAATCTGAAGGGCGTCTCGGAAGAGACCACCACGGGTGTCCACCGCCTGTACGAGATCGCCAAGAAGGGCGAGCTTCCCTTCCCGGCGATCAACGTGAACGACTCGGTCACCAAGTCGAAGTTCGACAACCTCTACGGCTGCAAGGAATCGCTGGTCGACGCGATCCGTCGCGCGACCGACGTCATGCTCGCCGGCAAGGTCGCCTGCGTTGCCGGTTTCGGTGACGTCGGCAAGGGCTCGGCCCAGTCGCTCCGCAACGGCGGCGCGCGCGTGATGGTCACCGAAGTCGATCCGATCTGCGCACTGCAGGCGGCGATGGAGGGCTTCGAAGTCGTGACGATGGAAGAGGCCGTGAAGCGCGCCGACATCTTCTGCACCGCGACCGGCAACGCCGACGTCATCACCGCCGATCACATGAAGGCGATGAAGCCGATGTCGATCGTCTGCAACATCGGTCACTTCGACTCGGAGATCCAGATCGCCGCGCTGTCGAACTACGACTGGACCGAAGTGAAGCCCGGCACCGACCTGGTGAAGTTCCCGGACGGCAAGCAGATCATCATCCTGGCGAAGGGTCGCCTGGTGAACCTGGGTTGCGCCACCGGCCACCCGTCGTTCGTGATGTCGGCGTCGTTCACCAACCAGACGCTCGCGCAGATCGAGCTCTGGACCAAGGGTGAGAACTACAAGAACGAAGTCTACGTCCTGCCGAAGCACCTCGACGAGAAGGTCGCGATGCTCCACCTCGAGAAGCTCGGCGTGAAGCTGTCGAAGCTCTCGGACAAGCAGGCCGGTTACATCGGCGTGCCGGTCGAAGGCCCGTTCAAGCCGGACCACTACCGCTACTGATCGTCCACACGATCGCTGCGTAAAGGGCCGCGTCCACCATCAGGTAGGCGCGGCCTTTTCGTTACGCATCCGTGTTGCGAGGATGTCACATAACCGCAATGTTTCGTTGTAAGGATTGAAAAATAGACAGAAAAGGTGTCCTTCTGGGCTCAGTATAAAGCTTAGGTTCAGAGGGTTACTCAGTATGGTTGGCATCTCGATCCGGAAGTCCGGATTGTTCGTAACTGCGTCCACGGTCGCATTCGTATTGGCCTCGGCAATTCCGGCAGCAGCGCAGACAGCGACGCCGGTGGACGCGCAGACACAGGCACCCGGCACCGATCCGGCCGCTCCCGTAGGTTCGGATACCACGACGGGCGCGGTTGCGCAGACTGTTGCGCCGGAGGCCAATGCCGGCAGTGAAATCGTCGTGACCGGCTCGCGTATTGCGCGTCCCACACTCGACTCGCCTGCTCCGGTCACCACGCTGACGATTGCCGATCTCACGCGCACCGGTGCTATCACGGTCGGCGACGTTCTGAACGATCTTCCGTCGTTGCGCTCGACCTACAGCCAAGCCAGTTCGACGCAGTTCATCGGCACCTCGGGCCTGAACTTCCTAGATATGCGCGGTCTCGGCGTTACCCGCACGCTGGTGCTGGTCAACGGCCGTCGGCACATCACCTCGTCCGAAGGTGATTTCCTGGTCGATACCAACACCATCCCGACCGATCTGATCGAACGCGTCGATGCGGTCACTGGCGGCCAGTCCGCGGTCTACGGTTCGGACGCGATGGCGGGCGTCGTCAACTTCGTGCTCAAGCGGAACTTCGAGGGCCTCACGCTCAACGCGCAAAGCGGGTTGAGCGACAAGGGCGATCACGGCACGTATCGTCTCAGTGGTACTTACGGTCAGAACTTCGCAGACGGCCGCGGCAACATCGCGCTGAACCTTGAATATAACCAGTCCGACCTCGTCACCTATGCCGACCGGCCAGGTCTGACGGGTGCGTATAGCGGACGTCGACAATTCCAGCTGGTGGACAGCCCGGCGCTCGACAACACGGTTCCGAACCGCACCTTCCTCAACAATGTTCATAGCTTCGGTTACGACAATGGCGGCAATTTCATCGCCTATAACGGCTCCGGGATCGGCAGCTGCGCCAACGGCACCGTGGCGGCAGGCTGCCTCGCCAACGGCTATCCCCGCGTGTTCGGTTTCAACTCCGGCGGATCGCTGTACGAATATAACTACGGTACCGACTTCCGCCCGGCGGGCTCGAACAACAACAACGGCGGCGACGGCGGCATCCTCAACGACCGCGGCACGCTTCAGCCGGCGTTGAAGCGCTACGTCGCCAACCTGCTCGGCCACTTCGACGTGTCCGATGCCTTCAAGCCGTTCATCGAAGCGAAGTTCGTTCGCGTCGAGAGCTTCAACCAAGGCACGCCGACCTTTGCCCAGGGCGGCGAGCAAGGCACCGTCGCGGACGAGGACGCAGACGGGAATCCCTTCACGCGCGCGGCCATTGGCGGGTTTAGCCGGCAGACGATCGGCATTCCGATCTCGTTCGATAACCCATATCTGCAGCCCGGCGATGCCGCGACGATCCGTTCGTTGCTGCCAGCTGGCGCACAGTTCTTCCGCTTGAACCGCAATAACAACGATTTCGGGACACGCGACGAATTCGACCGCCGCGATACCTATCGGATCGTCGGCGGCGCGGAAGGAACGTTCAACACTGACTGGAAGTATGATTTTTCGGTCAACTATGGCGAGTTCCGGACCCGCTCGTCGTTCTTCAACAACCGCATCAACCAGAACTTCTACAATGCGGTAGATACGGTTCGGAACGGCGCGGGTACCATCGTCTGCCGGATCAACCAGACCAGCGTCACCGATCCGAACTGCGTGCCGTTGAACGTGCTCGGTAATGGCGCCCCCAGCCAGGCGGCCCTCAATTACATCAACACGACTTCGCAGCGTACCGGCAAGGCGACCGAGTTCGACGTGACGGCAAATATCGTCGGCGACAGTTCGCAGCTGTTCGAACTCCCCGGCGGTCCGGTCCAGTTCGCACTCGGCGGCGAATATCGCCGTGAGACTGCTTCGTATTCGTATGACGACCAGGTGAAGTCGGGCGCGACCTTCCTCAATGCCATTCCCGATTTTGCTCCGCCATCGTTTGCGGTGAAAGAAGCATATGGCGAGATCAACCTGCCACTGCTCAAGGGCACGCGTTTTGCCGAGGAACTGTCGGCGAATGCTGCCGTTCGCGTTGCGGACTATAAGGGCTCGGCGGGTACCGTCTGGACCTGGAATGCAGGGGCGCTGTATGCGCCGGTTCGCGATATCAAGTTCCGCGTAAGCTACGCCAAGGCCGTCCGCGCGCCGACGCTGAGCGACCTCTACTCGTCGCCGTCGCAGAACTTCGACATTCTGAACGATCCCTGCGACATCAACTTCATCAAGACTGGTCGCTCGACGCGCGCCGCCAACTGCGCCGCAGCTGGCGTTCCCGCCAACTTCATCAACAATGCGGCACGCGGCGGCAGCACCGAGTTCCTGTCGGGCGGCAACCCCAACCTCGAGGCGGAGACGTCGCGGAGCTGGACGTACGGCGTCATCCTCCAGCCGTCGTTCATTCCCGGCCTTGCGATCACGGCTGATTATTACGACATCAAGATCAGTAACGTCATCGCCGCAGTCGGCGCGCAGACCATCCTCGACGCCTGCTACGACGCAGCGTCGCTGGACAACCAGTTCTGCGGCCTGATCAATCCGCGCCAGTCGAGTGGTGAGTTCGCCCAGACTGCACTGCTCCAGAGCACGGTCAACTTCGCGGCGCTGCGGGCCAAGGGCATCGACGTGGATGTGTCGTACAACCGCCGCATCTTCGCCGATGACAAGATCGCACTGCGGTTCGTCGGTACCTGGGTTCGCGACCGCACGGATTATCCGTACCTCGACAACCCTGGCCAGAAGGAGCGCGTCAAGGGCGAGCTGGGCGACCCGGTCTACAACTTCAACGTCTCGGCCGATTATACGCATGGTCCAGTCACGTTCGGCTACCAGCTCCGCTACATCGGTCGCCAGTCGATTACAGATTGGGAAGCGCAGCACGAAACCAATGGCGTGGCCGCACTCGATCCGTACTATGCTGATCGCGTCTATTACCCGTCGGTCGTCTATCATGCGCTGCGTGCATCGGTTGACGTTGACAAGCGCTTCACCTTCTATGGTGGCGTCGACAACCTGACCGATAAGAAGCCGCCCTACGGCCAGCTGGGTGTTGCAGACGGTGCGATTTTCGATAACGTCGGCCGCTCCATGTACGTTGGCGCGCGTGTGAAGCTCTAAACCGCATCCTCCATCGCTGAAGGTCGAAAGACCGCGAAGGGCGGGTCCGTATGTCGGGCCTGCCCTTTTCCTTGTTTCGTGGCTTTCCCCCGGGGGACGGTTTGGCCTACATGGTCGAATGATATCGCGATGCGCTCCCTAAACATGATCATCGGGACCGGTGTCGCCGTGACGATCGGAGCAATACTCCTTCTGCTAATCCTTGCTGGGTTGGCGTTGGTTTACGTCGGTCTGCGTGCCCGTGCCGGGGCGATGGAAGCAGTCGAGGCAAGCGCGCAGTTGCAGACGATCCTCGATGGGTCGCCGGCGATCGTGACGGTGATCCGCTCGGGCGGGCGGATCGAGATGACGCAGCGGATGGCGGACTGGCTGGGGCTCGACGCGGCACCGCGGTCGATCGCGGAGCTTGCTGCCGGGGGGGCGGGGCTGTCTGCGGACGATGCCGCGCGATTGATTGCCGACGTCACGGCGGCGCAGCGGTCGGGGCGGGCGTTCGTGCGGTCGGTGCGATTGCAGGGCTCGACGCGGGCGATCACCTTTCGCGGCGGGCGCGCGCCGGGCGAGATGGGGGCGACCGGGGCGGTCTTGCTATGGGCGTTCGATGCGACCGACAGCGAGGCGGAGATCGCGCGACTTGGTTCCGAGACTGCACGGCTCGGCGAGGCGTATGAGTCGCTGACCGGGCTGATCGAGGCCGCGCCGATGCCGATGTGGTACCGTGCGACCGACTTGCGGCTGGCGATGGTGAACTCGGCTTACGTCGATGCGGTCGAGGGGCGCGATGCCGCGGATGTCGTGGCGCGTGGACTAGAATTGGTCGAGGGATCGGGGCGGGGTGGGCCGCTCGCTGGCGCCGCGGTCGCGCGGGAGCAGGGGCGTCCGCATCAACAGGTCCTGCCCGCGACGATCGACGGCGCGCGGCGATCGCTGCAGATCTACGACGTACCGTTGCCGAGCGGCGGCGTGGCCGGGTTCGCGATCGATATCGAGGAACTGGAGCAGGCACGGTCGGGCGCCAAGCGTTTTGCGGAAGCCCAGCGAGCGATGCTCGACCGGCTGTCGGCAGGCGTCGCGCAGTTCGGCGGGGATCGCTCGCTCGTATTCTGCAACCAGCCGTTCCGGCGGATGTTCGCGATGCGGAGCGAATGGCTCGCCGACCGCCCCGAGTTCGACCGCGTGCTGGAGCGGATGCGCGAGGCTAACCGGCTACCTGAAGTCCGCGACTTTCCAAGCTGGAAGGCGGAGCGGCGCGACTGGTTCATGCAGACCGGCTCGGCCCAGGGTGGCGGCGCGATGGAGGAGAATTGGCACCTGCGCGGTGGCACGCATCTCCGCGTGGTCGCGCAGCCGCTTCCCGATGGTGGCTTGTTGCTCATCTTCGAGGATCGCACCGAGCAGGTCCAGCTCGCCAGCGCGCGCGACACGTTGCTGCGGGTGCGGACCGCGACGTTCGACAATCTGTTCGAGGCGCTTGGCGTGTTCGCGGCGGATGGTCGGTTGCAGTTGTGGAACAACCGGTTTCGCGCGCTGTGGGGCCTGGAGGAAGAATTCCTTGCTTCGCATCCCCGCGTCGATGCGTTCGCCGAAGCCGCCGGTGCGAAACTCGCGACACCTGGCCGGGCGGCATTGATCCCGGATCTGGTGCGGTCGGCGACGGTCGGGCGCCAGCAGCGCGGCGGGCGCGTGGCGTTCGCGGACGGGCGGCATTTCGAGTTTGCGGGTGTGCCGTTGCCGGATGGGAATGCGCTGTTCACGATGCTCGACATCACCGACAGCCGCCGCGCGGAGCAGGCGTTGCGTGACCGGGCGGATGCGCTCGAGGCGACCGACAAGGTGAAGACCGCGTTCGTCGCGAACATGAGCTATGAGCTGCGCACGCCACTGACGTCGATCAGCGGGTTCGCGGAGATGCTCCACGGCGGCTACGCGGGCGCGCTGACGCCGCAAGCCGAAGGGTATGTCGGGGCGATCCTCGAATCAGTCGAGCGGCTGGGCTTGCTGGTCGACGACGTGCTCGACCTGACGCGCGCGGAGAGCGACCGTGCGGAAACCGACCGCAGCGACGTGGAACTCGCGGCCACCGTGCGCGCGGCGGCGGAAACGATCCTGCCCTCGGCCAAGCGACGCAAACTCGATTTCGCGATCGAGGTCGCGCGGTCGACTGGGCGCGTGAACGGCAATCCGAAGCGGTTGAAGGAGGTCGTCGAGCATCTGCTGCGGCATGCGGTCGCGGCGACGCCCGACGGTGGGCGCGTGCTGCTGCATACCGATGGCAATGCGACGTCGGCGCGGATCGTGGTTTCGGATGATGGTGTCGGAATGGATGCGGAGGCGGTGGCGCATGCTTTTGATCGGTTCGCGGAATCGAAGCCTATGGGGGATCGCGCTTTGGGTCTCGGACTGCCGTTGGCGAAACAGTTCGTGGAAGCGCATGGCGGGACGATCGAACTGGTGTCGGAGCCCGGTGCGGGTACGCTGATCACCGTAGAATTGCCGCGGCGATGAATGCGCATCTACTGCTCCCTCTCCCCTCTGGGGAGAGGGCCGGGGTGAGGGGCCGCCAAGCAATGTACCGCTTCGAACAGCCCCTCACCCAACCCTCTCCCCGAGGGGGAGAGGGCTAATGCGTGCAATCCTCCTACCCGATCCCCAAGCGACCGAAGCGTTCGGGGCGCTATTGGCCGACCGCGTCCGCCCGGGCGACGTCATCACCCTCGAAGGCACGCTCGGCGCCGGCAAGACCAGCGTCGCCCGCGGACTCCTCGCCGCACTCGGCCTAGCCGGCGAAGCGCCATCGCCCAGCTTCGCGATCGTCCAGCCCTACGAGCCACCCGAAGTCCGCATTCCCGTACTTCACGTCGACCTCTACCGCATCGACGGACCAGCCGAGATCGAGGAACTAGCACTCGACGACGCCCGCTATGATTCGCTGCTGCTCGTCGAGTGGCCGGAACGCGCAGGCCCGGATCACTGGCCGGATGCGCTTCGCCTGAGCCTGACGATCGAGCCGGACGGCACGCGCAGCTTGACAGTCGGAGTCCCGGGAGCTTGGAGGTCGCGATGGCCGACATGACCCCGCCGCCCGGCGCCGCCGCTTTTCTCGACGCTCATGGCTGGGGTGGGGCACAGATCCTCCCGGTCGCCGGCGACGCGTCGTTCCGCCGCTATTTCCGCGCAGTCGAGAGCGGGCGGCAAGCGATCCTCATGGACGCGCCACCGCCACACGAAGATCCCCGCCCGTTCATCGCGGTCGCCGAATGGCTTGTCGAACGCGACTTCGCGGCGCCGGCAATCCTGGCGTGCGATCTCGACCAAGGGCTCGTGCTGATCGAGGATTTCGGCGACGATCGGTTGCGTGAGGCAGTCGACGCTTCACCGGAAGAGGAACTGTCGCTGTATGCGCCGGCGATCGACTTGCTGGTGCGGCTGCGCGCCGAGCCGGCTGGGCCCGTCCCCCCCTATGATCGCGCCGTGCTGAAGCGCGAGGCGGGGCTATTCGTCGAATGGTACTGCCCGGCGGTCGGAATCGAGGCAGATCTTGCTGGGTGGGACGCGGCTTGGGAGTCGGTGTTCGATCATGCGATCGCCGAGACTCCAGTTACGGTACTGCGCGATTATCACGCCGAAAACCTGATGCTGGTCGGGCCGGAGCGATCGCTCGGCCTGCTCGATTTCCAGGACGCCTTGGCGGGGCATCCGGCCTATGACCTCGTGTCGCTGTTGCAGGATGCGCGGCGGACGGTCGATCCGGCGGTCGAGGCGGCGATGCTGGCGCGATATAGCGCGGCGGCGGATGCGGGAGAAGACTTCATGAACGCGTATCACGTGCTCGGCGCGCAGCGGAATGCGAAGATCCTCGGCATCTTCACGCGGCTATGGAAGCGCGACGGCAAGCCGCATTACGCGACGATGTGCCCGCGCGTCTGGACGTATCTGGACCGCGATCTGGCCCAGCCGGTCATGGCGCCGGTCGCGGCATGGTTCGCCGCAAATGTGCCGTCAGAGTTGCGTGGCGATCCGCTGGCCTTGAGCGCGTGACCCGACAGCAGACGATCCGGCCTGTCCCGCGCGGGATCGTGCCCGAGACGGCGATGGTGATGGCGGCGGGACTGGGCAAGCGGATGCGCCCGCTGACCGCGACGCGACCCAAGCCGCTGGTGCAGGTCGCAGGGAAACCACTGATCGATCACGTCTTCGAGCGATTGCAGGCCGCCGGGATCAAGCGCGCGGTCGTCAACGTGCATTACCTCGCGGACACGCTGGAGGCGCACGTCACCGACCGGTTCGAGGGGATCGACGTGGTGATCTCCGACGAGCGGAAGATGCTGATGGAGACGGGCGGGGGGCTCGTCCAGGCGCGACACCTGCTCGGCGACGCGCCGGTGCTGGTGGTCAACAGCGACAATCTCTGGATCGACGGGCCGGTCGACGCGATCAAGTTGCTCGCATCGCGCTGGGACGATGCGAAGATGGACGCGCTGCTGCTGATGGTGCCGCTCGCGCGCGCGAACAATCACGGCGGCATGGGCGATTTCTATCTCGGCAGCGACGGGCGGATCGCCGGCCGCCGCAAGCCCGGCCGGGTCGCCCCGTTCGCCTATACCGGCATCCAGATCCTCCACCCGCGGTTGATCGCCGACTGGCCGGAGGGGCCGTTCTCGACCAACATCTTCTGGAACCGCGCGATCGCCGCCGGACGCGCTTTTGGGCAGGTCCATCAGGGCCTGTGGTTCGACGTCGGCACGCCCGCCGCGATCCCGAGGACCGAGGCGATCCTCGCGGATGGCTGATATTGCCACGGCGGATCGCCCGACGCTCTACACGATCCCCGCGCACCGGGCGTTCGCCGATGCGCTGGTCGCCGGACTGACCCGGCGGGCGGGGCGCGATCCGCTCGCACTCGCCCGCGCGCTCGTCGTGCTGCCGAACAACCGCGCGGTGAAGGCCGTAACCGAGGCGTTCGTGCGCGCGAGCGGCGGCGGGCTCGTCTTGCCACGTCTGGTCGCACTGGGCGATCCGGAGATGGGCGAGGCAGTCGGCGCCGCACTCGATCCGGCCGACGATATCGATCCGCCGCTGCCCGCGGTACCGCCGTATCAGCGGCGCATGATCCTCGCGCGGCTAGTGTCCGAAGAGCGCGCGCGCGAAGGCCATCCGGTCGATGCAGCCGAAGCGGTGCGCCTCGCGGGCGAACTCGCACGGACGCTCGATCAGTTGCTGGTCGAGGAAGTGCCGCCGACCAAGCTGCGCGATATCGAGCTTGGCCCCGAACTGACCGAACATTGGCGGCGCGCGCTGGCCACATTCGAGATCGTGCTGCAACGCTGGCCGGGCGAACTCGCGCGGCTTGAGCGGATCGATGCGGCGACGCGGCGCTCGGCGTTGCTCGACCGGCTCGCCCAGCGCTGGCGGAACGCGCCGCCCGCCGGGATAGTCTGCGCGGCCGGCGTGACCGATTCCGCGCCCGCGGTCGCGCGCCTGCTCCGCTGCATCGCCGACATGCCGCAGGGCATGGTGGTATTCGCCGGCCTCGACCTTGCGCTGCCCGACGAGGAGTGGGACGCGCTTGGCCCGGACGATCCGAACCCGGTCACCGGGCTCACGCGTCGTTCGATCGAAACGCATCCGCAGTTCGATGCGAAGCTGATGCTCCTGCGCATGGGCGTCGCCCGCGGCGAGGTGCAGACTTGGCGCGAGGGCGGCGGGCACGACGCCGACCCCGCGCGCGGCCGGGCCATCGCCAACGCGCTGGCACCCGCGGATTTCACCGGCAAATGGACGCAGATCGCGGCGGAGGATCGCCGCTTGAAAGGCGTGACCGCCGCCGAACTCGCAACGCCCGCAGAGGAAGCACAAGCGATCGCGCTCGTCTTGCGCGAGGCGTTGGAAGTGCCCGAGCGCACCGCCGCGCTGGTCACGCCTGATCGCGCGCTGGCGCGACGAGTGGCGGCGCATCTCGGGCGCTGGGGTATCGGCATCGACGACAGCGCGGGGCGGCCCTTGTCGATCCTGCCGCCGGGGACATTGCTGCTCGCGCTGGCCGAAGCGGCGGCGCAGCGTTTCTCGCCGCTCGCGCTGCTGGCGTTGCTGAAGCATCCGCTGGTGCGGGCGGGCGAGGATCGCTTGCTATGGCTCGACGGCGCACGCGCGCTCGATCGGCGGTTGCGTGGACCAAGGCCGGCGGCGGGGCTCGACGGAATCGCCGGGCATCTTGAGGAGCGGAAGGGGACGGCATCGACATGGTGGACCGACGTCCAGCCTTTGCTGACGCCGCTGGCGAACGCGTTCGATCAGGGACCGCAGCCCCTGGCGTCGGTGCTCGCGTGCCTGCGCGAGACGGCGCAGACCTTGTGCGGCGACAATCTATGGTCGGGTCTTGCGGGGCGTGCCGCAGCGGAGTTCCTCGCCGATCTGGAAGCGGAAGCCCCCGCCGGGCCGCCGCGGATCGATCCGCGCGAACTGCCGCAACTGTTGCGCACGTTGCTCGACGAAGTCGCGGTGCGTCCGGCGCCGGGTGGTCACCCACGGCTAGCGATCTACGGCCTGATCGAAGCGCGGTTGCAGACCGCCGACGTCATGGTGCTCGGCGGGCTGAACGAAGGCGTGTGGCCGGGGCGGCCTGCGCCTGACCCCTGGCTGGCGCCGCGTATCCGCATGGAGCTTGGGCTGCCGGGGTTGGAGCGGCGTGTCGGCACCGCGGCGCATGATTTCGCGCAGGCTTTGGGCGCCCCGCGGGCGGTCGTAACCCGAGCGCGGCGAGATGCGAAGTCGCCGGCTCTGGCCTCGCGTCTCTGGCTACGGTTGCAGGCGCTTGCAGGCGACCGGTTCGAACGCGCGTCGGCACTGGAACGCTGGACCCGCGCGCTCGACGATCCGGGCAAGCATCTGCCCGCCGACCGTCCCGCGCCGTCGCCGCCTGCGCTGCTGCGTCCGAAGGCGATCTCCGTCACCGAGGTGGATCGCCTGAAGGCCGACCCCTACGCCTTCTACGCACGCCGCGTGCTCGGGCTCATGCCGCTCGATCCGGTGGATGCCGATCCGAGCGCGGCGTGGCGCGGGACTGCGGTGCACGACATCCTCGAGCAGTGGTGGAAGCAGGACAACTGCACCGTCGACACGCTGCGCCAGCGTGCGAAGGCGATGCTCGACGACGAGCGGACGCATCCGATGATGCGCGCGCTCTGGCAACCGCGCTTGCTGGAGGCGATCGACTGGATCGCCGGCGCTATCGTCGCACAAGGTGAGGACGGCCGGAGCGTCGCCAGCGCCGAGGGCAAGGGCAAGATCGAGATCGCGGGGGTGACGCTATCGGGTCGCTACGACCGCATCGACAAGCTGCCCGACGGGCGCTTGGCCGTGATCGACTACAAGACCGGGAAGCCACCGTCCCCAACCGCGGTGCGCGCCGGGTACAGCCTCCAGCTCGGGCTGCTCGGCCTGATCGCCGAACGCGGCGGGTTCCCAGACGTCTCCGGCATCGCGGGCGCGTTCGAATATTGGTCGCTCGGCAAGAAGCGCGACGCGTTCGGCTATATCGAGAGCCCGGTCGATCCCGAGGGTAAGCGCGACAAGATCCCGACCGCCGAATTCACGTCGATCGCTGCGCACAACTTCACCGAAGTCGTCGGCGAATGGCTCACCGGCAGCGCCGCGTTCACCGCCAAACTCGTCCCCGAATACGCCCCCTATGCCGAGTATGACCAGTTGATGCGACGCGACGAATGGTACGGTCGTGAGCGGTGACGCGCGCGCCACGCTGCCCCGGCTGAAGGGCGCGCAGGCCGATGCGAGCAACCCCGCCTCGCACGTCTGGCTGTCCGCGTCGGCCGGCACGGGCAAGACGCAAGTGCTGGCGGCCCGCGTGTTCCGGCTCCTCTTGCGCGGCGTCGATCCCGGCGCGATCCTGTGCCTGACCTTCACCAAGGCGGGCGCGGCCGAGATGGCGCAGCGCATCAACGGGCGGCTCGCCGCATGGGTGCGGATGCCCGCCCCGGCACTCGCCGCGGACCTGATCGCGCTCGGCGAGAGCCCGGTACAGGCCTTGCAGGACCGCGCGCGCACCCTGTTCGCCAAGGTGCTCGACGCGCCGGGCGGGGGCCTGCGCATCCAGACGATCCACGGCTTTTGCCAGGGGTTGCTAGCCGCGTTCCCCGTCGAGGCTGGGCTGACGCCAGGCTTCCGCCCGTTGGAAGCGCGCGAGGAAGCCGGCCTGGCACGCGAAGCGTTGGCGTCGATGCTGTCGGACGCCGAGCGCGAAGGCCGCGAGCGCCCGGTCGAGATCGTCGGTCGCTTGTCGCTAAGGATGGGCGAGGGCGGGGCGGAGGCCTTCCTGCTCGCCTGCGCGCGCGCGCTGCCGGCGTTGGAGGCCCTCCCAGTCGGGATCCAGCCATGGCTCCGTCGCGAACTCGGGCTTCCGTCCGGCGACATCGACGAAGCGATCGCGGAGTGGTGCGACGCGCTCGACCTCGACGCGATCGCGCGCATTGCAGCGGCCAATCGCGCCTGGGGGACCGCTACCGGACAGGCCGCGGCAGCGACCGTGCAGCGCTGGCTCGACTCCGAGGATCGCGCGGCGACGTTGGACGAACTTGCCAGCGTCGTGCTGACCGGCACGGGCACGCAGCGCAAAGCCTCGAAGAAACTGATCGATGCCGAGCCCGATTACGAAGTCCTCGCGCGCGACTTGGGCGAAGCGTGCACGGACGTGTTGTCGATGGTCCAGCGCGCGACCTATTGCGACCTGCTCGCCGACGGGCTGGAGGTCGGGCGCGATTATGCGCGGGGGTATGCGTTGGCCAAGCGGCGTGTAGGCGCAGTAGATTTCGACGACCTGATCGCGACGACGGTGGCGTTGCTCGACCAGCCGGGGATCGGCGAATGGGTCCGCTACAAGCTCGACCAGGCGACCGAGCATTTGCTCATCGACGAGGCGCAGGATACCAACGGCCACCAGTGGCGGATCGTCCGCGCGCTGGCCGACGAGTTCTTCGTCGGCCGCGGCATCTATGCGCCATCGACGCGCACGCTGTTCACGGTCGGCGATTACAAGCAGGCGATTTTCGGGTTCCAGGGCACCGATCCGCGACAGTTCGAAGCCGCGCAGATATCTTTCTCCCGGCGCGCCGAAGAGGCGTTTGGTGACGACGACTGGCCGGAGAACGAGCGTGGTTTGCCTTTATCGGCGCTGTCGCTGACGCATTCGTTTAGGTCGACGCTGCCCGTTCTAGAGTTTGTTGACGCAGCTATTGAAGCAATCGGCGAACCGGGGCTTGGTATCGAGACTACGGAACCGCACGCCAGCGAGGTAGCTGGGCCTGGCACTGTGACCTTGTGGCCGACGGTATCGGCGGGCGGCAGTGAGGACGACGAAGAAGGCTGGGTCGATGACGCGGTGCGCAAACTCGCCAGCGATATCGCGCGTGCGGTGAAGGGCTGGCTCGCCCCCGACACCGGCCTCATGCTGGAGAGCAAGGGGCGGCGGTTGCGGCCCGAGGATGTTATGATCCTCGTCAAGCGTCGCGGCGATCTCGCCTCGCTGATCGTCGCGCGGCTCTATGCCGAGGGCGTGCCGGTGGCGGGCGTCGATCGCTTGCGACTGAACGCGCCGCTCGCGGTGCAGGATCTGCTCGCGACGATCCGCTTCGTGTTGCAGCCCGAGGACGACCTGTCCGTCGCGGCGCTGCTCGTGTCGCCGCTGATCGGCTGGACGCAGGACGAATTGATGGCGGCGGCCCCGCGCGAGGCCGGGCCGCTCTGGCGCCACTTGCAACGCACGCAACCCGCGACGCGGCTCGCCCCCTTGCTGGCGATGCTCGCTCGAGCCGATATCGCCACGCCGTATCAGTTTCTGGAGGAGCTACTGTCGGGGCCGCTCGACGGACGCCGCAAACTGATCCGGCGGTTGGGGACCGAGGCGCGCGATCCGATCGAGGAACTGCTCAACGCCGCGCTGACGTTCGAGAGCACGACGACGCCGTCGTTGCAGCGCTTCCTCGACTGGTTCGACCGCGGCGATGTCGAGATCGTCCGCGATCCGTCGGCGCCGCTCGATGCCGTTCGGGTGATGACCGCACACGGCGCCAAGGGCTTGCAGGCGCCGCTGGTGATTCTGGCGGATGCGACGGCGGACCCGTCGGCGGCGCCGCGCTCGATCCTGAAATGGGCGCCCGAGCCAGGAGCCGCGCCGATCCCAGTGTTCCGGCCGCGGTCGAGCGAGCGCGGCGGACCGCTCGATGCGGTCGTATCGGCGGCCGAGCAGCGCGAACTGGAGGAGCATTGGCGGCTGTTCTACGTCGCCGCGACGCGCGCCGAAGAGCGGCTGGTGATCGCCGGTGCGCTGGGGCCTCGCGCGAAGGGCGTGCCGCCGGAGAACAGCTGGTATGCGGCATCCGATCGGGCACTGACGGCGCTCGAAGTGCCGATGGGTGAGGGCGCGCGGACGTTCGCCGGGGTCGAGCCTCAGCCTGGGGTGATCGCCAAGGCTTCGGCTTCGGTCGAGATCGCGGCTAATACGCAGCTGCCGGCCTGGGCGCATGAATCGGCACCGCAAGAAGCGCGTCCGCCTCGTCCGCTGTCGCCATCGGCGCTGGGTGACGACGCGGTGTCCGATCCACCGCCGACGCCAGCTATGCGCGTCGCGGCGGAGCGGGGGCGGCTGATCCATGCGCTGTTCGAGCGTCTGCCGGCCGTTGCTTCCTCCGATCGTGCGATGGCAGCCGATCGCTGGCTCGCGAAAGCAGGCGGCGTCGACGATGCCGCGGCACGGTCCGAAATCGTGCAGAGCGTGGTCGCAGTGCTCGACGATCCGCGCTTTGCCGAACTGTTCACCGCGGAGACGCTGGCCGAGGCGCCGATCGCCGCCACCCTCGCGAACGGCATGGTCGTGTCGGGCACGGTCGATCGCCTGCTGATCGAGCCCGACCGCATCCGAGTCGTCGACTTCAAGACTGGCCGCCGCGCTCCCCGTGGCCTCGACGACGTCCCGGAATATCATCTGAAGCAGATGGCGGCCTATGCCGAAGCCTTGAGCGTGATCTTTCCGGGGCGGTCGGTCGAGGCGGCCTTGCTGTACACGGCCGGCCCGCGGTTGATCGTGCTGAACGACGAGACGCTGGCCTCGAACAAGCCGCACTATCGCCCCACGGAGCAAAGCTAGCGCCCCGGTGGTTGAGCGCACACGCGAGCGACCTTAGATACGACTCAACCAAGGAGAATTCACGATGGCGACCAAGCAGATTACCGATGCCAGCTTCGATGCGGACGTACTGAACGCCGACGGCCCCGTGCTCGTCGATTTCTGGGCGGAATGGTGCGGCCCGTGCAAGATGATCGGGCCGTCGCTCGAGGAAATCTCGGAAGAGCTCGGCGAGAAGGTCACGATCGCCAAGCTCAACATCGATGAAAACCCCGACGCGCCGGGCAAGTACGGCGTCCGCGGCATCCCGACGATGATCCTGTTCAAGGGCGGCGCACCGGCTGCAACCAAGGTCGGCGCCGAGCCCAAGGGCCGGCTGAAGGCTTGGCTCGAAGGCGAACTGGCCTGATGCTACTGACGGCGCTGTTGCTTCTGGTGGCAGCGCCGTCATCGTCTGACCTATATAAGTCAGACGCGTTCGAGATAGCGCGTCAACGCCAAGACCAAGCTGCCATGACCCGAGCTTGTAGTCCGATGAAGTCGACTCGGACATACGAAGGCGTTTGGTACGACACGTTCGAAGGGCAGGAATTTTTTGACCGTGCGACGACGTTGGCAGTCAATCGCGCTTCGCATTCGAGTGTTTGGCTGGAGATAAACCGGAGGGAAGCGCTCGTCCGCGCCAATCCGCCGGGGCGCATTGCCGAGGTTATGACGCCGCATGCCTATCGGGTCCGGTTTGTGGGGGCCGAGACGCTGAACATGAATTGCACTGACCGCGACTCCTTCGGACAGTCGTCATGCTTTGGGCACGAAGGCGCCTTTCCAGGCATGGTAGTGGTCGAGAGGATTCTCGCGATCGACGCACTTTAGCCTGTTGTCGCGATCACGACCGATAATCGGCGTTGATCGAGATGTAGCCGTGCGTGAGGTCGCAGGTCCACACCGTGGCTTTGCCTTCGCCGAGCGCAAGATCGACCCCTATTTCGACCTCGTGGCCTTTCAGGTGCGCAGCTACCGGTGCTTCGTCGTAGCCGCTTAGCGCCAAGCCCCCCTCGGCAACCTGGGTATTTCCGAAGCGGATCGACAGCGTGTCGCGATCGGCTGGCTCGCCGGCCTTGCCGACCGCCATGACCACGCGCCCCCAGTTCGCGTCCTCTCCAGCAATGGCGGTCTTCACCAGCGGCGAGTTGGCGATGCTCATCGCAATGCGGTGTGCGCTGCGGTCGCTGTCGGCGCCGGTCACCTGGATCTCAATCAGCTTCTGTGCGCCCTCGCCATCGCGAACCACGAGCATAGCCAGTTGATGGCACAGGTCCGCCAGCGCCGCGCGGAAGGCGTCCGCCCCCACGCTGTCATCATCCGCGAGCCCAACGTTACCAGCCTTGCCCGTCGCGAACGCCAGCACCGTGTCGCTGGTCGATGTATCGCTGTCGACGGTGATGCACGAGAAGCTCGGCGCGTTCGCCTTCGACAGCGCGGCCTGCAGGAATTCCGGCTCGATCGCGGCGTCGGTGAAGATGAAGCCGAGCATCGTCGCCATGTCCGGCGCGATCATCCCAGAACCCTTGATGATCCCCACCAGCGAGACGGTGCGGTCGCCGATGACCGCCGTCGTTACCGCGCCCTTGGTGAAGGTGTCGGTCGTCATGATCGTCGCGGCGGCATCCTCCCACCCGCACGGCGCGGCGGCGAACGCAGCGTCGAGCCCGGCCTCGGCTTTGTCGATCGGCAACGGCACGCCGATCACGCCCGTTGAGGACACGAACACGTCCGAAGGCTGGCACCCGAGATGCGCCGCCGTCCGTGCCGCGATCGCCTCGACTGCGGCTCGACCACGCGATCCGGTGAACGCGTTCGAATTGCCCGCATTCACGACCAGCGCCCGCGCCTGACCGAGCGTCAGTGCAGCGCGGCACCACTCCACCTCAGGCGAAGGGCATTTGCTCGTCGTGAGCACACCCGCAACCACCGTCCCCGGCTCCAGCGTCACGAACGTGAGGTCGCACCGATCCCACGCCTTGTATTGCGCGCGTGCGACATGCAGCGTGACTCCGTCGATCGCAGGCGCGGCGGGGAAGGGCAGGGCGAGGGGGGATGTGGACGTCGACATGGCCGCGACATAGGATGAAACCGGGCGGCCGTCATGGGGGAGTTGGTAATGCAAGTCGGGTTTTTGGCGGCATGCGTTTCGGTGCTGGTTTCTAGCGCGTCCTTTGGCGGAGGGCAGGCTACTGCACCGGTGCCGATCGATCCGGCGTCCTGGATATCCTACGAAGACTATCCGACATCGACGATCAAGGCGGGTGAGCACGGCACGGCGGGATATCGGATATCCGTCCGCGAGGATGGCAGCGTCTTGTCGTGCATCGTGATGTCGTCGTCGGGTGTGCCGGCCTTGGACCAGCAGACTTGCACTTCGCTCACGCATAGGGCCCGGTTCACCCCGGCAAACGACCAGGCAGGGCGTCCGCGGGCGGGCGAGTATGACGGCAAGGTTGTGTGGACCGTACCGCAAGCCGCGACCGAGGGGACGCCGACGATCTCGATGCGAGTGATGTTCACGACGGTGCTCGACGCTGATGGTGGTTTGGCGCGCTGTGGCCTGGTGATGCAGTCTCGAGAAAATCCTCCCCCTACGCAGGTCTGTCGGTCGATGCGTGAAACCGCCATGCGCAGCGGCATTGCCCACCGTGGGGATGCGCCGAACGGGGTAGTGTTGATCAATGAAACGACTACTGAATTTAATGGCAAGCCGGTCGAAGGCCGCGCGGCGGAAGGACTTACCGAGATCGGGCGGCGTACGGTGCGTTTTTACGTCGATGCAACGGGGCACGCTGTTGATTGCCACGAGCAGACATCCGGCGAGGTGTTCTTGAAATCACGGTCGCCATGCTCCGGCGACATGCGTTACCGGACCTTGGATGGCACCGCGGTCGAGATGGAGGGTGTTTTGATCGATCGGGCCGGGTGGCGACGTCTCCTTAACGCAGATGACGTATAGGTCTGTGGGTTCCGCAACCTGCCGGTGAGGTTTCGATTGGACGAGCGGTATGACACTCCCTATGTCCGGTCCCGCATGAACCTGCTGCTACTCCTCTCTGCCCTGCTCTCCGCGCTGACCGGTGCGGTGCCGGGTATGCGTGGGCAGTCCGCCCAGGCAGTGGTGCAAGGCAACGTCTGCTCGCAGTCGATAGCAGCAACGCCGGCCAAGGTCTTGATAAGGCCAGTATCAGGCCTTCCCACGCTGCTCCGGGTTGCGGTCGCTACCACGCTGCGCACCATCGCCATTGTCTCGCTTCCGCTATGGGCAGAGCGCCGCCGCGAATAGCGTCTTGGTGTGACCTTATCGTAACCTTTGGATCCGAGCGATCCGCTTCCGCGTGCGCCCACCGCGTGCCGCCGCGTCTCAAATTCAGGAAATCAGCCCATGTTCGGTGGCCTCGCCAAATCCTTGTTCGGTTCGTCCAACGACCGCTACGTCAAGTCGCTCAACCCGATCCTCGCCAAGATCGCCTCGTTCGAGCCGTCGCTCCAGGCGATGTCGGACGAGGAACTCTCCTCGCAGACCGTCAAGTTCCGCGCGCGGCTCGCCGACGGTGAGAAGCTCGACGACCTGCTCCCCGAGGCGTTCGCGACCGTCCGTGAAGCCGCGCACCGCGTACTCGGCCAGCGCCATTACGACGTGCAGATGGTCGGCGGCATCGTCCTCCACCGCGGCGAGATCGCCGAGATGCGGACCGGCGAGGGCAAGACGCTTGTCGCCACGCTCGCGACCTATCTCAACGCGCTCCCCGGCGACGGCGTCCACGTCGTCACCGTCAACGATTACCTCGCGGCGCGCGACGCGGAGTGGATGGGGCAGGTCTACACCTTCCTCGGCATGACGATCGGCGTCATCATCCCGAACCTGTCGGACGAGGAACGCCGCGCCGCCTACGCCGCCGACATCACCTACGGCACCAACAACGAGTTCGGCTTCGACTATCTCCGCGACAACATGAAGTACGAGCGTAGCGCGATGACGCAGCGCGCGTTCAACTTCGCGGTGGTCGACGAGGTCGATTCGGTGCTGATCGACGAGGCGCGCACGCCGCTGATCATCTCCGGCCCGACCGACGACAAGTCCGAGCTGTACATGCAGGTCGACGCGGTCGTGAAGCAGCTCGATCCCGCCGACTACGACAAGGACGAGAAGCAGAAGACGATCATCCTCACCGAGGACGGTACCGAGAAGGTCGAGCGGATGCTCGAGGCGGCCGGGCTGCTCGAGGGGCAGAACCTGTATGACTTCGAGAACACGCAGGTCGTGCACCACCTCAACCAGGCGTTGCGCGCGATCGTGATGTTCAAGTCGGACATCGACTACATCGTCAAGGACGGCAAGGTCATCATCATCGACGAGTTCACCGGCCGCATGATGGATGGCCGGCGCTGGTCGGACGGCCTGCATCAGGCGGTCGAGGCGAAGGAGGGCGTCCAGATCGAGCCCGAGAACCAGACGATGGCCTCGATCACCTTCCAGAATTACTTCCGCATGTACCCCAAGATCGGCGGCATGACCGGCACTGCGGCGACCGAGGCGGCCGAGTTCTACGACATCTACAAGATCAACGTCGTCAGCATCCCGACCAACGTCGAGGTCAAGCGCGTCGACGAGGAAGACGAGTTCTACAAGGACACCAAGGACAAGTTCGCGGCGATAGCCAAGAAGATCAAGCATCACGCCGACCTTGGCCAGCCGGTGCTGGTCGGCACGGTGTCGATCGAGAAGTCCGAGATGCTGAGCGAGTTCCTGGTCGGCGAGAACGTCGATCACAAGGTCCTCAACGCGCGCTTCCACGAGATGGAGGCGCACATCGTCGCGCAGGCCGGGCGCAAGTCCGCGGTGACGATCGCGACCAACATGGCGGGCCGCGGCACCGACATCAAACTCGGCGGCAACCTCGAATTCCGCATGCTCGACGAGCATCCGGAGCTGGTCGAAGGCACGCCCGAATATGACGAGGCGGCGGCGCGGATCACGATCGAGATCGAGGCCGAGAAGCAGGCGGTGCTCGCCGCGGGCGGGCTGTTCGTGCTCGGCACCGAGCGGCACGAGAGCCGGCGTATCGACAACCAGTTGCGCGGGCGTTCGGGTCGCCAGGGCGATCCGGGCCTGTCGCGCTTCTATCTCAGCCTCGACGACGATCTGCTGCGTATCTTCGGGCCGGACACGCTGTTCGCCAAGATGATGCGCAACAATATCGAGGACGGCGAGGCGATCGGCAGCAAGTGGTTGAGCAAGGCGATCGAGACCGCGCAGAAGAAGGTCGAGGCGCGCAACTACGACATCCGCAAGCAGGTCGTCGAATATGACGACGTGATGAACGAGCAACGCAAGGTCATCTACGAACAGCGCGCGGACATCATGGATGCCGATACGGTCGGCGACGTGGTGACCGACATGCGTGCGGAGACGGTCAACGTGATCGTCGGCGATGCGTGCCCGCCCAACTCGTATCCCGAGCAGTGGGACGTCGCGGGGATGAAGACGCGGCTTGCCGAGGTGATGAACCTCGAGCCGCCGATCGACGCGTGGCTGCTGGAGGAGTCGGTCGATCCCGAGGTGATCGAGGAGCGCGTCCGCGCGATGGCGGACGAGGCGATCGCACAGAAGTCGGCGGATCTCGATGCGGAGACGTGGACGTCGGTCGAGAAGTCGATCCTGTTGCAGAATCTCGACCATCACTGGAAGGAGCATCTGGCGACGCTCGATGCGCTGCGTCAGGTGGTGCATCTGCGTGCGTATGCGCAGAAGACGCCGATCAACGAGTATAAGCAGGAGGCGTTCTCGCTGTTCCAGCGGATGCTCGAAACGATCCGCGAGGACGTGACCAAGACGATCGCGCACGCGCAGTTCCAGATGCAGGCGCCGGTCGGGCTGCCCGAACTGCCGGACTTCATCACGACGCATTTCGACCCGTTCACGGGGGAGGATGATTCGAACGACTTCGATGCGGGGACGCGTGGTCACATCACTTCGACGATGCCGCCGTTGCAGATTCCTCAGCCGCAGGAGGCCGATATCGGCGAGGATCCTGCGAACTGGGAAGGTGTGGTCAGCCGCAATGCGCCTTGCCCTTGTGGGTCGGGGCGTAAGTACAAGCAGTGCCACGGGGCTGTTTGAGGGGCTGAGCTTTCCAGGCGTTACCACCCCGGCGGAGGCCGGGGCCCAATTGGTGAGGTCGAAGTAACGGAGCGCGTCCGTCGTTAGCGACGTCCCCCAATTGGACCCCGGCCTCCGCCGGGGTGGTGCAGTATGATGCGGCCTTTTGTTCTCCCGCGAAGGCGGGAGCCCAGGCTACCGGCGATGGCCTATGGGACTTTTGGGCCCTCGCCTTCGCGGGGGAACGGTAACCCCCGAGGAAAGGGACACGGAGCAACCCTCCTGACCGATCGTTAGGAACCCATGCGCCAAGCCACCACGATCCTAACCATCGACACCACCCGCCAAGGCCTCGTCGACGTCACCGACAAGATCGCCCGCTGGACCCGCGACCAACGCCTCACCGAAGGCCTGCTGACGGTATTCTGCCGGCATACGTCCGCGTCCCTCCTGATCCAGGAAAACGCGGCCCCCGAGGTGCGAACCGACCTCGAAGCCTATTTCGCCCGTATCGCGCCCGAATCGCGCGAGTATCTCCACGACGACGAAGGCCCGGACGACATGCCCGCGCACCTCCGCACCGCGCTCACCCAGGTCCAGCTGTCGATCCCGCTGATCGACGGCCGACTCGCGCTCGGCACATGGCAGGGCATCTATCTCTTCGAGCATCGCCGCCGCCCGCATCGTCGTACTTTGGCGCTGCACTTGATCGGCGTTTAGACGAAACGTGAAAAATGAGTCAGTAAGGTGGCGCATTGGAGCGAACCCGTTCATCAACCGTTCCACCACTGACGGCTAATAAGAGGCGTTTCGCCGCACTCGCCGCGAACGGAGACATACCATGTTCATGAAACCTGGTCGCAAGGTCGCATTGGCAGCGCTCGCAACGGGCGCTCTATTGCTGGCCGGTTGCGCGACCGAGACCACCTATCGGCCGGCGACGGGCCAGGGGTTCAGCCGCACCGGCTATAGCGACCGGCAGGTAGAGCCGGGCCGCTTCCTCGTCAGCTTCGCCGGTAACAGCGTGACGTCGCGTGATACCGTCGAGCGTTACCTGTTCTTCCGCGCGGCCGAACTGACGTTGCAGAACGGCTATGACTATTACCTGATGGCCGACCGCGACACCAACCTTCAGTCGCGGACCTATTCGACGCCGGGGATCGGTGGCGGGTTCGGCTATGGCGGCTTCGGCGGCTATTGGGGTCCGTCGTGGCGCTATTACGGTCGCGGCTTCGGCTGGCGCAACTGGAGCCCCTATGGCGGCTTCGGTGGTGGTTTCGGCGGCGGCTATGGCGGTTTCGGTGGTGGCCCATGGGGCAACGACCTCGATATCCGCACGATCGACCGGTATGAAGCGACTGCGGAGATCGTGATGCGCAAGGGCCCGATCCCGCGCGACAACATCCGCGCGTTCGATGCGCGGAAGGTTGTGGACAGCATCGGACCGAGTGTAGTGTTGCCGAAGTAAGCGTTACCTTCGAGATGCTAATAAGGCCGGGCTACCCCAGTGGTAGTCCGGCCTTTTTCGTATGTTGCTCCCTCTCCCCTTCGGGGAGAGGGCCGGGGTGAGGGGCAGTTGTAGAGCGCAGCGTTCGCGGCGCCCCCCACCCAACCCTCTCCCCGGAGGGGAGAGGGCTTAAGAAGCGGCCTTCGCCAGCCCCTTCGACAACTGCAACGCCCCGTGCAGCCGCGCCTTCGGATCGCCCCACGCGCGTTGCAGCACCAGCTTGCTGTCCGGCCGCAACCGCGCAACGCCATTAAGCCGCTCGACATACGCCAGCAGCTTGTCGATGTTCGGCGGCTTGTCGTCGTGGAACGAGACCAGCACGCCCTTCGGCCCGACGTCGATCTTCGAGACGCACGCGCGTTTCGCGTTCAGCTTGATTTCGATGACCTTGATCAGATTCTCGGTCGCATCCGGCAGCGGGCCGAAGCGATCGATCATCTCGGCGGCGAACGCCTCGATCTCCTGGCCCTCGTCGAGATCGTTGAGGCGACGATACAGCCCCATCCGCAGGTCGAGATCGGGTACGTAATCCTCCGGAATGAGGATCGGAGCGTCGACCGTGATTTGCGGCGAGAAATCGCGTGGCCGCGACGAGGTCATGCCGCCGGCCTTGGCGTCCATGATCGCCTCCTCCAGCATCGCCTGGTAGAGTTCGAACCCGACCTCCTTGATATGCCCGGTCTGCTCGTCGCCGAGCATGTTGCCAGCGCCGCGGATGTCGAGATCGTGGCTCGCCAGCTGGAAGCCAGCCCCGAGCGAATCGAGATCGGACAACACCTTCAGGCGCTTCTCGGCGGTAACTGTCATCTGTCGCTCGGGCGGCGTCACGAGATACGCGTAGGCGCGCGTCTTCGATCGTCCGACGCGCCCGCGCAACTGGTACAGCTGGGCGAGGCCGAAGCGGTCGGCGCGGTGGACGATCATCGTGTTGGCGGAGGCGATGTCGATCCCGCTCTCGATGATCGTCGTCGAGACGAGCACCTCGAACTTCTTGTCGTAGAACGCCGACATGCGCTCCTCGACCTCGGTCGGCGACATCTGCCCGTGCGCGACGACGAAGCGGATCTCGGGCACCTGTTCGCGCAGGAAATCCTCGATCTCGGGCAGGTCCGCGACGCGTGGCGTGACGACGAAGCTCTGCCCGCCACGGTAATGCTCGCGCAGCAGCGCCTCGCGCAGCACGACCGGATCGAACGGCATGATGTACGTCCGCACGGCGAGGCGATCGACCGGCGGGGTCTGGATCACCGACAGCTCGCGGATCCCCGACATCGCCATCTGCAGCGTGCGCGGGATCGGCGTCGCGGTCAGCGTCAGCATGTGGACGTCCGCCCGCAGCGCCTTCAGCCGCTCCTTGTGCGTCACGCCGAACCGCTGTTCCTCGTCGACCACGACCAGCCCCAATCGCTTGAAGTCGATATTCTTCGCCAGCAGCGCGTGGGTGCCGATGACGACGTCGATCGTGCCGTTCGCCAGCCCCTCCTTGGTCGCCTTCGCCTCGCTCGCGGTGACGAGCCGCGAGAGGCGACCCATGTTCATTGGGAAGCCTTCGAAGCGGGCGACGAAGTTGTTGTAATGCTGGCGCGCGAGCAATGTCGTCGGGCAGACGATAGCAACCTGCTTGCCGCCCATCGCCGCGACGAACGCCGCACGCAGCGCGACCTCGGTCTTGCCGAACCCGACGTCGCCGACGACCAAGCGGTCCATCGGCTTGCCCGCGGCGAGATCGCCGAGCACGTCCTCGATCGCGCGATCCTGGTCCTCGGTCTCCTCGTACGGGAAGCGGTCGACGAAGCTGGGGTAGCCGCTTGCATCGGGTTCGAGCACGTCGCCCGGATGCAGCGCGCGTTCGGCGGCGGTCGCGATGAGTTCGCCGGCGATCTCGCGGATCCGCTCCTTCATCTTCGACTTGCGACGCTGCCAGCCTTCGCCGCCGAGACGGTCGAGCGTCGCGCCTTCCTCGGACGAGCCGTAGCGCGATAGGACGTCGATGTTCTCGACCGGCACGTACAGCTTATCGCCGCCGGCATAGCTCAGCGCGACGCAATCATGCGGGCTCTGGCCGACCGGGATCGACGTCAGGCCCTCATAACGCCCGATGCCGTGCTCGGTATGGACGACGAGGTCGCCCGGCGTCAGCGTTGCCAGTTCGGCGAGGAACGCGTCGGCAGATTTCTTGCGCTTCTTGCGGTGGACGAGGCGGTCGCCGAGCATGTCCTGCTCGGTGAGCACCGCGGTCCCCGGCGCGGTGAAGCCGTGATCGAGCGGCAGGACGATCAGCGCGACGCCGAAGCTGCGCGCGGTGTCGGCGATGCCGAGCGCCTCCTGCCAAGTCTCGGCGTGCTTGCCGCCCTTCATGCCGTGGTCGGCAAGCAGGCTCCCCAGGCGTTCGCGTGCGCCGATCGAGTAGCTGGCGAGAATCGGCCTGCGACCTTGCTTCCGGAGCTTCTCGACGTGATCGGCGACGGCTTCGTAGATGTTCGCCTGCGCGCCGCGCTCGGGGCCGAAATCGCGCGGGCCGTCGACGTCGAAGTCGAGGACGGTGTCGCTCGGCGGTTCGTGGAATGGCGATGTGATGTGCGCGGCGAACGCCTCGACCCCGCCGGACCATTCCTGCGCGTCGAGATAGAGCGCCTTGGCGGGCATCGGGCGGTAGCTGCCGGGCTGGGCGGCTTCGGCGCGCTTGCGGTTCTCGTAATAGTCGGCGATCGATTCGAGGCGGCTCTCCACCGCCGCGGCGACGCCGTTGTCGCGCACGACTACGTCGTTGGCGCCGAGATGGTCGAACAGTGTCGCCATCTTCTCCTCGAACAGCGGCAGCCAATGCTCCATGCCCGCGATCCGCCGGCCTTCGGAGATCGCCTGATACATCGGATCGCCGGTCGCGGTCGCGCCGAACGCGTCGCGGTAGCGGGTGCGGAAGCGCTTGATGGAGTCCTCGTCAAGCAGCGCTTCGGACGCGGGGAGCAGGACGAAGCCGTCGATCCGGCCGGTGGTGCGCTGGTCCGCCGCGTCGAACGTGCGGACGCTCTCGATCTCGTCGCCGAAGAAATCGAGGCGCAGCGCGTGGTCCTCGCCCGACGGGTAAAGATCGACGATCCCGCCGCGAACCGCATATTCGCCCTGGTCGTGGACGGTGTCGGTGCGGACATAGCCGTTCGCCTGGAGCAGCATGGCCAGCTTGTCGCGACCGATCCGTTCGCCGGGGGCGAGCCTCGCGACGAGCTGGCGGATGCGGAACGGGGTGAGGACGCGCTGCGTCGCGGCGTTGGCGGTGGTGAGGAGGAGCTGCGGACCCTTTGGCTTGCCCTGGAGGCGTTGGAGCGCGGCGACACGCTCGGCCATGATGCGCAGCGTCGGCGAGGCGCGGTCGTAGGGGAGGCAGTCCCAAGCGGGGAAGCTCAGCACTTCGAGATCGGGCGCGAAATACGCCGCGGTCGAGGCAACCGCGCGCATCGCCGCATCGTCCGGCGCGATGAACACCGCGCGCGTTTTCGCGGCGCGGGCGAGGTCGGCCAGCAGCGACGGCTGGAAGCCGGACGGCACGCCCGAGAGGATCAGCGGGGTTTTCGCGGAGAGGATCGTCTTGAGGTCTGGCATTCGAACTCCCCCCTCCCTGGAAGGGAGGGGCTGGGGGTGGGTTGGTATGGGGCGCGTGTCACGGCCGCCAAGCGGCCGACTCACCCCCGACCCCTCCCTTCCAGGGAGGGGCGCAGAGGATTACTTCACGACCGTCACGTAGTTGATGTCGCGCATCGCCTGCATCATCGGGCCGTCCCACTCGGGTGGGCACGGAATCGAGCCGATCGCCCAGCCCATGATGTCGACGTCCTGTTCCTCCAGCAGCGCCTCGAACCAGTCGAGCTCTTCCGGCGTCCACGTCCGGCCATAGGTCGCGAAGAAGCCGCCGATCATCATGTCGGCCTCGCGCGTGCCGCGGTGCGAGCTGCGAAAGCCCAGGCGCTTGAGGCGGGTCTCGTGGTCCATTTCGAACTCCAAACACGAAGAGCCGGCGACCGCTGGCGGCGGCCGTCGGCTAGGCTATAGAGGCCAGATAGTCATGCGACCCGAAATCCTCAATCCGCTGTTCGCCGAAACCCTCGTCCTGAAGGGGGTAGGGCCCGCGCTCGCCAAGCCGCTCGACCGGCTCGGACTCGCGCGCGTCGTCGATGTCGCTTTCCATCTGCCGACCGGCTACGTCGATCGCCTGCCACGCACCGAACTGATGTCGAGCGATGCGGGGCGGATCATCACGATCACGCTGACTCCGCGCGACTACAGGATCAGTGCGGGGCGGGGGCCTACGCGGGTGCAGGCGACCGACGAGCTCGGCAACTACGTCAGCCTCGTCTTCTTCGGCGGCAGTTCGGGCTGGGCGAAGAAGCTGCTGCCGATCGGCGAGGCCAAGCGGATCTCGGGGCGGCTCGACGAGTACGGGCAGGAATTGCAGATCGTCCATCCCGACATCGTCGAGCCGGACGAGGAGTTGCGCGAGCGCGAGCCGATCTATCCGCTGTCGGAAGGTCTCACGTCGCGGCGGCTGGCGGCACTGACCACGCAGGCGGTCGCGCGCGCGCCGGACCTGCCCGAGTGGATCGAGCCGGGGCTGAAGGCGAAACGCGAATGGCCCGGCTGGCACGAATCGCTGGAACGTATCCACGCCGACCCTTCGGACGCGAAGGCGCGCGAACGGCTGGCGTATGACGAGGTGTTCGCGAACCAGCTCGCGATGACGATCGTCCGTGCGGATACCCGCAAGCGCCGAGGCCGCGCGTTGCAAGGCGACGGGCGGCTGCGCGAGATGCTGAAGCTGCCCTACACGCTGACCGGCGCGCAATCGCGGACGGTCGGCGAGATCGAGGGCGACCTTGCGCAGACCGCGCCGATGCTGCGGCTGCTGCAGGGCGATGTCGGCTCGGGCAAGACGCTGGTCGCGGCGATGGCGATGCTGATCGCGGTCGAGGCGGGCGCACAGGCGGCAATGCTTGCGCCGACCGAGATCCTCGCGCGCCAGCATTACGAGACGCTCCGGAAAACGCTCGCCGGCCTGCCGATCGAGATCGGCGTGCTCACCGGTCGCGACAAGGGGCGCGTGCGCGAGGCGACGCTGATGGCGCTGGCGAGTGGCGAGATCGACATCCTCGTCGGCACGCACGCGATCTTCCAGGACGCGGTCGGCTACAAGGACCTGGGGCTCGTGGTGGTCGACGAGCAGCACCGCTTCGGCGTCGCGCAACGCATGACGTTGCAGGCGAAGGGCGTCGCGCCCCCGCATCTGCTGGCAATGACCGCAACGCCGATCCCGCGCACGCTGACGCTCGCGCAATACGGCGAGATGGATGTCAGCCGGCTTGACGAGATGCCGCCCGGCCGCCAGCCGATCGAGACGCGCGTGATCTCCGAAGACCGCCTCGACGACGTGGTCAATGCGCTCGGCCGACACCTCGCGGACGGCGGGCAGGCCTACTGGGTGTGCCCGCTGGTCGAGGAGAGCGAGAAGAGCGACCTCGCCGCCGCCGAGATGCGTGCGGAAACGCTGCGCGCCCGCTTCGGCGACAAGGTGGCGCTCGTCCACGGCCGCATGAAGCCGGCCGAGAAGGACGCGGTGATGGCCGAGTTCTCCGCCGCGCGCACGTCCGTCCTCGTCGCGACGACGGTGATCGAGGTCGGCGTCGACGTCCCCAACGCGACGCTGATCGTGATCGAGCACGCCGATCGCTTCGGCCTCGCGCAGCTCCATCAGCTCCGCGGGCGTGTAGGCCGCGGCACCGGGCGGTCGATCTGCCTGCTGATGCGCGGGTCGTCGCTCAGCGAGACGTCCCGCGCGCGTCTCGCCCTGATGCGCGAGACCAACGACGGCTTCCGCATCGCCGAGGAGGACCTGCGGCTCCGCGGCGCAGGCGAGTTGCTCGGCACGAAACAGTCGGGTGAGATGGCGTTCCGGCTCGCGACGCCGGACATGATGGCCGACCTGCTGCAATGCGCGCACGACGACGCGCGCCTGCTGATCGATCGTGATGGCGGACTGGAGGGGCCGCGAGGGCAGGCGGCTAGGACCGCGCTCTATCTGTTCGATCGCGATGCCGGCGTGGCGTTGCTCCGCTCCGGCTGAGGCGTCAGCTGTTGCGGATCATCACCGTGAGCATGGTGTAATATTCGGCGAGCGGGATCGTCCGTTCGAGCTCGCAGCCGATCCGACCGCCAAGCGACCAGCGCACGATCGCGTCGACATAGCCGAAGATCGGCAGGCGAATCCGCAATCGATCGCCCGCGGCCGGATCGCCGTCGCACCGTGCCATCAGGCCATTGGCGGACATGTTGACCAGCACCAGCTTGACCATGCGGTCGTCGCCATCAAGCGCATGCGTGCGGTGCATCACTTCGTCGCGCGGCTCGCCGCGCGCATCGCGAACGGCCGTTGCGTAGCGTGGCATCGATCGCTCCCCTGGAATAACCATCCCGCCTGTGTACGGCGCGCGGCGTGAACCCGATACGAACGGTGATACTTAACGCGACGTTCTTCGAAACGAGAATGCCTCTATTACGAGGGGGTTAGCATCCCATGTCGTTTCTTGCCGAGGCTGAGCCGTACGGGCGACGCGACGTCGATGCTGCTGGTCGGCTCGCGGACAGCCTCGCCATCGACACGCACCGCGCCCTCGGCGATTTTCCTGCGGGCCTCGCCATTGGAGGCGACGAAGCCGAGCCCGACCAGCGCCTCGACGACACCGATCGAGCCACCCGTAACGGCGTAGCTCGGCAACGAGTCGCCCGACGCGCCCTCCTCGAACGTCTTCCTCGCAGTCTCGGCGGCCTGCTCGGCGGCATCGCGCCCGCGGCACATCGCGGTCGCTTCGTTGGCGAGGACGATCTTGGCGGCATTGATCTCCGCACCTTCGAGCGCTTCGAGACGCGCGATCTCGTCGAGCGGGAGGTCGGTGAACAGCTTCAGGAATCGGCCGACGTCGCGGTCGTCGGTGTTGCGCCAGAACTGCCAGTAATCGAAGTGCGGCAACTGGTCCTCGTGCAGCCAGACCGCGCCCGACATCGTCTTGCCCATCTTGCCGCCGTCCGCGGTCGTGATCAGCGGCGTGGTGACGCCGTAGACCTCGGTCGAGTCCATCCGTCGCGCGAGTTCGATGCCGTTGACGATGTTGCCCCACTGATCCGAGCCGCCCATCTGCAGGCGGCATTCGGCGCGGCGCGACAGTTCGAGGAAGTCGTACGCCTGAAGGATCATGTAGTTGAATTCGAGGAAGCTCAACGACTGTTCGCGGTCGAGGCGGAGCTTGACCGAGTCGAACGCGAGCATCCGGTTGACCGAGAAATGCTGGCCGACGTCGCGCAGGAACGGGATGTATTCGAGCGCGTCGAGCCACTCGGCATTGTCGAGCATCACCGCGTCGGTGGGCCCGTCGCCGAAGGTCAGGAAGCGTTCGAAGATGCGCCGGATCGAGGCGACGTTGGCCTTGATCCCGTCCTCGCCGAGCAGTTTCCGGGCTTCGTCCTTGAAGCTCGGATCGCCGATCTTGCCGGTGCCGCCGCCCATGAGCACGATCGGCTTGTGACCGGTTTGCTGGAGCCGGCGGAGGAGCATGATCTGGACGAGGCTGCCGACGTGGAGCGACGGCGCGGTCGGGTCGAAGCCGATATAGCCGGGCACCACTTGCTTGCCGGCGAGCGCATCGAGCGCGGCGGCGTCGGTCATCTGGTGGACATAGCCGCGCGAGGTCAGCGTGGTGAGCAGGTCGGACTGGTAGGTCATGGTGCGTCTCGTTCCCCTTCCGCTTGCGGAGGGGTTAGGGGAGGGGCTTCCTCGCCCCCATGCCCTCCCCCGATCCCTCCCGCAAGCGGGAGGGGAGAATCACGTTCGCGGCAGTTGCGACGTTGGATCGACGGGAGTCCGGCCCTTGCGCAGTTCGAAGTGCAGTTCGGGTCGATCCGCAAACCCGGTGTCGCCCGACAGCGCGATCGTCTGGCCTCGTTTGACGCTCTGGCCGCGTTGCACGAGCAGCTTCGACGCGTGGCCATAGACGCTCGTCCAGCCGCCGCCGTGCTTGATGATCACCAGCCCGCCGAGCGCGGCGATGCCATCGCCGACATAGGCGACGACGCCGTCCGCGGCCGCGTGGATCGGCGTCGAGACCGGCACGGCGATCTTGATGCCATCGTTGCGCTCGCCGCTGGCACCGTGGCCGAAGCGTTTCACGACCTTGCCGTCGACCGGCCACAGGAACCCGCCGCTTGCAAGACGCGCCGGCGCGGTGACGACGGCGTTGGAGGGCAGCACACGCCGCGGCGTCGCGATCGGTCTTACCGGCGCCTGGTTGCTGGCGAGGGCGGGTTCGCCGCCAGTCAGGATGTCGTCGATGTCAAGCGTGAACGCCTGCGCGCGTTCCGATGCGCTCGCGGTGCCGCCGCTCGGCTCGCCAGGGATCTGGATGCGCTGGTCGGCGCGCAACACGTAGGGTTCGACGAGCGCGTTGGCGGCGACGATCCGCGACCATTCGACACCGTAGGCGCGAGCGATCGCAATCCCAGTCTCGCCGCGGCGGACCTGGTGATAGCGGCCGCCGGGGATCTGCAACCGTTGGCCGGCTTGGATCGAATAGGGCGATTCGAGGCCGTTCGCGCGCGCGATCGCTTCGAGGCTCGCACCGCTGCGATCGACCACGCGGCTCAGCGTATCGCCGGGCCGGACGACATAGGTTGTATCAGGAATCGTCTTCGCATCGGCGCTGACCGGCCGCGCTTCCCAGGCGGGGCGTGGGGCGGGCAGGGTGGTGACCTCGCCGGTATCGCGTCCGGGAATGTCCTGCGGCTGCCGGTCGTCACGCGGCGTGTCCTCGCGCGGCATATTCTCACGCGGGCGGGGCGGATCGTCGCGGTGGGGCGGCGGATCGCGGTACGGACGCTGCGGCGCGTTTCCATAGCCGGCGGGGCGATCGACGTGCGGAATGCACGCGGTCAGCGCGAGCGTCGCCAGCGAAACCAGGACGCCCGCACGCCGCATCAACGATAGGCCTGCTTCAGCATGTCCATCGATTCGAAATGCGTGAGATCGAGATGCAGCGGCGTGACCGATACGTACCCCGCCGCCGTCGCTTCGAGGTCGGTCGCGTGCGCCGGCGTCTCGACGGTCCGGCCAAGCGCGAACCAGTGATATTCGTAGCCGCGCGGATCGGTGTTGCTGACGATCTGCAACCGGCCATAGTCACGGAAACCCTGGCCGACGACGCGCACGCCCTTCACCGCATCGGCCGGGCCGGCGGGAAAGTTGATGTTGACCAGCGTCCGCGGCGCCAAGGGTGCGTCGACCAGCGGCCGCAACACGCGTTCGCCCCAAGCCGCGGCGGCCTCGAACGGCACGCTGTCGCCCATGCCTTCGCGGCTGTATATCTGGCTCAGCGCGATCGACCGGATGCCGCCCAGCGCGCCCTCCATCGCCGCCGAGACGGTCCCCGAATAGGTCACATCCTCGGCAAGATTCGCGCCCCGATTGACGCCGGACAGAATCAGGTCGGGTGGGCAATCCTTCATGATCTTCGCGAGCGCCATCATCACGGCATCGGTCGGCGTGCCCGCGACGGCATACCGCTTCTCGCCATGCTTCCGCACGCGGATCGGCCGCGACAGCGTGAGCGAATGCCCAGCCCCCGACTGTTCCTCGGCGGGTGCGACCACCCAGATATCGTCGGACAAGGTTTGGGCGATCGTCTCCAGCACCTTCAGGCCGGGCGCATGATAGCCGTCGTCATTGGTGAGCAGGATCCGCATCAGCGCTTCGGCTCCAGGACGGTCAGCCCGCCAAGATACGGCTGGAGCACGGCGGGAACCGCGACCGAGCCATCTTCCTGCTGATAATTCTCCAGCACCGCGACCAGCGTCCGCCCGACCGCGAGCGCGGAGCCATTGAGCGTGTGGACGAACCGCGTGCCCTTCTCGCCCTCGGGCCGATAGCGCGCGTTCATCCGCCGCGCCTGGAAATCGGTACAGGTCGAGACGCTGCTGATCTCGCGATAGCGCGCCTGGCCCGGCAACCAGACTTCGAGATCGTAGGTGCGTGCAGCGGTGAAACCCATATCGCCGGTGCATAGAAGCATCCGCCTGAACGGTAGCTGCAACGCGTCGAGCACGCCCTCCGCGCAGGCGGTCATCCGCTCGTGCTCGGCCTCGGACATGTCGGGGGTGACGATCGAGACCATCTCGACCTTGTCGAACTGATGCTGGCGGATGTAGCCGCGCGTATCGCGACCTGCTGCGCCCGCCTCGGAGCGGAAGCACGGTGTCAGCGCGGTGAAGCGCAGCGGCAGTTCGGATTCGCTCAGGATCTGTTCGCGGACGATGTTGGTGAGGCTCACCTCCGCGGTTGGGATCAGCCAGCGGCCGTCGGTCGTCCGGAAAAGATCGTCCGAGAACTTGGGCAACTGGCCGGTGCCGAACACCGCCTCGTCGCGGACCAGCAACGGCGGCGAGACCTGCTCGAAGCCTGCCTCGGCGACATGATCGAGCATGAATTGCCCGAGCGCGCGTTGCAGCTTGGCGGCCGGCCCACGAACCAGCGTGAACCGCGCGCCCGACATCGCCGCGCCGGTCTCGAAATCGAGCCCGATCGCAGGGCCGATCGCGTCATGCTCGCGCGCCGTGAACGCGAACGTCGTTGGCGTGCCGCGCGTGTGGACGAGCGCATTGTCGTCTTCGCCGCCGCCCTCGGGCACGTCGGTTGCGGGAAGGTTCGGGATCGCGGCCAGCATGGCCTGGAGTTCGCCACCGAGCCGCGCTTCGTCGGCTTCCAACGCGGGCAGCGCCTCCTTCAGGCTCGCGACCTCGGCCATCAGCCCCTGCGCCTTGGCCTCGTCCTTCTGAGCCTTGGCCTGCCCGATCGCCTTCGACAGCTCGTTGCGGCGTGTCTGCGCGGTTTGCGAGTCCGCGATCGTCGCGCGGCGCTGTTCGTCGAGCATTACCAGCGAGGCGGACTGCGGTGCGACACCCCGCTTGGCGAGGGCGGCGTCGAAGGCGGCGGGATCGTCGCGGATCAGGCGTATGTCGTGCATGGCCGGGCTATGCCGACCGGCGGGGGCGTACGCAAGGCGGCGCAACCTCCCCGGCACGCGGCGCGTTCATCCCGCATACGCATAGCGAAAAGGAGAGACACGCATGCATCTTCCCCACAACTCCGTCGTGCTCGTCGCGGACGGCCGGAAAATGCTGTTCCTGCGCAACGAGGGCGACGCCGAGTTCCCCAATCTCGTCGTCGAAAAGGCGCAGGAGCAGGACAATCCGCCGACGCGTGACCAGGCAACGGATTCGGCAGGCCGCGCGTCGTCGCCACAGGGCGGTGTGCAGAGTTCGGTAGAACCGACCGATTTCCACCAGATCGAGGAAGATCGCTTCGCCGCCGACGCGGCCGAATTTCTGAAGGCCGGTGCGCTGAAGAACAGGTATGACTCGCTGATCGTGATCGCGCCGCCGAAGACGCTCGGCGAACTGCGCAAGCATTACCACAAGGAAGTCACCAGCCGCCTTAAGGGCGAACTCGATAAGGACCTGACCGGGCATCCGATCAAGGACATCGAGAAGGCCCTCATGAACGCCTGATCGACGGATAAGAAAAAGGCCCCGTCGGAAGATCTCCGGCGGGGCCTTTTCTATGCGAAGTTCCAGAGGTTAAGCTGCAACCGCCTTCGTTTTGGCGAAACGCTTGCGCGCGACGAGCGCTGCTGCTGCCGCACCGAACAGCAACACCATCGGCGGAGCGGGAACCGGTGCCGGCGGACCACCGCTCGATCCCGTGCTGCCGCTCGAACTGGCGCTGCTCGCGCTCGACGCGCTGCTGGCACTGCTTGCGCTCGAACCACTCGATCCGCTCGCGGACGAGCCACTGCTTCCCGACGATCCGGAGCTGCCGGACGATCCGTTCGAGCTCCAGCCGCCGGTCGAGTTCCAGCCGCCGCTCGATCCCCAACCCTTGCTGCTCGATCCATATCCCGACGAACTACCGCTGCTGGCCGAAGACGCGGAGGAGGCAGACGATGCCGACGATACGTTGCCGCTCGATCCACCCGATGCGGACGATACGTTGCCGCTCGATCCACCGGTCGACGATGTGCTGGAAATGGTCGCGCCACCCGTACTGGTCGACGATCCGCCGCTCGATGTCGAAGACCCGCCGCTGCTGGTCGACGATCCGCCGGTCGAGGTCGATCCGCCGCTCGACGTCGAGGAGATGACGATGCTCCCGCTCGATCCGCCGCTGCCACCGAAGCCGCCGCCAAAGCCACCACCGAACCCGCCGGGCGTACCGAAGAACCCGCCGCTGCCACCGACCGCGATCGGATCGGGGCCCGCGCCGCCGCCGCCAATGTAACCGGTGCCGACCGGAACCGGGACGGGCGCTGCGTTCGCGACCGTTACAACGGTTGGCGCGCACGTCTGGCGAGTCGTGGTGACCACGCGGCGGACGCGCGGCCGAGTCACGGCGGCGATCTGTGGTCGCGCGACTCGCTTGACCAGGACTCGCTTGGTATTAGCGGTTCGCTGCGGGCGCTCCGCGATATGCACCGCGCCGCCGCCGATCAAAGCGCCACCGCACGCGCACGCGCACAATTTCGCCAGGGCCATCCTCACCGACATATCGTCACTCTTTCGTTGCCGGCACCCTCGTGTTGCCGGATCCCCGTACGCAGTATTCGGAACTGCTATCCGACTAACTGCAAAACAAAGCGTTAAGCGCAAGTGGCTTAACCACATTCCGGATGGTTAAACGAGGATTTACTTATGCGGAAACCAGTGCGTCATCGTTAACGTGCCGCGCTGGGACAAAGTATAGCCCTGGCGCGCCGCGGACCCGTCCCGTACCGAAAAACGCTGACGCGACATCCGCAATCCGAGCGCCGCAATAAAATGTCGGTTTCGGGGCAGAATGCGCAAGCGCTGTCGCTTGTGGTCGCATGCCCGTGAGACTATAGGCGCTTTCACCATTTGGGGGCGGTCCTTGGAAATCAGCGAGGCTGATGCGACGGGGCCAGAGGGAGAGTGGTATGGCGACCGTAATGAATCGTGTGGACGATACCGGGAATTCCAGTCGAGAGGCCGCCAACGACAGCGGCGAGGATGGTTATCGTCCAGACGCGGACGAGCCGTTCATGAGCTTGAAGCAGCAGGCGTATTTCCGCCGCAAGCTTCAGGAGTGGAAGGAATCGATCCTGCGGGAGTCGCAGGAAACGCTTTCGCAGTTGCAGGTCGATTCGCTGCGTGAGGCGGATCTCACCGATCGTGCATCGAGCGAGACCGACTGGTCGATCGAACTGCGCACGCGCGACCGTCAACGCAAACTCGTCTCCAAGATCGAAGCCGCGATCCGGCGGATCGACGAAGGCGAATATGGCTATTGCGAAGTCACCGGCGAGCCTATCAGCCTGGCGCGACTTGAGGCACGACCGATCGCGACGATGACGGTCGAAGCGCAGGAACGTCACGAGCGTAACGAAAAGGTGTCGCGCGAGGATTGATCGCGCCCACCGATGGGGAAGAGAAAGCTGTGTTCGATCATGGTAAAATCGGTCGCGGCATGAGCATCGACACCGGGTCGCCCGGCGGCAACGAGAACCGGCGACGGCGCGAGCGAGACAGCTTGCTGCTGGTCGCGCAGGTGCGGATCGGCGACGAGACGACTGCCCGCGAGGCTAGGGTTCGCAATCTGTCCCAGACGGGTTTGATGGCCGAGCTCGCCAAGGTCGTCGATGTCGGGACGCCGGTCACGGTAACGCTGCGCGGGATCGGCGAAGTTGCGGGCACGGTCGCGTGGTGCACCGAGGGGCGGATGGGCATATCGCTCGACTCGCCAATCGATCCGCTGCTCGTGCGCAAATCTCCCGATGGGACCAAGCCCTTGTCGCCGTCCTATACGGTCAAGGCGTCGGACAGCGCGTACGCCTTGCGCAATCCGAAGCCACTGTAACTCCCGCAAGTGGCTCCCCGGATTTACCCGGGGAGCGGTATCGGCGACCGTTATACGCTGACGATCTCTTCCTTCAGTCGCAGCTTCTGCTTCTTCAGGCTCGCCAACAGGTTCGCGTCGGGTAGCGGACGGTGCGTTTCGTCGGCGATCCGCTGCTCCAGCACGGCATGCTTGGTTTCCAGGGCTGTCTGATGAGTCGTCTGCACGGTGGGATGCCTCCTGCATTCGGGTTGGGGAACGGAGTAAACCACTCCGTCATCGAAATGTCTTCATCGGAAACGGACCAAATCGATTGGTCGAACGATTTGGCGCGACGGACCGAACGTGCGCGGTGGGGTCGCGATTCGTCTTGAAGTACGTTTTCGGTCTCGGCCTGACGGGCAGGGACGGTTTCGCACTCGCGCACTGCGCTGCGTTTGCTAAGGGCACCGAACACGACGGCAGCCATCGGGGGGCGAGTGGACGACGCGCAGACAAGAGTTCGACTTGATTCATTGCGGATCGAGCATCGCGATCTCGACGACGCGATCGCCGCCCTTGCGCTGGCATCGACGCCCGACCAGTTGCAGATGGCGCGGCTCAAGAAGCGAAAATTGCGGCTACGGGACGAAATTGCCTCGCTGGAAGACCTGCTGATTCCAGATATTATCGCGTGATTGCAACGGCCTAAACTGGAATGCGCACGTACTGGCGCATTTTGGGACACATGATGGTTAGCGTGCCGTTAACCTCTCTGGATGGCGTCTGGCCGGTGTGCCATTTGTCCAATCGATGACCCACGCCGGCTATGAATCGCGGATGCAGCGCCGCCTGATCGACGCTCTGTATAGCGAAGCGATGCTGCTGGCCGACGAGGCGCGGACCTATTTCGACGAAGCCGGCCGGGTCGAACGCGAGGCGCTCGATCCGCTGATCCGGGTCAGCTTCAGTTGCGAATCGCTCAAGTTGACGACCCGGCTGATGCACGTCATCGCGTGGCTGCTGACGCAGCGCGCGGTCCAGGCGGGGGAGCTGCGCCCCCGCGACGCGCTCGATCCCGCGCGGCGGCTGGGCGATGCGCCGATCACCGACGCGGCGCTGCTCGCGATGCTGCCGACGCGCGCGCGCGAAATGATCGGGGCGAGCACCGACCTGCATCGACGCGTGGCTCTGATGGATGAGGCGCAGGATATGCCGGAGGTAATCGCGAGCCCGGTTCGGTCGATGCAGAAGCGGATCGCCAACGCGTTCTAGGGCGCTGAGTTTATCTCGGCGGCAGGGCGGCCCGCTGGGCGGTGCGCGCTTACATCATCACGGAGAGTTTGGGTTCGGGGAGGGGGCAAACTCACCCCGTAAAATCGGCAATGGTCGGGGCGATAGGATTCGAACCTACGACCCCTGGACCCCGAGACCAGTGCGCTACCAGACTGCGCCACGCCCCGACAACATTGCCGGTGAGCGCCCTAGCCGCGACATCCCGAACGTTCAAGACAATTATGGTGTGTGTCCGCGATCTATCGCGCACGCGGCGTCGCTGCTAGGAGCGCGCCATGACTCCGCTCGACCGCATCCGCAATTTTTCCATCATCGCCCATATCGACCATGGCAAGTCGACGCTCGCCGACCGGCTGATCCAGGAAACTGGCGGCCTGACCGCGCGCGAAATGTCCGAGCAGGTGCTCGACAACATGGACATCGAGAAGGAGCGCGGGATCACGATCAAGGCGCAGACCGTGCGCCTAGCGTATCACGCGAAGGACGGCTTGGATTACGTCCTCAACCTGATGGACACGCCGGGGCACGTCGACTTCGCCTACGAGGTCAGCCGCAGCCTGGCCGCGTGCGAAGGCGCGTTGCTGGTGGTGGATGCCGCGCAGGGCGTCGAGGCGCAGACGCTCGCCAACGTCTACCAGTCGATCGAGCACGACCACGAGATCGTGCCGGTGATCAATAAGATCGATCTGCCCGCCGCCGAGCCCGAGAAGGTGCGCAAGGAAATCGAGGACGTGATCGGCATCGATGCATCCGAGGCGGTGCTCGCGTCGGCGAAGTCCGGGATAGGCATCGTCGAGATCCTCGAGGCGATCGTCACCAAGATCCCGCCGCCCAGCGGCGACCCGGAGGCGCCGCTGAAGGCGATGCTGGTCGACAGCTGGTACGATCCGTATCTCGGCGTCGTCATCCTGGTGCGCGTGATCGACGGCGTCCTGAAAAAGGGCCAGCAGATCAAGTTCATGCAGACCGGCACGATGCATCTGGTCGACCGGGTCGGCTGTTTCCGTCCGAAGATCGAGCAGCTGACCGAGCTCGGCACCGGCGAGATGGGCTTCATCACCGCGCAGATCAAAGAGGTCGCGCAGACCCGCGTCGGCGACACGATCACCGATGCCAAGCGGCCTGCGCTCGAAGCGCTCGCGGGCTTCAAGGAAGTCCAGCCGGTCGTGTTCTGCGGGATGTTCCCGGTCGATGCCGCCGAGTTCGAGAAGCTGCGCGAGAGCATCAGCAAGCTGCGGCTGAACGATGCGAGCTTCTCGTTCGAAATGGAGACGTCGGCGGCACTGGGCTTCGGCTTCCGCTGCGGGTTCCTCGGGCTGCTGCATCTTGAGATCATCCAGGAGCGGCTGACGCGCGAATACGATCTCGACCTCATCACCACCGCACCGTCGGTCGTGTACGAGATCGAGCTGACCCACCCCGATCCGTCCGGCACGACGCATATCGAGTTGCACAACCCCGCCGACATGCCCGAGCCGAACAAGATCGCGACGATCAGCGAGCCGTGGATCGAGGCGACGATCTACGTCCCCGACGAGTATCTCGGCAGCGTCCTGAAGCTCTGTCAGGACCGCCGCGGGATCCAGAAGAACCTGACCTATGTCGGCGGCCGCGCGCAGGCGACGTACGAGCTGCCGCTGAACGAAGTCGTGTTCGATTTCTACGATCGGCTGAAGTCGATGTCGAAGGGCTATGCCAGCTTCGACTATCACCAGATCGGCTACCGCGAGGGCGACCTCGTCAAGATGGGCATCCTGGTCAACGAGGAGCCGGTCGACGCGCTGAGCATGATCGTCCACCGCGGCACCGCCGAAGTGCGCGGCCGCGGCATGGTCGAGCGGCTGAAGGAGCTGATCCCGCGCCATCTGTTCAAGATCCCGATCCAGGCGGCGATCGGCGGCAAGGTGATCGCGCGCGAGACGATCAGCGCGATGCGCAAGGACGTGACCGCCAAATGCTATGGCGGCGATGCGAGCCGCAAGAAGAAGCTTCTGGAAAAGCAGAAGAAGGGCAAGCTGAAGATGCGCGAGTACGGGTCGGTCAGCATCCCACAGGAGGCGTTCATCGCCGCGCTGCGGATGGGCGACGACGCGTAGGCGGCCAAGGGTAGGCGGGGCAGCGCTTAGCTGAGGCTAGCGCCAAGCCGGACGGCGACCGGCCGAGCTTGTCCTCGGTCGTGTCGTCCGACGACGCGGCTTTGCCAGGTCGCGGCTTAGGCTCAGTTCGAAAGCTAGTTCGCTCTTCCTTGTTCTCCCGCGAAGGCGGGAGCCCAGTCTGGGTCCCCGCCTTCGCGGGGAAACATGCTACCCCTATGTGCAGGAACCGACGTCGAACCTTTCCGGGGCGGATAAGCGACGTTGAGACACTCGAAACCCAAGCCCCGAATGCCTACCCGCGCTGGAACGGCGCATCGCCGCCCGTCGCTGTTACTCGTACGTCGCGACCCCAAACGCGATGTAACCGATGCACAGGATAATCCGCGTCAGCCACGCCGCTTCGCCGTGCAGTACGACACTCGCTGCAATCGCGGCGATAAATGCCGCCATGATCGCCCAAGCCTGCCAGGCGAAAGGGAACGGGAAGATGCCGCCCGTCGCACTGGGCTCGAACCAACCCGAACGCCGAATGGTCAGCCAAAATCGCATCACGAAGTCCATAGGGCGAAGCTAGCATGGCGTTTCCGCTTCCTGCCATCGGCAAAAATATCGCACCGTGTCGCAAACCTGCAATCACCCAAAACGCCGTAACCAACTGTCATCATACCAACACAATCCCGGCCTAACCGCCGAGCCGGGGAGTGAGCGTCGCGAGGCGTCGTCGGGCCGTCCGGGGAGGGCGGTCGATGGCGCGGAGCGACGTTGCGTATTGGGATGTGCGGCCGGTCGTCAGGGACGCCGCTGCACTATTGGGGAATATCATCTTGAAGATTTCGGTCGTTAAGTCGGCGTTGATGCTCGGCGTCGCGTTTGGTTCGGTTGTGGGTGGCTCGGCTGCGTTCGCACAGGCCGTGCCGGTCCAGGATCGGGCCCAGACTCAGGCTGGGCAGTCTGCTCCCGAGGAAGGCTTGGACGACATCGTCGTCACCGCCGAGCGCCGTTCGGAAAACCTCCAGAAGGTCCCGCTCTCGGTCGGCGTCGCGTCGGGTGACGCACTGCGCGCCTATACCGCAGGCGGCGACGATACGCTGCTCGCGCTGTCGGGCCGCGTCCCCGGCCTGTACGTCGAATCGACTACCGGCCGCATCTTCCCGCGCTTCTACATCCGCGGTCTCGGCAATATCGATTTCTACCTCGGTGCATCGCAGCCGGTCACGATCATCCAGGACGACGTGATCCTCGAGCATGTCGTGCTGAAGTCGAACCCGGTGTTCGACGTCCGCCAGGTCGAAGTGCTCCGCGGTCCGCAAGGGTCGCTGTTCGGGCGCAACACCACCGCCGGCATCATCAAGTTCGACACGAACAAGCCGACCAACGACTTCGAGAGCCGCGCATCGGCCTCGGTCGGCAGCTATGGCAGCGTCAGCCTCGATGCGGGCGTCGGTGGTCCACTGATCAAGGACCTCCTCTCGATCCGCCTGTCGACGCTGCTCCAGCATCGCTCGGATTACATCGACAACGCCTATGCCGGTGTAAGCCAGGACAGCACCGCGACGCCGCGCAAGGACGCCATGGGCGGCTTCGACGATCGCAACGTCCGCGTGCAGCTGGCGCTGACACCGGGCGAACGCTTCACCCTCGACCTGTCGGGCCACGCGCGCTGGTATGGCGGCACCTCGACGTTGTTCCATCGCGGCGCGCTCAAGAAGGGTTCGAACGACGTCTCCGCCGAGCCGCGCAACACCGTGGCGCTCGACGAGGGTAACGACAACCCGCAGAGCTACAACACCTATGGCGGCTCGGCGCGTGCGTCCTACGACTTCGGTCCAGCCACGCTGACCTCGATCACCGCATACGAGACCACGTCCGGGTTCAGCCGCGGCGATACCGATGGTGGTGCGGGCGCGAACTTCCCGGTCCGCAACGCTGCCAACGTCCTGACGGCCAACGGCTTTGGCCAGTCGCAGGGCCAGATCCGCGATCTCGATCAATGGTCGCAGGAAGTGCGCGTCGCCGGCACCCCCGGTGGCCGCTTCAACTGGCAGCTCGGTGGCTTGTACTTCGACAACCGCGACATCACCGATTTCTACCAGCGGACGTTCTTCCTGACGACGGCGGCGCGCAATCCCAACAACTGGGTGCGGTTGCATGACGTCAACACCTCGTGGGCGGGCTTCGGCCAGGTCAGCTACGAGCTGATGGACAAGCTGACGGTGACGCTTGGCGGGCGCATCACCGAGGACAAGAAGCGTACGCAGCTGCTGAAGACCGTTCAGAATGCGGCTGGCGTCAATCAGTATCCGACCAACTTCCGCCGCGACGTCACGCTGAAGTCGACCAAGCCGAGCTGGGATGCGAGCATCCTGTACCAGGCGAGCCCCGACATCAGCCTCTACTCGCGCGTTGCCCAAGGCTTCCGCGGACCGACGATCCAGGGTCGTTCGGCAGTGTTCAACTCCGACTTCTCGACCGCGAACTCGGAGACGATCCTGTCGTGGGAGACGGGGATCAAGACGCGCCTGCTCGACAATACGCTGACGCTTAACGCCACGGTGTTCGGCTACCGCGTCAACGACATCCAGCTCAACGGCAACGACGTCAACGGCAACGGCATCCTGTTCAACGGCAACAAGGCCGAGGCGTACGGCATGGAAGCCGAGGCCAATTGGAAGCCGGTACCGAACCTCACGCTGGGCGCCGGGCTCAGCCTGTTGCACAGCGCGATCCGGGACAAGACGACCGAGGTGCAGATCTGCGCGCTCAACAATATCGTGGTCTGCACGCCCTCGGCGCCGGTCCGCGCGGTTCCCGGCGCTTTCGGTACGACGTACCTGGTCAAGATCGACGGCGAGCCGCTGCCGAATGCGCCGGAATACAATGTCGACCTCACCGCGCGCTACGACCAGCCGCTCGGCAATGGCGGTCGCGCGTTCATCGCGGGCGACTTCAACATCCAGGGCTACACGCAGTTCGTGCTGTACAAGACCAAGGAGTTCACCGCGAACGGCAACTTCGAGGGCGGCCTGAAGATCGGTTATGCCGCACCGGACGACGCGTACGAACTGGCGGTGTTCGCCCGCAACATCACCGGCGAGAAGAACCTCAAGGGCGTGATCGAGAACTACATGGCGGCGGTCTTCAACGAACCGCGGATCATCGGTGTGTCGCTCAGCGGCAAGTTCCGCTGATCTGACCTTCCCCCCTCCCGCAAGCGGGAGGGGCCGGGGGTGGGCTCGCGCTATCGTCGAGCGCAGCATGTGGTCGGGCCGGGCGCCCACCCCTGCATCCCCTCCCGCACGCGGGAGGGGATGCAGGGAGTTCGATGTTGCTACCTAACGCCCGCGTGACGCATTTTTCAGCAGCGTGGGCGCAAATGGCATTGTAGCGAAATGTTGCGGCGAGTTGCCGTTTTCCTTCGGCCGGTTGATACTCGCTCCATGTCGCTCAATCCCGTATTCTATGATGCAAGCGGCCGTCGTCGTCGGCGGTTCACCTTTGGCGTCGCGGCGTTCATCGCGCTGCTGCTGCTGTCGATCGCGATGTTCGCCGTCTCGATCGGTGCGGTGCCGACTGCGCCGCTGCTCCCGATCGAGCCCGAGCATCCCGCGCTCCACAAGCTGCCCGCACCGCGCGGCGGTATCCTCCGCGAGACCCGTCGCGACCTGAATTACTACGCCAAGCAGCTGTTCGGGACGAGCGCGGCCAAGCCCGGTGTCGGCAATGGCGCCAACCCTACACTCGCGATCGCCTTCCACGCGCCCTGGGACGAGGCGAGCACCGCCAGCCTCGCGCGGCACGTCGAGCAGCTCGACTGGCTGATCCCCGGCTGGGTCTCGATCACCGGCAAGGATCACCACATAACCGTGTTCCGCGATCAGGCCGGTCGCGACATCCTCAACAAAGCGGTCCACCGTCCGATGATCCTGCCGATGGTGCAGAACGCGGTCGACGGGAAGTGGGATGGCGCGGGCAGCGCTGCTCTGTTCGCCGATCCGAAGGCCCGCGCAGCGTTCCTCGACAAGCTCGTGCCGTTCCTCAGCGCGAACCATGCCGGCGGCGTATTCTACGATTTCGAGGACCTGCCCGCATCGGCCCAGCCCAACTACCGCGCCTTCCTCGCCGAGACGCGCGCGCGCTTTGCGCCGCGCGGTTGGGTCGTCGCGATCGCGGCGCCGGTCGCCAACCCCGACTGGAACCTGCCCGCGTACGCCAAGGTGACCGACAAGGTCTTCCTGATGGCGTATGACGAGCACGAGACGAGCGGCGCGCCCGGACCGATCGCGTCACAGCGTTGGTTCGCCCGCATGGTCGCCGACGCTGCGCGCGGGATTCCCCCCGCCAAGTTGGTCGTCGCGATTGGCTCCTACGCGTATGATTGGCACGCCGGCGCGGACAGCGGCAACGGCGATGCGCTCGACGTCGAGGAGGCATGGCAGGCCGCGGCGGACTCGGGGACCGTACCGACTTTCGACAAGACCAGCGGGAACAGCAGCTTCGCCTATTCCGAGGGCGGCGTGCAGCATCAGGTCTGGCTGCTCGACGCGGCGTCTGCCTATAACCAGATCGCGTTCCTGCAAAAGGCGGGTCTCGGCAGCGTGGCGCTCTGGCGTCTCGGCTCCGAGGATCCCGGGCTCTGGTCGATCTGGGGCCGCGATCATCGCAAACTACCGATCCCCGACGCCATCGATAACATGCCGGCCGGCACCAATGTCGATATCGAGGGCAGCGGCGAAATCCTCAAGATCGCCGCCGAGCCCGTCACCGGCATTCGCGACGCGGTGCCGGCGAAGGACGGCACGATCGCCGACGTCAACTTCACGCGGATGCCGTCGCCCTATGTCGTGGTGCGGACCGGCTATCGTCCGAAGCAACTGGCGCTGACGTTCGACGACGGGCCCGATCCCGAATGGACGCCGCAGATCCTCGACATCCTCAAGCGCGAGCATGCGCCCGCGACGTTCTTCGTCATCGGCGAGAACGCGCTGACCGAGCGGCCTTTGCTCCAGCGCATGGTCGACGAAGGCCATGAGATCGGCAGCCACACCTATACGCATCCGAACCTCGCCAACGTCTCGCAGCGTCAGGTGAAATACGAGCTGAACACCACGCAGCGGCTGTTCCAGGCGTTCACCGGGCGTTCGCTCCGCCTGTTCCGCGCACCCTATTTCGGCGATGCCGAGCCGAGCACCGCGGACGAGATCCTGCCCGCGCTCGAAGCACAGCAGCGCGGCTATATTTCGGTCGGTCTCCACGTCGATCCCGACGACTGGAAGCGGCCCGGTGTGCAGGCGATCATCGACCGGACCATTGCTGGCGTCGAGGCGGGCAATCCCGAGCGCAGCGGCAACGTCATCTTGCTCCACGACGCCGGCGGCAACCGCGCCGAGACCGTCGCCGCGCTGCCGATCATCATCGAGCGGTTGCGGGCGATGGGCTACAGCTTCGTCCCCGTCTCGACCCTCGCCGGGCTGTCGCGCAACCAGTCGATGCCCGTGATCTCGTCGAGCGACCGCGTCGCCGCGGTCGCCGATCTCGCGCTGTTCAGCACGCTCGGCGGTATCGTCGTTGCACTCCGCTGGATCTTCGGCATCGCGATCACGATCGGCATCATCCGCGCGCTGGCCCTGTCGGCGCTCGCGCTGATCCAGGCGCGGCGCGAGTTGAAGACGGTGTTCCCGGCGATCGACCCGTCGCGGTTCGTCACCGTGATGATCCCGGCGTTCAACGAGGAGCGCGTGATCGTCCGCGCCGTGGAGGGCGTGCTGGCGTCGAACGACGTCGCGATCGAGGTCATCGTCATAGACGACGGATCGAGCGACGGCACCAGCCGCGTCGTCGCCGAGGCGTTCGCCGGCGACGACCGGGTCCGCCTGCTGACGCTGGAGAATGGCGGCAAGGCGCGCGCGCTCAATCGCGGGCTCGAACTCGCGCGTGGCGAGATCGTGATCGCGCTCGACGCCGATACGCAGTTCGAGCCGATGACGATCGCCCGCCTCGCGCGGTGGTTCGACGATCCCAAGCTTGGTGCGGTCGCGGGTAACGCGAAGGTAGGCAACCGCGTCAACCTGATCACAAAATGGCAAGCGCTCGAATACATTACCGCTCAAAACCTCGAACGGCGTGCGCTCGCACGCCTGAACGCGATGACCGTCGTGCCGGGCGCGGTCGGCGCGTGGCGTCTGGAAGCGATCCGCAGCGTCGGCGGCTATCCGGACGATACGCTTGCGGAGGACCAGGACCTCACGATTGCGATCCAGCGCCATGGCTGGAAGGTGCAGTACGACCAGTTCGCGATCGCCTGGACCGAGGCGCCCGAGACGATGCGCGCGCTCGCCAAACAGCGTTTCCGCTGGGCGTTCGGGACGTTGCAGTGCCTCTACAAGCATCGCTCGGCGATCGGGAGCTCCCATCCGCGCGGGCTCGGTTGGGTCGGGTTGCCGCAGGCGATCGTGTTCCAGATCGTGCTCGCGTCGATCTCGCCGATCATCGATCTCGCGCTGCTCGTCAGCTTCGCTTCGACCTATGTCGCAGTGCAGGCGCATGGCTGGGAGCAGACGAGCCACGACGTCTATACGATGCTCGCCTATTGGCTGATCTTCACCGCGATCGACCTGCTGGCAGCGACGATCGCGTTCGCGCTGGAGCGTAAGGAACGCTGGCGGTTGCTCTGGCTGCTGATCCCGCAGCGGATCGGCTATCGGCAGGTGATGTATTACGTCGTCCTGAAGGCGATCGCGCAGGCGTTGCGGGGGCCGCTGGTCGGCTGGGGCAAGCTGGCGCGGACCGGGCGGGTTACGGCTAACTAGGCGCGCAACGTATCGAACCGGCTGGCGTTATGGCCCAGCGCTATATATCGGTACGCGCAGAGTTCGAGGGGCAAGCAGTATGCGGTATCTGACGTCGGCAATGGTGATGGCGGTCAGTCTTGGGGCGTCGGGTGCCCAGGCACAACAGCGCCCTCCGTTGGTGCTGGCCGCAGCTTCGTTGCAGGAGTCGCTGACCGCCGCCGCCGATGCATGGGCGAAGAAGGGCCATGTGAAGCCGACGATTTCGTTCGCGGCATCGTCGGCTCTCGCGCGGCAGGTCGAGTCCGGTGCGCCGGCGGATTTGTTCGTGTCGGCGGACGAGGATTGGATGAACGCACTCGCCGCGAAGAACCTGATCGTCGCCAGCACCCGCGTCACTTTCCTTGGCAACCGCCTCGTCGTCGCGGCGCCGGCGGGTAGCAAGGTAAGAATCCCGGTGCGCCCGCCCGCTGCGCTCGTTCGCGTATTGACGGCAGGGCCATTGGCGATGGCGGATACCGCGGTCCCGGCCGGCAAATACGGCCAGGCGTCGCTGGAGAAGCTCGGCGTCTGGGCGAAGGTATCGCCAAAAGTGGTGCGTGCGGAGAACGTCCGCGCGACGCTGGCGCTGGTCGAGCGTGGTGCGGCGCCGCTCGCGATCGTCTACGCGACCGATGCCAAGGCGTCGGCGAAGGTTCGTATCGCCGGCGTCTTCCCGGAGACAACGCATCCCGCGATCACTTATCCGATCGCGCGGCTGAAGACGTCGACGAACCCGGAGGCCGAGGGCTTCCGCCGTTTCCTCTTCTCGCCTGCGGGCAAGGCGATCTTCGTCCGCTACGGCTTCTCCGCGCGCTAGTGCTCGACGCGACCGAATGGGGGATCGTCGCGCTGTCGTTGAAGGTCGGCGGCGTCGCGATGGCGGTGACCTTGCCGATCGCGTTTGCGCTCGCTTGGCTACTCGCGCGCGTCCGTTTTCCGGGCAAGGTCATTGTCGATGCGGCGATCCATCTGCCGCTGGTCGTGCCGCCGGTCGTGACCGGTTGGCTGCTGTTGCTGGCGTTCGGTCCCAATGGCCCGATCGGCGCGTGGCTCCAGGACTGGTTCGGCGTGACCGTCCTGTTTCGCTGGACCGGCGCGGCGATCGCGGCGGGCGTCATGGCGCTGCCGCTGATGGTGCGCGCGATGCGGATCTCGATCGAAGCGGTCGACAGGCGGCTCGAGAATGCGGCGCGAACGCTAGGTGCGGGGCCGTGGCGCGTGTTCTGGACGTTGACGTTGCCGCTCAGTATCCCCGGCGTGCTGGCCGGCGCGGTGCTCGGGTTCGCGCGATCGATCGGCGAATTCGGCGCGACGATCACCTTCGTCTCCAACGTGGCCGGCGAGACGCAGACCTTGCCGCTGGCGATCTATTCCGCGCTCCAGCAACCCGGCGCCGATGCGCTCGTGTGGCGATTGTCCTGCGTTTCGGTAGGCTTGTCCTTGATCGCTCTGATCGTGTCGGAGCTGTTGACGCGCCGTGCGGGCCGGGGTCTTCATGTCCTTTGAGATCGATATCGAGAAGCGCCTCGGCGATACGCAGGTGTCGTTGACGCTGGAGGCAGGCGAGGGGGCTACGGTGCTGTTCGGCCCGTCGGGCGTCGGCAAGTCGAGCGTTCTCAACATGGTCGCCGGGCTACTCCGTCCCGACCGCGGCCGGATCGCAGTAGATGGCGAAACTCTGTTCGGTAACGGAATTAACGTACCACCCGAGCGCAGGAAAGCCGGGTATGTCTTTCAGGAAGCTCGGCTATTCCCGCACATGCGCGTTCGCGCGAACCTGCTGTACGGCGTCCGCGACAAGGCGGAGCGGTTCGAGGACATCATCGGCTTTCTCGGCATCGGTCATCTGCTCGATCGCTGGCCGCGCACGCTCTCCGGCGGCGAAGCACAGCGAGTGGCGATTGGCCGGGCGCTGCTCAGCCAACCGCGCTTCCTGTTGCTCGACGAACCGCTGTCATCGCTCGATCGTGCACGCCGCGAGGAGGTCATGCTGGCGATCGAGCATATCCGCGACGTCATGCGCTTGCCGATCCTGATGGTCACCCACGATCCTGAAGAGGCTGAGCGGATCGGAAACCGTGTCGTGCGGATGTAGCTCCGCGGAAGACCAGAGCTAAACGAGTTCGAAGCTCTGTTTCTCGCCATTGACAGAACTCGTCGCGACCCAGAGGTCGAACAGGCCCGGTTCGATCACCCAACCGCCGTCACCCCAGAAGCGCAGATCTTCGCGCTTAAGGGTCAATGTCACGAGCTTCGATTCGCCCGGCGCCAGCGACACACGCGCGAACCCCTTGAGTTCGCGGACCGGCCGCGTGCGGCTGGCGACCCGGTCGTGGATGTAGAGCTGCACCACTTCGTCGCCGGCTCGGGCACCGGTGTTCGTAACGGTGGCGGTCACCGTGAGCGCACTGGTCATCCGCGCTGGCACGACGACGTTCGATACCGAAAAGCTGGTGTAACTCAGCCCGTGACCGAACGGATAGAGCGCCTCGTTCTTGGTCTCGCGGTAGCGCGACTTGTATTCTTGGCTGCCCGTATCCGGTGCCGGGCGACCCGTGTTTTTGTGATTGTAGAAATAGGGCTCCTGCCCGCTCTCGTTGGGGAAGCTCGCGGACAGCTTGGCTGACGGGTTGACGTCACCGAACAGAACGTCGGCGATCGAGTGGCCGCTTTCGGACCCGAGAAACCATGTCGCGAGGATCGCCGGTGCGCCCTTGACGGCCCCGTGGAGCGCAAGCGCGCGGCCGTGGCGGAGGAGGACGATGATTGGCTTGCCGGTCGCTGCAATGGCTTCGGCGAGCGCCATCTGTGGTGCGGGGATCGTAATTTCGGTACGCGATTGCGCTTCGCCCGACATGAGCTGCGATTCGCCGACCGCAAGCAGGACGATGTCGGCGTTTTGGGCGGCGGCGATGGCTTGAGCGATTCCACCGGGCAGGGGGGCTTCGATTTCCGCCCCCGGCGCCGTCGTGACCGTAAGTCCGCGAGCGCGTAGCCCCTGCGCGATGGAGACGTTGAGCTTTTCGTCAGCCATGAACGCCCAGGTGCCAACGACGTTCTTGCGATCCTCCGCGAACGGACCGATCAGCGCAATGCGGCCGGGGTTCTTCTTCAAGGGCAGCAGGTTACCGTCGTTCTTTAGCAATACGATCGAACGCGCCCCGGCCTCGCGGCTGAGCTTCAGCATGGCGGGCGTCGAGACGCTGCTGCGCTCCGCCTTCTGGCTGACCGAGCGATAGGGATTGTCGAACAGGCCAATCGTGTCCTTCAGGTGCAACACGCGTCGAACGCCTTCGTCGAGCCGCGCGAGCGGGACCTCGCCCTTCTCGACGAGGTCGGGGAGCCACAGATTGAACAGGTTGGACTGCATGGCCATGTCCATCCCCGCCATGAACGCTTTCTTGGCGGCGTCGCGGCCATTGGCGGCGTACCCGTGTGCGATCAGTTCCTCGTCCGCGGTATAGTCTCCGACGACCATCCCGCGGAACCGCCATTCGCCGCGCAGCAGGTCGGTCATCAGCCAGTGATTGCCACTGGAAGGAACGCCGTCGATGTCGTTGAACGCACTCATCAAAGTCGCCACGCCAGCATCGACCGCAGCCTTGAACGGCGCGAGATGGACTTCGTGCAGCGTCGCGGGCGATATTTCGGTGAAGTTGTAATCCTGGCCACCGGAAACCGCTCCGTATGCGGCGAAATGCTTTGCACAGGCAACGACGCGCGTGGGGTCGCGAAGATCGTCGCCCTGGAAGCCGCGGACGCGTGCTTTGGCCAGTTCCATGCCGAGATACGGGTCTTCACCAGAGCCTTCCGCGACACGACCCCAGCGTTGATCGCGCGCGACGTCGACCATCGGCGCGAAGGTCCAGTGGATGCCGAGCGCTGTGGTCTCAAGCGCCGCCGCACGTGCTGTACGCATCGCTAGGTCGGGGTCGAACGCGCAGGCTTCTGCGATCGGCAGCGGGTAGGCGGTGCGCAGGCCGTGGATGACGTCGCCAGCGAAGATCAGGGGAATCTTCAAGCGGGTCGCGAGCGCGGCGTCCTGCGCGGCCTTGGCACCGGCATAGCCGACCCCGTTGAAGAGCATGCCGATCTGCCCGGTCTTGATACGAACAAGCTGCTCCGCCGCGCCGCCGGTCGCGAGGCCGGGATTGAAGGGGACGCCGATCGGGCGGATCTGATCCGAGAAGCAACTGAGCTGACCCGCCTTCTCAGAGGGCGTCATCTTGGCGATCAGGCTCTCGATCCGGTCGCTTTGCGCAAACACGGCGGTCGAGCCGAGCGACAGGCCGGCGATGGCCGCGCCGCCGGTCAGCATCTGGCGACGATCTAGAATGGGCGACATATCCTGCTCCTCAGTCTTTGGAGCGGGGTAGTCGCTGGACCGCGGTTCCGCAAACTTGCGAAACCGCGGTCGGGGCGGTTAGCCCAGCGCGCGCGTGAAAAGCCGCGTCAGGCGAGCGGAGAATGCCCGGGCATCGATCGGGCGCTCCCCGTCGGCGATCTGCGCCTCGTCGAACAACAGGTGCGCCGCGTCCTCCCGCAGGGCCGTCTCGTCCTCGCCGAGCGCTGCCAACTTGGCGATCAATGCCGAGCGCGGGTTGATCTCCAGCACCGGCTTGGCCGCCGGCATCGCCTGACCGCTCGCCGCGAGGATGCGTTCGAGCTGGCGGTCCATGCCGCTGTCCGCTGCAACGAGGCAGACCGCGCTGTCGGTCAGGCGCTCGGACGCGCGGACTTCCGAAACGGCATCTGCGAGCGTCGTCTTCACGAATGCAATGAAGTCGGCGACCGCCGGCGTAGCATCGGCGGTCGGTTGCTCGGCACCGTCGACGAGCGGAATCAGGCCGAGATCGGCAGCGCCCTGTGTGACCGACTTGAACGGCTTGCCGTCATGATCGATGCCCGCCGTCACCCAGAAGCCGTCGACCGAGTCCGGCAGCAACAGCACTTCGATCCCACGCGCGCGGAACCCCTCGAGCTGTGGCGAGGCTTCGAGGCGGTCGAGATCGGTACCGACCGCGTAATAGATCGCGGTCTGGTTGTCCTTCATCACCGCGACATAGTCAGCAACCGAACGCCAAGCACCGCCGGACGTCGTGGTCTTGAACCGGGCGAGCTTCAGCAGCGCCTCGCGCCGTTCGAAATCCTCGTACAGCCCCTCCTTCAGGACCGCGCCGAAATTCTCCCAAATTTTCGCATACGCGTCAGGATCGCGGGTCGTGAGCTTCTCGAGTTCGGACAGTACGCGGCCGGTCACGCCCTTGCGGATCGCCGAGAGCATCGGGCTTTCCTGGATCATCTCACGCGAGACATTGAGCGGCAGGTCGGATGAATCCACCAGCCCGCGCATGAAGCGGAGATAGCGGGGCAAGACTTCTGCATCGTCGGTGATGAAGACGCGTTTGACGTATAACTTCATGCGGCCGTTGCGGTCGGGGTCGAACAGGTCGAACGGCTTGGCGCCCGGCACATAGGCGAGCACCGAATATTCGTGCAGCCCCTCGGCACGGTAGTGGAGCGTCAGCGCGGGCTCGTCATACTGGCCGGAGACGCTGCGGTAGAAATCGGCATAGTCCTCGACCGAGATATCCGCCTTCGGCTTGGTCCAGAGCGCGGCGCCGTCGGCGATGTCGACCGGCTCGGCATCGGGCTTTTCGCGCAGCGTGATCGGCACGGGTACGTGGCCCGACTGGTCCTTGATCAGGCGCTCGACCGTGAACCGGTCGGTGTAGGTGGTCGCGTCTTCGAGCAGGTGCAGCACGACGCGGGTGCCGCGGGCAGGGGCGTCGGCGGTCGGCACGTCGGCGATCGTGTAGGTGCCGAGGCCGTCCGACGACCAGAGCGAGGCGGTGTCCGCGCCTGCGCGCCGCGAGATCACGTCGACCTTCGATGCGACCATGAACGCGGAATAGAAGCCGACGCCGAACTGGCCGATCAACTGCGCGCCGTCCGAACCGCTCGACGCGGCGATCCGATCCATGAACGCCTTGGTGCCCGAGCGCGCGATCGTGCCGAGCGCCTCGCCCATGTCCTCGGCAGTCATGCCGATGCCGTTGTCCTCGATCGTCAGCGTCTTGGCGTCGGGATCGAGCGTGATCGCGATCGCCAGCCGGGTCTCGTCGCCAAGCAACTCGGACGCGCTCAACGCTTCATACCGCAGCTTTTCACACGCATCGGCGGCGTTCGAGATCAGTTCGCGCAGGAATACGGTCTTATCCGAATAGACCGAATGCACCATCATGTGGAGCAACCGCGCGACGTCCGCCTCGAAGGCATGGGTTTCGGGCGCGGAGGTTTCAGGTGCTGGGGCGGTTTCAGTGGTCATAGGATGTGACAGGTCTCTTGGTGAAAGGATCAGTCCGAGAATTGGCCGGAGGTCGAGCGGAATTCAAGACCTGGAGGTCCTCCGACAAAGCCGCGGACCGGCGACGGCGGTTTAGTTTCCTAGCAGGAAAGATTTCATTTGCGTTACATGCTGAAGCAATGTTCAATCCGGATCGTTCAGTCAAAAGATGCAACGTGTCGGATTGCTGCGCGGAAAGGAACTATGTGTTCTTTTCCGTTCCCGGTCTGACGTCCATTGGGATTGATCGGGGGATGATGTTCCTGCGAGGCCGCTGACGGGTTCGACCCGGCGGTGTTCTGACGTTCGGCAAGCCATGGGAAGGCTTGTCGCCTCGGGGGCCTCGATGACTACACACGCCGCGATTACACGCAGGACGATATTGCGACGACTTGGCCTGATGGGAGGGCTGAGCGCCACACTCGGTGCGATGCAGGCGCTGGGATTGACCGAAGGATTGATCGGCACGTCGCATGCCGAAGCGCTCGCCACGCTGACGCCGAATTTGGGCAAGGGAACGCACGTCGTCGTGCTCGGGGCCGGGATCGCCGGGCTGACCGCCGCCTACGAGCTCGAACAGGCTGGCTTCCGGGTCACGTTGCTCGAAGCGCGCGAGCGGGTCGGTGGGCGCGCCTGGACAGTGCGCGACGGCGACAAGATCGAGATGATCGGCGAGCAGACTCAGACTGCCAAATTCTCCGACGGAATCTACTTCAACGCGGGGCCTGCGCGTATCCCGAGCTTCCATCAGGGCCTGATCGGGTACGCTAAGAAGTTCGACGTGCCGCTGGAGGTCGAGGTCAATTCGAGCCGCTCCGCCTATGTAATGGGCGAGAACGGCAGCAAAATCCGGATGCGGACCGCGATCAACGACATGCGCGGCCACATCGCCGAACTGTTGGCGAAGGCGATCAACCAGGGTGCGCTCGACCAGTCTGTGACGGCGGCAGACAAGCAGAAACTCCTGCCGTTCCTCAAGGCATATGGCGACCTCGGCACCGACTATGCGTTTGCGGGGACCGAGCGATCGGGGTTCGGGACTGCACCGGGTGCGGGCGTCTCCTTCTCGTCGGCAGGCAGCGCCGTACCGATGGACCAGTTGCTGGCGAACGAGCGGCTGCCGATGACGCTGTTCGAGGACAATCTCTACATGCAGGCGACGATGTTCGAGCCGGTCGGCGGCATGGACCGGATCCATGCCGGGTTCGATCGCAACCTGCGCCGTCCGGCGATCCGCGGTGCGGAGGTCACCAAGATCCGCCATACCGCGCGCGGCGTCGACGTGATCTACCGCGACAAAGCGAGCGGCGTGGTCGACACCGTGACGGCGGATTACATCATCTGCACGATCCCGTTCCCAGTGCTCGCGACGATCGATACCGACTTCTCGCCCGCGCTGAAGAAGACGATCGCGGGCGTCGTCTACGATCATTCGAACAAGGTCGCGTTCGAGAGCCCGCGTTTCTGGGAACGCGAACAGATCTATGGTGGCATCTCGTTCGTCGGCGGCCCTACCACGCTGATCTGGTACCCATCGGCAGGGCTGCACTCTGCCCGCGGCATGATCCTGGGCTGTTATTCGTCGGGACCCAATGCCGCCGCGTTCGCCAAGCGGCCGATCGCCGAGCAGATCGCGTTCTCGCGCGGGGTGATCGACCGGCTGCATCCGGGGCATGGCGGCGATCTGGTCAACGGCATCGCGGTGAACTGGCACAAGATCCCGTACAGCCTGGGGCCGTGGCCCGACTGTAATGCGGGCAGCGCGAACGGCCGGCAGGAGGGGCATATCGACACGCCCGAGTTCCGCCTGCTTCAGAAGCCCGACGGCCGCGTCTATTTCGCGTCCGCCGCGCTCAGCCAGACTCCGGGCTGGCAGGAGGGCGGCATCCAGTCCGCCCAGGGCCAGGTCATGGCGCTGGCCAGGCGGGTTGCGGCGCAAGGCGCTAACCGGGCCGCATTGGGGGCGGACCGCTCGCGACGCGCGGCATGACGTGGACGTTCGGCCCGACAGGATCGAAGGGTGAGTATTCCGCCCGCGAGACCGTCAGCTTCGAAGAGATCGGGCGCGGTGCCAAACCGTGCCGCGCCCGAACCATTCGCATCCGCAACGGGGAGAGAAACACATGACGATCAAGACGAACTCCATCGCGCTGGCCGTGGCGACCTGCACAATGCTCGCCTTGCCTGGCTTGGCGATGGCCGCCGATACCAAGTCGGCGATCGTCCGGCACGCCAACACGCCGCCCGGACTGATCCTGCAGGGCGTCACCGTGCCGGCGGGTGCGAAGATGCTGTATCTTAGCGGGCAGCTGGCGGCGCCTATCGATCCGGCGAGCAAGACGCCGTCGGCACAAATGACGACCGCCGATTTCGGCGATACCAAGACGCAGACGATCAGCGTCTTCAGCAAGATCAAGGCGATACTCGCGGCGCAGGGCTATGCGATGAGCGACATCATCAAGCTCACCGTGTTCGTCGCGGGCGATCCGAAGCTTGGCGGCAAGATGGATTTTGCGGGCATGAACGACGCGTTCAAGATGTATTTCGGGACGGCGGAGAACCCTAACACCGTCGCGCGATCGACCGTTCAGGTCGCAGCGTTGGCGGGGCCGGCATTCCTGGTCGAGATCGAGGCGACGGCGGCGAAATAATTTCGAGCGAAAATGGCCTCGTGTTCGCTTTCGATATCAGGTGCTTGGTCCGATCGCTCGGATCGTCGAGCGCGACGAGCGACTGGATCGAGGCCAGATCGGATGCGTAACGAATTGACGCTCGGGGCGGTGCGTGGGACGATGTCGAACACACCGGATCGGAGACCGCCATGCTCGTCCCCCAGATCGTTCACGGACTGATCCTCGCCTTTGTCATCGGCATGGTCGCGGGGTTGCGCGCGATGCTGGCGCCTGCCGCGGTAGCCTGGGCCGCGAGCAAGGGGACGTTGCCGTTGCAGGGGACATGGCTCGCGTTCCTTGGCTACCGGTTCACGCCGTGGATTTTCACGCTGCTCGCGGCCACCGAACTCGTCACGGATCAGCTGCCGTCGACGCCCAGCCGCAAGGTGCCGCCGCAGTTCGTCGCGCGGCTGCTCACGGGCGGGGTGTCGGGCGCTGCCGTGGGGTACGGCATCGGTGCGCCGTTGCCGGGGATCGTTCTCGGGATCGTCGGTGCGGTCTTCGGAATTTATGGCGGCGCGGCCTTGCGCGCGCGACTGGCGGCAACGTTCGGCAGCGATCGACCGGCCGCGCTGATCGAGGATGCGGTCGCGATCCTCCTGGCGGTGCTGGTGGTGCTGTCGATCTGATGCGGACTTTCGACGCGATCATCATCGGTGCCGGGCAGGCCGGACCACCGCTGGCAGGCCGCCTGACTGCCGCGGGCATGACGGTCGCGCTGATCGAGCGGAAGCTGGTCGGCGGAACCTGTGTCAATACCGGCTGCATGCCGACCAAGACGCTGGTGGCGAGTGCCTATGCCGCGCACTTGGCACGACGCGCGGCGGATTTCGGCATCGCGACCGGCGATGTCACGGTCGACATGCCCGCCGTTGCGGCGCGTGCGCGCAAGGTCGTGATGGACGCGCGATCGGGCAACGAGCGCTGGCTCGAGGGTATGGCCGGGCTCACCTTCCTGCGCGGCCACGCCCGCTTCACCGGACCGCGGACGATCGCCGTCGACGGTGAGGAGATGACCGCGCCGCGCATATTCCTCAACGTCGGCGGGCGGGCGATCGTGCCCGACATGCCCGGTGTCGGCGACGTGCCGCATCTCGACAATACCGACATGGTCGCGCTGGAGCAGGTTCCCAAGCATCTCGTCGTCGTCGGCGGGAGCTATGTCGGGCTCGAGTTCGCGCAAATGTATCGCCGATTCGGCGCCGCGGTGACCGTGGTGGAGCGCGGCGAACGGCTGATTGCGCACGAGGATGCCGATGTGTCGGACGCCGTGCGCGGCATATTGGAAGATGAAGGAATCACGGTGCGGACGGGCGCGAACTGCATCGCCTTCGCGCGTCATGCGGACGGCGTTGCGGTATCGGTCGATTGCCGCGCGGGCGATCCGAAGGTGATCGGGAGCCACGTGCTGCTCGCGGTTGGCCGGCGCCCCAATACCGACGACCTCGGCCTCGATCTCGCCGGGATCGCGACCGACGCGAAGAGCTATGTCACCGTCGACGACATGCTGCAGACCAATGTGCCGGGGGTCTGGGCGCTGGGCGATTGCAACGGGCGCGGCGCGTTCACCCACACGGCGTATAATGATTTCGAGATCGTTGCGGCGAACCTGCTCGATCATGACGACCGGACGCTGAGCCAGCGGCTGGTCGGCTATGCGCTCTATACCGATCCGCCGCTCGGCCGGGTCGGGATGACGCAGGCGGAGGCGGAGAAGACCGGGCGGCCGATCCTGGTCTCGAAGCGGCCGATGACCCGCGTCGGGCGCGCGGTCGAAAAAGGCGAGACGAAGGGGTTCATGAAGATCGTGGCGGATGCGGAAACACAGCGGATATTGGGGGCGGCGATCCTCGGCACCGGTGGCGACGAAGCGATCCACGGGATCCTCGACATGATGAACGCCGACCAGCCGGTGGCCGCGCTGCGCTGGGCGGTTCCGATCCATCCGACCGTGTCCGAACTGATCCCGACGCTGTTGCTCGGGCTCGAACCAGTGGCGCAGACATGAGCGATCCCGGCGCGCGCGATCACCAGATGTTCCCGGTGCTCAACGCGGAACAGCTTCAGACGGCAAAGCGCTTTGCGAGCGGTCCGGCGCGCGTGTTTGCCGCCGGCGAGCAGGTCTATGCGATCGGCGAGCACGGCGTCGCGGCATGGCTCGTGCTCGAAGGAACGATCGACGTCGTCCGTCGCGACGGGCTCAGTCACGAGGCACCGATCACCACGCACGGCCCGGGGCAGTTGACGGGCGAGGTCAACCAGCTTGCCGGACGCCCGACGATCGCGGGCGGCACTGCCGGACCCCAAGGCTGTACCGCGCTGCCGTTCGATCCGGCGCATCTGCGCGCGCTGATGGTCGGCTCGGCGGACGTCGGCGAGATCGTGATGCGCGCGTTGATCCTGCGCCGCGTCGGGTTGATCGAGCAGGGGAGCGGGGGGACGGTGATCGTCGGCCTGCCGGACAGTCCCGACGTCGTCCGGCTACAGGGGTTTCTCACGCGATCGGGCTTTCCGAACATCGTCCTCGATGCGGCATCGGACGATGAGGGGCGTGCGCTGGTCGAGCGGACCGGTGTCGCGTCGAGCGATCTGCCGCTCGTGGTCTGTCCCAACGGTACGGTGCTCAAAAGGCCGTCTGATATCGAGGTCGCGGCCTGCCTCGGGATCACGCCGGAGCTCGATCCCGACACCGTGTACGACGTCGCGATCGTCGGTGCGGGGCCGGCGGGGCTGGCGGCGGCGGTGTATGCGGCGTCCGAGGGGTTGTCGGTGATCGTGCTCGACGAGCGTGCGATCGGCGGGCAGGCGGGGGCGTCGGCGCGGATCGAGAATTACCTGGGCTTCCCGACCGGCATTTCGGGGCAGGCCTTGGCCGGGCGCGCATTCAATCAGGCGCTGAAGTTCGGTGCGGAGATCGCAATCCCGTTGACCGTGGAACATCTCGATTGCGACGAGGATCGGCCCGCGGGTGACCCACTCGCGCTCGAGCTGCCGGGCGATCGACGCGTTCAGTCGCGCACCGTGATCGTCGCATCGGGCGCGCGGTATCGGCGGCCGGACATTCCGGACCTTGCCGAGTTCGAAGGCGCCGGCGTATCCTATTGGGCATCGCCGATCGAGGCGCGGTTGTGCGAGGGCGAGGAGATCGCGCTGGTCGGTGGCGGCAACTCGGCCGGGCAGGCGGTGGTGTTCCTCGCACCGCGCGTGAAGCACCTGCACCTGATCGTCCGCCGCCCGCTGGCCGCGACGATGTCGAAATATTTGATCGACCGCATCGCCGCGCTGCTCAACGTGACGATCCGCGTCGGCACCGAGATCGTCGGGCTGGAGGGTGAGCGCGCAACCGGGCTCACGGCGGCGATCTTCCGCCAACGCAGCGACGGCGCGGAGACGCGGTGCGCGATGCGACACCTGTTCCTGTTCATCGGCGCAGACCCCAACGCGGGCTGGCTGAAGGGCTGCGTCGATACGGACGAGAAGGGGTTCATCGTCACCGGCGCCGCCGCGCTGCCGTTGCAGACGAGCCGCGCAGGCGTGTTCGCGATCGGCGACGTCCGCGCCGGCTCGACCAAGCGCGTCGCGGCGGCGGTCGGCGAAGGCGCTGCGGTGGTCGCGCAGATCCATACGGTTTTGGCCGACATGGCGGAAAGGCACGCGGAATGAGCTACGGTTGCACGCATATGGATACGGTCCGCGACGTTACGCCGAGCGCGAAGGGGTGCGAGGAGTGCCTCCGGATCGGCAGCGAGTGGGTGCATCTGCGGCTGTGCCGCGAATGCGGTCATGTCGGCTGTTGCGACGACTCCCCGCACCGTCACGCGACCGCACACTTCCACGCGACACGGCACCCGATCATCGAGGGGTACGACCCGCCGGAGGGCTGGGGCTGGTGTTTCGTCGACGAGACGATGGTGGATCTGCCGGACCAGACGCCGCAGGTTGGGCCGATCCCGCGCTATGTTTAAGGGGGGGGCGATTGTGGTCGTAGCGGTGTGATTCGGCACTATGAGGTACCCTGCGCGCAAGAAAGTTTAGGACGAACTGGCCACAGGTACACCACCCCGGCGAAGGCCGGGGCCCAGTTGGCATGGCCTGAGTGACAAAGCGCAAACCTACATCACCGACGTTTCCCAACTGGGCCCCGGCCTCCGCCGGGGAGGTGCCTAGGAACGAGGCGTCCGTCATGCTGATTAATCGGAACTCCGCACGGTTTCGAGCTAGCGCTGCTATCGTGCCGCGCTACGTCACATATTCCTCCACGCTTGCCTCACCACATACGGACAGGTAGCCGCCGCCAATCGGTAAAGGCGTGAGTGATCGAAATGCGGCGTTTGATGATGGGCTTCGTAGCCATTGCGGCCTTGGCGACTGCGGGAACGGCGCAGCCGGCGAGGCGGCAGGTACAGCACGCCGAACCGGGACCCAAACCAGGCATGGTTCGCGTCCGCCTAGTCACGTCGGAGGGGCCGATCCTGCTGGCGCTCGACGCCCGCCACGCACCGAAGACCACCGCGAATTTCCTCGCCTATGTCGATGACGGTCGGTTCGACGGGACCGATTTCTACCGCGCCAGCCGCCAGAAGTCCGCGCCGAAGCTCGGCTTCATCCAGGCCGGCATCCGCACCGATGCGCGGCGGATCCTGCCGCCGTTTCCACTCGAGACTACCGCGATGACCGGGATCAAGCATCTCGACGCGACGATCTCGATGGCGCGCGGGATGACGCCGGCGTCGGCGGGCGGGAATTTCTTCATCACAGTCGGGCCGGCGCCGGCGATGGACGCGCGCGCGGGCTATCCGGGCTATGCGGCGTTCGGGCATGTCGTCGCGGGCATGGACGTGGTGAAGCGCATCCTTGCCAAGCCGACCGGCGGCGGGATGGATGCATTCAAGGACCAGATGATCCTGAAGCGTGTCGCGCTGGTGAGTGCTCGGCGTTTGGATGGGGTGGTGAAGCCGACGGGGCTGCCGCGGGCGTGGCTGATCGAGACGAGGCCGCAGCCGCGGAAGTGAGGGGCTGGAGGGCGATCTGGACCTTGCTTAGCACGTGGACTGTGCGACTCTTACTCTAGTCCGAGGAAGCGTTGGTCCCATTGCAGGCTTCTGTCGCAAACTCGGTCGCCGTCGACGTGCACCGCCCCGGCGAAGGCCGGGGTCCAATTGGAAAGGTCGGAGTAACGATGCTCGGCCTCAGTTAGCGGCATCCCCCAATTGGGCCCCGGCCTTCGCCGGGGTGGTGTTTTGTCTTGGCAGGGTCATAAGTCAGTTGCCACAACCCTCTGTTCTACCGCGAAGGCGCGAGCTCAGGGTAACGAATGCAGGTATTCGTGGCTCCTGGCCCCCCGCCTTCGAGGGGGAACGAAACGGCTTAGGCAGTGAGGCTCAACGCAACCGCTTCCGCGACCTTGATGCCGTCGACCGCGGCGGAAAGAATACCCCCCGCATAGCCTGCGCCTTCGCCGGCCGGGAAAAGCCCCGCCGTGTTGAGGCTCACGAAATCATCGCCGCGCGTGATCCTGACCGGCGACGAGGTGCGCGTCTCGACCCCTGTGAGCACCGCGTCGGGATGGTCGTAGCCGGGGATCTCGCGTCCGAATGCAGGCAAAGCCTCGCGCAGCGCAGAGATCGCGAACTCGGGCAGGCACTCCGACAAGTCAGTCATATGGACGCCCGGCTTGTACGACGGGATCACTGAGCCTAGCGCGGTCGACGCGCGCCCCGCGAGCAGGTCGCCGATACGTTGCGCGGGCGCCTTGTAGTTCGAGCCGCCGGCGACATAGGCGCGCGATTCCCAATGGCGTTGCAGCTCGATCCCGGCGAGCGGGTGGCCGGGATAGTCGCGCTCGGGGTCGATGCCGATGACGATCCCCGAGTTCGCGTTGCGTTCGTTACGCGAATATTGGCTCATGCCGTTGGTCGCGACGCGGCCCTCCTCTGAGGTCGCGGCGACGACGGTGCCGCCTGGGCACATGCAGAAGCTGTAGACCGTGCGCCCGTTCTTGCAGTGGTGCGACAGGCTGTACGCCGCCGCGCCGAGGTCAGGGTGACCCGCGCACGGCCCGAACCGCGCTTCGTCGATCCAAGATTGCGGGTGTTCGATGCGGACGCCGATCGAGAACGGCTTGGCCTCGACGTAGACGCCCTTGGCATGCAGCATCTCGAACGTGTCGCGCGCGCTGTGGCCGACCGCGAAGACGACGTGGTTGGCTTCGAGATAGTCGCCGGTGCTGAGATGAAGACCGCGAAGCTGGCGAGTGCCGGCCTCCTCGACGATGTCGAGACCGTCGACGCGCGTCGAGAAGCGGTATTCGCCGCCGAGCGCCTCGATCGTCTCGCGCATGCTCTCGACCATCGTGACGAGACGGAAGGTGCCGATATGCGGATGCGCTTCGGTGAGGATTTCGGGTGGCGCACCGGCTTTCACGAACTCGGTCAGGACCTTGCGGCCCAAGTGGCGCGGGTCCTTGATCTGGCTCCAGAGCTTGCCGTCGGAGAAGGTGCCGGCGCCGCCCTCGCCGAACTGGACGTTCGATTCGGGGTTGAGGACGCTTTTGCGCCAGAGACCCCAGGTATCCTTGGTGCGTTCGCGGACGACCTTGCCGCGGTCGAGGATGATCGGGCGGAACCCCATCTGCGCGAGGATCAGGCCGGCGAACAGCCCGCATGGGCCCGCGCCGACCACCACCGGGCGGGGGCCGGTGTAGCTCGCGCCGCCCTTGGTGACGAAGCGGTAGCCGGTATCCGGCGTGCGCTGGACGTGACGATCCTTGCGGAAGCGGGTGAGGACGGTGTCCTCGTTCTTCAGCGTGACATCGACCGAATAGACGAGCTGGATGTCCATCTTGTCGCGGGCATCGTGCGCGCGTCTGGCGATGGTGTAGCGGATCAGGTCGCGCGGGGTAACGCGCAGGCGGTCGCGGATCGCGGCGGGGAGCGCTTCGTCGGCGTGGTTGAGCGGCAGCTTGAGGTCGGTGATGCGGAGCATGTCGGTCGCTCTAGCGCCGCGCGGCGCGATCCGCCATCGGGAGGACGAGAGGACTTGATCATGCGGACCGACGACGAACAGAATGCCAAGAGCGCCAAGCGCAAGGAGGTCCAGGACCGGATCGTCGCGAGCAAGACGATCGAGAAGGGGCTGATCATCGTCCACACCGGCAAGGGCAAGGGCAAGTCGACCGCCGCGTTCGGCATGGCGGTGCGGATGATCGGGCATGGGCGGAAGGTCGGCATGGTGCAGTTCGTCAAGGGCGCGATGGCGACCGGCGAGAAGACGATCTTCGATGCGTTCCCCGCGCTGTGCGAGTTCAAGCCGATGGGGGAGGGCTTCACTTGGGACACGCAGGACCGCGCCCGCGACATCGCGGTGGCGCGTGAGGCGTGGGACGAGGTGAAGCGGATGATCGCCGATCCGTCCTATGCAATGGTGGTGGCGGACGAACTGAACATCGTGTTGCGCTACGAGTATCTGCCGGTCGACGAGGTGCTGGCGGTGCTGGCGGCGAAGCCGGAGATGACGCATGTCGTGGTGACCGGGCGGAACGCGCCTGATGCGTTGATCGAGGTGGCGGACCTCGTGACCGAGATGACGCAGGTGAAGCATCCGTTTCGGTCGGGCGTGAAGGCGCAGGCGGGCGTGGAGTTCTAGGCGGCTTCCTACTCTACGGTCCGTTACGAGGACCGTCCGTCATCCTGACGAAAGTCAGGCCCCAGAGCCACGAAGGCTGCCGCCCGTTACCCTGGATCCTGACTTTCGTCAGGATGACGGGAGGGCGTGGGGACGGCTGGCGGACTTCTGACCGACGTAGCCGTGTCTTGCGCCGGGTCTTCCTCCCGCCTATCGCTTCGCCCGCGACAGGTTCCCCCGATGCTCACGCCGAGGGGGATGAAAATGGGAACGGGAAACACCCGGCTGCCCCTGCAACTGTACGCGGCGAGCCATTGTGCCTCATGCCATTGGGATGTTCCCGAGAAGGCGGCGCGGACGGCGTTGACCCGCGAGCCAGGAGACCTGCCCGTCGCGGTCGTCTTTCGTCCGGCCAGGGTGCGCCGAACGGACGGGTAACACCCCGAGCGACGACATCGCTTCGCGTCGCGCGAAGGCAGGAGGCGTCCGCTTCTCGCCCTTTGCGCGGTGCGGGACCGACTGTCCGAAGGGGTTCCTATGCCAAGTACACATCATTCCAAGATCGTCCGGGAACGGACATGCTGAAGCCGGTCGAGGACGGCGTCGCGGTGGTCGCGTGCAACACGTGCCGCCATTCCGCCGACGCGCGCGACGACGAGCAGGGCCAGCGTGGCGGCGCGCGGCTGGTCAGTGCGCTGAAGGCAGTGCAGGCGAGCGATCCCGCCTATGCCGACGTAGCCGTGCAGGAAATGCCGTGCCTGTTCGCGTGCCAGGATTTCTGCACCATCCATCTGCGCGCACCCGCCAAGGTCGGCTATGTGCTAGGCCGTTTCGAGCCGACCGAAGACGCTGCCCGTGCGATCCTGGATTACGCACGGCTCTACGGCGAGAGTGCGTTCGGACAGGTGCCGTTCAAACAATGGCCGCAGGGCGTGAAGGGCCATTTCATCACCCGCACGCCGCCTGCCGGGTTCGTCGTGGAATGACTTTTTTTCCGACAGCCGGGGCATTTCTATCATCCTTGAGCGCGTTGCCGCAGCCGGACGAAGCCGCTCGATCGGCGGCAGTGGCGCGGCAGGGGCAACTGACCAAGCCGCCGGGCTCGCTCGGGCGGTTGGAAGAGATTGCCGTCTTCATGGCCGGTTGGCAGGGCCATGAACGCCCGCGGCTCGATCGCGGCCGGGTGGTGATCTTCGCGGGTAATCACGGCATCGTCGATCGCGGCGTCAGTGCGTTTCCGGCCTCCGTCACGGCGCAGATGGTGGCCAATTTCGAACATGGCGGCGCGGCAATCAACGCGCTGTCGCGCGCGGCGGGGCTCGATCTCAGAGTCGTCCCGCTCGATCTCGACCGGCCGACCATCGATTTCACCGTCGCCCCGTCGATGTCGGAGGAGGAATGCCTCGCGGCGATCAACGCGGGCGCCGCCGTCGTTGCGGACGCACCCGATCTGATCGTGCTCGGCGAGATGGGGATCGGCAACTCGACCTCCGCCGCCGCGCTGTGCCTCGCCAGCTTCGATGGATCGGCACGCGACTGGGTCGGGCCCGGTACCGGAGTCGACGACGACGGCATGGCCCGCAAGATCGCGACCGTGGAGGCCGGGCTGGCGCTGCACCGGGACGCACTGAGCACGCCGTTCGAGACGCTACGCCGGCTTGGCGGTCGTGAACTTGCGGCGATCGCAGGCGCGGTCATAGCTGCGCGTCTCGCAGGCGTACCCGTCATGCTCGATGGCTTCATATGCTGTGCCGCGGTCTCGCCGATCGCCGCTGCGTGCCCGGATATTCTCGCGCATTGTCTTGCCGGCCACGTGTCGGCCGAGCCGGGTCATGCGCGATTGTTGCGGGCATTGGACCTCGATCCCCTGTTGTCGCTGGGCATGCGGTTAGGCGAGGGGAGCGGCGCGGCGGTGGCGACGTTGCTCGTCCGCGCGGCGCTGGCGACGCATGACGAGATGGCGACGTTTGCCGAGGCAGGGGTCTCCGTCGCGTGACCGGTTCGCACATGCTGTACCTGATGCGGCATGGCGCGCCCGTCCGCAAAGGCCTGTTGCTGGGGCGAACGGACGATCCGGTGACGGAGGCCGGCGTTGCGGCGTGCGTCCGGCGAGCCGCAGGGCTGAAGGTTGCCGCGATCGTGTCGTCAGACCTGAAGCGTACTCGCGATTGCGCGACGGCGATCGGCAGCGTGCGGGGCATCGTCGGCGAGGTCGATCGACGGTGGCGCGAACTCGACTTCGGAGCGTGGGACGGAATGCGTCCAGCCGATATCGATCCGGCGGCCTTCGCTCGGTTCCACGACGATCCGGACGCTGCTCCGCCGCCGGACGGTGAGCGATGGTCGTCGTTGCTGGACCGGGTCGGCAATGCCTTGGCGGTACTTCCGTCGGTGCCGACGTTGGTCGTCACGCACGGTGGCGCTATCCGGGCGGCGCTCGCGGACCTGTGTGGGTTCGATCGTCGCCGGACATGGGCGTTCGACCTGCCTTATGCCGCGCTTGTGTCGTTGCGGATCTGGCCGGAGCCGGATCGGACGGTGCAGATCGTCGGGCTGGCGACGTGAAGCGGCTGGTCGTCGCGTTCGGTTTCCTGACGCGCCTGCCGATGCCGCGCGTCGAGGCCGGGGCTCCCGACTTTGCCGCGGCGATCCGATACTATCCGCTCGTCGGACTGGCGATCGGCGTGCTCGTCGCCTCGGCGGGACGGGCAGGTGCATCGATCGACCCCTGGACCGGGGCGTGCGCCGCGTTGCTGACGTGGATCGCCGTCACGGGCGCATTGCACCTCGACGGGCTGGCCGATCTCGCCGACGGGCTGGGCGCGGCGCATGGCGATCGGACGCGGTTGCTCGCGGTGATGGCCGATCCGCATATCGGCAGCTTCGGCGTCGTCGCGATCGTCGCTCAGATGACCGCCAAGCTCGTGCTGCTGCACGCGGTCGGGCTGACGGCGTGGTGGCTCATCATCTTGGTGCCGTTTGCGTCGAGGATGGGGCCGCTGGCCTGGGCAGTGCTGTTGCCGCCGATGCGGGTAGGCGGATTGGGCGCTGCGGTCGCCGGCGCAGTCCGATCGCGCGACCTTGTCGGCTGGGGGCTCCTGCTGGCGCTGGCTGCCGTCGCGGTTCCCGCGCTGTTGGCGGTTCCGCTCCTGATACTGGCCGTCGCTGCGTGGTTGCGGCGTACATTAGGGGGCGTGACCGGAGACGCGCACGGGGCGGGGATCGAGCTTGTCGAGACGGGCGTCCTGCTCGCTTTCGCCATCGTCGGTGCGTCAGCCGGCGCGCTGGGCTAGGGCGAGCATCGCATCGAGATCGAGGTGACGTTCGAGCGTCGCGGCGATCGCGTCGAGCGCCGCATCGATCGAGGCAGCATGGTCCGGTCCGACCGCGTCGACGCCGAGCCGCGCCAGCCACGCCGCGCGTTGCTCGGCAAGCCCGAACAGGCCGTGGACGTAGCTGCCGTGGACCAACCCGTCCGCGCTCGTCGCACCCTCCGCGCTGCCGTCGATGCGGTGGCCGACGGGACGGCACAGATCGGTGCCAGTCGTCACGCCCATGTGCATCTCATAGCCTTCGAACCGTGCACCGTTTGCGGTCCCTTCGATCCGCTCGAGCGTTTTGGTCGGCGTCAGGATGGTGTCGATATCGAGCAACCCGAGCCCGGCTATCGAGGTTGCCGCGCCTTCGATACCGTGCGGATCGGCGATGCTCCGACCGAGCATCTGGTACCCCCCGCACAGCCCGAGTACCGGCCTGCCCCGTCGGTGATGCGCGAGGATATCGATGTCCCAGCCTTGTGCACGAAGGAAGGCGAGGTCGGGGATCGTCGCCTTCGATCCGGCAAGGACGATCATGTCCGCCGCAGGGATCGGCGTGCCTGGTGGGACCATCACGAGCGCGACGCCGGGTTCTAGGCGCAGCGGATCGAGGTCGTCGAAATTGGCGATCCGCGGCGTGATCGGGCAGGCGATCGTTACGCGACGGTCGACCGACGCGGAGCGGCGTTCGAGGATCACGGCGTCTTCACTGGGCAGGCGCGCGGCGTCAGTTAGCCAGGGTACCACGCCGTAGCCGCGCCATCCGCTGCGTGCCTCGATCGCCCGATAGCCGTCGTCGAACAGTGCGGGGTCGCCGCGGAACTTGTTGACGAGGAAGCCGTGGATCATCGCCGCGTCGGCAGGGTCGATCACCGCGCGCGTGCCGACGATCGAGGCAATCACCCCGCCGCGATCGATATCGCCGACCAGGATCACGGGGACGTTGGCGGCGCGGGCGAAGCCCATGTTGGCGATGTCGCTTACGCGCAGGTTGACCTCAGCTGGGCTCCCCGCACCCTCGACGACGACGAGATCGCAGCTGGCCGACAGCCGCTCGAAACTGTCGAGCACGTCGACGAGCAGCCCTTCGCGCCCTTCCCGCCACCGCGCGGCGGCGAGCGTTCCGCGGACCTGCCCGCGGACGATCAGTTGCGACGTGCGATCGCCCTGTGGCTTGAGCAGTACCGGGTTCATGTCGACGCTTGGTTCGACCCGACACGCGATCGCCTGCGTGGCCTGCGCGCGGCCGATCTCCCCGCCGTCGGCAGTAACCGCGGCGTTGTTCGACATGTTCTGCGGCTTGAACGGGCGGACCGACAGGCCACGGTTCGCAAACGCGCGGCACAGTCCGGCGACGAGCACCGACTTGCCGACGTCGGAGCCGGTCCCCTGGAGCATCAGAGCCGCCATGCGAGTACTCCGGCGATGACGAGGAGAAGGATGCAGGCCCGGCGATAGATGCCGAGCGCCGCGCGGAGGTCAGTGGCGGATACGTGGGTGCTTCCGTCGCCGATATACGGCTTGGCAGTGACGATGCCGTCATAGGCGATCGGTCCGGCGAGACGAAGGCCGAGCGCGCCGGCCATCGCCGCCTCGGGCCACCCTGCGTTGGGTGAGGCATGGTTGCCGGCATCGCGTGCCATCGTCCGCCAACCGCCCCAGCCGGCAACGCAAAGCAAAACGCCGCTGAGCCGGGCGGGGATGAGGTTGGCGAGGTCGTCGGTCCTGGCCGCCGCCCAGCCGAATGCACGCCACCGGTCCTCGCGGTGCCCGATCAGGCTGTCTGCGGTGTTGATGGCCTTGTACGCCCAGAGGCCGGGCAGGCCGGCGACCAGCAGCCAGAACAGCGGCGCGACGACGCCGTCGCAGACGCTTTCCGCGAGGCTCTCGATCGCGGCGCGCGCGACGCCGGCTTCGTCGAGTGTCGCGACGTCCCGACCGACGATCATAGCGACGCGGGCGCGGGCAGCTTCAAGGTCGCCGGTATCGACGGCGCGCGCGACCGGCACCACATGGTCGTACAGACTCCGGATCGCGAGGCCCGGCGCCGCCATCGCGCCGATCGCGATCCAGGCCATGGGACCAAGAACGAGCCGCGCGAGGGAAGTCGCAGCGAGCGCAACGCCGACCGCCACTGCGATGAGTGCAACGATCGTGACGACACCGGCGGCACGGCGGATCGTGTCCGATAGCGTAGGGCGGTTCCAGCGCGTCTCCGCCCATCCGATCATTCGCGCGAAGCCGCCAACCGGATGACCGATCCGCGCATAGAGCGGCGCCGGCCAGCCGATCGCTGCGTCCATCATGATCGCCAGCACGGCGACTGGCTCAACCACCGCCAAGCGCCTCGTCGAGCCGCGCGAAGGCTTCGTCATCGCCAGGGACGCCCATACGCAGCCAGCGTGTCGAGTGGTCGAACGATCGAGTCAGGATGCCGACCTGTGCAAGCCGTTCGAACAGCGCTGGTGCCGCGTCGTCCTCGATCAGCCGGAACAATGCGCAATCGCCGCGGGCTTGGAGGCCATGACGTGCCAACATCGTGTCGAGCCTCTCTGCGCGTTCGACGATCGAGACCCGCGCGGCAGCGATCCATTCGGCGTCTCGGTAGGCCGCGATGCCATAGGCCACGGCGTGCGCCGATATCGGCCAGCTGCCGAGCCGCCGTCGTATCTCGGCGACGTGCTCCAGCGGCCCGATCATGAACCCGAGCCGCACGCCGGGCAGGCCGAAGAATTTGCCGAACGACCGAAACACGATCGCGCGATCGTCGGGGCCGAGCAGGGGAATGAGGCTAGATCCGGGCGCGACGTCGGCAAACGCTTCGTCCACGATCAGGAAGGCACCGCTGCGGGCGATCGTCAGCAAGCGTTGCGGCGTGTCGCACTGGCCGTCGGGATTGTTGGGGTTGGCCAGCAACAGCGTGCCGTCCGCGAGCGTCCCGATCGCATCCCGCGCTATCGGAACGGCGCCGTCGATCGCTTCGGCATGCGTGGCGTAACTCGGCACGACGAACCGGACGGGGCTAGGCAGGTCCAGTGCAGCCAGCATCCGAAGACCGAGTTCACTGCCGGGCAACGCGACGACCCGGTCCGCGGTCGTACCGAACACCGCCGCCGCCGCCGCTTCCAGATCGGCGATCGCTGCGGGCGAGGGGAGGCTGTGCAGATCGACCGTCGGAACGCGATCGGTAGGCCACGCGCAGGGGTTGATGCCGGTCGACAGGTCGAGCCAGGGTCTCGGCGCATCCGGATAGTGGACGGCGGCGAGATCGATCCGTCCACCGTGGATGCGCAGGGGGTTCATATTGTCTTTCACTCACGCCCGCGGGCTTTCGCTTGATCTTCCGGGCGTCATCGTCATTCCGGGCCCATCGAGCAAGCGTGAAGGAAACGGTAGGATGCAATCGGTCGGGACGCCGTTCGGAAAAAGCCTGTTCGTGCTGGGCGGCGCGCGCTCGGGGAAAAGCCGCCACGCGCAAACCTTGGCCGAAGCCGCGGCGACGGACCACGCGACGCGGCTCGTCTATATCGCGACCGCGCAGGCATTCGACGGCGAGATGGAGGATCGGATCGCGCGCCATCGTGCCGATCGCGACGATCGGTGGCGGACCGTCGAGGCTCCGCTGGCGCTTGGCGAGGCGCTGAAGAGCGAAGACGGCCCGGACGTCGTGATGCTGGTCGATTGCCTGACCCTGTGGGTGTCGAACCTGCTGCTAGCCGACGAGGCTGTCGCCGCGCGCGTAGACGATCTGGTCGAGACGATCGCGCGATTGAAGGGCCGCGTCATCCTCGTGTCGAACGAGGTCGGGTTGGGTATCGTCCCGGACAATGTGTTGGCCCGGCGTTTCCGGGATGCGGCAGGGTTGCTGCATCAGCGGATCGCCGCGGAGGTCGACTCCGTCGAGATGGTCATGGCCGGGTTGGTCCAGCGCTGGAAGACGCCGAACGCGGATTACAGATCTCAGAATGACTAGCGATCGCATTTTTTACGATGGGCAAGTATTCATGACGCCAGGAAGCGATCATTTGTGCGATATAAAAAACTGATCTGGTTTTTAGTATATTGAATTTCGGCAATATGATCGGCAGATCGTGAAACCGATATTTTTAATTTTATTTGTGCGACCCCAAAATTAATTGGAGCAAATCGGTCCGCTCAAACATTAATTAAAACATTTTCGTTCGAGCTATGTTAAAAGAGATTATCGCCAGCCGATTTTTGGGCCCTGACGACCGAGAGATGCATGTGCTCCCGCCCCGACTTCTGCGGGATTACACTCATGGCTACGACGCCCAGCCCCTTGGCGCTGATGGTTCGGAAGTTGGAAACGCACGCTGTGCTGGACGACGGCGACCGCAAGGCGCTGCTCGCGCTGCCATATACGTTGCGCACGTTCGAGCCGTCCTCCTATCTCGTGCGCGAAGGCGACGCGCCGGACCAGTGCGCGGTCCTGCTGTCGGGGTTCGCATATCGCCAGAAACTGACCGGCGCCGGCATGCGACAGATCGTGTCGCTTCACATTCCGGGCGAGCCGCTCGACTTCCAGCACCTGTTCCTCGACGTCGCGGATCACAACGTCCAGACGCTTACGCGCGCGGAGATCGCGACGATCCCGCGGTCGGCGCTGCGCGAACTGGCGCGGAACCGTGCGGCGATCAGTAACGCGATCTTCGTCAACACGCTGGTCGAGGGATCGATCTTCCGCGAATGGATTCTGAACATCGGTCGCCGCGATGCGCGGTCGCGGCTGGCCCATTTCCTGTGCGAATTCGCGATCCGGCTCGACATGCAGGGGCTGACCGGCGCCGATGGCTATGAGTTGCCGATGAGCCAGGAGCAGCTTGGTGATGCCCTCGGGCTGACGGCGGTACATGTGAACCGCACGATCAAGTCCCTCGAGGCGGATGGTCTGATCGGGCGCAATCGTCGCCGGATCAGTTTTCCGCAATGGGATGCACTACGTGAACTCGCGGACTTTTCGAGCCGCTACCTGCATCTCGCGCAACAGACCAGCTAGTCGCTTCTATCGTTGATGCGCGTGATCGACCGAATCGATGATCCGCCCGCCAGCCATGAAGACGGCGATCGGGCAGGCGGCGAACAATAGCCAGCCGCCATATCCGGGATATTGCTGGAGATAATGCATCCCGCGTTCAACCGCGCCGACGCCGAGGCCGTAGATGACGAGGAAGGCCTCGAACTTGGTCTTGATGATGAAGAGGCGAGCAAAGCGAGTCCACATGGCGAGTGTAGCAGCAAGGTGCGTGCCAGTGGCTGATATGCGCGGTTCTGACGCCAAAAAGTACGGTTACCTGTAAATTAACCCGACGATCTACGTTGGGTTGCGGCGGTCATATGCGGGCGACGTGCGTGACCCGGTCGGCTTCGACGACGCCCAACGAGCGCGCGCAATCCTCGGCCAGCACGACGCCGTCCTCGGTCTCGCGGACCTTGCCGAACGCGGCGCGGAAGTCGGCAAGGTTGCCCGTCGCGACCAGGGCGTCCTTACCGTCGTCGCCAACGATCCCGACTACATCGCTCTCGCGAGCGTCGGCGATCGAGCGGACCTGATCGGTGCGGGCGGTCATCGTCGGGCCGCCATCGAAGATGTCGACGTAGTTCTCGAACGCAAAGCCTTCGTTCTCCAGCATCCGCATCGCAGCGCGGCCCGAGGGATGCGGCAGGCCGATCGCGGCGCGCGCGGTCTCGGTTAGCATTGCGGTGTAGATCGGGTGCTTGGGCATCAGGTCGGCGATGAACTGGTGACCGTTGATGGCATTGAACTGGTCCGCGTCCTGGAAATTCATCCCGAAGAAGCGGCCTGCGAGGCCGTCCCAGAACGGCGAGCCGCCCGCTTCGTCGATGACGCCGCGCAGTTCGGCGAGGATCCGGTCGGCAAAACGCGCGCGGTGCATCTTGATGAACAGGTAGCGGCTGCGCGCGAGCAACAAGCCTAGGCCGCCGGCGCGCTCGCCGGGATGCAGGAACAGCCCGCCGACCTCGCTCGCGCCTTCGAGATCGGTGGCAAGCGTCAGCATGTCGGCGCGGAAGGTGCGGTTCAGCTCGCGGCTGTGCTGCGTGAGCTGGCCGATCCTGTAGCTGTAGAACGGGTAGCTCTGGCCCACCTGCGTGAAGATCTGGCAGGTGCCGCGGACTTCTTTCGTCTCGATGTTCTCGAGGATCAGCACGAACAGCTCGTCCTGCACCGGGCCGTCGGTGCGCGCGAAGGCAGCGTGGCTGCGTTCGAGCTTGGCGGTGAGCGCACGACGATCCGGCGGCAGATTGGTGAAGCCGCCGCCGGTCAGCTTGGCCATTTCGTAGAGGTGCTGAAGGTCGTCGTCGACCGCGGCCCGGATCCTGAAACTCACAAGCGGCCCTCCGCGATACGCACTATGGTGACCGCCGACAGAGCCGCACGTTCGGCGAGACTGTCGGGGATCATGAACTCGTCGGTCGAATGGATCGCGCCGCCGCGGACGCCCATCGTGTCGACGACCGGCACGCCGGCGGCGGCGATGTTGTTGCCATCGCAGACGCCGCCGGTGGCTTTCCAGGCGATGTCGAGACCGAGGTCCGCGCCGGATGCCTTGACCAGATCGAACAGCCGCGCGGCGCCGTCGTCGATCGGCTTCGGCGGACGGTTGAAGCTGCCATGGACTTCGATACGGACGTCGTGCTCGGCGGCGACCATCGCGACTGCGGAGTCGATATGCGATTGCGCGCGCGCGATGTCGTCGAGCGTCGCCGGGCGGAAGTTGATGCGGAGGATGGCGAGATCGGGGACGACGTTGTTCGGGCCACCGCCCTCGATCCGCGCCGGGTTCACCGCGAGACGGGGGCCGCGGACCTTCGACAAGCGCACTGCGATGTCGGCGGCTGCGACGAGCGCGTTGCGGCCGTCCTCAGGGTTGCGACCGGCATGCGCGCTGCGACCGTGGACGATGATCGAGAAGTTGCCCGTGCCGCCCCGTGCGCCGGCGAGCGTGCCGTCGGCGAGCGCGGGTTCGTAGGTCAGCGCGGCGACCTTTCCGTGCGCGGCGCGGGCGAGCAGCGCGGCGGAGGAGAAGGAGCCGGTTTCCTCGTCCGAATTGATGACGACGTCATAGCCGATCCGCGCGGCGAGGGGGCTGGCTTCGACCGCTTGAAGTGCAGCAAGCATCACCGCCAGCCCGCCCTTCATGTCCGCGACGCCGGGACCGTTCAGCCGGCCGTCGTCGAGCCATTGCAGCGACTGGAACGCGTGATCGACCGGATAGACCGTGTCCATATGGCCCGTGAACAGCATGCGGACCGGGGCGTCGGGACGGACGACGAGGTGCAGGTGCTTGCCGTGCTCGATCGCCGAGACCACGCCGTCCGCGCCGACATTGTCGACCGGTGTCGGCTCGACCAGCGTGATCTCGCCCGGCAGGCTCGCGAATGCGTCGCCGAGCAATCCGGCCATCGTCGCCAACCCGGCAAGGTTGCGCGTGCCGCTGTTGACGGCCGCCCAAGCCTCGACCTGCGCCAGCATCGGTGCAGCGCCCGCCGTGTCGACGGCATCGCGCTCTATCGGTGTAAGTCCCCTCATCACGCGACCCTAGCGAAGCCGGGCGCACGTGGGAACAGCGTCAGAAGCTGTAGACCAATGACGCGCGACTGGTGGTGTCGGTCGAGACCGAGCCGACCGGCGGCTCGCTTTCATACTGGACGCTGTACGACAGCGCGGCGGAGAGCGGCCCGATCAGCTTGGCGTTGAGCGATGTCGTGCCGCTGAGCGTGCTATTGTAGCGTTGGACATAGGCGGACGCGACCTGGCTGACCGACAGGCCGCTCAGGATCCGCACGCTGAAATTGGCGGTGCCACGCGCGGCGATGCTGCTCTGCTCGGTATCGTCAGTAAATTCGGTGTAGCGATACGCTGGCCCGAGTTCGAGATCGAGCTTGGTCCCCGCGGTCTTGATCACGCTGTAGCCGGCACCGACCGAGGTCGAATAACGGTTGAAATAGCCGAGGAACCGATCGCCTTCATATTGCGCGACGCCGTAGATATAGGCGCGGTCGTCGATCTTGTAGTTGGGCTCGTACGAGGCGAGATAATGCTCGCGCGTCGTGATGTTCTGGTTCGACTGATAGTCCGCCTGCGCATGGAATTTTTGGCGCCAGCGAAGGCCTTCGCGGTTGAGGTCGAGCACCGCCGTGCCGCCCGCGGTGTCGGAATTGCCGGTGGTCAGATAGCCGCCGACCTCGGCCTTGCCGCTCCACAAGTCGAGGAAGCTGGCTTGGCGAATGACCTGCGTGCGCTGCGCTGCGCGGTCGGCTTTCCACTTCTCAGCGATCGCCAGCACCGCGTCGCCGCTGAGCGGATCGGCGGCGCGCGCGTATTTGGCGATCGTGTTGACGTCCGCTTCGTTGCCCGCCTCGAGCGCCGCGTCGAGCATCGCGCGGATCGTCTCGGGGATCATCACCGACTGCGGGTCAGGCGCGTTCGCCAGCAACAGCGGGGCGAGAAGAAGAGGGGCTAAGCGGCGCACAGCCGTTCCGTAACGGCAGCGTGACGGATTGGGAACTGCTCAGCGCTTACCCGTTGCGCCGAGATGTGGCGCGAAGGCGGCGAGTACCTGTTCGTAGAGCGCCTTCTTAAACGGCACGATCAACCGCGGCAGGTCGGCGGGATCGCTCCAGCGCCATGCACGGAACTCCTCGTGGTCAGTGGCGATGTTCACGTCCGCATCGGTGCCGAGGAAGCGGTACAGGAACCAGCGCTGCGTCTGGCCGCGCCATTTGCCTTTCCAGACTTTCCCCAGCAGTTCGGGGGGAAGGTCGTAGACGAATTCGCCAGGCGCTTCGGCGATCAGTTCGACCTTGTCCGGCATGACTCCGGTTTCCTCGCCGAGCTCGCGCAGTGCGGCGGCTTCGGCGTCCTCGCCAGGGTCGATCCCGCCCTGCGGCATCTGCCATGCCTCCAGCGGCGAATCATTGCGCTGGCCGACGAAGATCTTGCCGTCCGCGTTGATGAGCATGATGCCGGCGCAGGGGCGGTAGGGCAGGGTCGAAACGTCGGTCAAAATAGTCTCCGCAACGCAGGTGCTTGGGGCTCGGGCAACTTGGGGGTTGACGGGCGCGCTCCTACCTACGGAGCATGATCCATGTCGTCCACCATCCCGACTATGTCACCCCGGCGCCGGCGCGCTCGACCTATCGCTGGAACAAGAACGGGCTGATCCGCGACCTGTTGCTCGAAAAGGGCGATGCGGTGGCGTGGCACCGCGCTGAAACGACGCCGACCGCGTGGCTGGAGGCGGTGCATGACGAGGATTACGTCGCCGAGGTTCTCCGCGCGGACGTGCCGAAGGAGAAAGAGCGACGGATCGGCTTCCCGGTGACCGCGGCGGTGGCGTCCCGTGCCGCGATCGTGCCGCACGGGACATGGCTGGCCGCGTGCCTCGCGCTGGAACACGGGTTTGCGGCGAACACTGCGGGCGGGAGCCATCATGCGCTGGCGAACACCGGCGCGGGGTTCTGCGTGTTCAACGATCTCGCGGTGGCGGCGGCAAGGCTGATCGACGAGGGGCGGGTGGCGCGCGTGCTCGTCGTCGATTGCGATGTGCATCAGGGCGACGGGACCGCGGCGTTGCTCGCGGGGCGGCCAGAGATCGCGACCTATTCGATCCATGCGGAGAAGAATTTCCCGGTGCGGAAGGCACGATCGACGCTCGACGTGCCGTTGCCGGACAAGGTCGGCGACGAGGCGTATTTGGCAACGCTGGAGGCGACCCTGGTGCCTTTGCTTGACGAGTTCCGGCCCGAGGTGATCCTGTATCAGGCTGGCGTGGATCCGTTCGAGGGCGATCGGCTCGGGCGATTGGCGCTGACCTTGGACGGTCTGGCCCGGCGGGAGCGGCTTGTGGCTGGCCTTGCGATTGCGCGCGGCGTGCCGCTCGCGAGCACGGTGGGTGGTGGGTACGGCGAGGATGCGCTCGCGATCGCCGAGCGGCACGTGGCGGCGATCATGACGCTGGGGGAAACTTTCGCAGCGGCGTGATGCTGGATCACGGGTTGCTGCGTTGGGGATGCGATGACGACTCCCACGCTTCTCTGGCTGCGCCAGGACCTCCGCCTTCACGATCACCCCGCGCTGATCGCCGCCGCTCATGCCGGGCCGGTGATCCCGGTCTACGTGCTCGACGACGACGCGCCGGGGAAATGGAAAATGGGTGGCGCTCAGCGGTGGTGGCTGCACCACACGCTCGACTCGTTTGCCAAGTCGCTGGCGGGCAAGGGATCGAAGCTGATCTTCCGACGCGGGCATGCGGTCGAGACGCTGACCACGCTGATGGAGGAAACCGGCGCCGAGCAGGTCCATGCGATCCGGCACTACGAACCGTGGTGGCGGAAGGCCGAGGCAGCGCTTGGCGATCGGCTGTGCCTCCATGACGGCAACCATCTTGCCCGCGTCGAGGATGTGAAGACCGGGTCGGGCGGGCAGTTCAAGGTGTATTCGTCGTTCTGGAAGGCGCTGAACCAGATTATGCCGCCGGGCGATCCCGAGCCGGCGCCGCGCACGATTCCCGCGCCGTCGAAGTGGCCGAAGAGCGAGACACTGACGGACTGGGATCTGCTGCCGAGCAAGCCGGACTGGTCGACGGGGTTCGGCGATTGGACGCCGGGCGAGGCGCAGGCGTTGAAGAACGCGAAGGCGATGGCGCCGATCGTCGAAGCCTATGACGTCGATCGCAACATGCCGTCGATCGAGGGCACCTCGCGCCTGTCACCGCACCTACATTTCGGCGAGATTTCGCCGCGTGCGGTGTGGCATGCGGTCGATGGACACGGCGACGCGACGACGTTTCGCAAGGAACTGGCGTGGCGCGATTTCACTGATGGCGTCGTGCTGACGATGCCGGATTACGGCGACACGAACGGGCGACCCAAGTTCGACAAGCTGCCCTGGCGCTCGGGCAAGGACGCCGAGGCGGACCTGAAGGCGTGGCAGGAGGGCAAGACCGGCTATCCGATCGTCGATGCCGGGATGCGCCAGCTCTGGGCGACGGGCTGGATGCACAACCGCGTGCGGATGATCACTGCGAGTTTTCTGGTGAAGCATCTGCTGATCGACTGGCGAGAGGGAGAGCGGTGGTTCTGGGATTGCCTGGTCGATGCGGATTACGGGAATAATTCGGTGAACTGGCAGTGGGTCTCGGGGACCGGCGTGGATTCGAACATGTTCGGGCGGATCATGGCGCCGCTTACGCAGTCGGAGAAGTTCGACGCGGGGGATTATATTCGCGAATGGGTGCCGGAACTGGCGAAGGTGACCGGCGAAGCGATCCATGATCCCGACGAGTCCGGCTGCCGGCCGAAGGCGTATCCGGCGAAGATCGTCGGCCACCGCGAAGGGCGCGAGCGAGCGCTCGAAGCCGGGCGGCACGCGCGATAGGGTCGCATCTGCTCCCCTCCCTGGAAGGGAGGGGTTTGGGGGTGGGTTGGCCGGTTCGAGCCAACGACCGTCGACCAAGCGGAACCAGACCCACCCCCAACCCCTCCCTTACAGGGAGGGGAGCGCGTTGTGGCCTTGGATCGCGTTCCAGCCGTTTCGGCGCCGACGCCTCTTTCCTAGCCGCCGCCCGTGTTGCATGGAGCGCCGCGATGACCGCCGTTCCCGCTTTCGACGATGTGCCCGCCGCCCAGGTTTCCCCGGTCGCGCGCCTCGTCGCGCCGGTGTTCCACCGCCTGCTCGACCGGATCGACGCAGGGCTTGAGAGCGGCGGGATCGATGCGCGACTGCCCGACGGCACGCGGCGGCTGATCGGCGGACGCGCGCCCGGGCCTTTGCCGGTCGTCGTCGTACATCGCTGGCGCGCGCTGGTGAGGCTCGCGACGGCCGGGTCGGTTGGCTGGTATGAAGGCTGGGCGGCAGGCGACTGGTCGAGCCCAGACCCGGTGCCGCTGTTCGACCTGTTCATGCGCAACCGGCGCTCGCTCGGCGGCGCGGCACGGTCGGGGGGCGTAGTGCGGCTGGCGGCGCGGGCTTGGCACCGGATGCGGCGGAACGACCTCACCGGATCGCGCAAGAACATCGCCGCGCATTACGACCTCGGGAACGACTTCTACGAGACGTGGCTCGACCAGAGCCTGACCTATTCGAGCGCCATATTCGCCGAGCCGTTCAACGATGCCGAACCGCATGAGGCGGCGCAGGGGACCAAGCTGCGTGCGATCCTCGACCGGACCGGGGCGCGGGCTGGTGATACGATCCTAGAGATCGGCTGTGGCTGGGGATCGTTCGCCGAGATGGCTGCGCGCGCGGGGGTCGGCGTGCACGCGCTGACGCTGTCGACCGAGCAGAAGCGGCAGGTCGACGAGCGGATCGCGGCGGCGGGGCTCGACGGGGTGCAGGTGGCGCTGACCGATTACCGCGACGTCACCGGCACTTATGACGCGGTGGCGAGCATCGAGATGGTCGAGGCGGTCGGCGAGGAATATTGGCCGGTGTATCTCGACGCGATCGCGCGCGCGCTGAAGCCGGGTGGGCGCGCGGCGTTGCAGTATATCTTGATCGACGATGCGATCTTCGATCGCTATTCGCGAAGTGTCGACTTCATCCAGCGCTACGTATTTCCGGGCGGGATGCTGGTGTCCGAGCCGCGGTTTCGCGCGTTGGCCGAGGCGCGTGGGCTGGCGTGGGAGGACCGGCGCGGGTTCGGTCTTCACTATGCCGAGACGTTGCGGCGGTGGCGGGTGGCGTTCGACGCAACGGTTGCGGAAGGGCGGCTGCCGGCGCGGTTCGACGCGCGGTTCGTCGCGTTGTGGCGCTACTATCTGATGTACTGCGAAGGCGGGTTTCTTGGTGGTGGAATCGACGTCGCACAGGTTACGCTTGTTAAGCGGTAGCGCTTTCCTGCGTACGCAGGAATCCAGGGCAACGGGCGGTGGCGATTGTGACCCTGGGCTCCTGCGTTCGCAGGAGAACGGTTAGGCTACCCGCTCGAAGTGGCCGGGTTCGAAGCCCTCGATCGCCAGCGCGACGATGCGGTCGGCGACGACAGTCGGTTCCTTGACCGAGTTCGGATCTTCGCCCGGATAGGCGCGTGCACGCATCTTGGTCCGCGTCGCGCCGGGATCGACGATCGCGGTACGGATAGCGCTGATCTCGGCCATCTCGTCGCCATATGCATCGAGCAGCGTCTCGAATGCAGCCTTCGAAGCGCCGTAGAGGCCCCAGTACGCGCGAGGCTTGCGGCCCACGCTGGAGGTCACGCCGATCACTCTAGCTGACTTGGCTTTTTTCAGCATCGGATCGAATGCTGCGATCAACGCCGCCTGCGCGCTGACGTTGAGCGTCAGGACCTGCGCCATTTCCTTCGGATCGATCGCCGGGACCGACGACAGCGAACCGAGCATGCCCGCGTTCAGCACGAGGATGTCGAGCGCATCCCAGCGGTCGCCGATCGCGGTCGCCAAGCGCGCGATGGCTTCGCTCTCGGCCAGATCGAGCGGTGCGATCGTCGCCGAGCCTCCCGCCGCGTGGATCGTCGCCTCGACCTCTTCAAGACCACCCGGCGTACGCGCCGTCAGGACGACGTGCGCGCCCTTCGCCGCCAGCGCAATCGCGGTCGCGGCACCGATACCACGGCTGGCACCGGTGACCAGCGCCAGCCGGCCTTCGAGAGGCTTGTCCGTCATATCAGCTCCGCGAGTATCAGATGACGCGTTCGGCGAGCATCGCGAACTGGTCGACTTCCGAGCCTTCGTCATGGTCGGTCAGCGTCGTCGGGTAATCCCCGGTGAAGCACGCGTCGCAATATTTCGGGCGGACATCCGCGCGCTTCGCCTCGCCGAGCGCCTTGTAGAGCCCGTCGATCGAGATGAAGTTGAGGCTGTCTGCGTGAATGAAACCGGTCATGCCGCCGAGATCGAGCTTGGCCGCGAGCAGCTTCTCGCGCTCGGGCGTGTCGACGCCGTAGAAGCACGAATGCCGGGTCGGCGGGCTGGCGATCCGCATATGGACTTCGGCGGCACCGGCCTCGCGCATCATCTCGACGATCTTGAGCGAGGTCGTGCCGCGGACGATCGAGTCGTCGACGAGGATGACGCGCTTGCCCTTGATCAGCGCGCGATTGGCGTTGTGCTTCAGCTTCACGCCCAGGTGGCGGACCTTGTCGCCCGGCGAGATGAAGGTGCGGCCGACATAGTGCGAGCGGATGATGCCGAGCTCGAACGGGATGCCCGACTGTTGCGCATAGCCGATCGCCGCTGGCGTGCCCGAATCGGGGACCGGAATGACGAGGTCGGCATCGACAGGCGATTCGATCGCGAGCTGCGCGCCGATCGCTTTGCGCACCGAGTAGATCGAGTGATCGTCGACGATCGAATCGGGGCGCGAGAAATACACCCATTCGAAGATGCACGGCCGCGCCGCCATCGGCGCGAACGGGCGGATCGAGCGGATCTCGGAGCCCTGGACGATGACCAGTTCGCCGGGCTCGATCGCGCGAACGAAGGTGGCGCCGACGACGTCGAGCGCGACCGTCTCCGAGGCGAAGATCACCGCATCGCCGAGCTTGCCCATGACGAGCGGCCGGATGCCGAGCGGATCGCGGCAGGCGATCATGCCCTCGGGCGTCATCACGATCAGCGAATAGGCGCCCTCGATCTGCTTCAGCGCATCGATGAAGCGGTCGAGTAGCGTGCGATAGTTCGAGGTCGCGACAAGGTGGATGATCGTCTCGGTATCGCTGGTCGATTGGAAGATCGAGCCGCGGCGGACGAGCTCGCGACGCAGCCGCATCGCGTTGGAAATGTTGCCGTTATGCGCGATAGCGAAGCCACCGGTCGACAGCTCGGCATAGAGCGGCTGGACGTTGCGCAGCGCGGTCTCGCCGGTCGTCGAATAGCGGACATGCCCACACGCGACCGTGCCCGGCAGTGACCGGATCACGTCGTCGCGGTCGAAGTTCCCGGCGACGTGGCCCATCGCGCGATGCGTGTGGAAATGCGCGCCGTCGAAGGTCGTGATGCCGGCGGCTTCCTGGCCGCGGTGCTGCAACGCGTGCAGCCCCAAGGCTACGAGTGCGGCCGCGCCATCGGTGGCCGAAACGCCAAACACCCCGCATTCTTCGCGGAGTTTGTCGTCATCATAAGGGTTTGTCGTCAGCATGCCGGTTCTCACGTCGTGCGGAAGCTGCCCTATACGAGCGGATCGCCGGCTTGTCGCCTGTTTGTAATAACATTGCGCGGATCGTTTTGAGGGGGCGGTCGCATCGGGGCAGGTTTCGGGTATATCCGGGGCATGACAAACAGCCGCGACACGGGCTTGACGCTCGATCCGAAATTCGATTCCGCCGGACTCCTGACCGCGGTCGTCACTGATCGCGTATCGGGTGACGTGCTGATGGTCGCGCACATGAATGCGGAGGCGCTGGCGGAAACGCAGGCGACCGGCGAGGCGCATTTCTGGTCACGGAGCCGGGAGAAGCTCTGGAAGAAGGGCGAGACGTCGGGGAACGTGCTCCGCGTCGCCGAGCTGCGGATCGATTGCGATCAGGATGCGGTGTGGGTGATCGTCGATGCGGCGGGCCCGGCGTGCCATACCGGCGAGCGCACCTGCTTCTTCCGGCGGATCGAAGGGGGCAAGCTGGTGCCGGCCGAATGAAGCGCGTGCTGCTGCTCGCGCTCGTGCTCGGCGGGTGTGGGCGCGAGCCAAAGACTGCGGCGGCGGACAGCGCGGGGGCTCGGCTCGAGGCTGCGGCGGAGACTGCGGGAATCGTGCCTGACCCGAAGGCGCCGCTGCAAGGATCATGGGCGCGCGATACGGACCGCGTCTGCGTGATCGGCACAGAGAAGACGAGCCGGATCGGCGTCAGCGTCGACTATGGCGAGGACCAGGCGTGCGCCGCGTCAGGAACCGTCGAGCGGTCGGGCGATGCGCTGAAACTCGCGTTCGGCGCCTGCGAGTTCGACGCGCGCTTCGATGGCGATCGGATCGTGTTTCCCGCCGAAGTCCCCGAAGCCTGCGAGGCCCTCTGCACCGGCCGCGCCTCGCTAGCTGCGCTGACCGTCGACCGACTCAGCGAATCGCGATCGGAGGCCGCGACGCTACGGTCGACGAAGGGAAAGTTGCTTTGCGGCAATTGACGTTGACGTAAACGAGAGTTATTTCTCCGGGGATGGCGACACAAGCATCCCCTCGATTGCAGGCGACCCCGCAGTCCTACGCGGTGATCGAGCCGCGGCATGATCGCGAGAGCTTCACGATCTCCGATCTCTCCGCCGAGTTCGACGTCACCGCGCGGGCGCTCCGCTTCTACGAGGACGAGGGCCTGATCGCGCCCGAGCGTCGCGGTACGCAGCGCATCTATTCGCACCGCGACCGCGCGCGTCTCGCCTGGATCCTGCGCGGCAAGCGCGTCGGGTTCAGCCTCGGCGAAATCCGCGAGATGATCGATCTCTACGATCTCGGCGATGGTCGCCGCGCACAGCGCCAGGTCGTGATCGAGCGCAGCCAGGCGCGGATCGCGCTGCTGACCGCGCAGAAGCGCGACATCGATCTCGCCATCGACGAACTCACCAGTTTCGTGGCCCTCCTCGAAGTGAGCCGCGCCCAGGACAACCAAGGATAAACCATGCCCCAGTATACGCCCCCCGTCCGCGACACGCGCTTCGTCCTCGAGCATGTCGTCGGCCTCGATCGCTACAATAATCTCCCCGGCTTCGATGCGGCGTCGCCCGACGTGGTCGACGCGGTGCTCGAAGAAGGCGGCAAGTTCGTCGCCGAAGTGCTGTTCCCGCTCAACCTGTCGGGCGACCAGCAGGGTTGCACGCGGCATGAGGACGGTTCGGTGACGACGCCGGACGGCTTCAAGGAAGCGTATAAGCAGTATGTCGAGAGCGGCTGGGCGACACTCGGCAACCAGCCCGAATATGGCGGGCAGGGCATGCCGCACGTCGTGTCGACCGCGTTCCAGGAATACATGATCTCGTCGAACATGGCGTTCGCGATGTACCCCGGCCTGACGCACGGCGCGATCGCCGCGCTGATCGCCAAGGGCTCGGACGCGCAGAAGGCGATGTACGTGCCGAAGATGGTTTCGGGCGAATGGGGCGGGACGATGAACCTGACCGAGCCGCAGTGCGGCACCGATCTGGGCCTGATCCGCACCAAGGCCGAGCCGCAGGCGGACGGTTCGTACGCCATCACCGGCACGAAGATCTTCATCTCGTCGGGCGAGCATGACCTGACCGAGAACATCATCCATCTCGTGCTGGCCAAGACGCCGGGCGCGCCGGACAGCTCGAAGGGCATCTCGCTGTTCGTCGTGCCGAAGTTCCTTGTGAACGAAGACGGTTCGCTGGGTGCGCGCAACGGCGTCACCTGTGGGTCGATCGAGCACAAGATGGGCATCCACGCGAACTCGACTTGCGTGATGAACTATGATTCGGCGACCGGCTGGCTCGTCGGCGAGGAGATGAAGGGCCTCGCCGCGATGTTCATCATGATGAACGCCGCGCGTCTCGGCGTGGGTCTCCAGGGGCTCGGTGTGGCGGAAGTCGCGTACCAGAACGCCGTCCAGTATGCGCAGGACCGTCGCCAGGGTCGCGCGCTGACCGGGCCGAAGGAGCCGCAGGAGAAGGCGGACACGCTGTTCGTCCATCCCGACATCCGCCGCATGTTGATGGAGGGCAAGTCGCTGACCGAGGGCCTGCGCGCGCTGATCCTGTGGACCGCGCTCCAGGCCGATCTCGAGCACCATGCCGAGACCGAGGAAGAGCGCCAGCTGGCCGGCGATATCATCAGCCTGCTGACCCCGGTCATCAAGGGCTATGGCACCGACATGGGCTATGCGATCGCGACCAACGCGCAGCAGGTTTATGGCGGCCACGGCTACATCGCCGAATGGGGCATGGAACAGTATGTCCGCGATGCCCGGATCGCGATGATCTACGAGGGCACCAACGGCGTCCAGGCGATGGACCTGGTCGGGCGCAAGCTCGCGCAGAATGGCGGGCGCGGGATCCAGGCATTCTTCAAGCTCGTGGCGGACGACGTCGCTGCAGCGAAGAGCGATCCGGCAACGGCGACGTTTGCCGAGGCGCTGGAGAAGGCGAACGGCCAACTCCAGGCGGCGACGATGTGGTTCATGGCGAACGGCATGAAGAACCCCGAGAACGTCGGTGCGGGCGCAGTCAGCTACATGCACCTGATGGGGATCGTCGCTGTCGGCACGATGTGGCTGCGGATGGCGGTAGCTGCGACGAAGCTGAAGGCGGCAGGTGAAGGCGAGGCTGCGTTCCTCGACGCCAAGCTGATCACCGCGCGCTTCTATGCCGAGCGTATCCTGCCGGATGCAGGCGCGCTGCGTCGCAAGATCGAAGGTGGTGCAGAGTCGCTGATGGCACTGCCGCCCGAAATGTTCATGGCCGCCTGATCGGATCTGCCTTCTGCTCCCCTCCCTGGAAGGGAGGGGCAGGGGGTGGGTCGGTTTCCGCGGATCCGAACCGTTGTGGCTCAAGCGGGCCGACCCACCCCCAACCCCTCCCTTCCAGGGAGGGGGGCAGGTTGCGCTTCCCTACTTAGGAGCGGCGGTAGAGGCTGGCGTGGTCGCCGGCAGGGGCGGGGTAGCCACCAGCGTCTTCCGCCGCACCCCGTTCAATTCGGCACCCGCCGGAGCAGTTGGCGCAACGGCGGCAGGCACCGGCACAGCCGTCAGCGTCGCCTGAACCTTCATGCACTGCGTCGGATCGGCGCGTTTGAACTGGCGGCAGTTCCACAGCGACTTCTCGTAGCCGCTGGCCCGATCCCGCAGATAACTGAAACTGAGCGCCGCCGTCTGTGCCGGTGCCAACGGGAGCGACGTCGCCGCCTTGCTGCCGTCGGTCCACGCCATGTACCGGCAGAACGGCTTGTCCCCGCACGCTTGAGCCGCAAGCGCAGTGAGTCCGTCGGCGGTCTGGCCACGCGGCAGGGCTACGAGAATAGTATCGCCATCGAATGGCGCCGCGGGAGCAGCCGTCGTTTCGGTAACTGGTCCAAACCCCATCGCGATCGAAGCCTCCGCCAGCGCCGCATCCGCCTCAGCCAACGCAGCGCCGGTTTTGTGCGCGTCCGACAGCTCGGCAAGCTGGGCGATGACCGGCTCGACGGTCTCCGGGTGACGGCCGAAAGCAGGCGGCGTGCCCCACCAGCCCGACCATCGGAAAAACAGATGCGTGTTCACCGCAGTGATCTTGTCGAGGCTCGACTGCCAATACGGCACGACCCAGTCGGTATGGTAGTGCGTGGCATAGCCGACCTGCTTGAACACCGCGCCGGACAGCGACGCCGCCGCCACTTCGCGCGCGCGGCGCCAGGCATCGTCGGTTGGATGCCAGCGGGTGAGCGCGCCGTCGCAGCTGAAGCTGAACTGGCATCCCGTCGAACGGTCCTGCCCCTCGAATACGACTCCGCACACGGTCTTCGGAAAGGCCGGATGGCGCAGGCGATTGAGTACGACCTGCGCCACCGCACGCTCGCCTAGCGTGTCATCGCCGGCCTCGTAGAGGATACCCGCCGCCATGCAGTCCGTCGCGCGCGCCAGATCCTCCGGGCCGCCGGCGAAGCGAAACGGCCGCGCCGCCGGGTTGGGATCGGTCGAGAACGGCACGGTCGCGTTGAACGCGCGCGCGTCTTCGGGGCTGAGATCGACGAACTTGACCGGCTCAACCTCAGGCACTTCGGCTTGCGGCACGACCCGACCCGCGGGCAGCTTCACCCGCTTCGAGACGTGGACGATCATGGGCGGGTTGGCGACGACCAGCGCAGGCCCGACGATCGCCAGCGCGGAGATGCCGACGAGAGTGGCGCGCAGCACCGTCGTGCCGCGCGCGGAAAGCTCTGCTGTCACTGTTCGGGCAGGAAGTCCGGGACCGACAGATAGCGCTCGCCGGTGTCGTAGTTGAAGCCGAGAACCCGAACATTGTCAGGGAGATCGGGAAGCTTCTGAAGGATCGCTGCGAGCGTAGCGCCCGAGCTGATGCCGACCAGCATGCCCTCTTCGGTCGCCGAGCGCCGCGCCATGTCCTTGGCTACCGCAGCATCGACCTCGATCACGCCGTCGAGTGCCTGCGTGTGCAGGTTGACGGGAATGAAGCCAGCACCGATGCCCTGGATCGGGTGCGGCCCAGGCTGGCCACCGGCGATCACCGGCGACGCGGCGGGCTCGACCGCGTAGACTTTGAGCGATGGCCATTCCTTCTTCAGCGCCTCGGCGACGCCGGTGATATGCCCGCCGGTGCCGACGCCGGTGATGATCACGTCGATCGGCGTGTCACGGAAGTCGGCAAGAATTTCCTGTGCGGTGATAGCGACATGCACGGCGATGTTAGCAGGGTTTTCGAACTGCTGCGGCATCCACGAGCCGGGCGTCTGCTCGACCAGTTCCTTCGCGCGCTCGATCGCGCCCTTCATGCCCTTCTCGCGCGGGGTCAGGTCGAAGGTCGCGCCGTAGGCGAGCATCAGGCGACGGCGCTCGATCGACATGCTCTCGGGCATGACGAGGACGATCTTGTAGCCCTTCACCGCGGCGACGAGCGCGAGGCCGATTCCGGTGTTGCCGCTGGTCGGCTCGATGATCGTGCCGCCGGGCTGGAGATGGCCATCCTTCTCTGCCGCCTCGATCATCGCGAGCGCGATGCGGTCCTTGATCGAGCCGCCGGGGTTCGAGCGCTCGGACTTCACCCAGACTTCGGATTCGGGGAACAGCTTCGACAGGCGGACGTGCGGCGTGTTGCCGATCGTATCGAGGATCGAGTTGGCCTTCATGGCTTGGCTTCTCCGTGCTGAGGTTCGGTCTCGAGGATTTCTGGGGGATCAAAGGTTTTCGCGCGCCCAAGTTCCGGGAACAGCCGCGCCCAGCCGATCGTGATCGCAATAGCACCGACGCCGCCGAACACCACTGCGCCTACGGGACCGAGGAGTGAGGCCATCACGCCGCTCTCGAATTCGCCGAGCTCGTTCGAGGCGGAGATGGTGAGCTGCGACACCGCGCTGACGCGGCCGCGCATCGCGTCGGGGGTGTGGAGCTGGATCAGCGACTGGCGGACATAGACCGAGATCATGTCCGCACCGCCCGCGACGATCAGCGCGACGAGGCTGAGGACGAAGGCGGGCTGGACGGGGATGCCGGCGATGGTGCCGGGCGCGATGCCGAGCAAGGTCACGATCGGGGTGGCGATGCCGAAGGTCAGGATCGCGAGGCCGAACACGACCACCGCGATCAGCATCTTCACGCCGACATTGGTGCTCATCGGGCGGACCGAGAACCAGATCGCGGTCACTGCCGCGCCGATGCCCATGCCCGCCGCGAGTACGCCGAGACCCTGTGAGCCGACGTGCAGGATGTCGCGCGAGTAGACCGGGAGCAGCGAAGTCGCGCCCGCCAGCAGCACCGCGAACAGATCGAGCGTGATCGTCGCGAGGACGAGGCGGTTCCGGCGGACATAGGTGAAGCCCTCGATGATGCGGGCGAGGGGGCGGTGATCGGTCTGCGCGGCTGGCTGCGGCACCGGGCCGATCAGGAACATGAAGAGCAGCGCGACGACGAACAGGATCGTCGCGACGCCGTAGGCGACCTCCGGGTGGATCGCGTAGAGGAGGCCACCGACGCTGGGGCCTGCGATGGTGCCGACCTGCCAGGCGATCGAGCTGATCGCGATTGCGGTCGGGAGGACGGCGCGGGGGACCAGGTTGGGGGCCAGCGCGGAATAGGCGGGGCCGGAGAAGGCTCGGGCGACGCCGAACGCGACCGCAGCCACGAACAGCACGCCAAGCGTGAGGTGGCCGGTCCAGGTCAGCAACCACAGGGTCGCGGCGGTCAGCACCAGCAGAGCCGTCGTGCCGCGGACGATCCAGCGACGGTCGAAGCTGTCCGCGACTAGGCCGGTGATCGGGGTGAGGAGAAACAGCGGCACGAACTGCGCGAACCCGATCATGCCGAGCATGAACGCGGCTTGCCGGATGTCCATCGTCTCGCGGGCGATGTTGTAGACCTGCCACCCAATCACGATCGACATCGCGCTGACGGCTATGGTGCCGGTGAAGCGGGACAGCCAATAGGCGCGGAAATTTGCGATCCGTAAGGGATGCTGGTGGGGGTCTGTTGTGGAGGCCATTGCGATTGGCTTTAGGCGTGGGCGAACGGGAAGGGCAACCGGAGCTTTGCTTGGGGTGGGGATAGCGACTTAGCCAAGCACGCCCACACAAAGAAAGCTTGTTCTCCCGCGAAGGCGGGGACCCAGTCTGGGCTCCCGCCTTCGCGGGAGAACAAGGAAGCGGGAGGTGTCCCGTCTGAGCAACCAGATCGTCACCACCGCTATCCCTGCATATCGGCACCACCCCGGCGAAGGCCGGGGCCCAATTGGGGGACGTCGCCAACTGAGCGATGAGCGTCGTTACTACAACCTTACCAATTGGGCCCCGGCCTTCGCCGGGGTGGTTTGCTCGTGCGGTAGGGCTCGCGCGACCTATCGAGCGCCCCATCCCACACCCCGCAAACCGACATACCCCAGACGGGAATTGATGTTCCGCCCCGTCCGCGCCTATAGGCTCCCTCAACTCCCCTACGGAAAACGAGGTTTCCCACATCGTGGCCAAAGCCCCCCCACCAGCACGCGCAATCGCCGAACCGCCGATTACGAACCGCGAACGACCGGCAGAACCAAAGCCGTACGAGGCGTCAAAGGACGAACTGCTCGAAATGTATCGGCAGATGCTGCTGATCCGCCGTTTCGAGGAAAAAGCGGGCCAGCTCTATGGCTTGGGCCTGATCGGTGGCTTCTGCCATCTCTACATCGGCCAGGAAGCCGTCGCTGTCGGCCTTCAGTCCGCGCTCAACGGCGAGACCGATTCGGTGATCACCGGCTACCGCGATCACGGCCACATGCTTGCCTACGGGATCGACCCGAAGGTGATCATGGCCGAGCTGACCGGGCGCAATTCGGGGATCTCGAAGGGCAAGGGCGGGTCGATGCACATGTTCTCGACCGAGCATAAATTCTACGGCGGCCACGGCATCGTCGGTGCGCAGGTGTCGCTCGGCACCGGCCTCGCGTTCAAGCACAAATATTCGAACGACGGCGGCATCTGCATGGCCTATTTCGGCGACGGCGCCGCGAACCAGGGCCAGGTGTACGAGAGCTTCAACATGGCCGAGCTGTGGAAGCTCCCGATCATCTTCGTGATCGAGAACAACCAGTACGCGATGGGCACGAGCGTCAACCGCGCCTCGGCCGAGGACCAGCTGTATCGCCGCGGCGAGAGCTTCCGCATTCCCGGCATCCAGGTCGACGGCATGGACGTGCTGGCGTGCCGCGGTGCCGCCGAGGAAGCGCTGGCGTGGGTCCGTGCGGGCAAGGGCCCGGTCATCCTCGAGATGAAGACGTACCGTTACCGTGGCCATTCGATGTCCGATCCGGCCAAGTACCGCACGCGTGACGAGGTCCAGGCGGTCCGCGACAAGTCGGATCCGATCGATCACATGAAGAAGCTGCTCGACGCGCAGGGCGTGAGCGAGGCGGACCTCAAATCGCTTGAACAGGAAATCAGGAAAATCGTGAACGAAGCCGCCGATTTCGCCGAGCAGACCCCGGAGCCGGATGCTGCCGAGCTCTACACCGACGTTCTGGTGGAGAAGTACTGATGGCGATCGAGATCAAGATGCCCGCGCTCTCCCCGACGATGGAAGAGGGCACGCTGGCCAAGTGGCTCGTCAAGGAAGGCGACAGCGTCAAGTCGGGCGACATCCTCGCAGAGATCGAGACCGACAAGGCGACGATGGAGTTCGAGGCGATCGACGAAGGTACGATCGGTTCGATCGCCGTCGCCGAGGGCACTGACAACGTGAAGGTCGGCACCGTTATCGCGACGATCCTCGAAGAGGGCGAGAGCGCAAGCGACGCCAAGCCGACTGAAGCACGCTCCGGCGATGCGGCCAACGCCGCGCCGAAGGAAACGCCGTCGGACGACAAGGCTCCCCCGGTTCCCGAAGGCGCTTCGCCCGCCAAGGCCGAAAGCGGCACGCAGCAGCTCGTCGCATCGGCGGAGAAGGTCGGCATCTCCGACCCGGCGATCCCCGAGGGCACCGAGATGGTCAAGACGACCGTCCGCGAAGCCCTGCGCGACGCGATGGCCGAGGAAATGCGCGAGGACGACCGCGTCTTCGTGATGGGCGAGGAAGTCGCGCAGTATCAGGGCGCATACAAGGTCACGCAGGGGCTGCTCGACGAGTTCGGCGACCGTCGCGTGATCGACACGCCGATCACCGAATACGGCTTTGCCGGCATCGGTGCAGGCGCGGCGATGGGTGGCCTTCGCCCGATCGTCGAGTTCATGACCTTCAACTTCGCGTTGCAGGCGATCGACCACATCATCAACTCGGCCGCCAAGACCAACTACATGTCGGGCGGCCAGATGCGCTGCCCGATCGTGTTCCGCGGTCCCAACGGCGCAGCGTCGCGCGTGGGTGCACAGCATTCGCACAACTTCGCGGCGTGGTATGCGAGCGTTCCCGGCCTGATCGTGATCGCGCCGTATGACGCGGCGGACGCCAAGGGCCTGCTCAAGGCCGCGATCCGCACCGAGGATCCGGTCGTGTTCCTCGAGAACGAGCTGATGTACGGCCGCAGCTTCGACGTCCCCAAGCTCGACAACCACGTCCTGCCGATCGGCAAGGCGCGGATCGTCCGCGAGGGCAAGGACGTCACGATCGTCAGCTACTCGATCGGGGTCGGCATTTCCTTGGAAGCCGCCGAGAAGCTTGCCGAAGAGGGCATCGACGCGGAGGTGATCGACCTGCGCACGCTGCGCCCGCTCGACACCGAGACGGTCCTGAAGAGCCTCGCCAAGACCAACCGCATGATCATCGTCGAAGAAAATTGGGCAACCTGCTCGATCGCCTCGGAGATCGTGTCGGTGGTGATGGAGCACGGCTTCGACGACCTCGACGCACCGGTGCTCCGCGTGACGAACGAAGACGTGCCGATGCCCTATGCGGCGAACCTCGAAAAGCTAATGCTGGTCGACGTCGCGAAGGTCGTGACGGCGGTGAAGAAGGTTACGTACAAGTAAGAAGATGGGCCGGGGTTCTGCAAGGAACCCCGGCGCATGCCGCCGTCAGGTCGTGAACTTGTCGCAGGTCGATCGGATTGCGGCGGTTGCGGGCGCGGGATTAAAGATCTGGGAAAAATCCCGTCTGTCCCTGACGATGAACGACGCGATATAGTGGAGCTTAGTGGCACCACTCGGCAGCCAGGCGGTACCCACGACCGGCATATAGTCGTAGTTTATCTCGACGAACATCAGCCCTGAATTCGGCGGCGCGATGACCTTGGCGCCTGCGTCGCCCATGCCCCCGGCGGATACGATGCCATCGTTGGCGGGAGTAGCATCAGTGCCGTCGGTCGCCGACGTGGCGCCATAGCTCGATGCATAGCCAGCCCCTGACTTCAGTCCCAGACAGCGCTGCCAGTGGATCACCTGATTGCCGTTCTGTTCCTCCAGGCTCGATAGCGTTACGCGCCCCCGCGTCGATAGCTTCATCGCCGCGCCCTGGTTGCGCAACGCTGCCAGAACGTCGTTGATATCGACCTCGCGGAGTTGCTCAGTCGCTAGCGAACTCTGCACGCCGACGCGAGACGCGTTGTCGGCGAGGTTCAGCGCCATCTGGCTGATGCGCAGATTTGCCAGCGCAAGATTTGCCGTCTCTACGCCGTACAGGCCGAGCGCGAGAACGATCGGCATCGACAAAGCGAACTCGAGCAGCGCGAGCCCCGAGCGGTCGCCCGAAAACCTGCGCGCCGATCGGCAAACGCGTGCGATCCTGGTCATGTGCATACCGACTTTACCGTAATCGTGGTTTGCGTCGCATAGGGCTGGTTCTTGAGCAGGGTCTTGGCACGGATCGTTTGGGTTGGCGCGACCCCGAAGAAACTCATGACCGGAAACAGGCGGGGATAGACGACGGTGACCGTATACAGCGTGACATCGTCGGCACCGCCCTGACCAGTCTTGCCTGGATCGAGATCATAGGTGTTGTTCCCGTTGATATCGTCGAAACATTCCTTGGGATCGCGGACGCCGTTGCCGTTGGTATCCGTAAACGGTTCCGGATTGACCGAACTGAAGCTGGCGTAGCTTTTGCGGGTCGCGGAGAAGGTCGCTTGCGCGGCGATACTCTGCACCATCGTCGCCACCTTGGAATCGATGACCGCGGTGTTCTCCGAACCACCCTGGATAGCGGAATCCCGCCCGGCCTTTTGCAGCGCACCGTCGAGAATGGACTGGACATAAGTCTGATAGATCAGCTCACCCAGGCCCATGATCATCGCCAGCATGACGGGAAGGACGATCGCGAACTCGATGATCGTCGCACCGGTCCGATCGAGTGCAAGCGACGAGACCTTGCGGCGCCGGGTCACTTGGACACCCGCAGCATCGCAACCTGCGTCGCGATATTCTGGAAGACATCCCGCAAATCCTTGTCCGACTTAGGCGCGAACGCCATCGCGGTCGTGGTCGCGCAAGCCCTTTCCTCGTTAGTGATGGCATCACCCAGCGCCACGACATAGACCCGGATGTTGCGAGCCCGCGCGGCGTCGCATTCCGCCAGGAACCGGGCGTTATGCCGCGCTTTATAATCGGCCGTATCGGCATAGTTGCCGCCGGTTACCCGCTGATCGTAACGCTCCACTCCGTACATCCCGTAGACATCGGAATTCGGCGACATCTCGCCATCGGTCATGAACACGATATACCGGTTAGGGGCGTTGCGGCCGGGCCAAGCCGCCGTGTCGTCCTTGAATATGCCGGTAGGCGATATGAAACGCATGCCCCATATCATGCCGGTATCGTGATACGTGCCCCCGATGGCCCGAAAGTCCGCGGCGTTCACGTAACCGCTGACATCGTTACGACTCATCGGCGCGAGCCTCCTCGCCGGCTTGCCGCACGACACGTAACCTGACTTCAGAAACGCGGGATCACCACCGTAATTCGGGAAATATCCAGGATAATCGCGGTCGCCGACATCGATGCTGTCGTAATCGTACCGGTAGTAATATTGCTGCGGCCATAAAGGCTTCCAGCGCGTAGCGTCGCTGTCGGGGACGTAGTCGGGATCCAGATCGTCAGGCAGGTTCGCGGGATCGAACGACGTACTCGGCGTCGTATCGCGTTCCTCGATGCATCCCTGCCACCGATTGTCGTTGGGGCCGTTCAGCTTGCTGGGATCGGCGACGTAGTCACCGGCAACATACCGCGATACGTCCATCAAGGGCGTCTTGGCATAGCGCCACAGCGGAACGACCGTCTGTTCCGATACGGTGCACGTGCCGCCATTGGAGGATCCCCAACTGGATCTGCGAACCAGCGCTTCGCCCGCGCTGTTGTATCCGGTCGGTGGGTACCGGCCTCCCGCCGCCGTACAGTTGGCCTGTGACGTCCTCGTGGTACTCGACGACCGCGGATTGCCGACCGCGTCGTCCCCGACGATCCGGCGCGACTGATAGGCCCAATTCTTGACGAGGTAATTGGGGTCGGTCGCCATGATTGCCGCCCCGGCGTTCACCGTCGAGGTGTAGGGGACGAAGCCATAGCGGATATGCGTCGACGGATCGGCATTGGCGGCAAGCGTGTCGTAAAAGACCATCACGGCGTTCCGGAGCGCGACGATCCGTGAGCTGGGCTTTTCCGTATAGGAATAGCCCGGCGATCCGTCAGGCCGGGTATATGTTTCGCTGGTCATAGTGCACCCACCCGTCTCGGAAGGCGCGCAGGTCATCGACCCGGTCGTGTCGAGGATGAACATGACGTCGGTGTCGGCCACGTCGTACCGCGCTTCGCACGTCACGGTGAGCGTCACGTCCGGCGCCGCGAACATCTTCATGATCGTCATCGGAACGACCGACTTGGCGATGCCGGCAACCTGCTGATCAGACGTCTTGGACGGGGTAAAATCCGCAGTCTTCGTACCCAGCCAGCCCAACCGAAAGTTGTTCTTGAAGAACGCGTTGGCCTGCGCTGTTGCAGTCGAGTCGAGCGTGGTGGCGTTGCTGCTCGTCATGAACTTGCGACCGGCAAGTGCGCCGGCATCGCACGCCTGCTGCAACCTTACCTTGACCACATACATGCGCGCCACGTCGATCGCCGATCCCGCCAGCGCCGCCAACGGGATCAGCGACGCCGCCATAATCGCAAGCGTATTGCCGCGGACGTCCGTTCTCAGCCGGCCCAGCACGGTGGTCGGCGTATCCGCCCGTTTGCTGTGATTGATGCGCATGCTAAGTCCCTGACGTCGATCGGTATCGACCACGCTGCCTCCTTGCGCGACGATCCGGTAAGCCCGGCTCAAGGAACATGGTTAACGAAACCTGGAATAGATGCGGTGCTCCCTCCGCTTCGCTATTGCGTCGGGATGATATCGCCCAATCCCGAGCAAAGGCTTGCGCTCAGCTATGCCCCCCCAGAAACCCGTCAGGCGCTCAAAACGCTGTTTTCGCTCGACGAAACCCTGGGGGCAATCGTCCGAACGACGCGCGAGCCGATCATCGGCCAGATGCGGCTGACATGGTGGTACGAAGCGCTCGGCCGTCTCGATACGGCTCCGGCGCCCACCGAACCCGTGCTGGTGGCACTTCAGCACGAGGTACTGCCATTCGGTGTATCCGGCGCGATGCTGGGCAAGTTGACCGATGGTTGGGAAGCGCTGCTCGAGCCCGATCTCGATGCAGGCGCGATCGAGTGTTTCGCACGCGATCGTGGACGGCGTCTGTTCGATCTTGCGGCGACGATCGTGGCGGTAAGCGACGACCGGATCGGCCTCGCGGGAGAGGGGTGGGCGCTGGCAGATCTCGCGCAGAAGCTGACGGAAACCGCGGGCCGGGATTTGGCCCGTATTCGGGCGAGCGAGGCGCTCGATCAAGCTTTGCAGGGACGATGGCCTTCATCGGCGCGCGCTCTGGGGGCGCTTGCCGTGTCAGCCCGGTTCGACATGACGTCCGGAGCCGCTGGACCCGGCAGCCCGAAGCGCGTGGCGCGGTTGGCGTGGCACAGATTGACCGGATACTGACCAATCGGATGGGGATCGTCTGCGGCGAGGCCTAGCGTGCGCGCTGGGCAATGGGGGCGGCGGCGATGTGGCGGTATCTGGCGGGTGGGGCGGCGGTGATCGCGTTGATTGCTGCGGGGTTCATGTTTTTTAGCGGGAAGGCGCGGCCGGGTCCGCTGCTACCGGCTCAGCCGATGGCGCAGGTGAGCGGCGCCGCGGGCGCGTCCGATCCGCTACCCGATGCCGCCCCCGAGGCGACCGACAAGACCCGCGAGCAGAAGCGGTTCGATCGCTACGACAAGGACCGCGATGCCAAGATCACGCGCGAGGAATATCTGGTCCAGCGGCGCAAGGCTTACGCGCGGCTGGACGTCGATGGCGATGGCAAGCTGTCGTTCGACGAATGGGCAGTGAAGGCGACGACCAAGTTCGCGGACGCCGACCGTGACAAATCCGGCGCGATGACCGCCCCGGAATTTGCCACGACGGCGGTCAAGCGGAAGGGGCCAGCTCGGGTGAATTGTCCGCCGGCTCAGCCTGTTGCCGAGGAGAGTTGAGCCACTCTGCGAGCGCCGCTCGACCGCGATCGGTGTACATCCGCTTGCGATCCGCTTTCTTCGTGCGGCCCGTGATCGGCGGGAACAGCCCGAAGTTGACGTTCATCGGCTGATACGTCTCGACCTCGGCGCCACCGGTGATGTGGCCCAGTAGCGCGCCGAGCGCAGTCGCGTAGGGCGGGGGCGTCAGAGTCTTGCCAGTGAGTTCGGCCGCCGCGAACAGCCCCGCGAGCATGCCGATCCCGCAACTCTCGATATACCCCTCGCAGCCGGTGATCTGCCCGGCGAAACGGATGTTCGGACGCGACTTCAACCGCAGCGTCTCGTCGAGCAGTTCGGGTGAGCGGATGAAGGTGTTGCGGTGCAGCCCGCCCAACCGCGCGAACTCGGCATTCTCCAGCCCGGGGATCGTCCGGAACAGGCGGACCTGGTCGGCGTGCTTCATCTTGGTCTGGAAGCCGACGATGTTCCACAGCGTGCCCTGCGCATTGTCCTGGCGAAGCTGGACGACGGCGTGCGGCCAGCGCCCGGTCTTCGGATTGTCGAGCCCGACCGGCTTCATCGGGCCATAGCGCAGCGTATCGACGCCGCGCTCCGCCATCACCTCGATCGGCATGCAGCCGTCGAAATAGGGCGTGTCCTTCTCCCATTCCTTGAACGGGGTCTTCTCGCCGTCGATCAGGCCCTGGTGGAAGGCCAGATACTGGTCCTTGTCCATCGGGCAATTAATGTAGTCCTTGCCCTCGCCCTTGTCCCAGCGCGACGCGAACCAAGCCGTGTCCATGTCGATCGAATCGCGGTGGACGATCGGCGCGAGCGCGTCGAAGAACGCCAGCGCCTCACGGCCGGTCTCCGCGCCGATACCCGCGGCAAGCGAGGCGGCGGTGAGGGGACCGGTGGCGATGATCGTCGGGCCATCCGGCAATGCGTCGATGCGTTCGCGGACAAGCGTGATGTTCGGATGCTGGTCGATCGCCTCCGTCACGCTGGCCGAGAAATTGTCGCGGTCGACGGCGAGCGCGGAGCCGGCGGGGACGCGGTGAATGTCCGCCTGCCGCATGATCAGCGAGTTAAGCGTGCGCAGCTCCTGATGGAGCAGCCCAACCGCGTTGGCTTCGGCATCGTCCGACCGAAAACTGTTCGAACAGACGAGTTCGGCGAGGCCGTCGGTCTGGTGCGCAGGCGTTTCTTCACCGCTGCCGCGCATTTCGGACAGGCGGACCTTGAGGCCGGCTTCGGCGAGTTGCCAGGCGGCTTCGGAACCGGCGAGCCCGCCGCCGATGACATGGATATCGTGGGTCATTCGGCTCAGATAGCGTCGGACGCTTGCCGTGTCAGGTCCGCAATACCACTTCGTCTGCATGACAGACCCGACGAAGATCTTCACGATCGGCTATGAGGCCACGACGATGGCCGATTTCCTCGCGGCATTGAAGGCGGCGGGGGTGGAGCGGGTGATCGATGTTCGGGCGCTTCCGTTGTCGCGACGACCAGGGTTTTCGAAGACCTCGCTTGCCGCTTCGTTACGCGAGGTAGAGATCGATTACGTGCACCTGAAGGCGCTCGGAACGCCGAAGCGCGGGCGCGATGCGGCCAAGAAGGGCGACGTCGCGACCCTGACCGCGGTCTATGACGAACAGCTCGACCTGCCCGAGGCTCAGGCTGCTGCGGCGATCATGCTCGGGTTGGCGGCGGAGAAGCCCAGCGCGCTGCTCTGTTACGAACGGGATCCCTGCCATTGCCACCGTACCTTACTGCTGCAGGCGGTAGGCGAGGGGGCCGAGGTGGTGGATCTGTTCACCTAGGAAAGGTCGAACTCGCTTCAAACGATCCGTCATCCTGACAAAAGTCAGGATCCAGGGTAATGGATCCCGACTTTCGTCAGGATGACGGGCGGGGGTTCTGGGCCGAACGTTGCATTGAGCCCCAAGCGCCGCTAACCAGCACCCATTCGCCCTGGACCCGGTGCAATTCCGGGTGGCTATTCCGGCCGCCGATCCGCCGGACAACGCAACGACGCCTCCGAAGTAACCGCCTGCCAAGACAGCGCCGCGGTTCTGCGTCTTATGCGGATACATCCATGACATCCTTATCTTTTTCTCGTTATCGAGCCGAATGGTTCAGCGGTCCGACGGCCGCGCGCCGCGACATCCTCGCCGGGATGGTCGGTACCTTCGCGCTGATCCCCGAGGTCATCGCGTTCTCGTTCGTCGCGGGCATCGATCCCGAAGTCGGCCTGTTCGCGTCGTTCGTGATCGGCATCGTCATCGCGTTTGCGGGTGGGCGCCCCGCGATGATCTCCGGCGCGGCCGGCTCCGTTGCGCTGGTCGCGGCCGCGCTGGTCCACGCTCACGGCCTGCAATATCTTCTGGTTGCGACGATGCTCGCAGGCGCTCTCCAGATCGCGTTCGGGCTCGCCAAGCTCGACGTGCTGATGCGGTTCGTGTCGAAGTCGGTCCGCACCGGGTTCGTCAACGCGCTCGCGATCCTGATCTTCTCCGCGCAGGTCCCCCAGATGGTCGGCGTCAGTTGGCAGGCTTACGCTATGATCGCCGGCGGTCTCGCGATCATCTACCTCATGCCGCGCATCTCGAACGCCATCCCGTCACCGCTGATCTGCATCGTCGTGCTGACCGCGATCGCGATGTGGGTGCCGATGCCGCTGAAGACGGTCGGCGATCTCGGCAAGTTGCCCTCCACGCTGCCGTCGTTCGGGATGCCCGACGTGCCGTTCAACTGGGACATGCTGCGGATCGTTGCTCCCTATGCGTTGGCGATGGCCGCCGTCGGGTTGCTCGAGTCGATGATGACGGCGAGCGTAGTCGACGACCTGACGGAAACCACCAGCTCGAAGGCGCGCGAGTGCACCGGGCTCGGGCTTGCGAACATCGCCGCGGGCGCGTTCGGTGGCATCGCCGGTTGTGGGATGATCGGGCAAACCGTCGGCAACGTGCGCTACGGCGGGCGAGGGCGGCTGTCGACGCTCGTCGCCGGCGTGTTCCTGCTGGTCGTAATGGTGCCGCTCAGGCCATGGGTCGCGCAGGTGCCAGTCGCGGCGCTGGTTGCGATCATGATCATGGTGTCGATCAGCACCTTCTCCTGGAGCTCGATCCGCGAACTTGCGCGGCATCCCAAGATGTCGAGCGTGGTGATGGTCGCGACCGTCGTCGTCACCGTCGCGACGCACGACCTGTCGCTGGGCGTCGGTGTTGGCGTGTTGCTCAGCGGCGTGTTCTTCGCCTGGAAGGTCACGCGGCTGATGGACGTTACGGTCGAGCACGACGCGGCGAGCGACACGCGGATCTACCGTGTCGGCGGTCAGGTGTTCTTCGCCAGCGCGGACATCTTCGCGGATCGCTTCGATCTTCGCGAGACTGCTCGCGCAGTGCGGATCGACCTGACGAGCGCGCATCTATGGGATGTCACCGCTGTAGCGGCGCTGGAGGATGTGGTGGCGAAGCTGCGGCGTCACGGCACGATCGTCAAAGTCGTCGGGCTCAACACGGCGAGCGAAACGCTGGTCGATCGCCACGCGCCCCTGCTGCTCGACTAATGTCCAGCAACGTAGAGGCTTGGCAGCTTCACCGAGGTAAGGCTGCCAAGCCGCTGCTGTAGAATAGTTTTGCTTACTGCTGAGGAACGGTGTCGTTCTCGACCGGTGCCTCATCGCGAGTTACGCGCGCGGTCATGCCTGTCGCATCGGCATCGTCGCGCATCTGCTCGTCGGGCGCGACCGGTGGTTCGCGTTCGGGCTCGACGGCGTTCACCGTCGGGGGAGTCTCGACCGGTGCAGTCTCGACCGGCGCCGGAGCGGGCGTCGGCGCGGCTTCGGACTCGGTCACGCCAGTATCCTCTACCATGTTGGTATCGGTCGGCGGCTGGTCGGGCTCCGAGCGCGAGCAGCCGGCCATGGCCATCGCGGCGAGCAGGCCGCCGGCAATGGCGGTACGCGTGCGGTTGGAAATCGTCATGTCTGGTCCTCTCAACGAGCGGCGATCGTCTGGCGTGCAGTGCGCGCCTCGATCTTGGAAGCGAGGGTGCCATCCCAGTTATAAGGGTCGGCGCGGAAGTTCATCTGCCCGTTGCCGCTGGCAAACGCGGTCCAATAGAGCAGATAGACCGATACCGGCTTTACCAAGCGGGCGCGGACCGTGTCACCCTTGGCGACTGCGGCGTCGACCATCTCGGGCGTCCAGGACGGATCGCCCTTGAGCAGCAGGTCGGCGAGTTCGGCAGGCTTTTCAAGGCGAACGCAGCCATGGCTCGCAAGTCGGCTGAAGCTCGCGAACTTCGCACGGCTGGGCGTATCGTGGAGATAGACCGAATAGTCGTTGGCGAAATCGAACTTGAACCGGCCCAGCGCGCTCTGGTCGCCGGCCTGCTGCTGAAGCCGCGTGCCGTCGATCACCTTGATGCCGTTGCGCTTGAAATAGCCCGGGTTGGCACGCTCCTTTGGCCAAAGCTCCTTGGTCGCGATCGACGTCGGGACGTTCCACGGCGGATTGATCACGATGCTGTGGATCGTCGAGGACAGCATCGGCGTCTCGTCGCCCGGACGCCCCGTCACCGCGCGCATCGACTGCACCGGCGTATCGCCGTCGAACACCGTCAGCACGGCCGCGGCGATGTTCACCTGGATACGGTCGCGCGGCAGGTCCTGCGGCAGCCAGCGCCAGCGTTCCATGTTCGCCATGATCTGACGCACGCGGTCGCCGGCGGATACATTGAGCGCGGCAAGAGTCTGCGTCGAGACGATCCCGCTGGGGTTGAGGCCATAGCGACGCTGCGCGCGGCGTACCGCTTCCACCAGTGGCGCGTCGAACCGGTCGCCGCTGGTCGCGACGTCCTTGTCCTCCGCCGCCAGACGCTTGCGCAGCGCGATCACGCGAGGGCCGGTCGCGCCGATCGTGAAATCGGGACCGGAGGCCAGCGGTGCCCAGCCGCCCGCAGACGCGATCGAACGATAATTCTGGAGGCCCTTCCGCAGGCCGTCATACCCAGCATAAGGCGGTGGCAATGATGCGAACCATGCCGCGATCCGGTCGAGCCGCACGGCATCGGCAAAGGCAGGCGTCGGATCGTACGCCGGCGGACGCAGGCCCCAATCCTTCTGGAAGTCGGCTTCGTTCAGCCGCCCGGCATGCACCGCGCGCGCATGATCGAGTGCCGCACGGACGAGTTCGTCCTTGCTCGGCGCGGTGGTCGACGCGGTTGCAGCCGACTTCAGGCCCTGTGCAACGATATCGCCATTGAGCAGCCTGTCGAGCAGCGCGGCCTGCGTATCGCTCAGCGGCGGCACGGTGATCACCGGCGGCGCCAGCGTCGACGTCGGCATTGCAGCAGGCGCGGTCGTGACGACCGGCGGCGGCGTAACCTGCGCGAACGACGCGGTCGCCATCAACAGCGGTGTTGCCGCGAGCACCGACCGGATCACGCCAGTCTTCATTCGTCCATCATCGAAACCGCGAGCCATAATCGTCCTGTCTTGTATCTGGTCGATGCTTTCGCACGACGTAGCTCTCCCTTAGCTGAACCGGACTCGCTAAGCATCGCCAATCGGGCAAAATTAACGGTTCAGGCCAGGGGAGGGGATTTTTCCTGCCGGGCCAGCACTTCATAGGCCATCACCGCGGTCGCGACCGCAGCGTTGAGGCTGTCCGCCTTGCCCAGCATCGGGATCTTGACCAGCACGTCGCACGCCTCGGCCATCTCGGGCGGCATGCCCTGCGCTTCGTTACCCGTCAGCAGGAAGGTCGGGCCGGTGTAGGTCGCTCCCCTGTAGTCCGTGTCGGTGTCGAGGCTGAGGCCGACGAGTTGGCCAGAACCGGTGCGCAGCCAGGTATGGAAGGGCTCCCACTCGGTCTTCACGACGGGAATCGTGAACAGCGCTCCCATGCTGGCGCGCACCGCCTCGACGGAAAAGGGATCGACCGACTCGCCGATCAAAATCAGCCCGCCCGCGCCGACCGCATCGCCGGTGCGCAGGATCGTGCCGAGATTGCCCGGATCGCGCAACCGTTCGGCGACCAGCCAGATGCCCGACGTCGTGCGATCGAGGTCTTCGAGCGTCGCGTCGAACTCGTCGAAGACACCGACGACCGCTTGCGGGTTATCCTTGCCGGACAGTTTCGAGAGAATGTCAGGCGTGGTCTGGATCGAATCACCGCCGGCATCCTCGACGTCCATCGACAGCGCGTGGACGAGGGGATGGTTCGCACTCGCCGCTGCGTAGAACAAAGTACGCGGCAAACGTCCCGTCTCGCGCGCTTCGGTGAGGATGCGCAGACCCTCGGCGAGGAACTGCTTGGCCGCACGCCGATGCCGTTTGTCGCGCAGGTCGCGGACGTACTTGATCAGCGGGTTCGAAAAGGCGGTTATCTCGCGGGGCATCTAGCGCCCCTTCCGCTTGCGGGAGGGGTTGGGGAGGGGTTTGTAAACACGCCGTCGCTCATGCCCTCCCCCGACCCCTCCCGCAAGCGGGAGGGGAGAAAGACGGTCAATCCTCGCCGAACTTCGCCTCGACCAGTTCGGCGAGCGCGGCGACGGTATGTTCCGCGCCATCGCCGCTCGCGCTGATCGTGATCGCGTCGCCCATCGCCGCACCCAGCATCATCAATCCCATGATCGAGGTGCCGGTGACGTGATCCGACCCATCCTTGGTCACGCTGACCTCGACCGGATGCGAAGACGCGAGCGTCACGAACTTGGCACTCGCGCGCGCGTGGAGCCCGCGGCGGTTGGTGATCTGGACGGTACGAGAGACCTCGCTCACGCCGCAGCCTCGCCGAGAACCTCGGAGGCTACCGAAATATATTTGCGCCCGGCCTCACGCGCCGCCGCGACCGCCGCAACGACGGTCATCGACTTGCGCGCCGAGCCAAGCCGGATCAGCATCGGCAGGTTCATGCCCGCGATCACCTCGATCCGGCCGCGCTCCATCAGCGAGATGGCGAGGTTGGAGGGGGTGCCGCCGAACAGGTCGGTCAGCACGATCACGCCGCGACCGACATCGACTGCCTGGATCGCGGCGGCGATATCCGCGCGACGCTCCTCCATGTCGTCGTCGGGACCGATCGCGATTGGCGCGACGCGTTCCTGCGGGCCGACGACGTGGATCATCGCGCGAACGAATTCCTCGGCCAATCGACCGTGCGTTACCAGAACAAGGCCGATCATGTCAGCGTTTCATACTCATAAGACGACCGGTGATCCTTCGAGCGCATCTTGTGGAGCGGCCCCCAGGTCGCGGTGTGCGATACTGGGGGAAAATCCCGCGTCGCGCAACCGTCGCGCCACGCGGTCGGCGACGTGGACCGACCGGTGTCTCCCTCCGGTACACCCGAACGCGACGGTGACATACGACTTGCCTTCCGCCCTGTAGCGCGGAAGCAACAGCATCAGCAGCTCCTCGATCCGACTCACCGCGGCTTCGTAGGCGGGGTCGTCCATGATGTAGGCGGACACGTCGGCGTCGAGCCCGGTGCCGGGCCGCAAGTCGGGATCCCAGTGCGGATTGCGCAGGAACCGCATGTCGAACACGAGGTCGGCGTTGCGGGGCAGGCCGCGGGCGAAACCAAACGAGCGGATCGACAGCGTCGGCGCGCCGAGTTCCCCGCCCGCAAAGCTCGCGCGGATCTGTTGCGCGAGTTCGTTGGCAGCCATGTCGGTCGTGTCGATCAGCCGGTTCGCCCAGTCGCGAAGTGGCGCGAGCAGCTCGCGCTCGCGGCTTATCCCGTCGTTCGCCGGGCGATCGAGCGCGAGCGGATGACGCCGGCGGGTCTCGGAATAGCGGCGTTCAAGTTCGGCGCCCGAGCAGTCGAGGAACAGCATTCCGATCTCGAGCCCATGACGGTCGCGGAGATCACGGATGCGGCCGACGATCCGTTCGGGATCGAAGTCGCGCGTGCGGGCGCCGATACCGATCGCGAGCGGCTGCGAGTCGTTGGTCGATCCTTCGGGGAGCGGCGCGTCGAGCAGACGGTCGAGCAGCAACAGCGGGAGGTTGTCTACGACTTCCCAGCCGAGATCCTCCAGCGTCTTGAGGACGGTGGATTTGCCCGCCCCCGACATGCCGGTGACGAGAAGGATGTCCTTAGGACGCGTCATTCTATGGGCTCCGGATTGCGCAATGCGAGTTCGACCTTGATCGGGGCGGAGGCTTCAAAGGGGGCGATCGCGACCTCGCGGACGTCGATTCCGGCGATGTTACGGATGCTACGTTCGGGCATCCGTTCGATTGCGCCATCGACGCGTACGAGCAGGGCGACCGGTACGTCCTCTACATAGGGCATGGCGAGGATGCCGATCCCGCGGACTTCGATCCGTCCCGCGATCTTCGTCGGCGCACGTGCGAGCAAGGTTTCGCCGTCGCGGACCACTAACGTCTGGTCGTCGCTGACGAGGATTGCGCCGCGATCGATCAGGCGCAACGCGAGGTCGGACTTGCCCGATCCCGACGCGCCCTCGATCATCACGGCCATGCCGTCGATGGCGACCGTGGTGGCGTGGAGCCTGTCGGAGGAGGGGACGACCACGCGGTGTCCTTACTCCGGCAATTCGGCGAGCGGTAGCCTTACGACGAAGCGCGCGCCATCGAGCCGGTCCTCGCGCGATTCGACGAAGATCGCGCCTTGGTGGCCGTCGACGATCGTGCGGGCGATCGCGAGGCCTAGCCCGGAATGCTGGCCGAACGTCTCGCTGTCGGGGCGGACCGAGTGGAAGCGCTTGAAGACGTCCTCGCGCGCCTCCTCGGGTACTCCGGGACCCTCGTCCTCGACACGGATGACGAGGTCCTCGCCCTCGCGGATGGCGGAGATCGCGATCAGGCCGGCGTCGGGCGAGAAGGACAGCGCGTTGTCGATCAGGTTCTCGAACACGCGTTCGAGCCGCGCGCCTTCGCCGAGTATGACCGTTCGATCGTCGGGGTTGCGATCAAATCGGAGGCGGATGCCGCGCTCGACCCCGCGAGCTTCACGTTGTGTGACCAGCCCGTCGATCATCGCGGCGATGTCGACCGGTTCGAACTTGGCGCGGCTGAGTTGCGCGTCGAGTCGCGAGGCTTCGGAGATATCTGAGAGCAGCCGGTCGAGCCGCTGGACGTCGTCACGAACGATCGCGAGCAACTGCGCCTGGAGCGCGGGGTCCTTCACGCGCGACAATCCCTCCACCGCCGACCTAAGCGAGGCGAGGGGGTTCTTCATCTCGTGCGTGACGTCCGCGGCGAACGCCTCGGTCGCATCGATGCGGGCGCGCAGTGCGAGGCTCATGTCGGAGAGGGCGCGCGCGAGCATGCCGAGTTCGTCACGGCGCGAGGGGAGGCGCGGCACGACGACTTCACGTGCACGACCTAACCTGACTCGCACCGCGGCTCGTGCAAGGCGACGAAGCGGGCGGACGATCGTGCGGGCGAGGAACAGCGACAGCAGGACCGAGACGATGGAAACGCCGAGCAGTACCATGCTGAGCCGGAACCGCTCGATCCGGACCGTCTTTGTGATGTCCCGCGCATTGACCGTGGTCATCACGACCCCGCCGGCGCTGAGCGGCGCGGCGGCGGTCAGCACGGGCGTGCGGTCGGGCGCGCGCCAGACCGTCGTGGAGACGGCGCTGCGGCCGCGGACTGCGCTCACGTCGGGCCATTGCTGTGCACCGCTACGCTCCCGGTACAGCGGCGGCCGCGGGGCCATCACGATCACGTCGATCGATGCGTCGAGAAACCGGGCGATCGTCTGGTCCCAGTCTTCCTTGTCCGGATCCATCAGCACGAAGTTGCGCAAGCCAAGCGCGCGGCTGTCGGCGACCGTCCGCCCTGCCGCATCGAACAGTCGAATCCGCGACCCCGTATCGCGTGCAAGCCGCAACACCAGCGGATCGCGCAACGCCGGATCGACCGCGGCGATTGCCTCGCCGATCAGTCGTGCTTCACGCGCCGTCTGCGCGACACGGTTGTCGACTACCCGGCTGCGATACGAATCAAGGTAGAAGAACCCGCCTGCCAGCAGGAGCAGCGCGAAGATGTTGACGGCCAGGATACGCCGCGTGAGCGAGATCTGCCCCGACCACCGCAGCGTGAGATCGCGGCCGTCGACGCCCAGCTCATTCCTCAGAAAATCGATACCCGGCACCATATAATGTCTCGATCGCGTCGAAGGCTGGGTCGACCTGCCGGAACTTGCGGCGGAGTCGCTTGATGTGGCTGTCGATGGTCCGGTCATCGACATAGATATCGTCCTGGTACGCCGCATCCATCAACTGGTTGCGCGTCTTCACGATCCCGGGCCGCTGCGCGAGCGTCTCGAGGATCATGAATTCGGTGACCGTCAGCGTAACTGGTTCGCCACCCCACAGCGTCCGATGTCGCGCCGGGTCCATGCTGAGCCGCCCGCGATCGAGCGGCCCTGCTGCCTCCGCCTCGGTCTCGGTGCCCGGAGACTGCGTCAGCTCGGTACGCCGCAAGATCGCGCGAATGCGGGCGATCAACAGACGCTGCGAGAACGGCTTGGCGATATAGTCGTCGGCGCCCATCGCGAGTCCGAGCGCCTCGTCGAGCTCGTCGTCCTTGCTGGTCAGGAAGATCACGGGAATCTGGCTCTTCTCGCGCAAGCGACGGAGCAGTTCGAGTCCGTCCATCCGCGGCATCTTGATGTCGAACACCGCGAGATCGGGCGGGTTGTCGGTCAGTGCCTTCAACGCCGTCTCGCCGTCCGAATAGACGCGCGTGACGAAGCCCTCGGTCTGCAGAGCGATCGACACGGAGGTCAGGATGTTGCGGTCGTCGTCGACCAGCGCGATCGTTGCCGTCATGTTGGGTTGGTTCGCCTCGGTCGTTGGCGTGTCGGCGTAGGGCAAACCGCCGCCGCACTCAACTAGAGCCGTATCGGGACGGCGCTGCAGATCAGTGGATTTGACCGGTGGAAAACTGCCCCGTACAGCCGGCCGCAACGACATACATACGTATGCGATTAAACTTAGGAGAGAGAGCCCGTGTCGAGCGAGCGTATTCCGGCCGTCGGCCTATCCGCGCAGGGGATCGAAACCCGCGCCAATTTACACTGGAACCTGGTCACCGCGCAGCTCGTCGAGGCGGCGCTGGAGCGTGGCGAGGGGACGCTTTCCGCGGACGGCCCGCTGGTCGTCGAGACCGGCGCGCATACCGGGCGCTCGGCACAGGACAAGTTCATCGTCCGCGATGCCGAGACCGACGCGACGGTCTGGTGGGGCAAGAGCAACAAGGCGATGGAGCCCGCGCATTTCGCCGCGCTGAAGGAGGATTTCTTCGCCGCGCTCGCCGCCAAGGACGAGCTTTTCGTGCAGGACCTGTACGGTGGATCGCAGCCCGATCACCGCGTCAACGTCCGCGTCGTCACTGAACTGGCGTGGCATAACCTCTTCATCCGGACGATGCTGGTCCGCCCCGAGCAGGCGGCGCTGAAGGACTTCATCGCGGACTACACGATCGTCGACCTGCCGAGCTTCCGCGCCGATCCCGCACGCCACGGCTGCCGCAGCGAGACGGTGATCGCGGTCAACTTTACCGACAAGCTGATCCTGATCGGCGGCACGAAATATGCCGGCGAGATGAAGAAGTCGGTGTTCGGCCTCCTCAACTATTTGCTGCCGCCGACCGGCGTGATGCCGATGCACTGCTCGGCGAACATGGGCGCGAACGGCGACACCGCTGTGTTCTTCGGCCTGTCGGGCACCGGCAAGACGACGTTGTCGGCCGATGCCAGCCGCACGCTGATCGGCGACGACGAGCATGGCTGGTCCGACACCGCCGTCTTCAATTTCGAGGGCGGGTGCTACGCCAAGATGATCCGCCTCTCGGCCGATGCCGAGCCGGAGATCTTCGCGACCACCAAGCGGTTCGGCACGGTGCTGGAGAACGTCGTGATGGACCCGGCGACGCGTCTGCTCGACCTCGACGACCACACGCTCGCCGAGAACAGCCGTGGCGCGTATCCGATCGACTTCATCCCGAATGCGTCGGCCGAGAACATGGGGCCCGTGCCGCGCAACATCGTCATGCTGACCGCCGACGCGTACGGCGTGCTGCCGCCGATCGCCAAGCTCACGCCCGACCAGGCGATGTATCACTTCCTCTCGGGGTACACGGCGCGCGTCGCGGGAACCGAGATCGGCGTGACCGAGCCCGATGCGACCTTCTCGACCTGCTTCGGCGCACCGTTCATGCCGCGGCACCCGTCGGTGTATGGAAATCTGCTCAAGGAGCGGATCGCGAAGGGCGGCGTGGATTGCTGGCTGGTCAACACCGGCTGGACCGGCGGCAAATACGGCGTCGGCAACCGCATGCCGATCAAGGCGACGCGGGCGTTGCTGAATGCGGCGCTAGACGGGAGCCTCAACGACGCCGAGTTCCGCACGGACCCGAACTTCGGGTTCCAGGTGCCGGTGAGCGTGCCCGGCGTGGACAGCGCGATCCTCGATCCGCGGATGACTTGGGCGGACAAGGACGCCTACGACGCGACGGCGGCCAAGCTGGTCGACCTGTTCGTGGAGAATTTCGCCCAGTTCGCCGAGCATGTCGACGAAGGCGTCCGGCAGGCAGCGCCAAAGGTGAAAGAGGCGGCGTAACTTTAAACTCCTCTCCCCCTCGGGGGAGAGGAAGGGGCCCGCACGACGCAGTCGGGTGGGAAGGTGAGGGCACGGTCCCGCTTGGCGTGCCCTCACCCGCGCCGCCACGCGGCTTCCCTCTCCCCTGTAGGGAGAGGGTTTAGCGCGCCTCCACCACCACCTCACCATCGACGACCGCCGTTACCCGAACGCGCGCTCCGACAGCAGCATCCTCACCCCGAGCCGGCCAACTGCCGTCGCCCACCAGCACGCGTCCACGCCCGCCAGCGATCGCAGTATCCACCACCACGACCTGACCCACCAGCCGAGCAGACCGATCGTTCAACATCGGATCCCCGCCCTCGACCGGATAATCCCGGTACCAGCGCTTCCCGATCAGCACGGTAACCGCGCTCCAAACCCCGAACGCCGCCAGTTGCGCCGCCACCGGCAAATCCGGCAACACGTACACCGCCACCCCGGTAACCCCCGCAGCAATCGCGAGAAACACCAAAAACACTCCCGGCACCGCCAGCTCGGCGATCCCCAGCACCAGCGCCGCGATCAGCCAAGCGCCAGCCGCCCCGATCGCGTCCATCAGCTTTTCGACAACTCGAACGGGCCCCGAGCCGCGGGCTTGGCCGGCGGCGAAGCAGTCGCATCGCGCAACGCATCCTTAGCCAGCTCGCCAATCCCCCCAAGCGTCCCCATCAACTGAGTAGCCTCGACCGGAAACAGGATCGTCTTCGCATTGGGCGAGGTCGCAAACTTCCCGATCGCCTCGACATATTTCTGCGCGATGAAGTAATTGATCGCCTGCGCGCCACCCTCCTCGATCGCCTGAGACACCGCACGCGTCGCCGAAGCCTCAGCAACAGCAGCCCGCTCGCGAGCCTCGGCATCGCGGAAGGCCGATTCCTTGCGCCCCTCGGACTCGAGAATCCGCGCCTGCTTCTGCCCCTCGGCGCGGAGAATCTCCGAAGCCCGCGAACCCTCCGCATCCAGAATGTTCGCCCGCTTCTCGCGCTCCGCCTTCATCTGCCGCCCCATCGCGTTGACGATGTCGGCCGGCGGGCGGATGTCCTTGATCTCGACGCGCGTGATCTTCACCCCCCACGGCGTCGTCGCATGATCGACCACGTTGAGCAGCCGCGCGTTGATCTCGTCGCGCTTCGACAGCGTCTCGTCGAGGTCCATCGATCCCATGACGGTGCGCAGGTTGGTCGTCGTGAGCTGCAACAGCGCCTGGTACAGGTCCGACACCTCGTACGCCGCCTTCGCCGAGTCGAGCACCTGGAAGAACACGACCCCGTCGGTCGAGATCATCGCATTGTCCTTGGTGATGATCTCCTGGCCGGGGATATCGATCACCTGCTCCATCATGTTCACCTTCCGTCCCACGCGGTAGAAGAACGCCGGGTAGAAATTGAAGCCGGGCCGCGCGACCGTGGTGAAGCGGCCGAAATGCTCGATCGTGTATTGATAGCCCTGGTGGACGATCTTGATGCTGGTGAAGAGGTACAGCAGCACCAGCGCCAGCAGGAGCGCGGCAACGATCAGGCCCATCGAACAATCCCCATCCGTGTATCGCACCGCTATAGCACGTGGGCGCCCCCTGGAGCCAGACATGAGGCCTAGCCGTACGCCGCGCCTTTGGTTACATGGCGCGCCACCTCACACCCAGGAACGGCAGCTCTCATGGATATCCGCCTCGGCCTCACATTCGACGACGTCCTCCTGTATCCGGGGGAATCGGACGTGCTGCCAAGCCAGGCCGATACCCGGACTCAGCTGACGCGCGGCATCGCGCTCAACATCCCGATCCTGTCCTCGGCAATGGACACCGTCACCGAAGCCGACATGGCCATCGTCATGGCACAGCTCGGCGGCATCGGCGTGCTCCACCGCAACCTGACCGTCGAAGAGCAGGTCATCGCGGTCCGTCAGGTCAAGCGGTTCGAGTCGGGCATGGTGGTGAACCCCATTACGATCAAACCGACCGCGACGCTCGGCGAGGCGCAGGCCCTCATGTCCGGCCACCGCATCAGCGGCATCCCGGTGGTCGAAGCGGACGGCAAGCTCGTCGGTATCCTCACCAATCGCGATGTGCGTTTCGCGGGCGATCCAAAGCAGCCCGTCAGCGAGTTGATGACGCACGAGAACCTCGCCACCGTCTCGACCGAAGTCGGCAAGGAAGAGGCGCGCCGCCTGCTCCACGCCCGGCGTATCGAGAAGCTGCTGGTGGTCGATGCGCAGTATCGCTGCGTCGGGCTGATCACCGTCAAGGACATCGAGAAGGCGGTGATGTTCCCCGATGCCACCAAGGACGAGGCGGGCCGCCTGCGCGTGGCGGCGGCGACGACGGTTGGCGACAAGGGCTTCGACCGGACCGAACAGCTGGTCGACGCCGGCTGCGACCTGATCGTGATCGACACCGCGCACGGCCATAACCGCGATGTCGGCCGCGCGGTCGAGCGCGTCAAGAAGCTGTCCAACTCGGTGCAGGTGGTGGCGGGCAACGTCGCCACTGCCGAAGCGACGCGCGCACTGATCGGCGCGGGCGCGGACGGGATCAAGGTCGGTATCGGCCCAGGCTCGATCTGCACGACGCGGGTGGTCGCTGGCGTCGGCGTGCCGCAGCTGACCGCGGTGATGGATTGCGCGGAGGCGGGCCACAAGGCCGGCGTGCCGGTGATCGCCGACGGCGGCATTCGCACGTCGGGCGACATGGCGAAGGCGCTCGCCGCCGGCGCGTCGACCGTAATGATCGGCTCGCTGCTCGCGGGCACCGACGAGGCACCTGGCGAGACGTTCCTGTACCAGGGCCGTGCGTACAAATCGTACCGCGGGATGGGCTCGGTCGGCGCGATGGGCCGCGGGTCGGCGGATCGCTATTTCCAGGGCGACATCAAGGATCAGCTGAAGCTCGTCCCCGAGGGGATCGAGGGACAGGTCGCGTACAAGGGGCCGGCACGAGACGTCGTCCACCAGCTGGTTGGCGGGATCAAGGCGGCGATGGGCTATACCGGCTCGGCGACGATCTCGGATCTCCAGGCGCGGGCGGAGTTCGTGCAGATTACGGGTGCAGGCTTGATGGAGAGCCATGTCCACGACGTGACGATCACGCGGGAAGCGCCGAACTACCCGACGCGGTAAAGGCGGGAACTTCTCCCCTCCCTGAAAGGGAGGGGCCGGGGGTGGGTTGGTTTCCCCAAGCTCGTCTGCCGGTGGCTAAAACGAGCCAACCCACCCCCAACCCCTCCCTTTCAGGGAGGGGAGCGGGTCGCGGCTAGCTCTCACGCTCCCTGTCATTCCCGCGAAGGCGGGAACCCATACTGGCTAACGCTCCGAAGATCGCAACCGTTCGAGAATATGGATCCCCGCCTGCGTGGGAATGACGAACGATATTTGCGTGGGCGGTGCTCCACAGGCCGCAGGCTAACTCACAGACCGCCGCCCCCTCCGTCGTCCCACCGCCTCCATCCGTCATCCCGGCGAACGCCGGGACCCATGGACACGGCGGACCCAGCGACAGCGCGCCACCACAACCCAAACCGCAACCATGGGTCCCGGCGTCCGCCGGGATGACGGAGCAAGAGGGCGGGAGCCACCACGATCCCGAACCCAAGCCCCGAAATTATTCCCCTCCCGCCCGCGGGAGGGGCTAGGGGAGGGGATGATGACGAACACTCCGTACCAAGCCTCCCCCCGAACCCACGCGAAGTCGGGAGCCCAGAAGTGACTCCCCCAGCCCGCACCCAGGCCGCGATCGAACTCCTCGACCAGATCATCGCCGCCGCCCGCGAGTCCGGCGCCGCCGCAGACACGCTCATCGCCCGCTATTTCGCGACCCGCCGTTACGCCGGCTCCAAGGACCGCCGCGCCGTCCGCGAACTCGTCTACGCCGCGATCCGCAAGGCCGGAGACCGCCCCGAAAACGGTCGCACCGCGATGCTCCTCGTCGCCGACGCAGACCCCGAAGTCGCCGCGACCTTCGACGGCTCCACCCATGCGCCCGCCCCGATCGCCAAGGACGAACCGCGCGCTCGCGCCGGCGTCGCGCCGCAGTGGCTGAGCAAGGCCCTCCGCGCCTCCGGCCTCGACGGCGCCGCACTCACCGACCTAGCCGGCCGTGCCACGCTCGATCTCCGCGTCAACACGCTGATCGCCGACCGCGCGACCGTCCTCGCCGCGCTCCCCGAAGCCGAAGCTACCCCCCACGCCCCCGACGGCATCCGCCTCCCGACCGGCACCAACGTCGAAGCACTCCCGCTCTTCAACGAAGGCGCGCTCGAAGTGCAGGACGAAGGTAGCCAGCTCGTCGGCCTGGCAATGCAGGCGAAGCCCGGCGAACGGATCGTCGATCTCTGCGCCGGCGCCGGCGGCAAGACGCTCGCACTCGCGGCGACGATGAAGAACGAAGGCGTGATCCTGGCCTGCGACACCGACCGCAACCGCCTCGCGCGCCTTGCCCCACGCGCAACTAGAGCCGGCGCGACGATCGTCGAGAGCCGCCTGCTCAACCCGACGCGCGAGATCGAAGCGCTCAGCGAATGGGCCGGTCGCGCCGACGGCGTGCTGGTCGATGCCCCCTGCTCGGGCACCGGCACCTGGCGGCGTAACCCCGAGGCACGCTGGCGGCTCACCCCCGACCGCGTCTCGCGGCTGCAATCGACGCAGCAGCAGGTTCTCTCCGTGGCCGCCACACTGGTCAAGCCCGGCGGCGCGCTCGTCTACATCGTCTGCTCGCTGCTCGACGCCGAGGGTACCGACCAGGTCACCTGGTTCCTCAACGCGCATCCCGGCTGGACGACCGAGCCCCTGTCGCTCCCCGCCGGCGCGAAGCACGGCCACGGCGTCCGCCTCGAACCCGGTCGCGACGGCACCGACGGCTTTTTTGTCGCGCGCCTCCGGGCTGCGTGCTAGCCAGCCGACCTATGGCTCAACTCACGGCCAAACCTGTATCCCGCCTGGAGACGATGATGCGTTTTTCGTCCGTTGCCCTTGCCGCCGCGCTGACCGTCGTATGCGTGTCGACTTCGCTTAGCGGGCAACGCCCCGACGCCCAGATCGACGCGCGCTCGATGCAGTTGTTGGCGCAGGGCCGTTCGTTGGTCGCCGCGGGCAACCTAGATGGTGCCACCGATGTGCTCGAAACGTCGGTAGCGGTCGATCCGCGCAACCGGGCGGCGTTCCTCCTGCTGGCCCGCGTTGCAGAAACACGTGACCTGCCAGGCAAGGCGATCCGCCTGTACCGCGAGGCCTTGCTGCTCGAACCCAACGACGTCGCCGCGCTCAAGGGACAGGGCGAGGCACTGGTTGCTAAGGGCGCCGTGGTCCGCGCGAAGGACAACCTCGTAAAGATCCGCACGCTCTGCAAGGGTGTCTGCCCCGAAGCGACGCAACTCGCGGCGGTGATCGCGAAAGGCCCGCCGATCGCCACGGCCCAAGTCGAGAAGACCCCGGTAGCCGCGAAGGATTGAGGTTCTTGCATTGATCCTCCCCCTGGCGGGGGAGGATCGTGAAGATCAGCCGACCGCCTTCGCCAACGCCGTGAAGTCGGCAACCGAAAGCGTCTCAGCCCGACGCGTAGCCTCCACTCCGATCCGCTCCAGCGCATCGAGCGCGCCCGGCACGCCCTTCAAACTCTGCCGCAGCATCTTCCGCCGCTGACCAAACGCCGCGCCCGTCAGTCGCTCCAGCACCGCGAAATTCACCCCCTCCGGCGCCTCGACCGGAGTCAGATGCACCACCGCCGACATCACCTTAGGCGGCGGTGTGAACGCCGACCGGTGAACCGGCATCGCGATCCGCGCAGTCGAGCGCCACTGCGCCAGCACCGCCAGCCGCCCATAATGATCGTCGTTGGTCTTCGCCACGATCCGCTCGGCAACTTCCTTCTGGAACATCAGCGTGCACGACTGCCACCACGGCAACCACGACGTCGACAGCCACCCCACCAGCAACGCCGTGCCGATGTTGTACGGCAGGTTCGACACGATATGCGGCTTGCCCTCGAACAGCGCCGGCGCGGCGACTTCCATCGCGTCGCCCTCGATTACCCTCAGCCGCCCCCGATACGCCTCGCCAAGCTCTGCCAGCGCAGGGATACACCGCCGGTCACGCTCGATCGCCGTCACCCGCGCACCCGCCGCGAGCAATGCGCGCGTCAGGCCGCCCGGGCCGGGCCCCACTTCGAGCACCTCGGCATCCTGAAGGTCACCCGGCACCGCCGCGATGCGCTTGAGCAACTGGCCGTCGAACAGGAAATTCTGCCCAAGCGCCTTGCTCGCGTTCAGTCCATAACGCGCGATCACCTCGCGCAGCGGGGGAAGCTCCGTCACTGCAGCCTCGCTCACGACTGGGCAGCGGTCTGAGCGCGCCGGTCCGCCGCTTCACCCGCCATCGCGATCGCCGCGATCATCGCACCGGGCTCGGCCAGATTCTTGCCCGCGATCGCGAACGCCGTGCCATGATCGGGCGAGGTCCGCACGATCGGCAGGCCCAGCGTCATGTTCACGCCCTCGTCGAAATGGATCGTCTTCAAGGGGACGAGCGCCTGATCGTGGTAGCAGCACATCACGACGTCGTAGGTCTCGCGGGCTCTGGGGTGGAACATCGTGTCCGCGGCAAAGGGCCCGGTCGCATCGATGCCTTCCTCGCGCAGGATCGCGATCGCTGGCGCGATGATCTCGATCTCTTCCCGCCCCAGCGCGCCCTGCTCGCCGGCATGCGGATTGAAGCCGGCAAAGGCGAGCCGCGGGTTCTCGATCCCGAAGTTCCGCAGCAATCCCCGAGCTGTCGCACGCGCCTTGGCGACGATCAGGTCGACCGTGAGCAGCGCGGATACGTCCTTCAACGGCACGTGCGTGGTGATCGGCACCACCTTCAACGACGGCCCCGCGAGCATCATCACCGCATTGTCCCCCGCGACGCCGTAGCGCTCGGCGACGAACTCGGTCTGCCCCGGATGCGTGAAGCCGATGGCGTACAGCTGCGACTTGGACACCGGCCCGGTCACCAGCGCACGCGCCGCGCCAGTGCGGACGAGACCGACAGCGAGTTCCAGCGAATGCAGCGCACACCGCGCACCGTCCGCATCGGGCTCGCCCGGTACGATCGCTCCCGCATCGCCCACGGTCAGCACCGGCAATGCGTCGACGAAAACCGCCGCCGCCGCGCCCACGTCCGTCACGCGCGCGATCGGACCAGCCCAGACCCGCTCGATCGCCCGCGCATCGCCGACCGCGACGAACGGCGGCAAGCCATGCGTCTCGCGCGCATCCCACGCCTTGGCGATGATCTCGGGCCCGATCCCGGCAGGATCGCCCATCGACACCGCCAGCGCCGAGATGCGGGTCACGATCCGATCACCGATATTCGACCACGGCATCGCGCCGCAGATCGCGCAGCTTCTGCTGGGCACGCAGATTGACGCGCTGTTGCTCGAGCTGACCCTGGATCTGCTCGGAGTTCGGCACAGACCCGCCAGCCGCTTCGTCGCGACCGCACAGCACCAGCGCGCGAACGCCCTGTTCCGCAGACCCGAACGGGGGGCTCGACTCACCGACCTGAAGCTTCAGCATCACTTCCTGAAGCTGTGGCGGCAGATCGCGGATACGCACCGTATCGTTGTCGACCACGTCCGCGCCGATCCCGGCCGCGACCTTCTCGACGGTACCACAGCCACGCAACTCCTGCGTCGCCTTTGCAAACGCCTGCGCACGCGCGGAGGCCTGTGCCTGGTTGGTGTTCGGCGGAAAGCGCAGCGTCAACTGCTTCAGGCTGAGCTTGGCATCGCGCGGATCGGCAGTCAGCACCTGACGCTTGTCGGTCAAGTACAAGATCGAATAGCCACCCGAGACCTCGATCGGCCCAGCAACCTGGCCCACCTGCATCGTCGTCGCGGCTTCGGCAAGCTGCGCCGGCAAGGTCGCCGCACGGATCCAGCCGAGATCGCCGCCGACCGCGCGGGTCGACGCTTCCGAGAACTGCCGTGCGTAATATTCGAACGGCTGCGCGCCCTTCTGGATTTCCTGCAGGATCTGCTTGGCGTTCGCATAGACCTGCTGGCTGTTCGCCGGGGTCGCCGCGAGATAGATTTCCTTGAGGTTGAACTCGTCGGTACCCTTGGCCGCCTGGAGACGATCAATGATCGACTTCACTTCCTCGTCGCCGACGTTGACGAACGGCTCGACGCGGCGACGCAGATAGCGCTGCCACGCAAGCTCGCCCTCGATCTGGCGCTTCAGCGACCGCTCGGACGATCCGGACTCGCGCAGATAGGCGCGCATCGCGACCGGCGTACGATTGAAGCGCTTCGATACGCCGTCATAGCTCTGCGTCAGCTCGGCAGGGGTAATCGTGATGTCGGCGGTCTTGGCTTCCTGAATCTGCAGCGTCTCGTCGATCAACTGGCGCAGGACCTGCAGCTTAAGCCGCTCGCGATCTTCGGGCGACAGCTTCGCCTCGTTTGCCATTGCCACCAGGGCGACGCGCTGGTCGACGTCGGTACCGGTAATGACGGTATCGTTGACGATCGCGGTCGGCTTGCGGACGTTAGGATCGACCTTGCCGAAGATCTGGAGGTTGGTCGGGATATCGAGACCGGTATTGTCCGGAACGCTCTGGTCCTGGACGGTCTGTCCCGGAGCCGAGGGCGCCGGCTGAGCCTGGGCCGGCTGGGCCTGAGCGGGCTGGGTCGGCGCAGGTCGCGCGCCGCGCTTGCCCTGCGCAGCCTTGGGAGGCACCGCCTGAGCGATTGCGCCTGCTGCCAGCGCAGCCAGAACCACAGAACCGATCACACGGCCGCCACGCGCCGCCAGTCGAACATCATGCTTCAAGTGTCGGTATCCCATCATCGCACGCCGTAATCCGCACCGTCATTGCCATGGCGGCGCATATCCGGCGACGTTTGCCTCAAAGTAGCTGAACGCGGGCTTAGCGGCCGAGGTTGGTGAAGGCCAGCGTCAACAGGAAGCTGTTGCCCTTCCGCGCGTCGCCGGTGTCGTTGTACGTCCGCCGCCACGTTCCGCCGAGACGCAGGCAGTCGTCCTCATACTGGACGCCCAGCCGGTGGCGGATCGGCGTGAAGCCATCGCTGCGCGACAATGGATCTTCCGACGCGTTGGTCAAATCGACCACGCCCGAACCGAACGCCGACCAGAACCGTGCGAACTGCACGCGTCCCGCAACGCGGACTTCCTCGCGGTCGCGCAGATCCTCGATCGATGCATCGATGTTGCGGTTGAGCTTGAGATACCCGACCAGCACATAGGTCGCGCGCGAGCCGATCGTCGCGTCCAGCTCGTTGCGGCGGATCGCGAAGCCATCCTTGTCGAGCCGGTAGCGGTGGACGATCGACACGAAGTCGCGGAACCGGAGCTCGCTGCGCCCGACGATGTCGGAGAACCGGTCGCTGAGCCCGGTGCCGTCGGGCAGGATGGTCGGCCGCTTGTCGACACGATAGCTCTGGCCGACGTTGGTGGTGAACGCGATTCCCGGCAGGTCGAGCGCCCATTCGCCACCATAGGTGACGCGTGACGAATCCTCGAACCGATCATAGCCGGCGAACCGGTTGAGCGAGAACAGGTTGGTGTCATCCAGGTCGACGGCGCGCGAATCCTCGTTCGGCAACGAAAGATTGGCGACCTTCGGTGCTGCGACGAACTGCACTTGCGGCGTAAAGCGCTGCGTACCGCCCAGGAACGTACCGATGAACGGCCATTTCACGTCCACTGCGGCCGCGCCGATAGCACGCTGGCGGAAGCCGCCGAACCCGCGATAGGTCGGGTTGATCGTCGCATCGATCTCGTTGCTGTTATACAGGTCGCCCCGCGCGAACGCGGTGAAGGTGACCTCCTGGCCCCAGTTCGTGAAGCGGCGCAAATCCCATTGCAGGCTCGCGAACGCGCGCTGCGTGTCCTGCCCATCGGTGCGGGTCAGCGCGACCGTGTTCAGCTGGAGCTGGAACCGGCCACCGACGAGGCCATCGTTAAATCGCTTGCGATAATCGATTTCGGGCAGCGCGATCGGCTGCTGCCCCTGGCTGTCCGCGACGCGCAGGGTCTGTGCGTACCAGCCGCTCAGCGAGAAATAGCTGCTGTCGTCGATCCGCTCCAGGCTCGCGGTGGTGCGCAACCGGTCGTCGCGCGAAATGTCGTAGCGGCGCAGGAACGTGCGGTCGGTCGTCAGGCGGAGCGACCCGCTCGCGGTCCAGTTCGGCGTTAGCTGATAGCGCGCCATGCCGTCGATATAGCCGCGGAACGCCATGCTCGTGTCGGTCGGGGTGGCGGTCGTCAGGTCGTCGCTGCGCCGGCTTTCGGTCGCGTAGGCGCGTACCTTGAACGCGCCCTTCGAATTGAGCGCGGAATAATCGACCTGCGCCATCGGCAGCACGCTGCTGTAGATGTGCGGCGTGATGACCAGCCCCTGGTTCGGGGCGAGCTTCCAGTAATAGGGGACGCTGACTTCGACGCCGTTGACGCGGCTATAGCCACCGTTGGGCGAGAGCAGGCCGCTGTCGCTGCCGCCACCGACCGGGTTGGAGAATTCGGGAAGCGGCAGGCTCGGCAGCCCGAACAGATGCAACCGTGCGCCCTTGTAGAAAATGCGCTTCCGCTCGGGGCGATAGGTGACGCGGACCGCGGTGATCTTCCACGTCGGCTCCTTGGGACAACCGGCGGTGTTGGTGACGCTGCACGGCGTGTAGGCGGCGGTCTTCAAATTGACCGTGCCGTCGGCGTCGCGCGTGCCTTGCTTCGCCGCGAGTCTTCCGCCCTGCTCCAGCACGACGAGCATGTTGTCGACCACGCCGTCCTTCAGCGAATCGGTCAGGTTGATCTCGTCGCCATACGCGATGTCGCCTTCGGGATTGGTGACGGCGATGTTGCCAGTCGCGACGACCTTCCCGGTCTTGCGGTTCCAGACGACCTTGTCGGCGCGAAGCCGGCTGCCCTGCCGGAACATCCGGACTTCACCCGTCGCGGTGACGATATCGGTGTTGGTGTTGTACTCCAGCGCGGTGGAGCTGAACTGTACCTGGTCCTCAGCCGGCGTCGTTGTCGACGCGTTGGCGACCGGCGGGTCCTGCACCGGAGGCGCGACCGGGCGGTTCTGGAAATCTTGGGCCTGGGCAGGCGCAGCCGCGATCCCGGTCGCCAACGCGAGCGAAAGGGCGCAACCCGTCAAAAGGTCGATACGCAACACGATCCGAACCAACCCCTTTGGCACTGGGCAGCCGTTTGCCGCCATATCGCCCGCCTATCGCATCACCGGCGCTTCCCTGCAATCGCCGTGAGATGACAGGCCGCCACCTTGCTTTGCCGTACCCGCGGCATCAACTTATGGGGTACGCACATCCGTTCAAAAGCTTCCCGAGGTTTCTTCATGCAGATCGTCTTCGCCCCGACCGTTCCCGCCAACGCCCCGATCCTCGCCGTGCCCGTCGCGAAGGACGGCTTGGCGACGATCAACTGGAGCGCGATCGGCGGCGATGGCGAGGCGGTGGCGACCAGTGCGGCGTCTGCGGCACGCTTTGCGGGTGAAGCAGGCTCGGTGATCGAGCTGTTCGTGCCCGCCGACGGCGCGGTCCGCCAGGTCCTGCTAGTAGGAGTCGGCGCTGGCGAGACCGCCGATTGGGAGAAGGCTGGCGGTGCGATCACCGCACGCCTGCTGACCTCGGGCGCGACGTTGGTCGTGGCCGACCTCTCGGCCGGTGCCACGCCGACCGCCAAGGCCGCCGCACACTTCGCCGCTGCCGCCGCCCAGCGCGCATGGCGCTACGACACGTACCGCACCAAGCTCGCTGAGAAGTCGAAGCCGACGTTGACCGAGATAACCATTGCTGGCGCACCAGACGGCACCGATGCAGCCTGGACCGAAGCGGCTGCGGTTACCGGCGGGCTCGACCTGACCCGCTGGCTGGTCACGTCGCCGCCGAACGTCGTCTACCCCGAGAGCTTCGTCGAGAAGGTGACGAAGGACGTCGAGGGTCTCGGGCTCGAGATCACCGTGCTCGACGAAGCGCAGATGACCGAGCTCGGCATGGGCTCGCTGCTCGGCGTCAGCCAGGGTTCGCGCCGTGAAGCACGCATCCTCGCGCTCAAGTGGAACGGCGCAGGGGCCGACGCGCCCACCCTCGCGTTCGTCGGCAAGGGCGTGACGTTCGACTCGGGCGGCATCTCGATCAAGCCCGGCGCGGGCATGGAAGACATGAAGTGGGACATGGGCGGCGCAGGTGCCGTCGCCGGCGCGATGAAGGCACTCGCGAGCCGCAAGGCCAAGGCGAACGTCGTCGGCGTGATGGGCTTGGTCGAGAACATGCCCGACGGCGCCGCGCTGCGTCCGAGCGACGTCATCACCTCGATGTCGGGCCAGACGATCGAAGTGCTCAACACCGACGCCGAGGGTCGCCTCGTGCTGTGTGATTGCGTGACCTGGGTACAGCAGGCGCACAAGCCGACCACGATCGTTGATCTCGCCACGCTCACCGGCGCGATGATCGTCGCGCTCGGCACCGAGAATGGCGGCATCTTCGCCAACGACGACGCGCTCGCCGACCAGCTGATCGCGGCCGGCAAGACCACCGGCGACACGCTCTGGCGTTTCCCGCTGTCGCCCGCCTACGACAAGCTGATCGACTCGCCGATCGCCGACATGAAGAACGTCGGCCCCCGCGGCGCCGGCTCGATCACCGCGGCGCAGTTCATCAAGCGCTTCGTCGACGAGGGCGTGAAGTGGGCACATCTCGACATCGCCGGCATGGTCTGGTCCGACAAGCCGGGGACGAACCATGACAAGGGCGCAACCGGTTACGGCGTGCGCCTGCTCGACCAGTTCGTAGCGGACAATTTTGAGGGCTGAGGCCAAGAATTCCCCTCCCGCTTGCGGGAGGGGTTAGGGGAGGGGCCAACCGCGAGCGGCGTCGAGCGAGGCAAAGCCCTCCCCCGACCCCCCCGCAAGCGGAAGGGGAGTAAGCATGCAGGTCGATTTCTACCACCTAACCAGCCCCCTCGACCGCGTCCTCCCACGCATAGCCGAGCGCGTCGTCCAAACCGGCGGCCGCCTCCTGATCGTCGCCGAACCCGAAGACCAACGCGTCGCGCTCGACCGTCTCCTCTGGTCCTACGCCCCCGAGAGCTTCCTCCCCCACGCCCAGGCCGGCAGCAACGACGACACCGCCCAACCCATTCTGATCGCTCAGGATATCCAAGAAACCGCCCCCGCCAATGCCGCCCGCAACGTCGCGGTGGTAGACGGCCGTTGGCGTGACCTTATCCTAACCTTTGACCGTGCCTTCCACATCTTCGACGACGAAGCGATCCAGGAAGCGCGTCTAGCGTGGAAGGCGTTGGCTGACCGTGATGGCGTCGAACGCCGCTACTGGAAGCAGAACGACTCCGGCCGCTGGGAACAGGCCGCATAGGTTGCTTTAGCGCCGCGCCCCGCCTAAGCGCCGCGCATCCGATTACCGTCAACACAGGAGCCCGTGACCATCATGGCCGCGAACCGTACCTTTTCGATCATCAAGCCCGACGCAACCCGCCGCAACCTGACCGGTGCGGTCACCAAGATGCTCGAGGAAGCCGGCCTGCGCGTCGTCGCTTCGAAGCGCATCCAGATGACCCGCGAGCAGGCCGAAGGCTTCTACGCGGTCCACAAGGAGCGTCCGTTTTTCGGTGAGCTCGTCTCGTTCATGATTTCGGGCCCGGTCGTCGTCCAGGTTCTCGAAGGCGAGAACGCGATGCAGCGCAACCGCGACATCATGGGCGCCACCAACCCCGCCAACGCCGACGCCGGCACGATCCGCAAGGAACTCGCCGAGTCGATCGAAGCCAACTCGGTGCACGGTTCGGATTCGGACGAGAACGCCGAGATCGAGATCGCGTACTTCTTCAAGCCCGAAGAAATCGTCGGCTGATGACCTGGCGGCTGCGACGGGCCGAGCCGGGCGATGCGCCCGCGCTATCGCTCGTCGCATCCGCCACGTTCCTCGATACCTATGCGACCGTGCTGACGGGGGCGGATATCGTCGCCCACTGCGCGCGCAACAACAGCGTCGCCGCGTTCGAGACGTGGCTGTCCGATCCCGCGACGATCGTGACGCTCGCCGAATACGAGCCCGGTCACGCACCGATCGGCTACACGGTACTGACCGCGCCGGACTTCCCGATCGAACCCGGCCCCGCGGACACAGAACTCCGCCGCATCTATCTCATGAAGGAGGCACAAGGCTCAGGCCTGGGCGCCGCGCTGATGGCCCGCGCATTCGAAGACGCCGCCGCCGCAGGTCGAACCCGAGTCCTGCTAGGCGTATGGGACCAGAACACCCGCGCCCGAGCCTTTTACGAACGCCAGGGCTTCAAGGTAATCGGCTCCCGCCAGTTCATGGTCGGCACCACCCTCCACGACGACCCGGTCTACGCGCGAGCGGTTTGAGCGAATCGATCCACTACTCTCCGTCACCCCGGACTTGTTCCGGGGTCCACCGTTCCGCAAACTATACTTTGTCGAGTGCGCGGAACCGTGGATGCCGGAACAAGCCCGGCATGACGAAGGCTAAGCCGCCGGCTTCTCTTTCGCCCAGATCGCATCAAGCCTAGCCTGATCCCCACCACGCTGCCGAACCCGCAAGCCCTCGAGCTTCAGTGACCGACCCATAAAGGGCAAGCCGGCTTTGGTCTTCCAGATCACTTCATAGATGCCGCTCGCCGACCGGGTCGTGTCGCCATCAAAATATTGGAGGCTGACGAGAACGGGCAACCGGCCTGCTCGGTTGTCCGCGCCGCCATCGGTCAGCTTCAGAAGCGGTTTCGAGAACCACGATTTGTCAATGATCGGCTCGGCCGGCGGCCGCTGCGGCGATACCACCAGCGCGCGCGGAAACGTGATCGTCACGTCCTGAAGATCGTGCCGCGCATCCTTCAGCAACAGCGTATCGCCGCCATCCTGCACGATCGCCGACAGGTCGATCTTCGTCCGCTCGCGCGCCGCACTAGACTGCGCCGCGATCTTGTCGGCCTCGTTCGCGCGGTGATCCGACCAGTTGGTCCACAGCGTCAGCGCGGCGATCAGCACGCCAGCCACCGCCACCACTTCGGCCAGCGTGACCCAACGCCGCCGCGTCGCCGCAGCCTCGCGCCGTTCGGTAGGTGTCTCGGTGCTCATCGTCCGCCAGCCTCCAGCAAGCGGGCAGGGGCCGCCAATTCCCAACTCCGCGCGATCCGGTCCTCGACCAGCGCCCAATCCGGATCGCCCGCAACCTTCATCCCGACCCAACCAGTCGCACCAAGATACGCCGGCCGCGAATACACGCTAGGGTTCGCCTCGATCAGCATCGCCTGCTCGTCGCTCCCGCCGGTCTTCACACATACTACGGTCAGCCCGTCGCCATGATGATCCGCCCGGAACTGCACGAACTGTTTGCCGGCGACGAAGAAGGTCGGTTGCCCATGCGAGACCGTCTCTTCGGTCTCGGGCAACGCCAGCGCCGCCGAGCGGACACGGTCGAGGGGGGACAGATCGGTCATCGCGTCACGAACTCCGCCAAGGTCTTGGGGTATAAAGCATGTTCCGCCGCCAGCACGCGATCCGCAAGCGCGTCGGCATCGTCGCCGGCAAGGATCGGCACCTCGGCCTGCCCCAGCACCACGCCGCCATCGAGTTCCTCGGTCACGACATGCACCGAACACCCGCCGACCGCATCGCCCGCCGCGATCGCCCGCGCATGCGTATCGAGGCCCTTGTACTTGGGCAGCAGCGACGGATGGATGTTGACGATCCGATCGCGCCACGCCGCAACGAACCCGTCCGACAGCAACCGCATATAGCCAGCCAGCGCAACGACCTCGACACCCGCCTCGCGCAACGCCGCATCGATCGCCGCCTCATAAGCCGGCTTCCCTAGCCCCTTCGGCGAGAGCGCGAACGTTGCTACACCCTCCGTCCGCGCCCATGCGAGCCCAGCCGCATCGGGCTTGTCCGACGCGACCAGAGCGATCTCATACGGGCACTCCGCCGCGCGCGACGCGCCGACCAGCGCCATCATGTTCGATCCGCGCCCGGAGATCAGCACGCCGACGCGCGTCTTGTCAGCCATGCGTCGCGGTCCAGTCCTCGCGCGCGCTCCACGTGCCGGCCGACCCGCGCACCGTGCAACCGTGCGAGCCGGTCTCGATCCGCCCAATCGTGAACACCGTCTCGTCCGCCGCCTGAAGCGCCGCCGTCACCGCCTCGGCCTCGTCGGCGCTGACGATCACGACCATGCCGATCCCGCAGTTGAACGTCCGCGCCATCTCCTCCGGCTCGATCGCACCTTGGGCTTGCAGGAACGCCATCAACCGCGACTGCTCCCACGCATCCGCATCGACCACCGCATGCACGCCTTCGGGCAGCACGCGCGGGATGTTCTCGAGCAGGCCACCACCGGTGATGTGCGCCAGTCCCTTGATCCGGCGCTCGCGCAGCAACGGCAGCAAACTCGCGACATAGATGCGAGTCGGCGCCATCAGATGATCGATCAGCAACTTGTCCTGGTCGAACAGCGCGGGTCGATCGAGCTTCCACCCGCGATCCGTCGCCAGCCTGCGAACCAGCGAGAACCCGTTCGAATGCACGCCCGACGACGCCAGCCCGAGCATCACGTCGCCCGCCGCGATCTCGCGCCCGGTGAGAACGTTGGTCCGTTCGACCGCACCGACGCAGAAGCCTGCCAGATCGTAATCGCCGTCCGCATACATGCCCGGCATCTCGGCGGTCTCGCCCCCGATCAGCGCACAGCCGGCGGTCTTGCAGCCTTCCGCAATCGAGGCGACAACGCGCTCGGCGACCGCCGCATCGAGCTTCCCGCTCGCATAATAATCGAGGAAAAACAGCGGCTCGGCACCCTGGACGATAAGGTCGTTGACGCACATCGCGACGAGGTCGACGCCGACGCCTTCGTGCCGGTCCCATTCGATCGCCAGCTTCAGCTTGGTGCCGACGCCGTCGTTCGCCGCGACCAGCAAAGGATCGACGAACCCGGCCGCTTTGAGGTCGAACATCCCGCCAAAGCCACCAAGATCGGCATCCGCCCCCGGCCTACGCGTGGAGCGCGCGAGCGGGGCGATCGCCCGCACCAGCGCATTGCCCGCGGCAATCGAAACGCCCGCCTGAGCGTAGGTGTAAGGGCCCGAAGCGGGAGCGGCGGAGTCTGGCGTATCGGTCATGATCGGTGCTGCTAGCCACATCGCGCTTGGATTTCTACGTCTGCTTCGCCAAAAGGCCCGCGTGACGCGTATCAAAGCCCTTCCTGCCGCCCTCGCCGGCGCTGCCCTGCTATTGGGCGGCGGCACAGTGCTCGCGCAGATCGAAGGCGGCAGCCGAGGCGCAGCCCCGGTCGACAGCGGCAGCGCGTACGAGGTGAGCGGCGTCACGGTCGATGTCGCCGGCAAGACGGCGGACGCCGCGCGCTACAGCGGCTGGCGGCTCGCCCAGCGCAAGGCCTGGGTCCAATTGTCGAACCGGCTCGGCGGTGGTGGCGGCCTCGTTTCCGACGGCACGCTCGATTCGCTGGTCTCGGGAATCGTCGTCGAGAACGAACAGATCGGCCCGCAGCGCTACATCGCCAAGCTTGGCGTGCTGTTCGATCGCGGCCGCGCGGGTTCGATCCTCGGCATCTCGACCTACGCCGATCGCTCGCAACCGATGCTGACGATCCCGATCCAATATTCGGGCGGCGTCGGCCAGGCGTTCGAGCAAAGCACGCAGTGGCAGCAGGCTTGGGCGCGCTATCGCACCGGCAACAGCAGCATCGACTATGTCCGCCCGTCCGGCTCCGGCCCCGACGCGCTGCTGCTCAACGTCGGCCAGACGCAGCGTCCCGGCCGCGGCTGGTGGCGGACGATCCTCGACCAATATGGCGCGAGCGACGTGCTGATGCCGGTCGTAAAGCTCTATCGCCAATGGCCCGGCGGCCCGGTGATCGGCGTGTTCGAAGCGCGCCACGGCCCCGACAACGACCTGATCGGCAGCTTCACGCTGCGAGTCGGCACACCAGACGGCATCGCCCAACTGCTCGATACCGGGGTGAAGCGGATCGACGACCTGTATCAGCAGGCACGCCGCAACGGCTCGCTCCGCGTCGACTACAGCCTGTCGCCACCGCCGCCGCCCGAAGCCGCGGTGATCGAGGACCTGCCGACCGACGAGACTGCCGACGCTAACACAGCGGTGCTGACCGGCGGCGAGGGGATCTCGGTCATCGTCCAGTTCGATACGCCGGCCGCAGCAAACGTCTCCTCGACCGAAGCAGCACTTCGCGCGATCCCCGGTGTTCGCTCGGCGGCAACGACCAGTCTCGCGCTCGGCGGCGTCTCACTGATGCGCGTCGCGTACGATGGCGACCCCGTCGCGCTAAAGACCGCGCTCGAAGCCCGCGGCTACCAGGTATTCGGCTCCGGCCAGACGATCCGCATCCGCCGGGTCGCCCAACTTCTTCCGCCGGACTTGCCCGCGGACAATGCGACGACAGGGTGAGCGCGACCAAGATGACTCAAATTGCGCTGCCACTCGGGTGGCCGGCGGACCCTCGCGACGACGCCTTCCTCGTTACCCCTTCCAACTCGCGCGCGGTCCACACGCTGGAGCACACCGCGACCTGGCCCGTCATGACCGCCATCCTCACCGGCCCGCGCAAATCGGGCCGCAGCCTGCTCGCGCGGATCTTCGCGGCGAAGAGCGGTGGCACGATCATCGACGATGCCGAGCGCGTGCCCGAAGCACAGCTGTTCCACGCCTGGAACCGCGCGCAGGAGGAGCACAGGCCGCTGCTGATCGTCGCCGACGCCGCGCCGCCCGAATGGAAGGTAAAGCTTCCAGACCTGCGTTCGCGCCTCGCCGCAAGCCCGATCGCGGCGATCGGCGCGCCCGACGACGAACTCATGCGGCTGTTGCTCGCGCATCTGTTTGAGCGGCGCAGCCTCGATGCGCGCCCCGATCTGATCGACTGGCTCGCGACCAGAATCGAGCGCAGTCATATTACCGTAACGCGAACCGTCGATGCGCTTGACCAAGAGGCGATGGAACGTCGCAAGCGCTTGTCCATTCCTCTTGCACGAACCACACTCACCGAGGCCGGGCTGATCCTCCGGCCGCAACTCGCTCTCGACCTCCCGCTCTTCACGCCACCATAAGCCCCCAAGAGGCCCGATGAACCGTCCAGCCCATATCGTCCGCCAATCGGAAGACGACGACGATCCCATCGGCGCAGAGCCGAACGACCGGTATTTCAACCGCGAGCTGTCCTGGCTGGCGTTCAACCGGCGTGTGCTGGAGGAGGCGTGCAACCCCGCGCACCCGTTGCTCGAACGGCTCCGCTTCCTGTCGATCTCGGGCTCGAACCTCGACGAGTTCTTCATGGTCCGCGTTGCCGGCCTGAAGGGACAGCAGACGCAGGACGTCGACCGCCGCTCGGCCGACGGCCTCACCGCGGGCCAGCAGCTGACCGCGATCGTCCGCGAGGCCGACGAACTGATGGCGAGCCAGCAGGCGGTGTGGGGCGATCTCCGCGTGCTGCTCGACGAAGCCGGACTGTTCGTCCTCCGGCGCGAGGCGGTTGAGGGTGAGGCCGACGAGTGGCTCGAAACGCATTTCCGCGATCAGATTTTCCCGATCCTGACCCCGCAGGCGCTCGACCCCGCACACCCGTTCCCGTTCATCCCGAACCGCGGCCTGTCGGTGATCTTCGACCTCGTCCGCCGCTCGGACAATGAGCCGGTCCGCGAACTGGTCATGCTCCCGCACACCATGACGCGTTTCGTTCGCCTGCCTGGCGAGCCTGCGCGCTACATCTCGATCGAATCGATCCTGAAGCGGTTCGCGCCGGTCTTGTTCCCCGGCTACGAAGTCCTCGCCGCCGCCAGCTTCCGCGTCCTGCGCGACAGCGACATGGAGATCGAGGAGGAGGCCGAGGATCTCGTCCGCTACTTCGCCAACGCGATCAAGCGCCGGCGCCGCGGCCGCGTGATCCGCTTGGAACTCGAAACCGGCATCCCCGACGTGCTCGCCGCGGTCCTCAAGGACGAACTCGGCGGTGCGGACGCGATCATTACCGAGAGCGGCAATCTGCTCGGCATCGTCGACCTCGACGGGCTGGTCGACGAGGATCGTCCCGACCTGAAATTCCCGCCCTTCACGCCGCGCTTCCCGGAGCGGATCCGTGAATTCGGCGGCGATTGCTTCGCGGCGATCAAGGCCAAGGACATCGTCGTCCACCACCCGTACGAGACGTTCGAAGTGGTGCTCGCCTTCCTGAAACAGGCGGCGAACGACCCCGACGTCGTCGCGATTAAGCAGACCCTCTATCGCGCGGGCAAGCAGCCCGCGGTCATCAACGCACTGATTACCGCGGCCGAGGCTGGCAAGTCCGTCACCGCGGTCGTCGAGCTGAAGGCGCGGTTCGACGAAGAGCAGAACATGGTCTGGGCCTCCGCATTGGAGCGTGCAGGCGTGCAGGTCGTCTACGGCTTCATCGACTGGAAGACGCACGCCAAGGTCTCGCTGGTCGTCCGCCGTGAGGGACAGGCATTCCGCACCTACTGCCATTTCGGCACGGGCAATTATCACCCGGTCACCGCCAAGATCTATACCGACCTCAGCTTCTTCACCGCCGACGCCGCGGTCGGGCGCGATGCGGCGCAGATGTTCAACTACATCACCGGCTATGTCGAACCGACCGACATGGCCCGCGTCAGCCTGAGCCCGCGCGACCTCCGCCAGAACCTCATGAACCTGATCGACGTCGAGATCGCCAACGCACGCGCCGGCAAGCCTGCCGGCGTCTGGGCGAAGATGAACTCGCTGGTCGACCCCGCGGTGATCGAGAAGCTCTACGAAGCGAGCGGGGCAGGGGTCGAGATCGACCTCATCATCCGCGGCATCTGCTGCCTGCGCCCCGGTGTACCCGGCCTGTCGGAGACGATCCGGGTGAAGTCGGTAATCGGGCGGTTCCTCGAACACAGTCGGATCTGGGCGTTCGGCAACGGCAAGGCGCTGCCCAACGACGGCGCCAAGCTGTTCATCTCGTCGGCCGACTGGATGCCGCGCAACTTCGACCGCCGCGTCGAATATATGCTGCCGATCCTCAACCCGACCGTCCACGACCAGATCCTCGATCAGGTGATGGTCGCGAACCTGATCGACAACGAGCAGAGTTGGGAGCTAGGCCCCGACGGCGAATATAGCCGCGTCGATCCCGGCGACCGCCCGTTCAACCTGCATCGGTATTTCATGACGAATCCTTCGCTCTCCGGCCGCGGCGCCTCGCTCGCGACCAGCAATGCCGTGCCGACCCTGTCGCTCCGCCGAAAACGATGAGCGTCACGAATATCCTGTTCGGCAATTCCCCGCCCAAGGCCGAGACCGACGATCACCCGCGCACCGGGATCATCGACATCGGCTCGAACTCGATCCGGCTGGTAGTCTACCAGGGGCCGCCGCGGTTGCCCGCGATACGGTTCAACGAGAAGGTGCTGGCGGGGCTCGGTCGTGGGCTCGCCGCTACCGGCGCGATCGAGAAGTCGGCGCTGAAAACGGCACGCGTCGCGCTGGCGCGGTTCGCGGCGGTGGCAAAGGAAATGGAATGCTCGACGCTCCGCACGGTCGCAACCGCGGCAGTACGCGATGCGAAGAACGGCGGCGAACTCATTGCCGCGGCTCAACAACTCGGCCTGACCGTCGAGACGCTGTCGGGCGAACAGGAAGCCAGCGCGGCTGGCTACGGTGTGCTGTCCGCGATCCCCGAGGCGGATGGCATAGTCGGCGATCTCGGCGGCGGCAGTCTCGAACTCGTCCGCGTCCGCCGCGGCAAGATCGAGGACCGCGTCTCGTTTCCGCTCGGCGTCCTCCGCATCGGCCCGATCCGGGCGAAGCGTGGCAAGGTGCTCGCGCGCTACGTGGCGCGCCTGGTGCGCGAGGCCGGCTGGACCGCGAAGGGGCAGGGGCTTCCGCTCTATCTGGTCGGCGGATCGTGGCGCGCACTGGCACGGCTCGACATGGAGCTGTCGGACTATCCGCTGCCGATCATTCACCAATATTCGATGACCGCCGCGACGATCACTCGGCTGAGCCGGACGATCCCACAGCTATCCAAGCCGCGCCTGAAGGCGATTCCGGGGCTGTCGTCGGGCCGCACGGCAACGCTCGCCGACGCCGCGGCGTTGCTCGGCGTGCTGATGCGGCAGCTTGGCAGCCGGACGACGATCGTGTCCGCCTATGGTCTGCGCGAGGGCCTGCTCTACGAAGACCTGAAGCCAGCAGACCGAACGCTCGATCCGCTGATCGTAGCCGCCCGCGAAGAGGGCCGCCTGCTCGGTCGCTTCCCCGAGCATGGCGATCTCCTCGATCGCTGGATCGCACCGCTGTTCACCACCGAGCCACCCGCGATGGCACGCATTCGCCACACCGCATGCTTGCTTGCGGACGTAGGCTGGCGCGCCAACCCCGAGTTCCGCGCCGAACGCGGCGTCGAGGTCGCGCTGCACGGCAACTGGGTCGCGATTGACGCGCCTGGCCGGGGGATGCTGGCGCAAGCTCTTTATACGAGCCTTGGCGGCGATCTCTCCGCCGGTGAAACAGTTGGTCTCCTCGCGTCTCCGGCAGCGGTGAAAAGCGCGACTGCTTGGGGCCTCGCTATGCGACTAGGCCAGCGAATGAGTGGTGGCTTGGCAGGACCTTTGAAACGATCAGGGCTCGCAGATGACGGGGTATCACTTACGCTGACGCTGCGCCCTGATGATCGTGGGCTCTACGGCGAAGCGGTGGAACGTCGCCATAACGCGCTTGCCGCCGCCCTGGGACGCAAGCCCGTACTGGCGCTCTCCTGAATCCTCCCCTTCTAGGGGAGGATCAATGGGCTCAAGCGCAGGTGAAGCGTTCGATCCGGCCCTTGGCGTCCACATAGACATTCAGACGATCAGCGCGGAAATCCATCGTCACGGCCGTGTTCGGCGCGATCCAGCGTAGCGTGCGTGCACCCGATCGCGTCTGCATCACGTCGGCCCGAGCATCGCTCGCCCGCTTGCCGACCAGATCGCCGAGCGAGTCGGCATTGCAGGCGGCCGCGACCGGCGCAGCGGCAGGCGTCTCGCCGCGCATCTCGACCGGCGTACACCCCGCCGACGCGAGTAACGCCGCAACCAGAACCATCCTCATGCGGCATCCTCCGTACGCGTCATCTTCAGCTTTCCGCCGATCACCGCAAACGCCAGCCGCCCCTCGACCAAATCGAGCGCGTCGCGGCCGAACTGGTCGAACCGCCAGCCTTCGAGCATCGGCAGCCCGGTCCGAACACCCGCCGCCAACGCTTCGAGTTCATCGGTGCGCGCCAACAATTTCGACGCGACATCAATGTCTCGCGAGCGGATCTTGAGCAGAAGCTTGAGAAGGTCCGCCACCAGCGACCCCTCCTTGCCAAGCCCCGGCTTCCGATCGTCGCGCGGCGGCAGTTCGTCGTCGCCAAGTGGTTGCGCGCCCTCGATCGCCGCCATCAAGCGGCCACCGATGTCGTTCCCAGCCCAAGTCGCCGAAAGCCCACGCACCCGCGCCAAGTCCGTCTGCTTCTTCGGCGGATGCCCCGCCATGTCGCCCAGCGTTTCGTCCTTGACGATCCGCCCGCGCGGTAGGTCCTTCGCCTGCGCCTCCAGCTCCCGCCAGCGCGCGAGTGCCTTCAACCGCCCCAGCACCTCGGGCTTGCGCCCCGAAATCCGCACGCGCTTCCACGCAAGATCGGGATCGTTCGCATAATTGGCGGTGTCGCCAAGCCGCTCCATCTCCTGATCGAGCCACACCCCGCGCCCGGTCTTGCGCAACCGCTCCAGCATCTTCGGGAAGATTTTCGACAGATGCGTCACGTCGCCGATCGCATATTCGATCTGTCGCGCATCGAGCGGCCGGCGCGCCCAGTCGGTAAACCGAGCACCCTTGTCGACAGCGATCCCGAGCCAGCTGTCGACAAGGTTCGAATAGCCGATCTGCTCGCCCTGGCCGAGCGCCATCGCCGCGACCTGCGTGTCGAACAGCGGGAAGGGCGTCTTGCCGGTGAGGTTGTAGACGATCTCAATGTCCTGCCCGCCGGCGTGGACGACCTTCAGCACGTCGTGATTCTCGACGAGCAGGTCGAGCAGCGGCTTCAGGTCGATCCCCGGCGCCATCGGGTCGATCGCCGCGGCTTCCTTGTCGTCCGCGATCTGGATCAGGCAGAGTTCCGGGTAATAGGTGCTCTCGCGCATGAATTCGGTGTCGACGCACACATAGTCGGCGTCGGCCATGCGCGCACACAGATTGGCGAGCGTGGCACTGTCGGAGATAAGCGGGTGGATATGCATTGCCCGTCCATAGCGAGCCTCGTCCGGGTTGACAAAGCCCGGTAGGGAAGGGAAGCGCGAGGCACCTGTTTATCGTCCGAGAAGACCCATCATGCACGCCTATCGCACCCACAACTGCGCCGCCCTCCGCCCCGAACAGGTCGGCGAAGAGGTCCGCGTCTCCGGCTGGGTCCACAAGAAGCGCGATCACGGCGACCTCGTCTTCATCGATCTGCGCGATCACTACGGCATCACGCAGATCGTCACGGACGTCAGCGGCCCGGTCTTCAAGGTCATCGAGGGTCTGAAGAGCGAGAGTGTCGTCACGATCACCGGCAAGGTGACCGCACGCGCGCCGGAAGCCGTGAACCCGAACCTGCCGACCGGCGGGATCGAGATTCGTGCGACCGCCGCGACGGTCCAGTCGATGGCCGGCGAGCTGCCGATGCCGGTCGCGGGCGAGGCCGAGTATCCCGAGGATATCCGCCTGCGCTATCGCTATCTCGATCTGCGTCGCGAGCGGCTGCACGCGAACATCATGCTCCGCAGCCAGGTGATCACTTCGCTGCGCAACCGCATGAACGGGCAGGGGTTCACCGAATTCCAGACGCCGATCCTGACCGCATCGTCACCCGAAGGCGCGCGCGATTACCTCGTGCCGAGCCGCGTTCATCCGGGCAAGTTCTACGCGCTCCCGCAGGCGCCGCAGATGTTCAAGCAGCTGTTGATGGTCGCCGGCTTCGACCGCTATTTCCAGATCGCGCCGTGCTTCCGCGACGAGGACGCACGCGCCGATCGCTCGCCGGGCGAATTCTACCAGCTCGATTTTGAGATGAGCTTCGTCACGCAGGACGACGTGTTCAATGCGATCGAGCCCGTGCTCCACGGCGTGTTCGAGGAATTCGCCGACTGGCAGGGCAAGGGCCGTCAGGTCTCGGCCCTCCCGTTCAAGCGCATTCCTTACCGCGAATCGATGCTGAAGTACGGCAGCGACAAGCCCGATCTGCGCAACCCGATCCTGATCCACGACGTCGGCCATCACTTCGTCGATTCGGGCTTCGGCCTGTTCGCCGGGATCGTCGCCGGTGGTGACGTGGTCCGCGCGATCCCCGCGCCGAACACCGCCGACAAGAGCCGTAAGTTCTTCACCGACATGAACGACTGGGCGCGCGCCGAGGGGCATGCCGGGCTCGGCTACATCACGCAGAAGAACGGTGAGCTCGGCGGCCCGATCGCTAAGAACCACGGCGAGGAAGCGACGCGGAAGCTAATCGCCGAGATGGGCCTCGGGCCAAACGACGGCATCTTCTTCGCCGCCGGCAAGGAACTGCCCGCGTCCAAGCTCGCGGGCGCCGCCCGGGCGCGGATCGGTGCCGACCTCGGCCTGATCGACGAGAACCGGTTCGAGTTCTGCTGGATCGTCGACTTCCCGATGTTCGAATATGACGAGGATGCGAAGAAGGTCGACTTCAGTCACAACCCGTTCTCGATGCCGCAGGGCGAAATGGACGCGCTGGAGAACAAGGATCCGCTCGATATCCTGGCGTATCAGTACGATATCGTCTGCAACGGCGTCGAGCTGTCGTCGGGCGCGATCCGGAACCACCGTCCGGAGATCATGTACAAGGCGTTCGAGATCGCCGGCTACACGCAGGCCGATGTCGACACGAACTTTGCGGGCATGATCAACGCGTTCAAGGTCGGCGCACCGCCGCATGGCGGCTCCGCACCGGGGATCGACCGGATGGTAATGCTGCTCGCGGGCGAGCCGAACATCCGCGAGGTCGTGCTGTTCCCGATGAACCAGAAGGCCGAGGATTTGATGATGGGCGCACCGAGCCCGGTCAGTGCCAAGCAGCTGAAGGAACTCAACATCCGCCTGACGGTGGATGGTCCCAAGGACGCGACGAAGGTGGTCGCGCCGAGCGCGGGGTGATCTAGCTGTCCCTCGCCCCAACGGGGAGAGGGAAGGAGGCGCGCTTGCGCCGGGAGGGTGAGGGGCGGTTGGTGTCCGCCAACGTCCCCTCTCCCTCCCACCCGCAAGCGCGGCCGGGCCCCTCCCTTTCCCCGTAGGGGCGAGGGAAAGACGTTATCTCCTCCACCGCTTTCCCCACCTAGCTAACCATGCAAATACCTCTGCACGATAAGGGGTTGGCATGCGCGACGATCAGATGACACCGGCGCCAAGCCTCGTCCGCAGCTTAGGCGTGACGGGCGTCCTGTTCCTCACCCTCTCCGTCGCGACCCCGGCATCGTCGGTGTTCGTCATCGTCCCCGGCATGCTCCAGGTCGCGGGCACCGGCGCGGTCTGGGCAACGCTCATCGCCGGACTCGTGTGCGTCGCCACCGCATTCGTCTATGCCGAGCTCTCGTCCGCCTGGCCGGTCGCAGGCGGCGAGTATGTCGCGGTCGCGCACACGCTCGGGCCGATGGCGGGGTTCGTCATGCTCGGCGTCAACGTCTTCAACAACCTGCTCTTCCCGCCCGTCGCAGGGCTAGGCGTCAGCGCGGTGCTGGGCACGCTGGTTCCCGGCCTGCCGCAGATCCCCGTCGCGATCGCCGTGGTCGCCGGGGCGACGCTCGTCGCGATGCTCCGGATCCGCGTCAACGCCTGGCTCACTGGGCTCTTCCTGCTGGTCGAGATGCTCGCCATCCTCGCGGTCGTCTGGCTCGGGTTCGCCGATACCGTCCGTCCAATCGGCGACCTCCTGCTCCACCCAGTGATGCCGCAAGGGGCCGCGCTCGTTCCCGCGTCCGCCGCTTCGATCGGCCTCGCCACCTCGATCGCTATCTTCGCGCTCAATGGCTATGGCGCGGCGGTGTATTTGGGCGAGGAGATGCTCGACGCCCCCCGGCTGATCGCCCGCGCGATCATGGCCTCGCTCGCGCTCACGCTTCTGTTCGAAGGTATCCCGATCGTCGCGGTCCTCGTCGGCGTGCCGGATCTCCACGCCACGCTCACCGCCGACGACCCGTTCGGCCTGCTCGTCACCCTCCGCAGCGGCACCACGATGGCGAACTGGCTCTCGATCGGCGTCGTCGTCGCGATCGTCAACGCGGTCATCGCCTGCATCCTCGCCTGCGCGCGCTTCTTCTACGGCACCGCGCGCGACGGAAGCTGGGGCCGTCCACTCGACCAATGGATGACGCAGGTCCACCCGAAGTTCGGCTCCCCCTGGGTCGGCACGCTGCTGGTCGGCGGGTTCGGCATCGTCGCGTGCTTTCTGCCGCTCCAGTTGCTGCTCGTGCTCAGCGGCACCGGCCTCGTCGCGATCTACGCGGGCATCTGCGTCGCGGCGATGGTCGGCAGGCGTACCGGTCAGACCGCCCATGCACCCTACCAGATGCCGTTATACCCGCTTGCGCCGATCGTGACGCTGCTCGCGCTCGGTTATGTCTGCTGGACGAGTTGGCTCGATCTCGAGGAGGGGCGCCCCGGCCTGATCATGACGGCCGCGCAGATCCTGCTGTCGATCGCCTATTATTGGTTCGTCCTGCGCCGACGGGGCGCCTGGAACGTTCAGATCCCGACCCTTGCGACGGAGCGCGATGCATGACGATACACCTGGCCGACTACGAAGACGGCGACGAATACGACGGCAGGTACAAGCACGACCTTGGAGCGCTGCAAAAGCGCCTCGAGCATATCCAGGTCGCGCACATCGTCGGCGGTACGCGCGCGATCGTGATGTTCGAAGGCTGGGACGCGGCAGGGAAGGGCGGCATCATTCAGCGTCTCTCCGCCGAATGGGACCCGCGCAACTACAAGGTCTGGCCGATCTCGGCGCCGACCGCGGACGAGAAGGCGCATCATTTCCTCTGGCGCTTCTGGAACCGGTTGCCCGCCAACGGCAACATCGCGGTGTTCGACCGCAGCTGGTACGGCCGTGTCCTCGTCGAGCGCGTCGAGGGGTTCGCCAGCGAGACCGAATGGCGCCACGGCTATGACGAGATCAACGCGTTCGAGGCGCAGCAGGTCGAGAGCGGCACGACGCTGATCAAGCTGTTCATCCACACCACGCAGAAGGAGCAGGACCGGCGCTTGGAAGCGCGGCTCGACGATCCGTGGAAGCATTGGAAGACCGGGCTCGACGATTTCCACAACCGATCGCGGCGCGACGAGTATCTGGAGGCGATGGCCGAGATGTTCGCGCGCACCGACACCGCGACCGCGCCGTGGAGCGTCATCGACGGCAACGACAAGAAGGCGGCCCGGATCGCAGCGCTGACGCTGATCGCGGACCGCCTCGAAGCCGGCGTATCGATGGTGCCGCCACCGCTCGACCCGAAGGTCAAGAAGGTGGCGGAGAAGGCGTTAGGCCTTCGCTGACCCGTTAGGCTTTCGCGGATTTGGCTTCTGTCGACTCTGCCTGGATGAACTCGTCATCCTCGTTGAGCAGCAGCATCTGGCCCTTGTCGATGCCGAAATAGGCGCCGCGAAGGGCCAGCGTGCCGGCGGCTTCTGCCTCGGTCACGAACGGAAACGTCCGCAGGTTGGCGATCGAGGTGCGGACGGACTCGAGTTCCATCTCGCGACCGGCCTGTTCGCTATCGCCGTACTTCGCGATGACTTTCTCGCGGGCACCGTCAAGCAGGCTCACCCAATCGGATACGAACCCGCCCGCACCCCGCTCGGCATCCGCGAACGCCTGGGTCAGCGCCGCCTTGCAGCCACCGCACTTCTCGTGGCCCATCACGACGATCTCTTCGACCTTCAGCTGCGTGACAGCGAACTCGATCGCGGCCGAGACACCGTGATGGCCACCACCGGTCTCGAACGGCGGTACGAGGTTGGCAACGTTGCGGACGACGAACACTTCGCCGGGCAGCGTATCGAAAATCTGCGCGGGTTCGACGCGGCTGTCGGAGCACGCGATGATCATCACCTTGGGGCTCTGGCCGTCCTTCAGTTCCTTCCAGCGCTCGCGCTGCTCCTCCCAGGGGCCGTCCTTGAAGCGGTGATAGCCTTCGATCATTTCCGGAAAGTGTGTTGGCACGGATAGCCTTCCATATCAGTTTGCGATGCAACATGAAAAACTTGTCATGTTGAAACTGGTTCCATGATTTTATCCGGTTCGTCCGATGGTTCCAACCCGCCGACGGCGTCCGCCGCCATTGTCTCGACGGCAGGGCGGGGCTATCTGGCGTGCATGAACGACATGACCCCGATGGCTGCGCCGGTCCGTGCGCGCAAGCCCGACTGGATCCGCGTCAAGGCGCCGACCTCCGCTGGCTTCGCGAAAACGCGTGAGCTCATGCGATCCAAAAGCCTAACGACCGTGTGCGAAGAGGCGGCGTGTCCGAACATCGGCGAGTGTTGGTCGAAGAAGCACGCCACGGTCATGATCCTCGGCGATACCTGCACGCGGGCGTGCGCGTTTTGTAACGTCAAGACCGGTATGCCGCGCGCGGTCGATCGGATGGAGCCGCAGAACGTCGCCGATGCGGCTGCGCAGATGGGCTTGAACCACATCGTCATCACCTCGGTAGATCGTGACGACCTCCCCGATGGCGGCGCGTCGCAGTTCGTGAAGGTGATCCAGGCGATCCGCGCGTCGAACCCGACGACGACCATCGAGATCCTCACGCCCGACTTCCGCAACAAGGCGCAGGCCGCGATCGAGTCGATCGTCGAGGCGCGTCCCGACGTCTACAACCATAATCTCGAAACCGTGCCGCGGCTCTATCCGACGATCCGCCCGGGTGCGCGCTACTATGCGTCGTTGCGGCTGCTGGAGAGCGTCAAGAAGCACGATCCGTCGATCTTCACCAAGTCGGGCGTGATGCTCGGGCTCGGCGAGGAGCGTCTGGAGATCCATCAGGTGATGGACGACATGCGCTGCGCCGACATCGATTTCCTGACGATGGGGCAGTATCTCCAGCCAACGCCGCGCCATGCCAAGGTCGCCGAGTTCGTGCCGCCCAAGGCGTTCGACGCCTATGCCTCGATAGCGCGCGCGAAGGGCTTCCTGCTGGTCGCATCGTCGCCGCTGACCCGGTCGAGCTATCACGCCGGCGATGATTTCGAGCGGTTGCGTGCAAACCGTGACGCAAAGCTGGGCGTCGCGCGCATCTGATGCCGAAGCATTCGGAAACGCGCCATTTGCCCTATACGCCTGAGCAGATGTTCGACCTGGTGGCCGATGTCGGTCGCTATGCCGAATTCCTGCCTTGGGTAAGCGCGATGCGCGTGCGCTCGAACAGCGATACGGAGACGCTCGCCGACATGATCGTCGGCTTCAAGGGCCTGCGCGAGACGTTCACGTCGCGCGTGCAGAAGGTCCGGCCGAGCGAACTCAACGTCGATTACGTCGATGGCCCGCTCAAGTATCTACGCAACGAATGGCATTTTCGGCCAGAGCCGCAGGGTTGCGCGGTCGACTTCACCGTCGACTTCGCGTTCAAGAACCGGATGTTCGAGATGATCGCCGGGCAGGTGTTCGGCGCTGCACTGCGCAAGATGATCGGCGCGTTCGAGACTCGCGCCGCTGAGCTTTACGGGGCGGACGCATCCGGCAGCAAGAGTTCGAGCGCGCACAACGCGGCCTGAAGCCGGATCCCACCACGACCGAGATCGCCAAAGTCCTTGCGATCGGCGTGGACGTCGGACGGGTCGCGGCCCTTCTCAGCGCGACCGAACACCACGGTGCCGACCGGCTTCTTTAGCGAACCGCCACCGGGGCCAGCGACGCCCGTTATCGCCACCGCGATGTCGGCGCCCGACTGCTTTAGCGCAGCCTGCGCCATGCTCCACGCAACCGCGATCGACACCGCGCCGAACGTTTCGAGCACGTCCGAACTGATCTTCAGCACGCCGAGCTTGGCGGCGTTCGAGTAGGTGACGAAGCCGACCTCGAACACGTCGGAGGACCCGGGGATCTCGGTCAGTGCAGCCGCGACCAGCCCGCCGGTGCAACTCTCGGCGACCGCGACCCGGCGGCCGATCGCGCGGTTCTGCTCGACCACTTTGCGTGCGGCGTCGACCAGTTCGGCGGGAAGGATCGTATCCATCAGCGTGTCTCCACCGGGCAGAGCAGCATCGCCACCGCGGCGATATCTCCGCTGCGCGACTTCTGGGATTTGAGGTACCGCAACGTCTCGACGACGATGCCCGCGGTGTTGCGCGGTGGCAAGGGCTGGAGCAGCGTCACCATCCGGTCGATCGTCCCGCAATCGCGCGTCGCGATCCGCCCGACGATCTGTGGCACCAGCAACGTCGTCAGCAGCGGTCGCGCAAACTCCGAATCGAGCATCGCGTCCACGGCTGGATTGCTGAGTTTGACGATCGCCGCGCGCGCTGCCGGCCATGCTCGGTCGGACTCGACCTGATACCGGTCGATCAACGCACTTGACTGCGATCGGATGAGACTTCTGGCGGGAAGCTGCGCCGCACAGACGCGACCGGTTTCGCGGAGAATGTCGGGCATCGCGACGAGCGTCAGCGATTCGGCCTCGGGCCCGGTGATGCAACGCTGTTGGGCGACCGCCGGGCTGGCAAGGAGCGCGATCGCGGCAAGTGCGCCGACGATCTTCACAGCGGCGATCCGGGCAAGCGAATGGTCGCAACGGCCTGCGCGGCAATGCCTTCGCCTCGCCCGGTGAAGCCGAGCCGTTCGGTCGTCGTCGCCTTGACGCTGACCCGGTCGAGCGTGAGCCCGAGCAGGTCGGCGATCCGCGCGGTCATCGCCGTACGGTGCGGCCCGATCTTCGGCGCCTCGCACATGATCGTCAGGTCGACGAAATCGATGCGACCGCGCTTGTCGGCGATCAGCTTGGCGGCATGCTGGAGGAACTGCGCGGAGTCGGCGCCCTTCCACTGTGGGTCGCTCGGCGGGAAATGCGTGCCGATATCGCCCGCCGCGATCGTGCCGAGCAGCGCATCGGTCAGCGCGTGGAGCGCGACGTCGGCGTCGCTATGCCCCGACAGCCCCTTGTCGTGCGGGATCAGGACGCCGCCGAGCCAGAGCTCCTCGCCGGTTTCGAGGCGGTGGACGTCGAACCCCATCGCGGTACGGGTTTCGTACGCGACACGCGCTTCGGCGGCTGCGAAATCTTCTGGGTGCGTGACTTTCTCGAGCATCGCCGAGCCCTGCACCAACGCGACGCCGACGCCAAGCCGTCGCACCATCTGCGCATCGTCGGTCGCCTCCTCGTCCGCCGGCCAGACGGAATGGGCGGCACGCAGTGCCTCCACGGCAAACGCCTGCGGGGTCTGCACCCGGTTGAGGTCCGCGCGCGGCACGATATCGCCCAACAGGACACTGCCGCGCGCGAGCGTATCGGTCACCGGCAGCACCGGAATGGCCGCGTCCCGGGTCTTCAAGGCGGCAACGAGCGAATCGATGACCGCGTGCGACAGGAAGGGACGGGCGGCATCGTGGATCAGCACATGCGTCGCGTCGCCGGCCGTCACGAGGCCGTTGGTAACCGACTCGCGCCGGGTGGCGCCGCCGACGACGATCGATACCTGCCGCAATGCTGCGGTCGCCAAGCCCTGCTGGCCCTCGGCGACGACGACGATCGTCTCGGCGATGGCCGGGTGCGTCGTGAACGCCTCATAGGAATAGGCGATCATCGGCCGACCGGCGATCGGCGCGAACTGCTTGGGAACCGATCCCCCCGCGCGCACGCCGGTTCCGGCCGCGACGATGATCGCGACGATACGCTGTGCCTGTGTCATCCTTGCGCCCTAGCGGTTCGCCCCGACGCTCGCCAGTCTTGCGAAAAACCCCTGGACGGGGTAGGGGATGCCTCTTTTTCAGGCACATCCATGCGTAACCTTGCTCCTATCCAGATCGGTCCCGTCCGGATCGAAAGCCCCGTCGTGCTCGCGCCGATGACCGGCGTCACCGACATGCCGTTCCGCACACTCGTGCGACGCTATGGCTCGGGCCTCAACGTCACCGAAATGGTCGCCAGCCAGGCTGCGATCCGCGAGACCCGCCAGTCGTTGCAAAAGGCTGCGTGGGATCGGCTCGAGGAGCCGGTATCGATGCAGTTGATCGGCTGCACGCCCTACGAGATGGGCGAGGCCGCGAAGCTCAGCCAGGATCGCGGCGCGGCGATCATCGACATCAACATGGGCTGTCCGGTACGCAAAGTCGTTAACGGCGACGCGGGCTCGGCGCTCATGCGCGACACCAAGCTGGCCAGCGCGATCATCGAGGCCACCGTCAAGGCGGTCGACGTGCCGGTGACGCTCAAGATGCGGATGGGCTGGTGTCACGACAGCCTGAACGCGCCCGATCTCGCGCGGATCGCGGAAGACCTCGGCATCAAGCTGATCACCGTCCACGGCCGCACACGCAACCAGATGTACAAGGGCAGCGCCGACTGGGGCTTCGTCCGGAAGGTCAAGGAAGCAGTGAGCGTACCGGTGATCGTCAACGGCGACATCTGCACCATCGAGGACGCCGAAGCGGCGATGGATCAGTCGGGGGCCGATGGCCTGATGATCGGTCGGGGCAGCTACGGCCGCCCCTGGGTGCTCGGCCAGGTGATGGAATGGTTCGCCACCGGCCGTCGCATCGAGGACCCGTCGATCACCGAGCAATATGACGCGATCGCAGGCCATTACGAGGCGATGCTCGAGCATTACGGGATCGAGACCGGCGTCAACATGGCCCGGAAACATATCGGCTGGTACACCAAGGGGCTGCCCGGTTCGGCCGAGTTCCGCAACAAGGTGAACCAGGTACCGGACCCCAAGCAAGTCAAGGCCATGCTGGCCGAGTTCTACGCTCCCTGCCGCGACCTTGAAGCAGCCTGATACGCCATCGCGCAATCGGCCGGGGTTCGCAGAACTCTTTGCCGCGCTGCCGGTGGCTGTGGTGGTCGTCGATCCCGACCACCGGGTCGCGCATGCCAATGCGCTCGCCGAGCAACTGCTGAACCTGTCGGAACGGTTGATGATCGGACAGCCGCTCGATGCGATCATCCCGCCGCCCGACGATCCGCGAAATCGGGACGGACACGCTCTCGCCGTCTACGACACCGAAATCTCGACCGCGCGCGGTGTCAAGATCCGTGCAGATTTCGCCGAGACGCAGATCGCCGACTATCCGGGCTGGCGCGCGATCACCTTGCACGCATCCGCCACCTCGCGGCGGCTTGGACACTCCGCGGATCGCGCGGCTGGAGCAAGGGCTGCGGTCGGCGCCGCCGCGATGCTCGCGCACGAAATCAAGAATCCGCTGTCTGGTATCCGCGGCGCGGCGCAACTGCTCGGCGCGGGCGAACTCACCACGTTGATCGTAACCGAAGTCGACCGCATCGCCGCATTGATCGACCGCATGCAGGACTTCAGCGACACCCGGCCCTTGCCGCTCGCCAGCGAGAACATCTATCCGCTGCTCGGTCATGCCCGCCGGCTCGCACTCGCCGGTTTCGCGCGCGGTATAACGATCGAGGAACGCTTCGATCCCTCGCTCCCGCCCGCGCAGATCAACCGCGACGCGTTGCTGCAGATCGTCATAAACCTGCTGAAGAATGCGCGCGAAGCCGTTCGCAACGAACGAGAACCGCGGATCGTCATGACCACCGCGTACCGTCACGGCATCACCGTCAGTTCGGCACCCGGCAAGCCACGCCTGCCGCTGCCGATTGAGATCTGCATTTTCGACAACGGCCCCGGCGCCCCCGCCGACATCGCCGATCACCTGTTCGACCCGTTCGTATCGGGTCGACGCGAAGGGCAGGGGCTCGGTCTCGCGCTGGTCGACAAGTTGACCAGGGACATGGGCGGCATCGTCCAATACGGCCGCGAAGGAAACCCCGAGATGACCGTCCTTCGCCTCCTGCTGCCGAGAGCCGCGTCATGAGTACGGTTCTGGTCGTCGATGACGACGCCGCGATTCGTACCGTCGTCGCGCAGGCTCTCCGTCGCGCCGGCCATGACGTCACCGTCGCCGACAGCCTCGCGCAACTCGAACGCGCGCTTGCGGTGACGCTGCCCGACGTTCTCATCACCGACGTCATCCTCCCCGACGGCGACGGCATCGATCATGTCCGCAGCGTCGCCGCGCGGTTTCCGCTGCTACCGATCATCGTCCTCTCGGCGCAGAACACGCTGACCACGGCGGTCCGCGCGGCCGAGGTTGGTGCGTACGAATATCTACCCAAGCCGTTCGACCTCGACGTGCTGACCCGCGCGGTTGCCGGTGCGCTCGCTCGGGGCGGGATGGTATCTGAGGATACGCTCCACGACGCGGACCGCGCGCTGCCCCTGATCGGGCGTTCGGCGGCGATGCAGGACGTCTACCGGATCATCGCGCGCGTCGTATCGAACGATCTGACCGTGCTGATCTCGGGCGAATCGGGCACCGGCAAGGAACTCGTCGCGCGCGCGATCCATGATCTCGGGCCGCGTAGCGCAGCCCCGTTCGTCGCGATTAACATGGCCGCGATTCCGCGCGAATTGATCGAAGCCGAACTGTTCGGACATGAACGCGGCGCGTTCACCGGCGCTGCGACGCGCAACGCCGGACGGTTCGAACAGGCGTCGGGCGGCACGCTGTTCCTCGACGAGATCGGCGACATGCCGATGGAAGCGCAGACCCGCCTCCTGCGCGTGCTCCAGTCGGGCGAGTTCACCAGCGTCGGTGGCGCACGGACGATCCGCGTCGACGTTCGCATCGTCGCCGCGACCAACCGCGATCTGGCGTCACAGGTCGCGACAGGGCAGTTCCGCGAAGACCTGTTCTACCGGCTCAATGTCGTCCCGATCACGTTGCCGCCCCTGCGCGAACGACGTCAGGACATTGCGTTGCTCGCGCGGCATTTTCTGGATCACGCCGCTGCACAGGGCCTTCCACGGCGTCAGCTTGCCAGTGACGCCCTGGTCGCGCTTGGCGGGCATGACTGGCCGGGCAACGTTCGCGAACTCGAAAATCTCATGCGGCGGCTGGCAGTCTTGTCGCGCGACGAAGTCATCGACGCGGACGCGATCCGTACCATGATCGGCCGCCACGCCACGCTCACCGACCCGGTCGGCCTCGATATCGGACAAGCGGTCCGCGCGATGATCGCGCGCATCGCTCATGACGATCCGGCTGCACTCGATGACGGCACGCTCTACGACCGCGTGATCGGCGAAGTCGAACGGCCGTTGATCGAGGCGATGCTGGCGCGTCATGGTCAGAACCAGCTTCGGGCCGCCCGCGCGATGGGGATCAACCGCAATACCCTGCGTAAACGCCTCGATACGCTCGGCATCGATATCGGCGGTACGATCGGCAGCGACGCGCCTCGCGTAGACGAACCGGAACGGCGGTAATTCTGTCATTATGTGGTTTCACGGCAACGGTTGACGTTGTATCGGGGCAACGATGATCGCTTCCGCGACGCTACCGATGGACGATGACGGGCCTGCACACCGGTTTGCCGTGACGCCTGCCGTAGAGGCGGTCGTGCTCGGTGTGGCGATCGCGATCGCCGTTACGAGCTACTTTATCATTACCGGCAGCGACGCGCCGCAGCGCCTGATCCCGCCACCCCTGGTAGCGCTGCTGCTGGTCGCGAACCTCGTGCCCGGAATCGCTCTCCTCATGTTGCTAGGGCGACGTGTGGCCATGCGCCGTGCAGCGCGTTCTCCGGTGGGCGGTGGCGGTCGCCTCCACGTTCGCCTCGTCGCTTTGTTCTCGATCGTCGCCGCCGTGCCGATGCTGCTGGTGACGATCTTCGCATCGCTGCTGTTCCAATATGGCGTCCAGTTCTGGTATTCCGATCAGGCGCGCGGGATGCTCGAGAACGCGACCGGGCTTGCCCAGTCGTCCTACGCACGCCAGCTCAACCGGTGGCAGGAAGCCACCGTGACGATGGCAAGCGACATGTCCGCCTATCTCCGAGAGCGCTCGCTGCAGAGCCCGGATTTTTCCGGCTGGTTCCTCCAACAGGTCTATTTTCGCAGCCTCTCGGAAGCTGCGTTGTTCAAGCTGTCCCCTCAGCAGGGGATCCAGACGCTGGCGATCGTCAACCCGTACGAAATCGACTTTACGCGCCGTGTCACGCCCTCGGCGATCGCCGAGCTGCGGTCGGGCAAAAGCGCGGTCGTTGCGGTGACGGGCGATCGTATCCAGACGATCACGATGCTGCCCGGATCTGACGAGCTGTTTCTCTATGCAGGCCGCGTCGAGGATACGAAATCACTCTCCGAACAGACCACGCGTGCGAACGACGTGCTGAAGAGTTATCGATCGCTTCTGGCCAGGGCGCGTAGTCTCCAGTTGCAGTTCAATGCGGCACTGTTGTTGATCTCGTTGCTGATCGTGGGGATTGCGGTGTGGATCGCGCTGGCGGTTGCGGATCGTCTCGTCCGGCCGGTGGGCGAGCTCGTCGACGCCGCACGCCGGGTGGCAGCCGGCGACCTGACCGCGCGTGTCCCCGATCCGCGCAGCCGCGATGAGGTCGGCACGCTCGCCAACGCGTTCAACCAGATGACCGGGCAGCTGGAGGCGCAGAACACCGAACTCGTCACTGCCAACGGCCAGCTCGAAAGCCGTCGCGCACTGATCGAGGCGGTGATGGCGGGGGTCTCCGCAGGCGTCGTCGCAACCGGACGCGAGCGGACGATCACGATTGCGAACGATTCGGCGACGACGTTGCTAGGCACCGATACTGGCGGGCTGGTCGGACGGCGTCTGGTGGATGTCGCGCCCGAGCTCGACGCGATGCTCGATGGTGGCGACCGGGAAGCGATCGTCGAAGTTGGCCAGGGGAGCGAGGTCCGCACGCTTGCCGTGCGGATCGCCCGGCCAGCTACTGGCCCGATCCTGACGTTCGACGACATCACGCAGCAGCTGCTCGATCAACGCCGCGCGGCATGGTCGGACGTCGCTCGCCGGATCGCGCATGAGATCAAGAACCCGCTGACACCGATCCAGCTTGCGGCCGAGCGGCTTCAACGCCGCTATGGTGGCAAGATCGAGGCGCAGGACGGTACGTTCTCGCGATTGACCGACACGATCATCCGCCAGGTTGGCGATCTTCGTCGCATGGTCGACGAGTTCTCCTCGTTCGCGCGGATGCCGAAGCCAGTGTTCCGCGAGGAATCGCTGGTCGATGCCGCCCGCCAGGCGCTGTTCCTGCACGAGGTCGCGCATCCCGCGATCAGCTTCCAGCTGGTGCAGGACGATCCGGGTCTGACACTGGTTTGCGACCGCCGCCAGATCGGGCAGGCGCTCACGAACATCGTCAAGAACGCGGTGGAAGCTATTGAAACTCGCGGTGAACCCGGCGGATCGGTCACGATGACATTGACGAGCGATGCCAACACGGTCGGCATCGCAGTGGCGGACACCGGCATCGGGCTACCGGCGGAGCGGGACCGGATCGTCGAACCTTATGTAACGACCCGTGCCCGTGGCACAGGCCTCGGCCTTGCCATCGTCAAGAAGATCATTGAGGAGCATTGCGGCACGATCGGCTTTTCCGATCGGCCGGGGGGCGGTACACTCGTCACCATGACCTTCGACGCCAAGGCGCTGGCCGCGCTCGACCAAGGGGCATCCGCATCCGAGTTGGCTGGGGAGGGCCGACTCGACACGATGACCCGCAACCGGACATGATTTAATGGCGCTCGATATTCTCGTCGTGGACGACGAACGTGACATTCGCGAACTCGTAGCCGGCGTCCTGGAGGACGAAGGCTATGAGACACGCGACGCTGGTGACAGCGATTCCGCCCTGGAAGCGATCGCAGCGCGGCGTCCGTCGCTGGTGCTGCTTGATGTCTGGCTGCAAGGGTCGCGTCTCGATGGGCTGGAACTGCTCGACGAGATCAAGCGTCGCGATCCGTCGATCCCGGTGCTGGTGATTTCAGGCCACGGCAACCTCGATACGGCCGTCGCCGCGATCCGCCGCGGTGCGTCCGACTTCATCGAAAAGCCGTTCGAGGCCGAACGGCTTTTGCTGATGGTTGCGCGGGCAACCGAGACCGAACGGCTCCGTCGCGAGGTGGCGACACTGCGGGCTACGGTCGGCCGCGAAACCGACCTGACCGGCAGTTCGGGCTCGATCAACGGCGTTCGCGCGACCTTGAAGCGGGTGGCGGCAACCGGCAGTCGGGTCCTCATCATGGGCGCGGCGGGAGTCGGCAAGGAAGTCGCCGCCCGCCTGCTGCACGGCTGGAGCCTCAGGACCGACGCGCCGTTCATCATCGTCAGTGCCGCGCGGATGACGCCCGAGCGAATGGACGAGGAACTGTTCGGCGTCGAGGAAGCGGGCGATCTCGTCCGTCCCGGTCTGTTCGAACAGGCGCATGGCGGCACGTTGTTCCTCGACGAGATCGCTGACATGCCGATCGCGACGCAGGCCCGTATCCTGCGCGCCCTGACTGACCAGAGCTTTACCCGGGTAGGTGGTACGCGCGTCGTCAAGGTCGACGTTCGCGTCGTCTCGGCAACCGCCCGCGACCTCGTCTTCGAAATCGCCGAAGGACGGTTCCGCGAGGATCTATATTACCGGCTCAACGTCGTACCGGTGATGATCCCGCCGCTGTCTGATCGTCGCGAGGACATCCCCGCGTTGGTCCAGCATTTCATCGCGCACTACGCGTCCGAGCGCCGCGTGCCGACGCCGGAAATCGCGCCGGATGCGATGGTTGCGTTGCAATCCTACGACTGGCCGGGAAATGTCCGGCAGTTGCGCAACGTCGTCGAGCGCACGATCATTCTGGCGCCGGGAGACCGGATCGGGCGGATCGATCTCGACCTTTTGCCGGCCGAAGTTCTCGGCGACCAGGGCGATATCGGATCGGCTGGATCGACCGCGATCATGGGCTCGCCTTTGCGGGAAGCGCGTGAGACGTTCGAGCGGGAATATCTTCGGGTGCAGATCCGACGTTTCTCGGGAAATATCTCGCGGACGGCCAGCTTCATCGGCATGGAGCGCTCGGCACTCCATCGAAAATTGAAGCTGCTCGGCATCACCGAAACCCGCGAGGAATAGACGCCGTAATTTCGCCGCCCTCTGGATATAGCAGGGCGGCGATCATAGATCAGTACCGCGCCCGGTAACCGGGTGCATCTCCGACGCCGGGAAACGGCGCCTTGCGGGCAAAGTCCCGCCAAAAACAAAGGGTTATCCCATTGGCCGATAAACCAGGCTCGCTTCAGGATCTGTTCCTGAACGCACTCCGGCGCTCCAAGACGCCGGTCACCATGTTCCTCGTCAAGGGCGTAAAGCTCCAGGGCATCGTTACATGGTTCGATAATTTTTCCGTCCTGCTGCGCCGCGATGGCCAGTCGCAGCTGATCTACAAGCATGCGATCTCGACGATCATGCCTGCTGGGCCCATGGACGTGTCGGCGATCGTCGATGCGGTCGGAGAAAACCAGAAGAAGCACCCGCTTTTGCAGGATATCTTCCTCAACGCGGTGCGCAAATCCGAAGACAGCGTGACGATGTTCCTCATCAACGGCGTCATGCTGCAGGGCCAGATCGCAGGTTTCGACCTGTTTTGCATGTTGCTTCAGCGCGAAGGCATGGCGCAACTCGTCTACAAACACGCTGTCTCGACGATCCAGCCGGCGCGCCCGCTGAACCTTGCCGAAGAGCCCACTGACACGGATGAAACGGACGATGACGATTGAGTAGTGGTTTCGAACGCGATCGGGACGAGTTCACCCGTGGAACACGAGCGATCGTCGTTCTCCCCGACCAGGGCGACGCCGCGCGCGACGTAGACGCTCGGTTGGAGGAAACCGCGGGGTTGGCCGCTGCCATCGGAGTCGAGGTGGTAGAACGGATCGCTTACCGCGTCCGCCAGGCAAAGCCCGCAACGCTGATCGGAAGCGGGCAGGTTGAATTGTTGGCCACCCAAGTTCGGATGGAAGAGGCGGGACTGGTCGTTTTCGATGCGAGCCTGACTCCGATCCAGCAGCGCAATCTGGAGAAAGCGCTCGAGGTGAAGGTCATCGATCGCACCGGACTGATCCTCGAGATCTTCGGCGAACGCGCCGCGACCGCCGAGGGGCGCTTGCAGGTCGAACTCGCGCATCTCGATTACCAGGCTGGCCGGCTCGTGCGGAGCTGGACCCATCTCGAACGTCAGCGCGGCGGTTTCGGCTTCCTTGGCGGTCCGGGCGAGACGCAGATCGAAGCGGATCGTCGTTTGATCCGCGACCGGATGGCGCGATTGAAGCGTGAGCTCGAGCAGGTCAGCCGGACGCGCGGGCTGCACCGCGAACGTCGCCAGCGTGCGCCGTGGCCGGTAATCGCGCTGGTCGGCTATACCAATGCTGGTAAGTCGACGTTGTTCAATCGCGTGACTGGTGCTGACGTGATGGCGGAGGATCTGCTGTTCGCAACGCTAGATCCGACGCTACGTCAGATTCAGCTACCCGGGCTCGACAAGGCAATCCTGTCGGACACCGTCGGCTTCGTTTCGGACCTTCCGACTCAATTGGTCGCGGCTTTCAAGGCGACCTTGGAAGAGGTCGTGTCCGCCGATCTGCTGGTCCATGTCCGTGATATCGCCCACCCAGATTCGGAGGCGCAGCGTGCCGATGTCGAGACGGTGCTGGCGGAGATCGGCGTCGACGACAATACGCCGCGGTTCGAGGTTTGGAACAAGCTCGACTTGCTCGATCCCGACGCGCACGACGAGATTGCCGGCGAAGCGGCGCGGCGCGACGACGTCGTGGCGATATCGGCGCTGAGTGGGGAAGGGGTGCCGCATCTGATCGAGCAGATCGCGGCAAAGCTGACGGGGGCGCATCGGCGCTATCGGATCACGCTCGATGCCAGCGATGGCGCGGGTGCTGCTTGGCTGCATGCGCATGGCGAAGTGTTCGGGAGCGTCGATGACGAGCTCGAGACGACATATGACGTGCGACTTTCCGATGCGGATTACGATCGGTTCACCCACCGCGACGTTTGACTACCTGCCACAGTTCCTCCTTCTGATCGAGGGTCATGCCGGCGAACGCATCGCCGCCGAGATCCTCGATCGCCCGGAACCGCGCCTCGAACTTCAGATTGCCAGCGCGTAATGCGCTTTCCGCGTCTACTCCGAGATGTCGCGCCCAGTTGGTCACTGCGAACAGCAGGTCGCCGACTTCTTCCGCGAGCTTCTCGGAAGGAGCGTCGAGAACCTCCTCGATTTCCTCGTGGACTTTCGCCAGCGGCCCGCTCGCATCCGGCCAGTCGAAGCCCACCCGCCCTGCGCGTTTCTGCAACTTGTCGGCCCGAGACAGTGCCGGAAGGCCAAGTGCGACCCCCGCCAACGCGCTGCTGTCCGATTTCACCGAACGCTCCTGCGCCTTGATTGCTTCCCATCCGGGCGACTGTTCCACGTCCCCGAATATATGCGGATGACGCCGTTCCATTTTGTCGGCAATCGAGGTCACGACGTCGGCCAGCGTGAAGGCACCGGCTTCCTCGGCAATGCGGCTATGGAACACGACCTGAAGCAGAAGGTCGCCCAGTTCGTCCTTTAGATCCCCGGGATCGTTCCGTTCAATCGCGTCGGCGACTTCATAGGCTTCCTCGATCGTGTAGGGCGCAATCGTGGACCAGGTCTGCACACGGTCCCATTCGCAACCTTCGACGGGATCGCGCAACCGGGCCATGATGGCGACGAGACGTTCGATCATAGAGAAGCCTTATAGAACGGGATTTTTCGGTCCGGAACGTACGCCAAAACATCGAGGGCGTGGTAGATGAAGACTGGACCGTATCAGGCCGTACATTGCGCAAAAGCAGCGTCGCGTCTGCCCGTTAGCTCTTCGAGCGACACCCCCGCAATATCGAAGCGGAGTTCGTGCATGTCCATGCCGGAACGGTAGCCGCCGGGCCAGACGCTGGTCAGTTCGAAGCCGCAATGCTGGAAGAACGGCGAGACCTGAGGCGAGGTGTCGACGGTGACGTAGCGCGTGGGCGGTTCGGCTGAGGTGGCGACATGGAGCAGGCGTTCGAACAGCAGCAGCTTGCCGAGGCCCGAGCCATGGTACGTCCGCGCGACCATGCCCCAGAAGAGCAGCGCCTTGTTGTAATGCTCCCAGATCTCGTAGCCGCCGAACGCGCCGGGGACGCCGTCGACGTCGACCACGAATGCCGGGCCGTCGGGCTCGTTGAGCGTCTCCTCCAGCCATTCGCGGTCGCCGGCGCCGAAATACTCGGGGAGGTTCGAATCGAAGATCGCGAGGACGGCGGCGCGGTCCTTCTCCTCGTAGCGGCGGGTCAGGATTCTCGTCATGGCTGGCTCCACTGCGCGATGGTTTCGATCGCGTCGGCGGTGGAACGGCTCCAGCAGCGCGAAGTGCCTTCGAAGGTCGCGGTCGCATGGGTCGGATCGATCACGACGGTTTCGATCGATTCGGGGCGGATGCGACGCGGTTCGCCGATGAGCTTCGCGTGCGCTTCCTTGATCGTCCAGCGGCGGAGCCAAGCTTGGGGCTGGGCGAGGGCGGGCAGGCGGCGGAGCGCGTCGGCTTCCGTCGGGGTGAGCATGTCCCAGAGCGGAGGGTGGTCGTCGATGACCTCGCGGTCGACAGCGATCGGTGCGCGCGCAACGCCGATTAGGGCGTGTGCACCGCGACTGGAGAGGCTGAGATACCAGCCACCGGGAGCGGAAACGATCGGCGCGCCGGCCGCACTGCGTGTCAGTCGAACATCGTCAGAGTCGCCGGCCAGTTTGCGGATGAGCGCAACGGCCAGGCCGTGTCGGATCGCGCGCGCATCGCCGGGCCGGCCGGCAGCGTACGGTCCAGACTCGGCAACGCTCCACGCGATTGGAGACTGCCCGTCCCAGACGAGCGCGTCGAGCGGACCGTCGTGCCAGACCGGCGTCACGTCGCGACGGCGATCCGCGCCGGGCTCCCGTCCCAGCTAGTGCCGTCCGGCAAGGTCTCGCCCTTCATCACCACCGACAGGTCGCCGAGCTGCGCGTCGGCGCCGATCTCCGCGTCGTACAGCACGATCGCGAGCGAACCGATCGTCGCGCGGTCGCCGACGCGGATCGCGCCGACCTTCATCACGCGGTCCTCGAACAGATGCGTCTGCAAGCCGGCGAAATCGTTGAGCGCGACGTCGTCGCCGATATCGACGAGGTCGTGCTCCGTCAGGTCGGTGGTGTCGATGTAGCAACGCTTGCCGATCCGCGCGCCCATCAGGCGGAGGTACAGCGCAATCCACGGCGTTCCCCGGAGTGGCTCGAGCAAATTGGCGACCGCCAGATTCTCGTAGGTTGCGGTGACGAGTTCGGTGCGCCAGACGAAAATGCTCCAGAGCGGCGCGGTGGTGACCTTGTAGCGGCCAACGACGAGCCATTTGAGCGCGAGGACGAAGATCCCACAGGCGAGGCAGAAGCCGACGTACAGAAAGGGGAAGGTCGCCGCTACGACCAGCGCACCGTTGTCGAGATCGTCGAGGTCGCCGACCACCGACAGCAGCAAGCTGAAGAACACCAGGAACGCGGTCAGCGACAGCGTGGTGCGGACCGCCTCGATCGACAGGCGCGTGGCGATCAGCGCGCGCGACGGATTGAACCGCGCGCCCTCGTCGAACATCGTGTTGACCTGGCGCACCGGCAGCTTGATCGCGGGCGAGCCGAACCAGGTGCTACCCGCCTCGGTGGCGAGCGCGGGGTCGCTCGGCGGCTTCGAGAGCACGCCGACGAGCACCTCGTCGCCGATCTGCGTCCCGCCCGGCAGCAGCGCGGAATTGCCGATGAAGCTGCGGCGGCCGATCTTCGTGTGCGCCAGTTCGATCGTGCCGTGGCCAATCCGCGCCGCGCCGAAGATCACCGAGTCCGCGATGAAACTCTCCTCGCCGATTTCGACCAGGTCGGGCACGATCGCGCTGGCGGTCGAGATTTCCGCACGCCGGCCGACCTTCACGCCGAGCGCGCGATACCACGGCACCACGTACAGCGTTGCGAAGATCGGGTGGAGCAGGCGCAGCGCGAGGTCGTTGATCTGCTGCACGAACCAGTAGCGGACGTAGAATCCGCTGTTCAGCGCATACACCGCGGGTGCGACGCGACCGAGGATCAGGCGCTTGGCCGCCACCGTCAGCACGCACATCATCACGACATAGGTGACCGCGAGCAGTGGCGCGACCGCGACATAGGCATAGCCGCTGGTCGCCCAGTCGAGCTCGATCAGCGCGATCAGGCCGGGCGCGATCGGCAGGATCGCGACCAGCGGCAGGATCAGCGCGCACAGGAACAGGCCGATCGCCGGCCCGGCGTTGCGCGGGGCTGCGATGGCGGGGCGGCGAGGCGCATCGCCGTCGTGCGCGGCGGGCGAGCCTGCCCAGCGCTGGCCGGCGGGGATGGTCGTATCGGCGGGCAGCGCGGACAGATCGTCGAGCATAGCGTCGTCGCCAAGCGCCGCGTTGCGGCCGACCACCGCCATCGACCCGACGAACGCGCCCTTGCCGAGCTTGACGGTGCCGAGCCGCAGTAACCCGCGCTCGACCGAGCTGGTCGACAGCACCGACTGATCGCTGATGATCGCATCGTCGTCGGCGTGGAGCAGGTCGGCGGTGTCGATGATCCCGGTGCCGATATGAACGCGCTGGCCGATCTTCGCGCCCATCATCCGGTAATAACCGCGGATCATCGGCGTGCCCGCGAGATACGGCGTCGCGGTGACGCCGATGATCCGGCGGACCAGCCACCAGCGGAAATAATAGCTGCCCCAGAGCGGATAATCGCCCGCCTTGAACCGCCCGACGATCAGCCATTTGAGCGCGATCGACAGGAACATCGACGCGATCGGCACGACCGTGAAGAACAGCCCGCTGAGGATCAGCGCGTCGACCCGTGGCATGTCGCCCGCGAGATGCGTGTAGGCCAGATAGGGCGAGAACCATTGGAGGCCCGCCAGCGTGTAGATCGGCAGCAGCGCGAGCGTCTGCGCGGCGACGCACAGCCGGCGCTTCCACGGCGCGATATGGTGGAAGCTGGTCTCGTCGAGGATCGCGACGGGCGTTGTGCCACCGATCCGTAGCGCGAGCGCGCGAATGGTGGGCGCGGCGTAGACGTCCTCGAGCGACAGCCCTTCAAGGCCACGGACCTTTCGCGCTGCCGAAACCAACCGAGCGGCCTTCAGCGAATGGCCGCCGAGATCCTCGAACAGGTCGTCGAGCACCGATACCGGCTGCGGCGCGAACGCCTCGGCCCAGACACGGTGCAGGCTTTCCTCCATCGGCGTGGCGGGCGCGACCATCTCGCGGTCCGATGTCACGGTGATCTCGGGCTTGACCAGCGCCTTGCGGTCGACTTTCCCCGAAGCGGGGAGCGTCGGCATTTGCGACAGCAACTGGTAGCCCGTGGGGCGCATGTAATTGGGGAGCCGCTCGGCGACGCGGGCCTTGAGGCCGACCATGTCGATTTCCTCCGCCGGACGCGCGATCAGGAACGCGGCGAGGAACTCCGAGCCGTCGCCGTCGGTGAAGAGCTGGACGACGGTCTGCGCGACGCCGGGCCATTCGCCGATCACCGCCTCGATCTCGGCGAGTTCGACGCGGAAGCCGCGGATCTTCACCTGCGTATCGATCCTGCCGACGAAATCGATGTCGCGCGCCGCGTCGAGCTTCACCAGGTCGCCCGACCGGTAGATGCGTTCGGGGGCACCGGAAGGCCCGTCGAACGGCGTCATGATGAACTTCTCAGCGGTCAGGTCTGGGCGATTAACGTAGCCGACGCCGACGCCGGGACCGCCGATCACGAGTTCGCCTTCCTGGCCGTCGGGGACCGGCTGCATATGCTCGTCCACCACCCAGGCGGTGTAGCCGGGGAGCGGCTTGCCGATCGTGATGCGCTGGCCGGGGAAGACCTCGGTCCAGGTCGCGGTGACCGACGTCTCTGTCGGGCCGTAGGTGTTGAGCAACCGCAACCCCGGACGTGCGAGCCGCCGTGGCAGGTCGGCCGGACACGCTTCGCCGCCCATGTTGAGCAGGCGTAGCGTCGGCACCGGATGCTCGACCAGCGCGATCAGCGAGGGGACCACGTGCCAGATCGTCGTGTTCGCCTCGGCGAGCGCGATCGCCACGTCGGGCCCGCTGGTCGCCAGCGCCTCGGTCGCGACCAGCACGACCGCACCGACGAAGAACGCGCTCCACATCGTCTCGACCGACATGTCGAATGCGAGGCTGAACCCGCCGAACACGACGTCGGCCGGGGTCAGGTCGAGGATCGCGCTTTCCGAGCGGACCAGGTGGCACGCATTACCGTGCGAGATCATCACGCCCTTGGGGCGGCCGGTCGTGCCCGAGGTGTAGATGATGTAGGCGAGGTCCTGCGGGGTGGCCTGCGTGACGTCGCGGCCGATCGGTTCGGACGGCTCAGCCGCGAGATCGCCCAGCGCCGCATCGAGGGCGAGCGTTTTTCCCTTGAGGTTGGCGACGCGGCTGGCGACCGTGATCGTCAGCGCGGCTTCGCTGTCCTCGACGATGAAGTCGATCCGGTCCTGCGGATAGCCCCAGTCGACCGGCACATAGGCAGCGCCCGCGCGCAGCACGCCGAGGATCGCCATATACTGGTCGAGCCCGCGCGGCAGGCACAGCACGACGCGGTCGCCGCGGCCGATCCCCATCGCGCGGAGGCGGTGCGCGAGCGCGAGGCTGCGCGTGGCGAGATCGGTGTAGGTCCACTCGGTCTTTCGGTCGAATTCCTCGTCCGCACCGATCAGCCGCAGCGCGGTCGCGTCGGGATGCAGCGCGCGCGTCGCGTCGAAGATCTCGTGCAGCAGTTCGTCACGGGCGTAAGGCTCTGCGGCACGCAACGCAGGGGCGGGGGCGATCGACGGGTAAGCCGTCCTTGCTAAAATGGCGGTATCGGAAGGGCTTACCGGCGTGTCTTGCTGCATACTCAAGCCTTAGACGATGTCGAACGCCATTTGCTACTCGTCATCGGCGTACAGGAAAACCTTCGAAATCATCCGCCCGGCGCGAATGGAGGGCATGGCCAGAGAAGGCTTGCAGCGCTTTCGGTGCTGACTTACACCCCTACTACACCTTCGTCGGGAATCTTCACATGCGCGCCTCATGCCTCATCGGTTTCACCGCTCTCCTGCTGTCGTCGACCGCGCATGCAAGTCCGAAGGCGATGACGGAAGCGCCCGCCAAGGCGGTAATCGTACCCGATGCGAGCGCACCGAAGGGGCGTCTGTCCGATGCGGCGATACCTAAGGCGTATCGCCTCGACTTCACCATTTTGCCCGAGGCTGACCGGTTTTCGGGACATGACGAGATCGACGTCACGCTGAAGGCTGCGACAAAATCCCTGTATATTCACGGACGCGACCTGAAAATTGGCAAGGCGGTCGCGATGGTAGGTGGCAAGGCTACCCCGGCGATCTTCACGCAGGTCGATCAGAGTGGCACAGCGCGGCTGGACTTCGCGAATGTCCTGCCGGCCGGCGCGGCGACGCTGGCGTTCGATTATACGGGCAGTTTCGGAGACACCGCTTCCGGCCTGTTCCACGTCAAGGTCGGCGATGCCTGGTACAGCTGGACGCAGTTCGAAAGCATCGATGCGCGCGCTGCGTTTCCCGGGTTCGACGAGCCTGGCTTCAAGACGCCGTTCACCGTGTCCGTCACGACGCATCCAGGTCTGGTCGTGATCGGCAACGCGCCGAAGGTGTCCGTCACGAAGGTCGCCGGGGGAATGGAGAAGCATCAGCTCGCGGTAACCAAGCCATTGCCCACGTATCTCGTTGCGTTCGATACGGGGCCGTTCGTTCACCAGACCGGGACGATCCCGGCGACCCCCGAACGGTCAACGCCGATGCCGTATGGCGCCGTCGCGACGCACGCGCAGAAGGACAAGATGGGCTATGTGACGGCGGAGACGCCACGCATCGTGTCCCTGCTCGAGCAATATTTCGGCGAGCCGTTCCCGTTCCCCAAGCTCGACCAGATCGGCACGCCGATCATGCCGGGCGCGATGGAAAACGCGGGCGCGGACACCTATGGCGACGGCATCATCTTCCTCTCGCCCGGTGCGACGACGTCCGACAAGCAGGCGTTCGGGATGATCGTCGCGCACGAACTATCGCACCAATGGTTCGGCGACCTCGTCACGCCGGCGTGGTGGGACGACATCTGGCTGAACGAGAGCTTCGCCAACTGGATGGGCTATCGCATCGGCAATGCCTGGCGGCCCGAGCTCAACATCGGCGTCGGTGCGCTGGATGAGGGCTTCGGCACGATGAACACCGATGCGCTGGAGGTGGGACGCCCGATCCACCAGCCGATCACCGACAACGGCCAGATCGATTCCGCGTTCGACGGCATAACCTACGGCAAGGGCGGGCAGGTCGTCGCGATGATCGCGGCCTATCTCGGCGACGAGAAGTTCAAGGCGGGGGTCCGCCTTCACTTAAAGCGTCACGCGTATGGCAACGCGACATCCGAGCAGTTCTTCCAGTCGATCTCGGATGCGGCGAAGGATCCGCGCGTGCTGTCCGCGCTGAAATCGTTCGTCGACCAGCAGGGCGTTCCGGTCATCGACGTCCGGCGGCAGGGTAACGGCATCGTCGCGTCCCAGTCGCGCTATGCCTTCCTGGGATCGTCCCCGCCGCCATTGAGCTGGACGATCCCGTTCTGCGTTCGGGTCGGCGCGGCGAAGCAATGCACGCTGCTCGACAAGACCGTGACGTCGATTGCCGCGCCCGCCTCGGGCCTGATAATGCCGAACGTCGGCGGTGCGGGCTATTACCGTTTCGACATGGCACCGGCGGATTGGCAGGCGTTGATCGCGGCTTCGGGCACGTTGTCACCGGGCGAGGCGCTCGCCACCACCGACAGTCTGTGGGCTGCGTTCCGCGCGGGCAAGGCACCGGCCGCATGGCTGTTCGCGGAAGCGCGTGCGGTCGCGGCGAACCCGGATTCGACCGCCAGCATCGACGGCGGGCGGCGGATTGCCGGGTTGCGCTCGCGCGGCTTGATCTCGGCCGCTTCGCTGCCTGCCTACCGCACACTGTTGGCCTCGATCTACACACCGCGCCTGACCGCACTTGGGTTCAACCCGGCAGCGGGCGCCTATGCAAAGGATGATCCAGGTCGGCAGAACCTGCGCCACGAACTGGTCAATCTCGTCGCGGACGACGCGCGAGACGTTGCTGTCCGGACCAAGTTGAAGACGGCTGGCGAAAAATACCTAGCGGGCGACACCGCGGCGCTCGATTCCGGCTTTCTCGGAGCTGCGCTGACCGTGGTGGCAGAGGAGGGCGGTCTGCCTGCTGCGAAGATGCTGGTCGACAAGGCGTTATCGAGCGAGGACCCGGGCTTTCGCCAAGCCGCTCTCGGTGCCGCTGCGTCCAGTGGGCGGCCCGACGCCGCCAATTATCTCCTGTCGCTCGAAGACAAGCGGATGCGGAGCTATGACAGGATCGGGCTGATCTTCGGCGTCGCCGGCAATGCGGGAACGCGCGATCTCGGCATCGACTGGATCCTGGCGAACTACGACAAGCTTCTCGCCGGTGGCAACGGCATCTTCATCACCAGCCGCCTGCCGCAGGCGCTCGCGGTCCAGTGCGGTGCCGATCAGGCGGATCGGATCGATGCCAGGGTCGGCGCCTCGATCCGCAAGGCTAACGTCGGGTTGCTAAATTATCAGCGCACGCTGGAGAGCATTCGCCATTGCGGTGTATTGCGCCAGGCGAAGTCCGCGGAGATCGCAGCGGCTCTTGCGAACGCGAAGTAGCGCGCAAGGAGGGGGCTGAGCCAGCCCGGCGTGGCGTCGTCGGGCTCTTCACACGGCATCTAGCAGCGTTCACCATTGAACCGCATACGCTGAGCCAGGGACGATCGCTTATGACGATTAGGGCGTCGTCATTATACGTAAGCTGTTCAGGTTACCTAGGCACCTTGGAACAACCCGGAAATCATCCGAAATTTGTCGCAGATCGATAATATACATTATGTTAAATATGCGATGGCGGTGGCGATAGGATCAGCGTCTTTCCGACGACCCGCCACGAACCCAGCCGCGACAGAAAGTTCATGCCGAGAATGTCCGTCTCTTCGAAAGCCGGCGACGTCACGATTCCCAAGTCGGTCATGACGATATTGCCGACGACTACGCGTTTCGCGGTCGCCGACCGTGCGGTGACCTGGCCGTTGGCGGTTGATAGAATTACGGGAAACGGACTTTCACCGAGATCGAGGCCGGCCGCCTTGGCAGTCTGCATCGACAATGCCGTCGTCGTGGCACCGCTATCGATCAGCATGCGCCGACCGACCCCGTTGATCTCCACGTTCGCCCAGAAATGACCGTCGTCTGCCATGCGTATGCGCGTTTCGGTTCCGCTGACCTGTTGATCGTCGAACATCGCAATGACGCCGGACAGTCGATCGCGTTGGCTCGCAATCAGGAGACCGACGGCGAAGATGCCTACCCATGCCAGCGCCATCTTGAGCATCGGCTTGACGGCGCTTCGCCTAGCAACCAGCGCCGAAAGCGGCAGGATCAGCATCACGGCGTACAGCGCGAACTGGGCTGCACGGTCTGCGGTCATGCGTCGAGTACGAGCCCGTCATAACCAGGCTCGACACCCTTCGGAAGTTCGGCGATCAAGCTCGCATAGTCCATGCTGTGGTCCATATGGATAAGCGCGGTTCGCCCCGGCCGCAGTCGGTCGACCCATCCAAGCACGGCCGGCAATTCCATATGTGTTGGATGCGGTCGTCGTCGCAACGCATCGACGACCCAGACGTCGAGGTCTTCGTAAAGCCTGGCCATATCGTCGGTCATGATATTGAAATCGGTAGCATATCCGATCGAAGCGCCACCCGCTTCGAACCGCAATCCAGCCGCGTGGATGTTACCGTGAGGTTGATCGGTAACGCGAATTTCGATTCCGCCTATCGTCAGCCGATCGGGTAGCGTTTCTGCCGCGATCGTCGGCGGGTAGCCGGCTCGGCCATGGAATGCGTAGGTGAAGCGCGAGTCCAGCGCCGCGAGCGTGGCGGGTCGCGCATAGCCGCGTACCGGCGTTCCCGCGGCGTGGTAGAGCTGGCGCAGGTCGTCGATACCGTGGCAGTGGTCCGCGTGATCGTGCGTCCAGATAACGGCGTCGACCCGGTCGACGTCGGCCGCGAGAAGTTGCTCGCGCATGTCCGGGCTGGTGTCGATCAGGATGCGCGTACCATCATGCTCGATCAGCGCGGACGCGCGCGTGCGGCGGTTGCGTGGTTCGGCAGGATCGCAATCGCCCCAGTCGTTGCCGATCCGCGGGACGCCGGACGACGTGCCCGATCCGAGAATCGTGATTCTCATGCGCGCGTCTTGCCGAACAGCGTGTGGAAATTCTCGGCCGTACGGCGCGATAAGTCTTCGACATCCTCACCGCGCAAGTCGGCCAGGAATTTCGCCGTGTCGGCGACGAAGCCCGGCTCTCCGGTCTTGCCACGATGCGGGACCGGCGCGAGAAACGGTGCGTCGGTCTCGATCAGAAACCTCTCGATGGGCAAGCGCGCGGCCGTCTCTTGCAGATCACGTGCGTTCTTGAAGGTGACGATACCCGATATCGAAATATAAAGGCCCATGTCCAACGCCTTGTCGGCGAAAGCTCCGCTTGCGGTGAAACAGTGGATGACGCCGGGATAGGCCCCCTTCCCCATTTCCTCTGCCATGATCGCAGCGGTATCGTCCTCGGCATCGCGTGTGTGGACGACGATCGGCAACCCGGTCTCGCGCGATGCCGTTATGTGCGCGCGAAAGCTCGCTTGCTGGCGGGCGCGGTCCGACGTGTCGCGGAAGTAGTCCAGGCCACTTTCGCCCAGCCCCACCACACGAGGATGCCGTGCCCGCTCGATCAGCTTGGCGGCATCGACATCGGGATAGGTGTCCGCCTCGTTCGGATGGATGCCGATCGTTGCCCAGACGTCGGGCTCGCGCTCGGCGGTCGCGACGATATCATCCCACTCGCTCTCACGGGTCGAGATGTTGAGCATCGCCGTCACCCCCCGCGCGCGCGCGCGGGCAAGTACGGCTTGCTGATCCTCGACGAGCCCCTTGTAGTTGAGGTGGCAATGGCTGTCGGCGAGCATCAGGCCTCCGCGGGCAGTTCGAGACGGGGGAAGACGGGGGATGGTGGCGTAATCCGGAAGTCGGACGCAGCCACCCGGTCGTACCAGCGATCATCGTCGATCGCGGCATGATCGCGCTCGACCGCGCCAATCTGATCGAGCACTTTACCGGCGGAGTCCGGCACGACCGGCAGGATCGCGATCGCCAGCATGCGGATCGCGCGCACCAGCGTACGCAACACGGCGTGCATCCGGTCGGGATCGGTCTTGCGCAGTGCCCAGGGCGCCTGTGCGTCGATATACTGGTTGCAAGCGAACACGCCCCGCATCCAGGCCTCGATACCCTGCGACAAGGCCAGATCCGTAAACCCTGCCTTGAAGCCCGCACATGCGACGATGACCTCCTCGATCAAAATGCCATCCGCCTCCTGGACCGTGCCAGCAGAGGGAAACACGCCTTCCAAGTTCTTGGCGATGAAGGACAAAGTCCGCTGCGCCAGATTGCCGAAGCTGTTCGCCAGTTCGGCGTTCACACGGGTCACGATCGCCTCGGGAGAATAGCTCCCGTCCTGACCGAAGCTGACCTCCCGCAGGAAGAAATACCGCAGGGCGTCAACGCCGAACGCGTCCGCCAACGCCATCGGATCGACGACGTTGCCGACCGACTTGGACATCTTTTCCCCGCGTGTGAGCAGGAAGCCGTGACCGAACACGCTTTTCGGCAGCGGAATGTTCGCGGACAGCAGGAACGCGGGCCAGTACACCGCGTGGAACCGGACGATATCCTTGCCGATCAAATGGATATCGGCGGGCCAGAACTTCGCCTTGTCGCCCGCCATGTCGGGATAACCGATACCGGTCAGATAGTTCGTCAGCGCGTCGACCCACACATACATGACGTGGCCGGGGCTGTCGGGCACCGGCACGCCCCAGTCAAAGCTGGTACGCGACACCGACAGATCCTTCAGGCCACCCTCGACGAAGCGCATCACCTCGTTGCGGCGGCTTTCGGGGCGAATAAAGTCCGGGTTGGCGGCGTAGAGATCGAGCAGCGGCTGCTGATATTTCGACAGGCGGAAGAACCACGTTTCCTCGGCGGTCCATTCGACCGGCGTACCTTGCGGCGAACGGCGATCATCGCCCTCCCCGGTCAGTTCGGATTCATCATAGAACGCCTCGTCGCGAACCGAATACCAGCCCTCGTAGCGATCGAGATACAGATCGCCCGAGTCCGCCATAGCCTGCCAGATGGCACGGCTTGCGGCATAGTGATCCGCGTCCACGGTACGAATGAAACGGTCATAGGAAATGCCAAGACGATCGGCCATCACGCTGAAATGCGACGACATCTCGTCTGCGAATGCGCGTACCGGAATGCCTCGGTCCCGCGCGGCCTGCGCCATCTTCAGACCATGCTCGTCGGTACCGGTCTGGAACAGCACGTCGCGTCCCGCTTGACGCTGGAACCGGGCGATCGCGTCGGCGGCGATCATCTCATAGGCATGGCCGATATGCGGACGGCCATTGGGATAGTGGATCGCGGTGGTGATATAAAAGGGGTCGGCCATGCCGCGCTCCTAGAGCATCGGTCCGATCAGGTGAAGCCCACGCTAAGACCCCACCGGGACGCTTGTGCGATTCCGCCGCTTACTGACGCAGCGACGCGACGATCCCGGCCATTTCGAAGACGGTCGCCTGCGCATCCAGCGAAAGTCCAACCGCCGCGCCGGCAAGATCTCGCGCAGCCGCATGGGCATCGAGCGCGGTACGCAAAGCGGGTCCGGATCGCGTGCGCGCCTGGTCGGCGACAAAGGCTTGCGCGCGGTCCAGGAACGCCTCGTATCGCGGTTGCGACGTCTTGCTCCCCAGCGCTTTCGCCAGTTTCAGGCGTCGGCCATTATCACGGTCACCGTCGCGCGCGATCTCGGCAAGCGCGCTGTCGATGCCGGCGATGTCCAGGCCGGCATAGCGTAGCGCCCGCCCCGGCGCCCCGTCGCTGGCACGGACGAGCGCGGCGACCTCTTCGTCATCCGCTTCGGGGCGGAGTGCGCGGATCGCTTTCGTCACCTCGTCTTGACCCAGTGCTTCGAACCGCAGCAATCGGCACCGCGACCGGATCGTCGGCAGCAGTCGCCCGGGCGCGTGGCTGACGAGCAGGAAGATCGTTCCAGCGGGCGGCTCCTCGAGGTTCTTGAGCAACGCATTGGCACCGCCGCGTTCGAGATCGTCAATCGCATCGATCACCACCACGCGGCGCGCACTCATCGACGGCGTCGTCGCGAACAGCGGCTGGAGCGTGCGGACCTGCGCGATGGTGATGCTTCGCGCCAGGTCCTGGTCGGGTTTCTCCGGATCCTTTGGAAGACGCGCGAGCACACGGTAGTCCGGGTGAGACCCCGCCTCGATCAACGACCGCGTGCGGTCGCCCTGCGGCACGTCGAACCCAGCCGGAGTGGCATCGGGATTGGCGCCGTCAGCCAGCATCCGCATCGCCGCCAGCCGCGCGAAACTCGCCTTGCCGACGCCTTGCGGTCCGGTCAGCAGCCAGGCGTGATGCAGCGCGCCGCCACGCATCGCCGCAAGGAAAGCGGACTGCGCGGCGGCGTTGCCGAATATCTCAGTCATGCCCGTCGCGCGTCCGGGACATGCATCGTCATCCGAAGAACCCGGTCAGGCCAGCCCAGGCACGTCCGAAGAAGCCGGCTACGGCAACATCCTTGTCTGCGACTAGCGGCATGCGCTGCTGCAGGCCGTCCGACGTCGTTACGACGAGGTCGGCGATGTGCTGGCCAGCCTTGATCGGCGCCTTGATCGGGCCCTCGTACACGACCTTCGCAGTAAGGTTCGGCGAGGTACCGGCGGGCAAAGTCACGGTCAGTGCCTTGGGCGCGACGAGACCGACCGACGAGGCATCGCCGAGCTGGACCGCTGCGGTCTCGACCTTCTTGCCCTTGGCGACGATCGGCTTCGACTGCCATGCGCGAAAGCCCCACTCCATGAACCGCACTGATTCTTCTGCGCGCTGCCCCGCGCTTGTCAGGCCGGCGACGACCATGACCAGGCGACGCCCGTTTTGCACGGCCGAGCCGGTGAAGCCGTAGCCTGCCTCCTCGGTATGCCCGGTCTTCAAGCCATCGGCACCGGCGACACGACCAAGGATCGGATCGCGGTTTGCCTGGGTGATGGCGCTGCCGCCCATCGTCTTGCCCCAGGTGAAGTCGCGCTTCGAGTAGAACTGCTTGTAGAGGTCTGGATAGTTGTTGATCGTCGCGGCGGCGAGTTCGGCAAGGTCATGTGCAGTGACGTAGGTGACGCCGTTGTCGGGCCAACCGTTCGCGGTACCGAAATGGCTGTCCTTGAGGCCGAGTTCGGCTGCCTTGCGGTTCATCCGCTCGGTGAATGCCTGCTCCGAACCGGAGATCCCTTCGGCAAGCACGATGCACGCGTCGTTACCCGATAGCGTGACGATGCCGTAAAGCAGGTTGGCGACGCTGACGTTCTCACCGGACGACAGGAACATCGTCGAACCGGCGGTCGGGCCATGCCATTTCGCCCAGGTCTCGGGGCGCACGGTCATCATCTGGTCGAGCTTCAACTCGCCCTTCTTGACCATGTCGAACGCGACATAGACCGTCATCATCTTGGCGAGCGACGCCGGCGGCATGCGGCGGTCGGCATCACGCGAGAACAACACCGCGCCGGAGGACAGGTCTTCCATGTACGCGATCGGCGCGGCGGTCTGGAACTGCGGCGCAGCGGCGATGGACGGATGCGCCAGCGCGAGGGCGGCAAGCGGTGCGACGATCAGCTTCTTCATGGGGTATTCCGTGAGCAAAAGGGAACTCAATCCGTGGGCAGGACCTGGGCATCGCCATAGCCGCGCTCGGCGACCGCGTCACGCGCGCGTTGCAGGCTGATAGCATCTTTGAACGGGCCGATGCGGACGCGGTACAGGCCACCGCCTTCGACCACGTCGGCATCGAGGCGTTTGGCCAATGCGGTCGCGCGCGCTTCGTTCGAGAAGGTCGCGACCTGCAGCCGATACCGACGGCCGGGTACCAGCGTCACCGGTGCACGAGACGGCAGGGTGTGGATGCTCATCGCGCGGGTATAGGCGGCGGGTTGCAGGGCGACCGCCTTACCCGCACGAAGCAGTGAGGCATCCCGAATGGACGGCACGATCGCACGGATACGGACTGTTGCGACCTGATGGCGGTCGGTGCCGAGCATGTGCGCCGCGGCACGGGACAGGTCGATCATCCGATCACGACGACCGGGACCGCGATCGTTGATGCGGACCAAGATCGACCGGCCGGTCTCGATCGAGGTGACTTCGACGAAAGACCCGAGCGGCAGCGTGCGATGCGCCGCGGTCATCGCATCCGGATCGAACGCTTCGCCCGATGCCGTGCGGTTGCCCGACAATTCGTCGCCGTACAAGCTTGCCGTGCCGGTATCCTGATAGCTGCCGTACAGTCCGCCGCCAGCCGACAGGATCGCGCCACCGCTTTCGCGCGCGTGACCACAGGCGGCGAGCGCGAACGCCAGGCTCAGGGCCCTAGCGCTCGACCGCATCGGCCAGCAATCCGACCGACAGCGCATAGAAATTCGAGCAATTGTAATCGAGGATCACGCGGTAGTTGCTGGTCAACAGATACGCCGTCGCCCCTGGGCCATCCGGTTCGAGCAACGTCGCCATCACCGAACCGTCCAGCGACCGACCGCTCTGCGGGCTGACCCCCAGGGTGCGCCACTCGGCGATGGTCCGCCAGCCGCTATGCCGTTCGAACACGCGCGGGCAGCGCGGCGAGACGAGGCGGTTGCGGACCTGCGATCGATCGAACCCGGCGGGCACGTTGACCGCGACCCCCCAGGGCTGACCAGCGCGCCAGCCGGCGTCGACGAAATAGTTGCCGATCGACGCGAGCGTGTCGGCGGGGCTGTTCCATATATCCGCACGGCCGTCGCCATCGCCGTCTCGCGCGATCCGCAGGTAGATGGACGGCAGGAACTGCGGGTTGCCCATGGCCCCTGCCCAGCTTCCCTTCAATTGCGACCGCGTCACGCCGCGATCGAGCATCTTCAATCCAGCAATGAACTCGCCCGCGAACAGCGACCTCCGACGGCCTTCATAGGCGAGGCTCGCGAGCGATCGCAGGAGATCGAAGTCGCCCGTATAGCTGCCGTAGTTCGTCTCATGGCCCCAGATCGCGACCATCACCGATTCGGGAACACCGGTCTGCTGCTCGATCCGCTGCAGTCGATAGCGTTGCGCCTGATAGGTCTGGCGACCGCGAGCGATCCTCGCCGCGTCGACATGCTGGGTTCGATACGGCGCGAAGGCGGGTATCGCGCTGGAGTTCGTCGCGCCCGGCTGTGCTCGGTCGAGTTCGATCACGCGGGGGTTGAGCGTCAGCGTCGGAAAGACCGCATCCGCCGTACGCGCGCTGACACCATCGGCCAGCGCCTGCTGACGCAGTTCGCGCATGTACGACTGAAACCCTGCGTCGTCCTGCGCGACCGCCGGTCCGCCGACGGACAGCATTGCGATCGCACCGAAAGCGCCGTTGCGCAGCCAAGTCGCTGCTCGTGTTACCCCACCCATGCCGAAGGATGTGCCACAGACACCAGCGGATCGGAACCTCGCACCGTCGCACGGTTGCCACGCACAGGCGCTTGATCGCGCGGAGCGGAAGCGTATCGCACGACCCCGCCCCGTCGCTCGAGACCGCTGGCACCGCCTAATAGCTATCCTTCATCGGGCACGGCACCTTTTACCCTGTCGGCAATTCCGGCTATCGGCCTGCCATTCGCGGGACGGCGGTGGCAAACACTGAGACCGACGGGACGAGGAGTAATGCCGTGATCGAAGTCAATTTCGATGGAATCGTCGGTCCGACGCATAATTATGCGGGGCTCTCGATCGGCAACCGTGCGTCGTCCGCCAACGCCGGTGCGGTGTCCGCCCCGCGTCTTGCCGCGCTTCAGGGCATGGGCAAGATGCGTCGGCTGATAGCCATGGGGCTGAAGCAAGGCATCTTCCTGCCGCACGTCAGGCCCCAAGTCGATTGGTTGAGGACGCTAGGTTTCGCGGGATCCGATGCGGAAGTCCTGGCGTCCGCGTGGGCTGCCGACAGAGCGCTCGTTGCCAACGCGATGTCGGCGTCTTCGATGTGGACCGCGAATGCGGGCACGGTTTCCCCGGCGACCGACACCCGTGACGGCCTTTGCCATATCTCGGTCGCGAACCTGTCGACGATGCCGCACCGCGCGATCGAGGCGGTGCAGACCGAACGACAACTCCGCCTCGCGTTTTCGGACGCGCGGTATTTCCGGGTGCATCCCCCCCTGCCCGCCGCATTCGGGGATGAAGGCGCAGCCAACTTCATGCGGCTGGTCTCGCCCGCAGGCGGCGCTGCGGTAGAGATGTTCGTCTATGGCGAGGGTCAGGCGGGTGGCTTCCCCTCGCGTCAGCACCGCAGCGCGAGCGAGGCGGTCGCACGCCGCCACGGCCTCGATCCCGGCCATACGCTGATGGTTCGGCAAAGCGCGGCGGCGATCGCGGCGGGTGCTTTCCATAATGACGTGGTTGTGGTGGCTAACGGTCACGTCCTGTTCGCACATGAGCAGGCGTTCGCCGATCCTCGCGCGCTGTACGATGCGGTGGCGGCGCTCGTCCCCGACGCGGTGGTCGTCGAGGTTCCGGCAGATCGCGTGAGCCTCGACACGGCGATCCGGACATATCTGTTCAATTCCCAGCTGGTCACGATGCCGGATGGGGGAATGACCCTTGTCCTGCCGGCCGAAGCACGTGAGCATGCCGACGTCTGGACTTGGCTGTCGGAATTGATCGCAGCCGGGGGGCCGATCACCCGACTGCAGATCGTCGACGTCCGCGAATCGATGCGCAACGGCGGCGGTCCCGCGTGTCTCCGGCTTCGCGTTCAGGTCGATGCGGAAGCGTTTGCGGCGATCGATCGCCGCTTCCTGCTCGATGGTGCGGCCTGTGACCGGATCGAGGCCGTCATTGCGCGCGAATGGCCCGAAGCGATTGCGCCCGATGATCTGGGTAATCCACATCTTTGGGAGCAGTGTCTCCGTGCCCGCTCGGCCTTGACCACAGCGCTCGGTTTCAGCCCTGACGAGATCTGATCGGTGGCGCACTCTCGCCACGAGTGCGCCACCGGGTCGCTTTCGGATCCAGACTACACCGACGTTCAGGGTCGAATCATACCCCTCGAACAGGTTGCCCGTCGCCGAACTGCCGTCGTTGTACGGACTGCGATAGCCGACGGATCCGCGCGCGCTGAACGTCTTGTCCTCGTAATAGAGCGTGCCGTTATACGCGCGCTTCGACAGGCCGTAGAGCGCTGCGGTGCGCGGCGCGTTCGGCAACGCACCGAGCACGACGCATTCGCCCCAGCGCCATTGGACGAATTAGCGCCTATCGCCGCCCCAAGCGTTCAGCCATCATCGCCGGACATCGAGGCCGCCGGCCAGGTATGCGTCGATATCCGCTTGGCGGAACAGGCTCGCATCGCCCGGCAACGAATGTTTCAGCGCCGCGAGCGCCAAGCCGATGCGCGCGGTTTCGGCGAAGTCCTTGCCCGACCGCAGGCCATGCAGGATACCCGCCGCGAACGCGTCGCCGCCGCCGATCCGATCGACGATACCGGCCAGCACGACCTCGTCGGTCTGAACGCTAGCGTCGCGCGTATCGATCCTCGCGGAAAGGCGGTGGAGGTCGACGTGTTCGACATGACGCGCGGTCGACGCGATCATCTGCAAGCGAGGAAACGCGGCGAACGCCGCCTCCGTCGCCTCGCGCCGGCGATCCTCGGCCTCGCCGGAGAAGTCGCGATCGAGCAGCAGGGCGATGTCGCGGTGATTGCCGAACATCAGGTCCGCATGCTCGACGAGTTGCGTCAGGATCGCGCGCGGGTTCGAGTCCCACCGTTCCCACAGCTTGCCGCGCCAATTGCCGTCGAACGAGACCGCAATTCCGCGTTCGGTCGCGGCACGAACCGCGGCCAGCGCAGCCTCCGCCGGGACCGGGCCGAGCGCCGGGGTGATGCCGGACAGATGCAGCCGATCGACGCCGTCGAGCAGCGAAGTCCAGTCCCAGGTGTCAGCAGGTGCCTCCGCGAACGACGACCAGGCCCGGTCGTAGATGACTTCGGTGGCGCGAAGGCCTGCGCCCGACGTCACGAAATACAGCCCCATCCGGTCGCCGCCCAGGGTGATCGTCGACGTGTCGACACCGTGTCCACGCAACGTCGTTATCGCCGCGCGGCCGAGATCGTTGTCGGGGACCATCGTTGCCATCCCGACGTCGTGGCCGAGCCGTGCAAGCTGCGTTACGACGTTCGCCTCGGCGCCTGCGACCCAAACGTCGAGCTTCGGGGTCTGCAACAGCAACTCGCGACCCGGCGGGGAAAGCCGTAACATGATCTCGCCGAACGCCAGGAATTTCGTCATATTACCCCTTCGTCTGATCCGCCCAGCAAAGGGAGGAAGGCCTTTGCTTGGTCGTGGTGGAGCGTGCGTGCCACGATGGATACGCCAGCGGAAGCCCCTTCCCGTTAGCGTGAGACTGGCCCCCGCTTCCGTGCCGGGACGAACGTCACCGAGCGAGCCAGCCGCCATCGATGGCGAGGATGTGGCTCTTCCTCCCGGGCGTCGATCGTATCCGCCTTGCAGCCGACGGCCTTTCGACGGTCGGCTCTGTCGAAAAGTCTATGATCCTTGGGCTACCCAGAAGACTGGATCGTCGACGGCTTCTCATCCGAGCGCCCCGAATGGACCGCCGACGGCTAGTTCAGCATGAAGGGCGGCGAGCTCTGGATGCCGCTCACCAAGCCAAAGGGTGGCGCCGCAGTCTCGCACGGCCAAGCGAATCCGACAATTTTGAGAAGCTCGCGCTTGGCACGAGATGGAGTTTTTTCGCCCACGTCCAAACGAGGCAAAGCGCGCATCGATCTCCGGCAACACGCTGACCCTCGCCGCTAACGGCTCCGTGCCTGTGAACTCATCTCCGCTGTGCTGATCGCCGGGGATACGCGGTACCGTTTCGAATGCGACTCCCGGCACCACTGCTGGGCTCCTCCTGTTCTACGACGACAAGCTTTATTGCGGTCTTGGCCTCGACGGCGATCGTTTCGTCACGCATCAATATGGCGCCCAGCGCGGCCGCCCCGCCAACCCGCATGGTCGTTCGATGCAGATCCACGTGACCAACAATCGCCACATCGTGACGTACGCCATGAGCGGCGACGGCGGCCGAACCTGGCATCGGTTCGATCGCGGGATGGAAGTGTCGGGTTACCACCACGACGTCCGCGGCGGCTGCGTGGTGCTGCGGACGGCGTAGACGCTGTGGGGAAAGGTAGCGCACGCTTCCGAAATTTCCGATTCTCTGCTATCTGATCGAGAATACCTGCCGGTCCTGTTGATCGCGCGCCTGCGTGCCTGCCGCGCGTCCAAAACCTTGGGGAGTCCGGTTTGCAGATTGTGACCTTGTGCCTGTTTCTGTTGCTTGCCGTCGTGGTCAGCGGCATCGCGTCGCGCATGCTGCCGTCGGCGCTGCCGCGTCCGCTGGTGCAGATCGCGCTCGGCGCACTCATCGGCATGGTTGCGCATGTCCGGGTCGAACTCGATCCCGAACTCTTCTTCCTGTTGCTCGTGCCGCCGCTCCTATTCCTCGATGGCTGGCGCATTCCCAAGGACGAACTCTTTCGCGATCGCGGAGCGGTGTTGGGACTCGCACTGGGGCTCGTCTTCCTCACCGTGCTGGGCATGGGCTTGTTCGTGCACTGGCTGATCCCGGCGATGCCGCTCGGCGTCGCGTTCGCGCTCGCAGCGGTAGTGTCGCCGACCGATCCTATCGCCGTCTCCGCGGTCGCCCAGAACGCGCCGATTCCGAAGCGGATGATGCATATCCTTGAGGGCGAGGCGTTGTTGAACGACGCGTCCGGTCTGGTCTGCGTCCGCTTTGCGATCGCCGCCGTACTGACCGGCACCTTCTCGTTCGCCGATGCCGCCGCGACGTTCGCGTGGATGGCGATTGCGGGCGTCGCGATCGGCGTCGGCGTTGCGCTCGGCATCGTCGCGACGAAGAGCGCCTTCGCACGACGGTTCGGCGACGAGGCCGGATCGAATATCCTCGTCAGCCTGCTGATCCCGTTCGCCGCCTATTTACTGGCCGAACATATCCACGCGTCTGGCGTTCTCGCTGCCGCTGCGGCTGGTATCGCGATGACCTTTGCCGACGCGACCACCGCGGTCGCCGCCGGAACGCGCATCCGCAGGCGCGCGGTGTGGGACATGCTGCAGTTCACCCTGAACGGCGTGATCTTCGTGCTGCTCGGCGAGCAACTGCCCGAGGTGTTCGTTCGCGCCCGCGACACCGTGACGTCGACCGGGCACGTCAGCCCGTGTTGGTTGGCCGTCTATGTCATTGCCGTCGTCGCCGGGTTGGCGATCCTTCGCTACGGCTGGGTCTGGGTTTCGCTCCAGTTCACGCTTCTTCGAGCACGGCGGCGCAACGATACGACCGCGGGCGAAAGCCCACCACGGCGCATCATCGCGGCGATGTCGTGCGCCGGCGCGCGTGGTGCCATCACCTTGGCAGGCGCGCTTACGCTGCCGTTGAGCCTCGCCGACGGTACGCCCTTCCCGGCGCGCGATCTCGTTATCTTCCTTGCGTCGGGCGTCATCCTGTCGTCGCTGGTCATTGCCGCAGTAGCGCTGCCGTTGCTGCTGCGGGGCCTCAGCCTGCCGCCCGAAACCGGCATCGGTGCCGCGCGCGATCAGGCTCGGCTGGTCGCTGCCAACGCCGCGATCGCCGAACTCGACCGTGTTCAACATCGGATGGCCGAGGGGCGTGACGATCCCGATCGTTTCACCGATGTCGCGGCGCGCTTGATGGACCAGTACCGCGAACGCATCGATAGCCTGTCGTCACGGCCGGAGGACCGCGCGCGGCAGGGCGACGTCAAGATCGAACGCGACATGCGGCTTGCGGCGGTGCGGGCTGAGCGCAACGCGATCTTCGACCTTGCACGACGCCGGGAGATTGGCGTCGAACTAGCGGAGCAACTCGGGCGCGAGCTCGACCTGATCGATGCGCGGTTGTCGCGGCAGGGCTTGGCTTAACCGGAGCGAAATAGCGCCCCGTCCGTCCGTGTGACTGAAACCGACGGGGCGCTGAAGGTACGCGTTACTTGGGCGATGCCTCTACTTCGCGATATGCCGTTCGAAGGTGAATTAGAAATGAACGAGGTGCCCCGCCCGTCCGTGCGACACTCTCGTATCCGGGCAGGGCACCGAGGACGCAGCGCCCTTCGGCAGCGCGTCACTGTCACTCAAGCTAGCAGGCGGCGGCGAAGTTAGAAGCGCAGTCCACCACGGGAAAGCCTCGCTTTGCCCGATATTTGTTCCAATAAGCATGGTGCTAAACCGCGCGAGACGGAGTTAGGTTTCGGGCGTGCCGGGCAACTTAACCTGGCGCAATGCTGCGATCATTTTCCGCGCGCCGGGCGGAGCTACGCGCCGGAATAGATCGAAGAGATCGTCGTCATCGAACGACTCGACATCCGTGCCGATCGGGAGTGCGATCGCTTGGCGGCTACGGGCGCCAGGCTGCGCTTCCAGGACGATCGTTCGCCACGCCATGCCGACCGGAGGCTCGCCGCTCACGTCGCCGAACTCGCCCATCACCATGTTGCGGATCCGTAGCCGGCGATCGGGATGCTTCTCGAACCAGGATGCGTCCCCCGCCGTCGCAATCTCGACCGCTAGTATCTTGCCGCTCATGTCTGTCGTCCATCACGTTACGTTCCGTGGCTGGTGTTGCCATATTGCCGCAGAGGCAAGCGCTATGTGGCTCGGTCGGAACGCGGCTATTGATAATAGTTATCAAAAACATTAGCGGGGCGCGATAACGTAAAGGGAATCATATGACACGTCGTCTTGGCATCGCCATCCTGCTGGGCTCCGCGGCTTTCGCCGCCGCGCCGGGCTATGCGCAGACTTTGCACGAAGACGCCTCGGACGTGATCGTCGTTACCGGACAGCATCCGCGAGACCAGGCGTCCTCCGGGACCAAGACCGATACGCCGCTCGCCGAGACGCCGCAGTCGATCACCGTCATCACCGCCGACGATATTGCCGGACGCAGTTTGCAGAACCTCAACCAGGCGCTCCGGTTCGTTGCTGGCGTGACCCCCGAAACGCGCGGGTCGAGCGGCGAGGTCTATGATCAGTTCAAGCTACGCGGCTTCGATGCCCCGGTCTATCTCGATGGCCTGAAGCAGTTCGGCAGCCCGTCGGGCTATGCGGTGCCACAGGTCGACGTCTCCCGGCTCGACCGGATCGAAGTCATCAAGGGCCCCGCATCGGTATTGTACGGCCAGTCGAGCCCCGGTGGCCTGGTCGCCGAATCGAGCAAGCTCCCGCTCGACCAGGCGCTTTACGGGGCGATCAGCGGCACCTACGGCAACTACGATCTCTACCGCATCGATGCCGATATCGGTGGCCGAGCGGGCGAAGGCGTCCTCTGGCGGATCAACGGCAGCGCGAACGGTGCCGACACGCAGCAGAAGTTCGGCAAGCGCGAGCGCCAGACGATCTCGGGCGCAGTAACGGCGGGTGCGGGCAGCTCGACCAGCTTCACGCTGCTCGGCGCCTACTCGCATGATCCATACAACGGCGACTACGGCGTGTTTCCCGCCAGCGGCACGTTGCTTGCCAACCCCAACGGCAAGTTGCCGACCAGCTTCGACGGCGGCGAGGCCGGCAACCGCTTCAGCCGTGAGCAGGCTGCGCTTACCTACATCTTCCGTCACGATTTCGGCGGCGGATGGGCATTCCGCTCGTCGGGTCGCTATCAGTATGTGAAGTCGGCGCTCGGGCTGATCTATACCGCAGGCGGGCTCGACACGACCGACCCGACGCAGCAGACTTTCAGCCGTGCATCCTACGCGACCCGCGAGCAGCTCAATAACTGGACGTTCGACAACCAGCTCTCCGGCACCGTCCAGACCGGCCCGATCAAGCACACGCTCCTGTTCGGCGTGGATCGCCAGGTTGCGCATTCGATCGAGGATTTCGCGTTCGGTTCGGCGCCATCGCTAAACGGGTTCGCCCCAGTTTATGGGACTGTCATTCCGCCACAAAGCGTCGCGGCAGTGCCGGACCCGTTCGGCGGCTATACCGTGATCCGCCAGCGCCAGCAGGGTCTTTACGCGCAGGACCAGATGGCGCTCGGCGCGCTTCGCGTCGTGCTCAGCGGCCGTCAGGACTGGGCGCGCGCGCAACAGATCGGCGGTGCCGCGAAGCACGACGAGAAGTTCACCTACCGTGCAGCGGCGCTCTACACGCTGCCATTCGGACTCGCGCCGTATGCGAGCTATTCGACGTCGTTCGAACAGCAGGCCGGCACCGTGCTCCGTCCCGATGGATCGTTCGGCATCGCCGATCCGTCGCTTGGTAAGCAGTTCGAGGCCGGCGCGAAGTTCACGATTCCGGGCACGCAGATACTGCTCTCGGGAGCGTGGTTCCGCATCGACCAGACCAACGTGCTGACCTCAACGCCGACGTTCTCGGTCTCGACGCAGACCGGCAAGGTCCGCTCGCAGGGCGTGGAATTCGAGGGTAGCGCGCCGCTGCCGTACGGCTTCAAAGCCCGAGCCGCCTATAGCCGTCAGCGCGTCAAGGTGACGCAGGATGTGAACGATCCAACGCGCGTCGGACGTGGGCTCGAAACCGTTGGGCGCGGCGGTGCGTCGCTAGGCCTCGATTGGGCACCGCCCGTCAGTGCCTTGGAAGGGCTGACGATCGGCGGCGCGGTGCGTCACGTTGACCAGGTCTATGCAGGCGTAACGCCGGGCGAGACCGCGGGCCGCAACAGCCCGTCCTATACGGTTTATGACGCGCTGATCCGCTACGACCTGGAGAAATTCGCCCCATCGCTGCGCGGGCTTAGCCTCGCCGTCAACGGTGCCAACATCTTCGACAAGAAGTATCTGACGTCGTGCTTCGCCAACTATAACTGGTGCTGGTACGGCAACCGCCGGACCGTGCAGGCGACGATCGGCTATCGTTTCTGAGTTGACGGCCTTGCCGCGATCGATGCCGCTCCGCGGTATGGATCGCAGTAGCGCCGACTGTTTTCGGGATCAGGCGACTTGGACGCCCGCTCGGGTTATGCAGGTCCGATGATGCCGATCCTCTACAGCTTCCGTCGGTGCCCCTACGCGATGCGCGCGCGTCTCGCGATCGCGGCGAACGATCGTGAGGTCGAACTGCGTGAGATCGTCTTGCGGGACAAGCCGGCGGCGATGCTCGACGCGTCGCCCAAGGGAACCGTGCCGGTGCTCGTGCTGCCCGACGGGACGGTGATCGCCCAGAGCCTCGACATCATGCGCTGGGCCTGCGCGCGTACGCCCGACGCCGAGTGGCCAACCGATAACGACGCTGGATTGATCGCGACGAACGACGGCGCCTTCAAACACCATCTCGACCGCTACAAATATGCCGATCGCTACGACGTCGATCCGATCGAGCACCGCGATGCGGCTACCGTGCTGCTCGGCGATCTAGGCGAGAGGCTGCGTGCTAGCGGCAGTCTCGGCACCAGCCCGCAGTCGATGACCGATCTCGCGATCATGCCGTTCGTCCGCCAGTTCGCGCAGACGGATCGTTCCTATTTCGACGGTCTGCCGTTCGAGCGACTGCATGCATGGCTGGCGATGCACCTCGCGTCGGCGTTGTTCGCTCGGGTCATGATACGCCCGGCGCCTTGGCAACCGGGCAATCCACCGATCATATTCCCGACAACGACGGACGCACAGTAGGAGGCCCCGGCAAGACCGAGGCCCCCTTCCCGCGTCAGAAGCCGACGCTGATCGTCCCGAACACCTGGCGGGGTGCGACCGGGAACTGGTTGAACGTCCCACTCGCCGCGCCAATGCTGAGCGTCGAGGCGGCGCGCTTGTTCGTGATGTTGGTGACGTTGAGGCTGACCGTCGCCGTCTTGACGATCTCCCCTTCCGACAGCGGTACGCGCGCGGCAATGCGGCCGGACAGCGTGAAGTAGGACGGCACCAACAGGTCGTTGGTGTAGGTCGCGAACCGCTTGCCGATATAGTCGCCGACGAGTTGCGCGTCGAAGATGCCGTAATTGGCCGAGGCGGTGAACTTGTTGAGCCAGTCGGGGCTGCCCGGCACCTTCTTGCCCGCGGTCGCAACCGTGCTCGTCCCGCTGATGTAGTTCTCCTCGTAGCGCGAGTTGTTGTACGACAGCGCATCGTAGAACGAGAAGTGCGAGCCGAACCGGAACGTACCGGCGACGTCGAACCCGTCGGTCTTCACCGCACCGACATTCTGCAGGATCGCCGCGCCGCTGACGACTGCGGTCACTACCGGCGTCGGGCTGATCCCGAGCAGACGGTTGCTAAAGTCGACGTGATAGACGCTGATCTGGCCATCGAAGCCGGTCAGCGGGCCGAGGTTCAGCGCATGATGCGAACGCAGCCCCGCCTCGTAGGTCCAGCTCGTCTCTGGCTCGACGTCCTGCTTGAACAGGTCGAACGCCGCCTGGCTGCCGAGGGCGAACGGTGACAAGCCCGCCGCCGCGCTCGTCTGGAACTGACGAATGTTCTTCTGGACGTTGACGAACACCTGTTCGTTGTCGGTCGCATCCCACAGCGCGCCAAGCTGTGGCAGAAAGTATTTGTGCGTGTCGATCTTGCCCACCGGCAGCGCGACCGAGCCGGTGAACGAGCCCGGGATCGGCTGCGTCGGCACGCGCTGCGACGCGTTCTGGAACGTGCTCTTCACGCCGCCCTGGATCGTCAAGCCCGGCAGGACTTTCCAGCTGTCCTGGATATGCGCCTGGTATTCGTCGACGCGGACTTCGCTGTGATATTGCGTGATCAGCGGGGTCAGTTCCTCGCGCGGACGCTGGTACGGCGTGCTCGGATCGTTGACCGGGAACGGATACCAGCGGCGATAGGCGGACGAGCTCTGATGCTCGTACCAGGCGCCGAACTCGACGTGATGCGCGCCGAGATCCAGTGCGAGGGTGGAGACGAGGCCGCCGCGGTCGATCCGGTATTCCGTCGTGCGCGTCGCAAGGCCCGAGCCGCCGAACACCTGGGTGAGGTTCTGACCGGGATAATAGAACGAGAACAGCTTAGGTAGGCCGGCGACGTCGATCGGACCGCCGATGACGCCGACGCCGTCGTTGTGATGATAATAGGCCTGGTTCGAGAAGGTGACCTTGTCGCTGACGTTCCACTCGTATTTGACGTAGCCGAGATAGTCGGTGCGCGCCGCGACGCCGTAGTAATTGCGGTAGTTCGACCCATCCGCCTTGTACGCGCCGGAGTTGAGATAGGTCAGCATCTCGTTGAAATTGGGATAGACGAACGGGCGAACATACGGCGCGGTCGCTTGCGTGGCCGTCGTGATGACGGTCGAATCCTCGTTCGGCTCGGTCTTGTCCGAGAACGCGCCATATAGCGTCAGCTTGCCGTTCGAGTCCTCGTGGACGAACTTGGCATTAGCCTGATAGCCGCCCTGGATACCGTTGAAATCCCACGCCTTGGCCTTCTGCCGCGAGCCCGAGATGTAGAACGCGTTGCCATTGCCAAGATCACCGCTGTCGATCCGCGCGAACAGTCGCGAGGTCGAATGGCTGCCCAGCGTCTGGTCGACCTGGACGCCCATGTCCTTTTTGGGGTCGCTAGAGAAGGTATCGATCGTACCGCCGAGGTTGCTGGTCGACGCGGTACCGAGATCGCCCGCGCCGCTGGCCAGCGTCACGCGCGATACGTTCTCCGAGATGATCGCACGTTGCGGCGACAGGCCGTTGTAATTGCCGTAATTCTGATCGCCCAGCGGTAGACCGTCGAGCGTGTAGCCGAGTTGCTGCGCGTTGAAGCCGTGGACGAACAGCGAGATGTTCTGCTCGTTATTGCCCCAGGGATCGGCGGTGAGGAAGGTAACGCCGGGGAGCGTTTGCAGCGCCTTCAACGGGCTGACGCCGGGAAGGATCTTCTGCATGTCGACGCCGCTGACCTGCGTTACCGATCGCGTGTTGGCGCCGGTAACGACGATCGTGTCATCCTGGCCGGCGGGCGGGGTTACCGAATCCGCGGGGTCGGCCACTGGTGCGGGCGAGCCTGGCCCCGCGTCCTTGGCAACCAGCGACTGCGCCGTTGCGGTGACTGGCACGCCGACCACGACAAAACCGATAGCGCCGCACAACAGCCGCGCGGCCGTACGAGAAAACATCGTCATTCCTGAAAACCCCTAGCGAGATCGATCGATCGTCACTCCCGGGGCTGCGCCTATTGGCACGACGAGACAGTCGGATGACCGTTACGCTACAGATTTAATATGGTGCGGTGCAGCGGTCCAAAAGGCCGCTGCACCGCCGCATCACTTCGCGGTCGCCGTCAGGCCGCGGTCTTCGAGCATCGGGCCGATATCGGGGTCCTTGCCATAGAACGCCTTGAACATCGGACCGTAATCCTCGGTATGCCCCTTCGACAGGATCATGTCGCGGAAGCGCTGGCCGTTCGCGCGCGTCAGCCCGCCATGCGCCATGAACCACGCATACGCATCGTTATCGAGCATCTGCGTCCAGAGGTACGCGTAATAGCCCGCCGCATAGCCACCCGCCCAGATGTGCGCGAAATAGCTGGTGCGATAGCGCGGCGGCACGTCCTTCGTGTCGAGGCCCATCGAGTTCAGCGCCTTGGTCTCGAACGCATCGACATCCTGCGGCCCGGCCGACGCCGGCAGCGAATGCCAGTCCTGGTCGAGCGTCGCCGCCGCTACCAGCTCGCCCAGTTCATAACCCTGGTTGAACTTCGCCGCGTTCTTGATCTTCGTGACGAGCGCCTGCGGCATCACCGCCCCGGTGCGATAATCCTTGGCATAGTTCGCGAATACCTTGGGATCGAGCGCCCAATGCTCGTTGAACTGCGACGGGAACTCGACCCAGTCGCGCGCGGTGTTGGTGCCCGAGACCAGCGGATAGGTCTGGTTCGCGAACAGCCCGTGCAGCGCATGGCCGAACTCGTGGAACATCGTCGTGACGTCGTCGAACGTGATCAGCGCGGGCTGGCCCGGCGCGGGCTTGGTGAAGTTGCCGACGTTATAGACGACCGGCTTGGTCTTCAGCAGCTTCGACCGGCCGACGAAGTTGGACATCCAGGCGCCGCCCGCCTTGTTGTCGCGCTTCCAGTAATCGAAATACATCAGGCCGAGTTCAGAGCCGTCCTTGTCGTAGACGGTGAAGACGCGGATGTCCGGCTGGTAGGTCGGGATATCGCGGCGTTCTTTGAAGGTGACGCCGTAGAGCTGGTTCGCGGCGAAGAACACGCCGTCGGTCAGTACGCGGCTGATCTCGAAATACGGCTTCAGCTCGTTCTGGTCGAGGTCGTACTTGGCCTTGCGCACCTTGTCCGAATAGAAATCCCAGTCGGACGGTGCGAGCGGGAACGCGGCGCCGGTCGCGTTTATGGTCTTCTGCAACTCGGCCGCTTCGCGACGCTGCTCGGCTGCGGTCGCGGGGACGAGCTGCGTCATGAAGCCCTTCGCAGCCGCCGGGGTCTTCGCCATCTGGTCGTACAACGAATAGGCGGCGTAGTTCGGATAACCGAGCAGCTGCGCCTTCTGCGCGCGCAACTGCGCGATCTTCTGGATCAGCGCGCGCGTATCGTTCGCATCGCCGCGCTGCGACCGGTTCCAGCTCTTCTCGAACAGCGCCGCGCGGGTTGCGCGATCGGAGAGCGAGGCGAGCGCCGGTTGCTGCGTCGTGTTCTGGAGCGACAACACGTACTTGCCGGGCATGCCGCGCTCCTTCGCGCCCTCGGCAGCGGCTGCGATCTCAGCGTCGCTGAGGCCCGCGAGCTTGGCCTTGTCGTCGACCACCAGCGCGCCAGCCTTGGTGCCGGCGAGCAGCTTCTGCTGGAAATCGGTCGTCGCGGTCGAGATCTGCGTGTTGAGCAGGCGCAGCTTGGCCTTGTCGGCATCGTTCAGCTGCGCGCCGGCGTGGAGGAAGTCACTGTGATAGATCTCGAGGACCTGCTTCTGCTCGGCATCGAGACCTAGCGAGTCCTTCTTTGCGTAGAGCGCCTGGACGCGCGCGAAGAGCTTCGGATCAAGATAGATCGCGTCACTGTGCTGCGCGAGCTTGGGTGCCTCGGCGGACCGTACCGCGTCGAGCGCATCGTTGGTGTTCGCCTGCGACACGCCGAAGAACGCCTGGCTCGCGCGGTCGAGCGTCCGGCCCGAGCGCTCCATCGCCTCGATCGTGTTGGCGAAGGTCGGTGCCGCGGCGTTATTCGCGATCGCCTTCATCTCGGCGATCTGTTCCGCCATGCCCTGTTCCAGCGCGGGCTGGTAATCGGCGTCGGTGATCTGGTCGAAGCGCGGCGCCTGGAACGGCAGCGTGCTGGGGACGGTCAGCGGATTGACGCGCGACGATTTGGCGGGGGTTTGCGCAGAGGCGGCGCTGGCGATGCAGCAGAGGATGGCGGCGGAACGAAGCAGGCTGGAACGCGACATTGACGACTCACAATGGCAGGAGTGATGCCCCTATCCTTGCCCTGCCGCAGCCCTTGTTACAATCGGTTAGCAAACCACCCGGTTGAGCGCTTGCACTGCCGCCCGCTCGCAGGCAGTAGGCGGTCAAACCCCAGGAGTTCCGACATGGCAAATACCCTCGAAATCGATCAGGCGAGCGTCGTCGACAACGACATCCAGAAGCAGATCGAATTTTCCGGCGAGTTCGACGGCGACGAATATGAGTTCGCGGTCAAGTACGCGGTCCTGAAGGAGCTGAGCGGCGACGAACCCGAGGACGACGGCATCGAGCTGTTCAATCGCTTCAACGACGACATCGTCGACGCGTGCCTCGCGGCCATCGAGCGCAAGCCCAATGCGTCGACGATCATCGTCGACGAAGACGATCTCGAATAATCAGCACTTTAGCGGCGATCGGCGCCGTCTCGAGCGCGCCGATCGCCTCTTTCGAACGCACTCAGTCGCCGGTCACGAACCGGCGGATACGGGTCGAGTAGCGACTGCCGACCAACAGCGTCACGCCGAACAGCATCGACGCCCCCCATATCGCCGCGAAGGCGATGATGACGATCTTCACCATAGTCGGACCTCGAACGTGTTCGCTGCGCGGCGCTTACGCCGCACCATCCGGATGTTCCCTGAACGTGATAGCAATCGAAGGTTCAGGGTAACCTGAGTTAGGCGACCGGAACGGCGCGGCGCAGAAGATAGATGTCCATGATCCAGCCATGCCGCTCGCGGAGGCTGGCACGAGCCTCGATGATCTCAATGGCGACCTCGGCCAGGGCGCCGGCGACCAGCGCCTGGTGCGCCATTCCCAGATACGCGCCCCACGATATCTCGATACCGGGTGCGTCCAGCGTCTGGAACGCGCAATCCCCGTCGAGCATGACCGCGATCGTATCGACGCCCGCCGGCCACCCCCCTGCCCTCAATCTGCGTCCCGTCGTGATGAGAACAGGCGCGCCGACCATATTCAACGGTATTGCGTGCGCTGCGGTCAGCGCCTGGAGACTAGTGACCCCGGGTTCGACCGTCACGGTCATCGCCAGACCGTCCGCGCGTAGTCGATCTGCGATGCGGAGCGTGCTGTCGTAGAGCGAAGGGTCTCCCCATACGAGCAACGCAAGGCGGCCCCCGTCGGGCAGGTGTTGCGCAATCTTGCCCCTCCAGACGGCCGCGATCGCGTCGTGCCATTGTTCGACCGCGCCCAAATAGGGGGCGGACGTATCGCGTTCAGGCAGATCGAATTCCACGACGCGGGTCGCACCGGTCAGGACGTCTGCACAGATGGTGCGGCGCAGGTCGATCAGGTCGGACTTCGCATCGCCTTTGCGTGGGAGGAGGATCAGGTCGGCGGCGTTCATCGCGGCGATCGCGGCGCGCGTGAGGTGATCGGGGTTGCCGGTGCCGATGCCGATCAGGTGGAGGTCGATCACTCCCCAGCCTCGGAATCCATCAGCGGACCGTAGAGGATCAGCGCGGGTTTGCTGGAAAATCCTGCCTCCAACTGCGCGGCCAGTTCCGCCATCGTCGAGCGCGCCAGGGACTGGTCGGGATGGCCGACATTCTCGGCGATCAGCGCCTGCGTATCCGGGGAAAGCCCGTGCTCGATCAGCGATGCCGCCAGCGCGGGAAACGTGCGCTTGGGCATGAACACCACCGTCGTCGCCTCGGGATCGGCGAGCGCGGCCATGTTGCGTTGTTCGGGAAGGTCGCCGGTGACGTCGTGGCCGGTGACGAACTGGACACGGCGCGCGCTGAGCCGGCGCGTGAGCGGGATCTGCGCGGCGGCAGCGGCCGCGCTGGCGGCGCTGATGCCGGGGATGATCTCGAACGTTATGCCCGCTGTTCTCAGCGCGACGATCTCCTCCTCCAGGCGACCGAACATGCCCGGGTCGCCGGACTTCAGGCGGACGACGCGGATGCCGGTTCGGGCGTATTCGACCAATAACTGCGATACATGCAACTGGCTTGGCGACGGACGACCGGCGCGCTTCCCTACCGCGATCAGGGCGGCGCCGGGGCGCGCATGGCCCAGAACGGCTGAAGACAGATCGTCGAACAGGACCGCGTCTGCAGTTTGCAACCGAGACACCGCCTTCAGCGTCAGCAATTCGGGATCGCCGGGCCCCGAGCCGACGAACGATACGAAACCGGTCATGGCGTAGCGGCGATCATGTGGAAGAAACTGCCGGATACGTGGCCGCGATACGAGCCGGTTTCGGGAACGGCATTGCCGTCGGCATCGGTGACGTGCGCGAGTGGAGCGTCCGGCTGGTCGATGATCGTGGAGTAATGGAATTCGTGGCCGGTCAGCGCAGCGCCGGCCGCGACCCCGCCCATCGACGCAAGCAATGTCGCGCGGCGATACCCGAGGTGCATCTTCCGCTGGGCATAGCTGGTAACCAAACCGAGCAGCCCCGCCATCCGGTAGCGCACGCCGTCCGCGTCGATCAGCGCCTCACCCAGCGCCATGTAGCCGCCGCACTCGCCGTGGACCGGGCGGGTCTTCGCGAACTCGGTCAGGCCTGCATGGAACCGGTGCGCTTCGGCGAGCTTGCCCACGTGGAGTTCGGGATAGCCGCCGGGGAGCCAGACGAGGTCGGCGTCCACGGCGGGGGCCTCGTCGGCTAGCGGCGAGAAAGGCAGGATTTCAGCGCCGGCCCGACGCCAGCCTTCGAGCACGTGTGCGTAGGTGAACGAGAAGGCGGCGTCCTGTGCGAGTGCGATTCGCTGTGCCGGGGGGCGTATCCAACTCGGCACGCTTGCCGGTCTCGCGCTGGCAGCCGCCGTGTCATGGAGCGCGGGGATATCGACATGCGCGCGCAGGAATTCGGCATATTCGGCGATCCGCGCATCGAGATCGGGATGCTCAACCGCTTGTACCAACCCGAGATGGCGTTCGGGGAGCTTCAGGTCGCCGCGCCGTGGCAATGCTCCGAACACGCGGATGCCGACCGCGTCCATCCCGCTGCGCGCGAGGCGTTCGTGGCGGGGGCTGGCGACGCGGTTGAGGATCGCACCGGCAATCCGCACGCTCGGATCATAGCGGCTGAAGCCGATCGCGATGGCGGCGGCGGACTGCGCCTGTCCCGAGACGTCGATCACCAGCACGACCGGCCAGCCCATCCTGCGCGCGATGTCGGCACTGGCCCCGTTGCCGGTAGCGCCCGGCTTCGCAACGCCGTCGAACAGGCCCATCGAGCCCTCCGCAAGCGCGAAGTCCGCATCGTCGGCTTTGGCGGCAAGGGTGTCGAGCATCGCCGCAGGCATCGACCAACTGTCGAGGTTGAACGACGCGCGGCCGCTCGCGGCGCGGTGGAAGGCGGGGTCGATATAGTCGGGGCCGCTCTTGAATGGCTGGACCGCAAGGCCGTCGTCGCGGAGCGCGCGGAGGAGGCCGAGCATGACGGTGGTCTTGCCGGTGCCCGATGCGGGCGCGGCGACCATCAGGCCGGGCGTCATGCGTCGTCTCCCGCGAACTTCGAGTCCGCCGATTGTGGCCGAAAACGCCGGTCGTAGCCTGTTGCATAAAGGCTGCTTTCCGCAAAATCCTGCGCTGCGAGCGCTCGGCCGACTAGGATCAGCGCGGTGCGATCGGGTTTGCCCGCTACGGCGTCGGCGATAGTGGCGAGCGTAGCGCGCGCGATCTGCTGGTCGGGCCAACTCGCGCGCCAGACGATCGCGACGGGGCATTCCGAGCCGTAGGACGGCGTTAGGTCGGCGATCACCTGCGCGAGATTGTGGACCGAGAGATGAATTGCGAGCGTCGCGCCGGTCGCAGCGAACGCGGTCAAGGTTTCGGCGGGCGGCATCGTGCTGGCGCGGCCAGACGTGCGAGTCAGCACTACCGACTGCGCGAGTTCGGGAAGCGTCAGTTCAACCTCTAGCGCGGCGGCGGCGGCGGCGAAGGCTGGTACGCCGGGGGTGATCGTGAACGTGATGTTGAGCGCGCGGAGACGGCGGAGTTGTTCGCCCATCGCCGACCAGATCGACAGGTCGCCGGAGTGGAGCCGGGCGACGTCTTGGCCGGCGTCGTGCGCCGTCTGGATCTCGGCGATGATCTCGTCGAGCGACAAGGGCGCGGTGTTGACGATGCGTACGCCGGGCGGACAATGATCGAGCATCGCCGCAGGAATAAGCGAGCCCGCGTAGAGACATACGGGCGATCCGGCGATCCGGTCGCGCCCGCGGAGTGTAAGCAGGTCGGGCGCGCCTGGGCCTGCGCCGATGAAGTGGACGGTCATGCGGATCCTTCTGCGATGGCGCACGTCGCCATGCGGTCGTGGGAAATGTGGCGCGGTGTCAGCAACCGCGCGCCGGGTCCTGCCGCAGCGAGTGCGCAAGCTTCGGCGACGCTGCCAGTCTGGCGTATCTTCAGGCTAAAAGCCGACTTCGTGGCCGTTTGTGCAGCGCGTAGCGCATCTGGGTCGATAGCGACCAGGAGCAGATCCAGCGCTTCGGCAAGCCGTTCGACCAGCGGAGCCTTGTCGCGAGGAGTGGCAAGCCGCGTGACTTGCGCCTGGCCGTGCTGCGCGCTGGCAAGCGCATCTTGCAGCGATGCCAGCGTGGCATCCGCGCGGAACCCGAAGCCGGCGACGATCACAGCGTGACGCTCCATTGGACGACCGGGTAGCTCGCGCGCCAGCCGCGTCGTGTGCCGAGCGGGGTGGCTTCCGACAGTTCGAGGCGCAGCAGGATGCCGCCCTTCAATCCATGCCAGCGCGACAACAACGCCTCGGATTCGAGCGTCACTGCGTTTGCGACCAGGCGTGCGCCAATCGGCAGCTTGGCCCACAATGTTTCGAGCAAGGCTTCGGAGAGCCCACCGCCGACGAAGACAGCATTCGGTGCGGCGTGACCTTCGAGAGCCTCCGGTGCACGACCCCGGATTACACGTAGTCGATCGACGCCCAGGGCTGCGGCGTTATTCTCGGCTCGGCCGGCGCGGAGGGGGTCGGCTTCGAATGCGGTGGCATGCGTCGACGGATGAGCGAGCAACCACTCGATGCCGATCGAGCCAGAGCCCGCGCCGATGTCCCACAGCGTCTCGCCGGGCCTTGGGGCGAGCGCGGACAGCGTCAGCGCGCGAACCGGGCGTTTGGTAAGCTGGCCGTCATGATCGAACCATGTGTCCGGCAGGCCGGACGCGTAAGGCAGAACCTTGCCCTGCCCCGCGAAGACGATCCCAACCGCGACGGGATGCACGATGTCGTCATCATCGAGGTCGGCTGCCGCGATGTCGCGAACACGCTCGCGGGGGCCGCCGAGCGCTTCGAGAATGTGCAGGCGCGATTGCCCGAAGCCGAGGTCGGAGAGATACCGTGCCAATTCGGCAACCGCTGCGCCGTCGCGGACCAGCACGATCGCGCGACAATCCGGGACTATGTGCCGGCGGAGGCGGGTAAAAGGTGCGGCGTGGAGACCCAGGCAGCTGGTTTCCTCGATTGGCCAGCCGAGGCGGGAGGCGGCGAGACCAAATGTCGAGGGCGCGGGGTGCGCTACCCATTCGCCGGGATCGAGGTGACGCGTGATCGACGTAGCCGCGCCGAACCAGAACGGATCGCCGGATACGAGCATCGCGACGCGCTTGCCACGGTGCGCGAGCAGCCGAGTGACACCGTCGCCGAACGGGACTGGCCAGGGTTCGACCGCGCTCTTAAGGTCCGGGAGCAACGCGAGGTGGCGGGTGGCGCCGGTCACCAGCTCGGCTTGTGCCAATGCGGCCTGCGCCGCAGCGGACAGGCCATCCACGCCGTCTTCGCCTATACCGATGATCGTCAGCCAGGGAGTGTCAGCCATGTCGAACATCCTGGTGCTGGGCGGCACGACCGAGGCCAGCGCGCTCGCCGCGGCGCTGGCCTCGCGCGGCGACGATGCGGTGCTCAGCTATGCCGGACGCGTTGCCGAACCGAAAGCGCAACCGATCCCGGTGCGCATCGGCGGGTTTGGCGGCGTCGACGGGCTGGTCGCGTATCTGCGCGAGGAGGGCGTGACGCATATGGTAGACGCGACGCACCCGTTCGCGGCCCGGATGAGCGCGAACGCGGTCATCGCGGCGGAGCGCGCCGGTGTCGCGCATATTGCACTGACGCGGCCGGCTTGGTTGCCGGTCGCTGGCGATCGATGGACGCGCGTGGCCGATATCGACGCTGCTGTTGCGGCGCTGGGCGGGCCGTCGCGGCGCGTCATGCTGGCGCTCGGGCGGATGCATGTCGACGCGTTCGCGGAGCAACCGCAGCACGACTATCTGCTGCGGTTCGTCGATGTGCCCGACCAGCCGCCGGGGTTGCCGCGTCATCATCTCGTGGTCGACCGTGGGCCGTTCGATGTCGAGGGCGATCGACGGTTGATGGCGTCGCGCCGCATCGAAGTCGTGGTCTGCAAGAATGCCGGCGGCACGGGGGCGTCGGCCAAACTGCATGCGGCGCGCGCGCTTGGGCTCACGGTGATCATGATCGATCGGCCTGCCCTGCCCGCTCGACGCGAGGTGCACGCGGTCGCGGATGTGATGCGCTGGCTCGATCATGGCGCCGACCGGGGGGTGTAGAGGATCGGTCCCACCGGGCGCTCGATAACGCGCGTAAGGCTGGAGCCGATGATGATCATCGTCCGCATGTCCGCCATGTCCGCGCGAGCTTCGGTCAGGGGCACGATGCGGAGGGTTTCTTCGGGGGTGGTGACGGCGCGCGCGAACAGCACTGGGCGGTCGTCCTGGCAGGTTTCGCGAAGGAGCTCGAAGATGCGGATCAGTGCGTCGGGGCGGGCTTTCGATCGCGGATTGTAGAAGGCGATCGCGAAGTCGGCTTCGGCGGCGAGGCGCACGCGGCGTTCGATCGCGGCCCAGGGTTTCAGATTGTCCGACAGGTTGATCGCGCAGAAATCATGGCCGAGCGGCGCGCCGGCTCGTGCGCTCGCGGCGAGCATGGCGGTGATGCCAGGAAGAACACGGATATAGAGGTCTCGCCATTCTAGCGGACCGGCTTCGAGCGCCTCGAACACCGCGGCCGCCATTGCGAACACGCCGGGGTCGCCGGACGAGACCACCACGACGCGGTGGCCTTTCGCCGCGAGTTGTAGCGCGTGCGTGGCACGGTCGAGTTCGACGCGGTTGTCGGTCGGATGGAGCGTCAGGCCTTCGCGAGGGGCGATGCGCGCGACATAGGGGATGTAGCCGATGACGTCGGTCGCTTCGGCGAGCGCGGCGGTGACCTCCGGGGTTACGAGTGCGTCGTTGCCGGGGCCCAGGCCTGCGATCGCCAGCCAGCCGGTCACGGACGGCGTCCTTGGCCGTGGATCAGCAGGATCGAGAAATACGGCGTGATCGCCTCCGCGTCGCATAGTCGCGTCACGCGCTGATCGGCCATCGCTGCGTACTCCACCAGCCATGCTTCGGTCTCGCGCCCCGCAGCGGCGACGGCGCGGCGGAGCTTGGCGAGGTGGCGGCCGATCTTCATCACCACCAACGCGTCGGTGTCGCGGATGCGGCGGACGAGATCGTCTTCGGGGAGCGTGCCCATCAGGACCGTCAGGACGTCGTCGCCCCAGGTTATCGGCGCGCCGCTGGCGGTCCATGCGCCGGACATGCCGGTGATGCCGGGGACGACCTGCACGGGCGCGATCGTCTGGAGGCGCGTGTAGAGGTGCATGAACGAGCCGTAGAAGAACGGGTCGCCTTCGCAGAGCACGACCACGTCTTCGCCGGTGCGCGTCAGGGCGGCGAGGTGCTCGATACAGGTGGCGTAGAAGGCGCAGAGCTGGTCGTTGTAGCGGGGGTCCGAGACCGGGATCTCGGTGGTGACGGGGTATTCCATCGGGAACTCGATCACGTCGTCGCGGAGCATGCCCTCGACGATCTTTCGCGCCTGGCCGGGGCGACCGGCCTTGCGGAAATAGGCGATGTGGCGCGCGTCGCGGACGAGGCGGTCCGACCGAACGCTCATCAGGTCCTGCGCGCCGGGGCCCAAGCCGACGCCGTGGATCGTGCCCCCAGTTCGCAACGGTATCATTCGGTGCCGCTCGCTAGCGCGTTGATCGCGGCGACGGTGATCGCGCTGCCGCCCATCCGACCCTCGACGACGACGCAAGGCACGGGCTGATCGGCCCATAGCGCCGCCTTGGATTCGACCGCGCCGACGAAGCCGACCGGGCAGCCGATGATCGCCGCGGGACGCGGGCAGTCGGGGTCTTCGAGCATGTTGAGCAGGTGGAACAACGCGGTCGGCGCATTCCCGATCGCGACGACGGCGCCGGCGAGATGTGGGCGCCAAAGTTCGAGCGCGGCGGCGGATCTGGTATTGCCCATCGTCCGCGCGAGTTCGGGCGTTTCGGCGGCATGAAGCGTGCAGACGATGCGGTTGTCGGCGGGCAATCTGGCCTTCGTGATGCCTTCGGTGACCATGCGGGCGTCGCACAGGATCGGGGCGCCGGCTTGCAGCGCGCGCCGGGCTTCGCTGGCGAACGTTGGCGTGAAGCGGATGTGCTCGGCTAGGCCGACGAGCCCGGCGGCGTGGATCATGCGGACGGCGACGGGCTCTTCCTCTGGCGAGAACCGCGCGAGATCGGCCTCCGCGCGGATCATCGCGAAGGACTGGCGGTAGATCGCCGCGCCGTCGGTTTCATAGGCGTACGGCATTCAGGCGGCTCCGAAATGGGCGAGGATTTGCGCGGCGTCGAGGCCTGCGCGGGAGGGTGGTGCGCCGGCGCGCGCGTCGAAGGAGAGGTCGTAGCGGCCTTCGCGACCGGTGAGCGTGACGTCGGCGGGGGCGGCGCGGGCGCATCCCTTGGCGCAGCCGGAGACGTGGAGGCGGCCGGTGACGTGAGGGGCGAGGCGTAGGGCGAGCGCGCGCGTCTCGACACTGCCCTGCGGACAGGCTGGCGCGCCGACGCAGGCGTCGACATGAAGCGTTGGCGAGGCGGAGTCGGTGATGAAGTCGATTGGGTCGGGCTCAACGCGAAGCGCCGCGTCGGCTTCGCAGATTGCGATATGCCAAGGGGTAATGCGGATCGCTTGAATTGCTTGCTCGGTGTCGACGTAGCGTGCCAGCGCGCGCGCTGTGATCCGACCGAATGGGAGGCCTAGCGCGAGTCCGAGGGAATGCTTTCCGATGCGAAGTGGTGGCGCGCTTGCGGCTGGAGGGGTTGTTGGGGCTGCCCAATCCGGAAGTGTGGCGCTGTGGCGTACCATGCGGCCGCTGGCGGTGCCGCCGCTGTCGACGAACCAGTGCGCGAGTGCGATCAACCGGTCGGCTTCGGTGCCGGGCGATACCGGCGTGCCAAAGGTCCCGCCGTCCGCGCGCAGGATAAGCGCTCCAGACTCAGCGCGCTCGATACGGAAGTCGGCGGGGGCGTCTTGCAACACCGGCGCTACGCCGGCGTCGATCGCGAAGCCGACCTTGCCGGGAAGTTCGGGCAAGTCCGCCAGGCGCGCGCGCAAGTGTTCGGCGATGCGGTGGGTGTCGTCACCTATTCGCCATTCCGGTGCGACGAGAATGTTCGCGCGCGCTTCCCGGATCGGATCGGGATCGATGAGGCCGAGATCGAGTAGTGTGTCGATCAATGGACGCCAGCTATCCTCGCGGACGCCGCGGATCTGGAGGTTCGCGCGGCTGGTACAGTCGATCAGGCCGTTGCCGTGCGTCGCCGCCGCGTCGCACAGGCTGAGTGTTTGCTCGCGCGTCACGCGACCGAGCGGTGGGCGGATTCGGACCAGCAGGCCGTCGCCGGCCATCATCGGGCGCCATGCGTTGGGGCACCAGCCTTTGACAAATGCGCTCATGCCGGCAGGTCCAGGCTCGCGAGGATCGAATTGCGGCGGGTCGGCCACAGGTCGGCTGCGTGGAGCGCGGCAAAACGCGCCTGCATCGCCGCGAGTGCGCCGGGGTTGGCTTCGGCAAGGAAGGCGTGGACGTCGTCGCGGCCCAGCGTCGCGTCGTAATAGAGGTCGATCAGTTCGGGACGGACTGCGCTGGCGAGATGCGCGAAGGCGCCGAGATGGTCGAGCGTCGCGGCGATCTCCGCACCGCCGCGGAAGCCGTGGCGCATCATGCCGTCGACCCAGGCCGGATTTGCCGCGCGGGCGTGGACGACGCGGGCGATCTCCTCGTTTAGCGGGCGGGCCTTGGCCTTGTTCGGATCGCGTGCGTCGAGATGGTAGAGCGTGGCGCCGCCCCCTGCGACCGATTGCGCGGCGGCAAAGCCGGCTTCGTGTGCGGCGTAATCCGCGGCGAGGAGAAGGTCGGTTTCGGGGAGGTCCTGGACGTGGACGAAGGCGTCGGCGGCGGCGACGCGGTCGCGGATGCCGGCGGGGTCGAACGTGTCCTGGCCCCCTTCCACATCGGCGTCGAGCGCGTGGCTGGAGGCGGAGAGCCACGCTTGGCCGGCGGTCAGGCGCGCTTCCGGCGTGTAGGTCTCGGCGGCATCGCCCATGCTCAGGCCGTAGCGGCCGGGTTCGGGGCCGTAGACGCGCGCGGTGACTGGCTTGCCGACGAACGGGTTCCAATCGGCCGGTTCGTCGCGTGCGCCTAAGGCTCGAACCGTCTGGCCGAACATCGTGCAGAGCGTCGGGAAGGCGTCGCGGAACAGGCCGGATACGCGCAGGGTGACGTCGATGCGGGGCCGGTCGAAGTTGGCGAGCGGGAGGATCTCGACGCCCGTCACGCGGTCGGATTGCATGTCCCATACCGGTTCCGCGCCGAGCAGGTGGAGTGCCATCGCGAACTCCTCGCCCGCGGTGCGCATCGTCGCCGAGGCCCAGAGGTCGACGACGAGGTTGCGCGGGTAGTCGCCGTGGTCCTGCAAATGGCGTCGGACGAGTTCGTCGGCGAGCTTCACGCCTTGGGTATGGGCAGCGCGAGACGGGACCGCGCGCGGGTCGGTCGTGTAGAGGTTGCGGCCGGTCGGGAGGACGTCGGCGCGGCCTCGCCACGGCGAGCCGGACGGGCCGGACGCGACGCGCTTGCCATGGAGCGCCGACAGGAGACCGGCGCGTTCGGCATCGCCTTGCTCGCCGCGGCCGTAGATGTGGAGGCCGTCGCCAAATTGGCTTTCCTTCACGTCGCAGACGAACGTGTCGATGCGGGTGATCGCTTCGGCTTGGGACTGTGCGTCGTCAAGGCCCAGCGTCGCGGCGAGGCCGGTGGCGGTGGCTTCGTCGCGGATGTCCCGTTGCAGGCGGTCGCGGCGGGCTGGATCGAGTCCGTCGGCGTTGGAGAATTCGTCAAGCAGCGCTTCGAGGCGACCAAGGCCGGCGCCGGTGCGCGTGCGTTCGAGCGGCGGCGGGACGTGGCCGAGCGTGACCGCGCCAATGCGACGCTTGGCTTGGGCCGCTTCGCCGGGATCGTTGACGATGAACGGGTAGATGACGGGCATTGCACCGGTCAGCGCCTCGGGCCAGCAGGCGTCGGACAGCGCGACCGACTTGCCGGGGAGCCATTCGAGCGTGCCATGCGCCCCGACATGCACCAGCGCATCGGTGCCTCGTGCGTGAAGCCAGAGGTAGAAGGCGACATAGGCATGGCAGGGGCAGCGCGAGAGGTCGTGATATTCCTCCGCGCGTTGCTCTGTGCGGCCGCGTTCGGGTTGGAGGGCGACGAGCGCCCCGCCCCGGTCGATCGCTGTGAAGGCGAAGTCTTCGGTGGGTTCGCCCCAGGTTTCATGGAGGTCGTCGCGGAGCGCTTCGGGGAGATGCGCGAGGGCTTTGCGGTACTGCGCGAGCGGCCAGTGGATGCGTGAGGTAGCGAGATCAGTTGCGTCGGGCGTGATCGCGTAGCCGGCCTCGGTGAGGTCTTCGAGGATCGCTTGCGTGGAGGCGAGTGCGTCGAGGCCGACGGCGTGCGCCATCTGGTATGCCTTGCCGGGGTAGGTCGAGAGGATGATCGCGATGCGGTGGTCGGCGACGGGTTTGCTGGCGAGGTTTGTCCACGCTTCGATGCGCGCGGCGATGGCGGCGATTCGTGCTGGGTCGGCGCGGTGTTCGCGGCGGGTGTATTCCAGGTCGCCGTCTCGCGCGGCGGCTTCCTTGAAGCTGGCGACGCCGGCGAAGAGGCGGCCGTCCACCTCGGGGAGGACGACGTGCATCGCCAGGTCGGCGGGCGACAGGCCTCGGGTGGCGCCGGCCCAGGCGGCGCGGTCGGAGGTGGCTAGCGCGATCTGGAATACTGGGACGTCCGCGCCGTCGAGAGGCGTGGCGTCGGTGGCGCCTCGTGCGGAGAAGGCCGTGGCGTTGACGATCGCCGCCGGCGTGAGCGCCGTGACCCAGCGGCTCAGCCAGCCGGCTGCGTCGGGAGCTTTCAGCGAGGGTGCGAAGAGGCCGATGACGTCGAACCCTCGCGCGGTTAGCTCAGCGTGAAGCGCTTCGATCGGGTGAAGGTCGGCGGCGGTCAGGTACGAGCGGTAGAAGACGATCAGGATGCGGGGGCGTGTCGCGTTCAAATCGAACGCGGCCGGACAGGTAACGCCGTCGTGCGGTTGCCAGCCGCCAACGTCCGCGATCGCGCGGACGCCGGTGACGGGGCCAGCGTAGCAGCCTGATGCGAGCGCGAACTGAGCTAAGGCAGCCTGCGCTGCGACTGCGCCGCCGGTGTCGCAGAGATGGGCCAGGCGGCGGAGCGTCGAGAGCGGGATCGTCGATGCGGCGTCGAGGCGTGTGTCGATGCGGCCGTCTGCGGCGAGGACGGCTAGCGCGATGCCGTTCTCGCGCGCGAGGTTTTCGACCTGTTGCAGGCCGTAACTCCAGTAGGAGCGCCCGCCGATCAGCCGGATCAGGATGCCCTTCGCGCCCGCCAACGTCTGTTCGATGTAGGTGTCGACCGAGAGCGGGTGCTGGAGCGCGGTCAGGTTCGCGAGGCGTAGCGAGGGCAATCGGCTACCGGCCGCATCCGCACGTTTCCAGCCCGCGGCGAACGCGCCGAGGTCACCGTCGGAGAAGGACAGGACGACGAGGTCCGCGGGGGATTGGGCGAGGTCCTGCGGGACCGCGCTTTCCTCCAGCCCGTGGGTCTCGCGGAAGACGACGTGCATCGTGCGCCTCAGCCGTCCAGCGCGGCCTTGATGCGGGCCTCGTCGATCCGGTCGTGCTCGGCGATGACCACCAATTGCGTGCGGCGCGGTTCGCCGGCGCGCCATGGGCGATCGTACTGCGTACGGACGCGCGCGCCGACCGCCTGGACGAGCAGGCGCATCGGCTTGCCGGTGACGGCGGCGTACCCCTTTACGCGGAGGATGTCGGCGCTGCGGGCGAGCGCCTCGATCTTCGCGGTCAGGTCGGCGGGGTCGGCGATCTCGCCAAGCTCGACGACGACGCTGTCGAAATCGTCATGCTCGTGATCGTCCTCGCCGTCGTGATGCGACGGGCGGCTGGCGATATCGTCCTCGGCGGCGGCGTTAAGGCCCAGGATCACGCGCGGATCGATGATACCGTCGGTCAGGTCGATCACCGGGAGCGGCCGTGCGGATTCGGCGGCGATCACCGCGCGTGCCTTGGCGACGCCTTTGGGGCCGGCGAGATCGACCTTGGTCAGCAGCACGATATCGGCGCAGGCGAGCTGGTCCTCGAATACCTCAGACAAGGGCGTCTCGTGATCGACGCTGGGGTCGGCGGCGCGTTGGGCGTCGAGCGCAGCGACATCTGGCGCGAAGCGACCGGCGGCGACTGCTTCGGCATCGGCGAGCGCGATGACGCCGTCGACGGTGATGCGCGAGCGGATCGCTGGCCAGTCGAACGCCTTGAGCAGCGGCTTGGGCAGCGCGAGGCCGGAGGTCTCGATCAGGATGTGATCGGGGCGCGGGTCGAGCGCGAGGAGCGCCTCCACGGTCGGGATGAAATCATCCGCCACCGTGCAGCAGATGCAGCCGTTCGCCAGCTCGATCACGTTCTCCGCCGGGCAATCGGGGATCGCACAGCCCTTGAGGATGTCGCCGTCGATACCGAGCGTGCCGAATTCGTTGACGACGACGGCGAGACGGCGGCCGTTCGCGTTGCGGATCAGGTGGCTGATGAGCGTGGTCTTGCCGGCTCCGAGAAAGCCGGTGACGATGGTGACGGGGACCTTTGAAAGATCGGGCATTGGTATTCTCCTGCGAGCACACGCACGCACGACCATAGGGCCGCACGCGTTCGTCGCTCAGACGGAGTACCGTGCCGCGACCATCCCCTGGATCGTAGCAAGAGCGACCATATGCGCTGGCAGGTCTCCTGGCTCGCGGGTCGAGGCTCGACGTACGCCTTCCCAGGTTTCCCCAGTGGCTGCCCTTCTCGTGAAGGGCGTGTGCGTCTCGCTCACCGCTTACAGTTGCAGGGACAGCCGCGGCATTGGGAGGAACTCCCGCACCGCATTCCCATTCAAGCCCCGAAGGGCACCGGCGCGATCTGTGAGGTTCGGTGAAACCGAGCCTCGGGGGTGGGTTAGAGCAGTTTGGCGGGACTGCCAATTCGCATATCGGTAGTTTTCGATGCTCCCCCGCGAGGGGGAGGTGGCTGGCACTTGCCAGACGGAGGGGGAGGACACGGAACAAACGTGATCGTCGTCCTCCCCCTCCGTCGCTTCGCGCCACCTCCCCCTGGCGGGGGAGGATCGAGAGCGCGTCGAGCTTGGGGAACAGAGGAGCTAGCTTATCCGTGCACGACTTCGATCTCGTCGAAGCGTTTCCAGCGGTAGATTGCGAAGCTCAGCACCCAGCAGAGCACGAACAGGCCGATGATCGCAAAGCCGAGGCCATTGAAGTTCTCGCCGAGTGCCGTTGCAACGTCCCATATGCCGCCGGTGAAGCCGAGCTTCGATCCGAGCAGCGCGAGCGTCTCGATCCCGCCGATTGCGATCGCGACGATCGCGGAGATCAAGGTGATGGTTATGTTGTAGTAGAGCTTACGGATCGGCTTCACGAACGCCCATTCATAGGCACCAAGCATAACGACGCCGTCCGCGGTGTCGACCAGCGCCATGCCGGTCGCGAACAGCACGGGGAGGACTAGGACGACACCGATCGAGAGACCGTCGGCGGCCTGGCTCGCTGAGAGGCCAAGGATCGCGACCTCCGTCGCCGTGTCGAAACCGAGTCCGAACAGGAAGCCGAGCGGCGCCATGTGCCAGCTCCGCGTGACCAGCCGGAACATCGGGCGGAACAGACGTGCGAGCAGGCCGCGGTTGCCGAGGAGGAGGTCGAGGTCCTCCTCGACATAGGTGCCGCCGCCGCGGACATGGCCGAAGGTGCGCCAGACCGAGCGGAGGATGATCAGGTTCATCGCGGCGATCGTGAACAGGAACACAGCGGAGATGACGGTCGCGACCACCCCGCCTACCTGCTTGAATGCCTCGAACTGCGACAGCGCATTGGCGGTCAGTGCGATCGCGACCGCCGCGATGAGCACGATCCCCGAATGGCCGATCGCGAACCAGAAGCCGACCGCGATCGGGCGCTGGCCGTCCTGCATCAGCTTGCGCGTCACATTGTCGATCGCCGCAATGTGGTCTGCGTCGACCGCGTGGCGCAGGCCGAGGCCCCAGGCGAGCAGCGCCGTGCCCAGCATCAGCGGTTGCGCGTGGAACAGCGAGAACGCCCAGCACCACGCGGCGATGTTGGCCGCGACCAGGCCTGCGAACATCCAACCGATGCGCTTTCGGGTCGAAACCCGCGTCGGTCGTTCCATCGTCAAAGTCGTCATGCACAAACCCCGCAGCGTCCGACGAGGACCGGGGCCTGCCGAAAACGGCCGGGCCATGCGACGACCGGACGCCATGAGCGGCCGACGCACGACACCGATGCGGCCCCCGCCACATGGTCGTCGCTCAGCCAGTGTCACGCAGGCGGCGTTCACCGTGCCTCGGCCACCCCCTGGACCGGGACAAGAGCGACCAGACGCCGGCAGGTCTCCTGGCTCGCGGGTCGCTGCTCGATGCACGCCTTCCCAGGTTTTCACCCAGTGGCTGCCCTCGCGAAAAGGGCTCGTGCGTCTCGCTCGCCGCTTACAGTTGCAGGGACAGCCGCGGCATGGGACGGCGAACCGTCCGCACCGCATTCCCAATCAAGCCCTTCCGGGCACCGACGCGATCACGGGAAACGGCTGGAAGCCGCGTCCCGCGTGTTCGGTACCCTGCTTCGGGTCGCGTGCCAACGGTCGCGCTACTTCGCGACACCAAGCTGTTGCAGCATGAACGCCTGCCATTCCGAATTTTGCCGATAGCGTTCGAACCGCCCGGACTTGCCGCCATGCCCTGCCTCCATGTTGACGCGGAACAGCAGCGGGTTCTTGTCGGTCTTCAGTTCGCGGAGCTTAGCGACCCATTTGGTCGGCTCGTAATATTGCACCTGGCTGTCCCACAGTCCGGTGCCGACATAGAGCGCCGGATACGCCTTCGCCTTGACGTTGTCGTACGGCGAATAGCTCAGCATATAGTCGTACGACGCCTTCTGCGCGGGGTTGCCCCATTCGTCATACTCGAACGTCGTCAGCGGGATCGACGCGTCGAGCATCGTCGTCACCACGTCGACGAACGGCACCTGCGCGATGATCAGCTTATAGTCGGCTGGCGCCATGTTCGCGACACCGCCCATCAGCAGCCCGCCCGCGCTGCCGCCCATCGCCGCGACGCGGTCCTTGGCGGCGTATTTCTGTGCGACGAGATAGCGGGTGACGTCGATGAAGTCGGTGAAGCTGTTCTTCTTGTTGAGCAGATGCCCGTCGTCATACCAGCCGCGCCCCATCTCCTGCCCGCCGCGGATATGCGCGATCGCGTAGATCACGCCGCGATCGAGCAGGCCGATGCGACCGGGGTCGACTGCCGGGTCGCTGGATATCCCATAGCTGCCATAGGCGTATTGGAAGAGCGGCGCGGTGCCGTCTCGCTTGGTTCCCTTGGCGTATACCAGCGACACGGGGATCCGCGTGCCGTCACGCGCCGGCGCCCAGACGCGTTCGGTGACGTATTTCGCAGGGTCGTAGCCTGGCACCGGTGCGACCTTCAGCACGCGACGCTCGCCGGTTTTCGCGTTGACCTCGTAGGTCGTGGTCGGCGTCACGAGCGAACCATAGGTGTAGCGGACCCACGGCGTCGCGGTCTCCTCGTTGACGTCGAACGACATGCGATAGGCGGGCTCGTCGGCGGTCACGGGCGTCGACTTGCCCGCGTCGTTCAGCACGCGGATCATGCGATTGCCGCCTTCGCGCTGGTCGATCGCGACGAAGCCGTCGAACGGTTTGAAGCCTTCGATGAAGACGGTGTCGCTGGCTGGCGTCAGGTCGCGCCACGCCGCCGTGCCTTTGGCCAGATCGGCGTCGGCGACGGTCACCAGCTTGTAGTTCTTCGCTGCCTTGTTGGTGCGGATGATCCAGCGGTTGCCAATGTGATCCGCGCTGTAGCGGAACTCGCGCGCACGCGGTGCGACGATCGTGAAGCTGGTCGGGGCGGCGGCGGGGGCGCAGCGCTGCTCGTCGCTGACCGTGCTGCTCACGCCGATGCAGACGAACTTGTCGTCGGCGGTGCGCGCGACGCCCATCGAATAGGTGTCGTCCTTCTCCTCGTACAGCAACCGGTCGCTGGCGACGGGCGTGCCGAGGACATGCGCCTTCACGCGGTAGCCGCGTAGCGTGACCGGGTCTTTCTCGACGTACAGCACGGTCTTGTTGTCGTCCGCCCAGACCACGTTCGGCTCGATGTTCGAGAGCGTGTCGGCGATCGTCGCGCCGGTCGCTAGGTCCTTTACCTTGAGGACATACTGGCGACGGCCGACGGTGTCTTCGGCCCAGGCGACGCGGCGGTTGTCGGGGCTCACTGCCCAGTCGCTCAGCGCGAAGAAGCTGTGGCCCTTCGCCATCGCCGGCTCGTCGAACAGCGTTTCGGCGGGCGCGGTACGGCTGCCCTTGCGGCGTTCGAGGATCGGGTAATCCGCGCCGGTCTGGAACCGCGAGCCGTAATAATAGCCGTTCTTCGGATACGGCACCGAGCTGTCGTCCTGCTTGATGTGCGAGACGGTCTCTTCGTACAGCTTGGCCTGGAGCGGCTTCAGCGACGCGAGTTGCGCGTCGGCATAGGCGTTCTCGGCGGCGAGATAGGCGAGCATCTCGGGATTCTTCCGCGTGTCGTCGCGCAGCCAGAAGTAATCGTCCTCGCGCGCACCGTTGGGCGACGTCACCTGGAACGGCTTCTTCGCGACGCGCGGCGGCTGGACCTGCGCAACCGCCGCGGTCGAGACCAGCGCGACGCCGGCGAGCATCATGTACCGCGCCGTCACTGTGCTGCTCCGGTCGCGACTGCGGGCTTCCGGTATCGATCGAACCAGGCGATGATCGCCGACGCTTTCGCCGCGGATTGCGACGGGCGAGCGGCGAGGCCACCGTGGCTCGCGCCCGGCACCTTCACGAGCGCGGTCGGCACGCCGCGGATCTGAAGCGCCGCGTAATATTGCTCGGATTCGCTGACCGGCGTCCGGTAATCGTCGCCGCCGACCACGACCAGCGTCGGCGTCTTGACGTTGCCGACCAGGCTGAGCGGCGAGCGGTTCCAATAGCTCATCGGATCTTCCCACGGCAGCTTGGTGAACCAGTAGCGCGAGGTGAACAGCGTGTTGTCCATCGTCAGCGCCTCGCTGATCCAGTTGATTACCGGCTTCTGCGTCGCAGCGGCCTTGAACCGGTCAGTCTTGCCGACGATCCACGCGGTCAGCAGCCCGCCGCCCGATCCGCCGGTCACGAACAGATTGTCCGGGTCGGCGGTGCCGTCCTTGATCGCCGCGTCGACCGAGGCGATCAGGTCGTCGTAATCGGCGGCGGGGTAGGTCTTGTCGATCAGGTTGGCGAATTCGGCCCCATAGGAGGTCGAGCCGCGCGGGTTGGTCCAGAGCACGGCGTACCCGGCGGCGGCGTACAGCTGCATGTCGGTGGCGAAACCGGGGCCGTACGCGGCGTTCGGACCGCCGTGGATTTCGAGGATCAGCGGTACGCGTTGACCGGCGACACGGCTCGGCGGGGTCGCGAGCCATGCGTCGATCGGGCGACCATCGGGCGCGGTCACCGCGATCTTCCGGACCTGTGCGAGCGCCTTCGATCCGGTCAGCACCGCGTTGAGCGTCGTTAGGCGGCGCGGCTTCCCGCCCGCCAGCACCCAGACGTCGGCAGGCGTGCTCGCATCGCCGCCGGTATAGGCGATCGTGCCGCCCATCGAGACCGAGAACTCGCCGCCGGTATACGGCCGGTCGAGCCCGCCGCCCGCGACGTTGTCGATCAGCGGCGTGACGCGGCCATCGATCCCGACGCGCGCGACGCGGCGCTGGCCGTGATCGTCGTAGCTCGCGTACAGGCTGCGACCGTCGGCGGACCACACCGCGTCCTCGATCGCCCGGTCGAGCGTGGCGGTGAGCGAGCGCGGCGAGGCGGCGTCGCGGTCGCCGACATAGAGCTGCGTGTTCTCGTAGCTGCGGCGCTTGTCGTCGAAACCGAGCCACGCGATCTTGCTGCCGTCTGGCGATACGCGCGGCTGCGCATCGGGGCCGTCGCGCGTGGTCAACATCCGCATCGTGCCGCTCATCGCATCGACCGCGATCACGTCGGAGTTCATCACCTGGCGGTTGGCGGCGGGGCCACGGATCGCGGCGAAGACGATTCTGCGGCCGTCGGGCGTCCATGACAGCGGGCCGCCATCGTCGAACTTGCCGTATGTGAGCTGCCGAGCCGCTCCGCCGTCGGCACCGACCACGAAGAGATGGTCGTAGCCCGGCTTCACATAGCCCGGCCCGTCGTTGCGGTAGTTGACCCGGTCGATGATCGTCAGCGGCTCGGCCCATTTCGCGCCCTCGGGCTTGGGCGGCTGCGTGCCGAGCTTGGTCCCCTCGCCTGCTACCGTCGCGATGTAGGCGAGCCTGGTCCCGTCCGGCGACCAGGCGAGCGCCTGCGGGTCGCCGGGGAAGCTCGTGACCCGTGCACTCTGCGTGCCGCCGATCCAGCGGACGAACAGCTGCGATCCCTCGCCGTCGCGCGCGGCATAGGCGATGCGCATACCATCGGGCGACCAGCGCGGGCTGCTGCCGTCGGTCGCGAACGGTGTCTGGCGACCGCTCGCGACGTCGATCAGCCAGAGCGAGGACTGCATCTTGTCGGTCATCACGTCGCCGGTGCGGCGGACATAGACGATCGTCTTGCCGTCCGGGCTGATCTGCGGGTCGGCCGCGATCGTCAGGCCGAACAGGTCGCTGCCGGTGAAGCTGCGCGTCGGGCCGTCGGGTATTGGTGCGGCCGGTTGTTGCTGGGCAAAGGCCGGCGTCGCCGCGAGCAGGAGGAGAGCAAGGGTCAAGCGCAACGAACGGCTCCTTCGAATGAACCGCGCGAGGATGACACACTATTGCGGGGTGGCAAGCGGTACGAACGTCACCGGCAAACCATCCTTCGGGCGCGGGATTGGGAAGACCTGCCACGCGTCGCCGCTGTCCGCTGCCGCCTCGATCCGGTAGCGCGTGAGCAGGTGCGCGATCAGCAGTCGCATCTGCATCGTCGCGAAGTGCAAGCCGATGCACATGTGTGCGCCGCCGCCGAACGGGACCCAGGCGAACCGGTGGCGGCCCTTCGACGCTTCGGGCGTGAAGCGGAGCGGGTCGAACTTGTCGGGATCGGGCCAGTGCTCCGCCATCCGGTGCGTATAGGTGATGGCAGTGTTGACGCTCGTGCCCGCCGGGATATCGAACCCGCCGAAGCTGAAATCCTTGAGCGCACGCCGCGGGATCGACGGGACCGGCGGCATCATCCGCAGCGATTCCTTGAACGCGTATTCGGTGAGGATCAGGCGATCGAGTTGCTCGGTCAGCGGCACATCCGGGTCGAGCGCGACGACCTCTTCGCGTAGCCGCTCCTGCCAATCCGGGTTGCGCGCGAGCAGCATCACCAGGCTGGTCGCGGAGGACGTGATCGTGTCGTGCGCCGCCATCATCAGGAAGTTCATGTGGTCGGCGATCGCCAGCGCGGTCAGCGGCGCGCCGTCGTCATCGGTCGCGCGGCAGAACTGCGAGAAGAAATCCTGGCCGTTTCCGGTCCGGCGCGCGGGAATCTCGCGCTCGAAAAAGTCGACCAGATACGCGCGCGCCTTCACGCCCTTGCGCATCTGCGTACCGGGCCAGGGTTTGCGGATCGGCGAGACGCTCGCCTGCACCTCGTCGACGAACGCCTGGTTGATCCGGTCCGCCTCCGCGCCGAGCGGCACGCCGAGGAAGCTGGTCGCGGCGAGATCGAGCGTGAGCTTCTTCACCACGTCGTAGAAGCGCAAGGTCTGTCCGGCCCAGCCGCCGATCGCGGCCTCGATCCCGGCATCTAGCTCAGTCGCATAATGCCGCATCGGCTCGGGCTTGAACGCAACCGACAACGCCTTCCGGTCGGCGCGATGCTTGTCGAAATCCATCAGCATCAGGCCGCGCGGGAACAGCATGTTGAGGAGCGGGCCCCAGCCCTGTTCGGACGAGAAGATCTTGTCGCGATCGAACAGCACCAGTTCGTTCGCGTCGGGTCCGAGCAAGTTCACGCCGGTGCCGCCGAGTGCGCGATTGCGATAGATCGGGCCGTATCGTGCGGCCATACCCTCGCTAAACGCGATCGGATCGGCCAGCAATTTGAAGGTGTTGCCGACAAACGGCAGGCCATTGCTGCCCGGAATATGATCGAGCGCACCCTTTGGCTGGCGCGGAAGCCAATGCGGGCTGGCGTTCTGCAACATGGCGTGGCTCATCGTCGGATCCTCAGCGACATGCCGGCTTGGCAAGCCTCGAATACCGGCATAACTAATGTTCTGCAACCGGGGCGCGGACCTCGGGGCTTTGACAGGAGAGATGCATGGACCTCGCAAACACTGCTGCCGTCGTGACCGGAGGCGCGTCGGGCCTGGGCGCCGCCACGGCGCGTGCACTGGCCGCCAAGGGGGTGAAGGTGGCGATCTTCGACCTCCAGGCGGACAAGGGCGAAGCGCTCGCGGACGAGATCGGCGGGGTGTTCTGCAAGGTCGATGTCACGTCTGACGACAGTGTCGATGCGGGGTTCGCGGCGGCGCGCGCGGCGCATGGCCAGGAACGGATCCTGGTCAATTGTGCAGGCACCGGCAACGCGGCGAAGACGGCGGGGCGGTCGAAGCAGGATGGCTCGATCAAGCATTTTCCGCTCGATGCGTTCGATCGGATCATCCAGATCAACCTCGTCGGCACGTTCCGTTGTCTCGCGAAGTCGGCGGCGGGGATGCTGACGCTGGAGCCGGGCGAGGACGGCGAGCGTGGGGCGATCGTCAACACCGCGAGTGCTGCGGCGGAGGACGGCCAGATGGGGCAAGCCGCGTATTCGGCGTCGAAGGCCGGCGTGGTCGGCATGACCCTGCCTATCGCGCGCGACCTGATGAGCGAGGGGATCCGGGTGAACACGATCCTGCCGGGGATCTTCGACACGCCGTTGCTGGCGGCCGCGCCGCAGCAGGTGCGCGATGCGCTGGCGGCTTCTGTGCCGTTTCCGAAGAGGCTCGGCCGGCCGGAGGAGTTTGCGGCGCTGGCGCTGACGATGATCGAATGCGGGTATTTCAATGGGGAAGACGTGCGTCTGGACGGCGCGATCCGGATGGCGCCGCGGTGATGGTTTAAAGAGCTGTCTTCACCTTTCCCACCCGGCCCGAGACATCGGGTACGGCAGTTGGTGAGGATGGTTGGATGCGGGATACGAGGAGACGCATCCTCCCCCGCAAGGGGGAGGTGGCTGGCTCTTGCCAGACGGAGGGGAGGAAAGGAAACGCCTGTTCCGTGTCCTCCCCCTCCGTCACCTCCGGTGCCACCTCCCCCTGGCGGGGGAGGATGCAAATACCGACCGCCCTCAAGCCGCCCTTGCCAGTTGCCGCCCCTTGATCATGTCCGCCGCCTTCTCCGCGATCATGATCGTCGGAGCGTTGGTGTTGGACCCGATCAGCGTCGGCATCACCGATGCGTCGACCACCCGCAGTCCTTGCAACCCCCGCACCGCCAAGCTCGCATCGACCACCGCCATCGTGTCGTCTGCGGTCCCCATCTTGCACGTCCCCACCGGATGGTAGATCGTCTCCGCGGTCCGCCTTACCCACGCATCGATCTCGTCATCGGTCTGGACATCCTCGCCCGGCGACAATTCCCCCGCACGGTAAGGGTCGAGCGCCGCTTGGCGTGCCACGTCGCGCCCGATCCCGACGCACGCGCGCATCACTCGCCGATCCTCCGCGGTCGCGAGATAGTTCGCAGCAATCACCGGATCCGCGAACGGATCGGCCGAGCGCAACCCGATCCGCCCGCGGCTCTCTGGCCGCAACTGGCAAAGGTGCAGCGTGAAGCCGTCCTCGGTCGCCTTGACCTTGCCGTGATCCTGCATGATCGCGAGCACCGCGTGGATCTGCACGTCGGGCCGCGACAGCCCCTCGCGCGAAGACACGAACGCGCCTGCCTCGAGGAACTGCTGCCGCCCCGCCCCCTTGCCGCGCAGCAGGTAATTGAGCCCGACCCCGATCATCCCCACGCCCTTGGTCATCGCGTACCCGGTCCGCAGCCCGCGCGATTTCCAGTTCATCACGACGTCGAGATGGTCCTGCAAATTCTCGCCGACACCGGGCAGCGCGTGCACCACGCCCACTCCCGCCGCGGTCAGCCGATCTGGATCGCCGATCCCCGATAGCTGGAGGATATGCGGCGACTGCACCGCCCCCGCGCACAGCAGAACCTCGCGCGTCGCCGTCACGCTCTCCGCGCGCGCACCCTTGTCGAGCACGTAATCGACACCGGTCGCACGTCCCTTGTCGATCCGGATCCGCGTCGTCCGCGCGCCCGTGACGCAGGTCAGGTTTCGCCGCGACAGTACCGGCCGCAGATACGCCGCCGCGGTGCTCCAGCGCTTCCCGTCCGCGACCGTCAGGTCGTAGCGCCCGAACCCTTCCTGGCTAGCGCCGTTGAAATCTTCAGTCACCGGATAGCCCGCCTGCCGCCCCGCTTCGACCAGCGCGTCGTAGAACGGGCTGTCGGACTCGCCGCCCGAGATCGTCAGCGGCCCGCCGCCGCCGTGCAGGTCGCACGCGCCGCGATGATGCCCTTCGAGCCGCTTGAAATACGGCAGCACGTCGTCGAACGACCAACCGGGCAAGCCCATCTGCCGCCACTCGTCGTAATCCTGCGGATGGCCCCGCGTGTAGATCATGCCGTTGATCGACGAGCTCCCGCCCAACCCCTTGCCGCGCGGCCACCACAGCCGGCGATCGTCGAGATGCGGCTCGGGCTCGGTCGAGAAGCCCCAGTTGCTCGCATTCTTGCTCTTGATGAGTTCGCCGACGCCCGCGGGCATTCGCACCAGCACGCCGTCGTTGCGACCGCCCGCCTCGAGCAGCAGCACGCTCACATCAGGGTCCTCGGTCAATCGCGCGGCGAGCACACAGCCGGCCGAGCCCGCGCCGATAATTACGTAGTCATACGTCTGCATGCCCGCATCCTCTTGTTCGCGCTCCGCTTTTTTACGGAGTCGCGTCAGTCCACTACGCTAGCGCTCGCACAGCAGTGTCAGCAATCCCTCGCGAACGACGCTGCGCTCAATCCCTTCGGCGGCATGGACCTGACTGAGGCCGATCGCCAACAGCGCATAGCTGCGAATCCCCGCTTCGGCAGGTTCGAACCCATGCGCCACGAGTTGCTCGACGAGGAACGCCATCACCGTGTCGTCATGCTCGCGGATCGCCGCGGCCACCCGCGCGTCGCTTTTCGCCCAGGCCCGCATCGCCAAGGCCAGCTGCGCCATGTCGTGGTCGCGAACATGATCCGCGAATGCGCGAATGCGCTCGACCGGTGGAAGCTCCGACGCGGACAGCGTGACGATCAACGGATCGATATGCGCTTCGACGAAATATCCTGCGAGCGCCGCATGATACCCATCGAAGTCCTTGAAATGATGATAGAAGCTTCCCGTCGACGCACCAAGCGCTTGCGCTAGACCGCGAAGCTTCAGCGCGCGGAGCCCGCCATTCTTCAGCAACTGCAAGCCGATTTCCAACCAGTCGCGCGGCGCCAGATCTGCGCGTGGTGCCGCCCCGTCTTCCAACAATACCCTGCTTGACAAGCCATTCCCCATAACGAATGTTACGTCGTACCGAAGCCGGACGCAATCCGGCATCAGGCACCACGACCGAACCGGCGGGTGCAACAGGAGAGCGATGTGGCCGAGGCACTGATCATCGACGCCGTCCGTACCCCGCGCGGTATCGGCAAGACCGGCAAGGGCGCGCTTGCGCACATGCACCCCCAACATCTCGCCGCGACCGTCCTGAAGGCGATTGCCGAGCGAAACAAGCTAGATACCGCCGATGTCGACGACATCATCTGGTCGACCTCGACTCAGCGCGGCGAGCAGAGCGGCGATCTCGGGCGGATGGCGGCGCTGGACGCGGGGTATGACGTCAAGGCGAGCGGGACGACGCTCGACCGGTTCTGCGGCGGCGGGATCACGGCGGTGAACTTCGCCGCGGCGCAGATCATGAGCGGGATGGAGGACCTCGTGATCGCCGGAGGCACCGAGATGATGTCGCTGACCACGACGATGATGCAGGACGACATGGCGGCGGGGAAGCGGCCGCTCGGGATCGGCTCGGGCAACGCACGGCTCGACGCCGCGCATCCGCAATCGAACCAGGGCATCTGCGCCGACGCGATCGCCAGTATCGAGGGGATCGATCGCGAAACGCTCGAAGCGCTCGGGTTGGAAAGCCAGCGCCGTGCCGCGGTGGCGGTCGCCGAAGGGCGGTTCGATCGCAGCCTCGTCCCCGTCACCGACGATACCGGTGCGCTGGTGCTCGAAAAGGACGAATACCCGCGGCCCGACACCACCGCCGAGGGCCTCGCTGCGCTGCGCCCTTCGTTCGCCGGGATTGCCGACATTCCGCTCGACGACAAGGGCACGACGTATCGCAAGCAGATCAACCGCCGCTATCCCGGCCTCGAAATCGCGCACGTTCATCATGCCGGCAATTCGTCGGGCGTGGTCGATGGCGCCGCCGCCGTGCTGCTTGCAAGCGCCGATTATGCCGCCAAGCACGGGCTGAAGCCTCGCGCGCGGATTGTCGCGATGGCGAACATGGGCGACGATCCGACGCTGATGCTCAACGCCCCCGTTCCCGCGGCGCGAAAGGTGCTGGCGAAGGCCGGGCTGACGGTCGACGACATCGACCTATGGGAGATCAACGAGGCGTTCGCGGTAGTCGCGGAGAAGTTTATCCGCGACCTGAAGCTCGACCGCGACAAGGTGAACGTCAATGGCGGCTCGATCGCGCTGGGTCATCCTATCGGCGCGACCGGCGCGATCCTGATCGGCACGATATTGGACGAGCTCGAACGCCGCGACCTGAAGCGCGGGCTCGTGACGATGTGCGCGGGCGGCGGGATGGCCCCGGCGATCATCATCGAGCGCGTCTGATGCACCCCGTCGCGCACGCGCTGACGACCCCCGACAAGCCCGCCTATATCATGGCGGCGACGGGCGAGACGGTGACCTATCGCGACCTCGATGAACGGGCGAACCGGGGTGCGCATCTGTTCCGGTCGCTCGGATTGAAGCGCGGCGACGGGATTGCGGTGCTGATGGACAATTCGCCGCGCTATCTGGAGGTGATGTGGGCGGCCGAACGCACCGGCGTGTACTGCACGTGCCTGTCGTCGAAACTGACCGCGAGCGAGGCGGCGTACATCATCCGCGATGGCGACTGCCGCGTGCTGATCGCCAGCAAGGGATGTGCAGAGGTGGCAGCGGCCCTGGTTCCGATGCTCGAGGACGTGCGGCGCTATGTTGTCGACGGCCCAATCGACGGGTACGCGTCTTACGAAGCCGCGCGCGATGCAAAACCCGCAACGCCCATTGCCGACCCCTCGCCCGGCGGTATCCTGCTCTATTCCTCGGGCACCACCGGCAAGCCCAAGGGCGTCAAGCACGCGCTGTCGGACGAGCCGTTCGGGACCAACGTCTCGCCGCTCGTGATGCTCGGCAAGGGGCTGTACGGCTTTACCCCCGAGATGGTCTATCTCTCGCCCGCGCCGCTTTATCACGCCGCGCCCTTGCGCTGGTCGATGGCGGTGCACCAGGTCGGCGGCACCGTCGTCGTGATGGAGCATTTCGATCCCGAAGCCGCGCTCGCGGCGGTCGAACGGTTCCATGTCACGCACGCGCAATGGGTGCCGACGCACTTCATCCGGTTGCTCAAGTTGCCGCCCGAAGTCCGCGCGCGCTACGACGTATCGTCGTTGAACGCGGTCTGGCATGCCGCCGCCCCCTGCCCGCTCCCGGTCAAGCAGGCGATGATCGACTGGTGGGGGCCGATCATCGGCGAATATTACGCCGGCACCGAGGGCAACGGGTTCTGCGCGATCTCCAGTGCGGAGTGGCTGACGCACAAGGGCTCGGTCGGCCGCAACCTGACCGCGCAGACGATGATCTGCGACGAGGCGGGCAACGCGCTACCGCCACGCGCGGAAGGCGACGTGTATTTCGCGGGCGGCGGGGCGTTCGAATATCACAACGACCCCGCCAAGACCGCGGAGGCCGCCAACGCGCACGGATGGACCACGCTCGGCGACGTCGGGTGGCTCGACGAGGAGGGCTATCTCTACCTCACCGACCGCAAGAGCTTCATGATCATCTCGGGCGGCGTGAACATCTATCCCGCCGAGATCGAGAACCTCCTCGTCACGCACCCGAAGGTCGCCGACGTCGCGGTGATCGGCGCGCCCGACGACGAGATGGGCGAACAAGTGGTGGCAATCATATGCCCCGCCGACCCGTCCGAAGACCGCGCGCAATTGGCGGCCGAACTCAGCGCCTTCGCCCGTGCGAACCTCAGCCATGTGAAAGCGCCGCGCCGGATCGACTTTCGCGAGACACTGCCGCGGCACGAGACGGGGAAGCTCTACAAGCGCCTGCTCCGCGACGAATATTGGGCGCAAGCCAAGGAGTCTGCATGAACTTCGATTATTCCGACGACCAGAAATTCCTCAAGGACGAGGCGCGCAAGTTTCTTGGCGCGCATTGCGGCAGCGACCGCGTCCGCGCCGTGCTCGACGATCCCGCCAAAGCGTATGATGCGGACCTGTGGAAAGCGGTCGGCGCACAAGGCTGGCTCGGCGCAGCGATCCCCGAGGAATTCGGCGGACTGGGGCTTGGCCATATTGAACTCTGCGCGATCGCCGAGGAACTCGGGCGAGCCTGCGCGCCGATCCCGTTCGCCTCGACCGTCTATTTCGTCGCCGAGGCCCTGATGCTCTATGGCAGTGACGCCCAGAAAGTTAGATGGCTGCCGAGGATCGCAGCGGGCGAGGTCATCGGCGCATTCGCGACCTCGGAAGGCGCCGGCCCGGTCACCGCACGCTCGATCCGCACCACCGTCTCCGGTGGAAAACTTACCGGTGAGAAGATTCCCGTCACGGATGGCGACGTCGCTGACCTGATCGTCGTCCTGGCACGCGACGGCCTCTACCTCGTCGAAAAGAGCGCCGGCGTCACCGCGGAAGTCCTCGAAACGCTCGACCCGACGCGGAGCGCGGCGCGGCTCACCTTCAATGGCGTGCCTTGCGAGAAACTTGGCAGCGACGACGGCATCGCCGCGATGCAGGCGGTGTTCGACCGCGCCGCCGTCCTCCTCGCGTTCGAGCAGCTCGGCGGCGCGGATCGCTGTCTCGACATGGCGAAGGGCTATGCGCTCGATCGCTACGCGTTCGGCCGACAGATCGGCGGATACCAGGCGATCAAGCACAAGCTCGCCGACATGTATGTGAAGAACGAACTCGCGCGCTCGAACGCCTATTACGGCGCGTGGGCGCTGAACGTCGGCGCCGCCGAACTGCCGCTCGCCGCCGCCACCGCGCGCGTCGCCGCGTCCGACGCCTATTGGTTCGCGTCGAAGGAGAACATCCAGACGCACGGCGGGATGGGCTTCACCTGGGAGTCCGACTGCCACCTCTATTACCGCCGCTCTCGCCAGCTTGCACTCGTCGCCGGCAGCCCCGCGGCATGGCGCGAACGCCTCGTCGGCCAACTTGAAATGCGCAACGCCGCCTGATCGGAGCAGACCATGGACTTCAAGGACAGCGACGCCGAAGCCACGTATCGCGCCGCCGCACGCGCGTGGCTCGACGCGAACATCGCCGAATACGACGCCGGCCATTACCCCGACGACATGGCCAAGGCGAAGGCGTGGCAGGCGCGCAAGGCAGCCTGCGGCTACGCGTGCATCACCTGGCCGCAGGAATGGGGTGGCGGCGGCGGCACGCCTATCGAAAGCGTCATCTTCGGCCAGGAAGAGGCGAAACATGCGGTCGACGGCAGCTATTTCACGATCGGACTCGGCATGTGCGTGCCGACCGTGATGGCCTATGCCGACGACGCGACCAAGCACCGCTTCGTCGGCCCCGCGGTACGCGGCGACGAAATCTGGTCGCAACTCTTCTCCGAGCCCGCCGGCGGCTCCGACGTCGCCGCGATCCGCACGCGCGCGGTCCGAGACGGCGACGATTGGGTGATCAACGGCCAGAAGGTCTGGACATCGGGCGCGCATTACAGCGACTACGGCATCGTCCTGGTCCGCACCAATCCCGACGTGCCGAAGCACCAGGGCCTGACGATGTTCTGGCTCGACCTGAACGCACCGGGGATCGAGATCCGTCCGATCCACCAGATGTCCGGTGGGTCGAGCTTCAACGAAGTCTGGTTCGAGGACGTCCGGATTTCCGACGCGCAGCGCCTCGGTCCCGTAGACGGCGGCTGGAAGGTCGCGCTGTTCACGCTGATGAACGAGCGCCTCGCGATCGGCACGAGCGGTGGCGTCGGGCCCGAGGATATCCTCGCCTTCGCAGCCCAGGCCAACGGCGCAGACGGGCCGCTGCTGAAGGATGCCGCGTTCCGTCAGACGCTCGCCGACTGGTGGGTGCAATCGGAGGGCCTGCGCAACACCCGGATGCGGACGATCACCGCGCTGTCGAAGGGGCAGGTGCCCGGCCCCGAAAGCTCGATCGGCAAGATCGTCGCCGCCAACCAGCTACAGGCGATCGGCAACACCGCGGTCGAAGCAGGCGATCAATACGGCATCATATCCGACCCCGCGCTGACCCCGCTCAAAGGCGCGTTCCACGCCGCGACGATGTGGGCACCGGGTCTCCGCATTGCCGGCGGCACTGACGAGATCCTCAAGAACATCATCGCCGAACGCGTGCTCGGCCTCCCCGGCGAAATCCGCGTCGACAAGGACCAGGCGTTTCGGGACCTGCCGGTCGGGGCATAAAGCTCACGATATTCGCAGGAGCATGTGGACTAAATTCGATCCGAAGCGATATTTCATGGACGCGCACGCGACGAGGTAAACGCTAAGCATCTACGGGGGAAACGATGTCGATATTTTTGGCGCTGTTAATGGCATCGGTTGCATCGGCGGCAGACGAACGCCTCTTGCGGATGACCAAATTGTACCAAGACATCTGTCTTGTTCGCTTTCCAGATGACAAGGCCGTTGAAGCGATGATGATCGCACGTGGCGCCCGCGAACTCTCCAAGGCCGAAGTAAAGGTGACGATGCGTGATGATCCAGCACGTGCCTGGGACCTGAACGATGGCGGGGCCACGCTATGGATCGAATATCCACCATTCCATGCATGCTCCGTCCGTTGGAACGCACCGGAGATCGGTAACATGGACGCCTATCGTACGATTGCGAACACGTACGAAAATGCGATCGGAGGGTTCCAGCCGATGCGCCCTATGGAAGGCGATCAGGGTGATATCCACATTCATGCCATAGGCGAAGAGCGTGTACTGCCGGACAGGACGATCGAGACGCTGTTTTTCTTTGACCAGAGCATCAGCGATCCGAAACGGCGCGCTGCTGGCGAAACCGGCTTCTCATTGAGGTTCGTGCATCAATATGCACCTGCCGAACCAACCGCTTTGCCTGGTCAAACCTGATAGCGCTTCGCCCGTCAGAACTCTCCCGCCAGGATGCCCCCATGACCGATATGCAGAAGATCCTCGCCACGCAACGCGACGCCTTCATGGCCGAGCTTCCCGTCACCAAGGCGGTGCGCCTCGACCGGCTCAAGCGCGCGGCGGCGATGGTGCGGGACAATGCTGCTGCGTTCTGCGACGCGGTATCGGAGGATTTTGGGCACCGTAGCCGCGAGCAGACGATGATCACCGATATCGGTGCCTCGCTCGCGCCGATAGCGCATGCCGCGAAGCATCTCGATCGCTGGATGCGGCGGGAGCGGCGCTCGGTTCAATTTCCACTAGGGCTACTCGGCGCGAGGGCGTGGGTCGAGTATCAGCCCAAGGGTGTCATCGGCATCATCGCGCCGTGGAATTTCCCGGTTAACCTCCTGATGGGGCCGCTCGCAGGCGTGCTCGCCGCGGGCAATCGCGCGATGGCGAAGACGAGTGAGTATACGCCCGCGACGGCCGCACTGTTCGAGGACCTCGTGCCGAAGTATTTCGCGCAAGACGAATTCGCCGTCATCTCGGGCGGCGCGGACGTCGGGAAGGCGTTCGCGGCGCTGCCGTTCGACCACCTAATCTTCACCGGCGCGACCGCAATCGGGCGTCACATCCTCCACGCCGCCGCCGACAATCTGACGCCCGTCACGCTCGAACTCGGTGGCAAGTCGCCAGTCATCCTCGGCACATCGGCCGATATCGCGCGGGCGACCGAACGCGTGACGCTCGGCAAGATGATGAACGCCGGTCAGATCTGCCTCGCACCCGATTACCTGCTCGTCCCGTCCGCAAGTGAGGCGGCGGTGGTCGATGGCATCAAGGCGGCGGCCCGTGCAATGTACCCGACGCTGCTCGCTAACGCCGACTATACGTCGGTGGTCAACGATCGCCACCACCAGCGGCTTACCGACTGGATCGCCGACGCCCGTGCGAAGGGCGCGGCCGTCGAGGTCGTAAACCCCGCCAACGAGGATTTCGGCGCCGCCAACTCGCGAAAGATGCCGCTGCACATCGTCCGCGACGCGACCGACGACATGATCGTGATGCAGGAGGAGATCTTCGGCCCGGTGCTGCCCATTCGCCGCTACGACGGCATCGACGACGCGATCGCGCAGGTGAACCGCCGCGACCGGCCGCTCGCGCTCTATTATTTCGGCACCGACGACACCGAGCGGCGGCGGGTGATGGACCGGACGATTTCGGGCGGCGTGACGCTCGACGACGTGATCTTCCACGTCTCGATGGAGGACCTTCCCTTCGGCGGCAGCGGACCGTCGGGGATGGGTGCGTATCACGGCATCGACGGCTTCCGGACGTTCAGCCATGCGCGGGCTGTCTACAAACAGTCGAAGCTCGATGTGGCCAAGCTTGCCGGGCTCAAGCCGCCTTATGGTGCGGCGGCGGCCAAGACGATCGCGCGGATGATGCGGGGGTGATGGCTATCGTGACTGGCACACGTGCCCTCACCCTTCCCACGGCAAAGTAGCCGCGGGCCCCTTCTCTCTCCCGTTAGGCGAGGCATTCGGGTCACTACCGTAACAATATCGGCGACCGTCTCGAAATCGTCTTCGATCTGTCGCGGACGCGTCACGTCGATCGGCAAAGGGCCGCTGAGCGCCGTCGCGCTTCAGGGGACATCATGCAGACCATATCGTCGCTTTTCGCCGGTGTTGCACTCGCGGCGCTCGCTACGCCTGCCGCGTTTGCCCAGGCCGCACCGGAAACCCCGGTAGCTGCGCCGGAAGAAGTCCAGGCGGATCCGGCACCCGAGACGTCGTCCGACATCGTCGTGCTCGGCTTCGGCCAGAGCCGCCAGGTCCAGAGCGTCAGCGCAGTCGACCTCGCGCGCCTCACCCCCGGGTCGAGCCCGTTGAAGGCGATCGAGAAGCTTCCCGGCGTCAACTTCCAGGCGTCCGACCCGTTCGGCGCGTATGAATGGGCGGTCCGCATTTCGCTGCGTGGGTTCAACCAGAACCAGCTCGGCTTCACGCTCGACGGCGTGCCGCTCGGCGACATGAGCTACGGCAACGTCAACGGACTGCACATCAGCCGCGCGATCATTTCCGAGAACGTCGCCCGCACCGAAGTCGCGCAGGGCGCCGGCGCGCTCGGCACCGCATCGACCAGCAATCTCGGCGGCACGATCCAGTTCTTCAGCGACAAGCCCCGCGATACGGCCAACGTCACCGGCGGCGGCACTTATGGCTCCGACAACACGTACCGCGGCTATGCGCGTATCGACAGCGGCGATCTCGGTGGCGGGTTGAAGGGCTATCTCAGCTACGGCTATCTGACGACCGACAAGTGGAAGGGCGACGGCGTCCAGCGCCAGCATCAGGCGAACGGCAAGATCGTCAAGGATCTGGGCAGCTTCGGCAGCCTGTCCGCGTTCGTGAACTTCTCCGATCGTCGCGAGCAGGATTATCAGGATCTCAGCTACGACATCATTCGCCGCCGTGGCCTGCGTAACGACAACATCGCCGACAACTATCCGCTCGCGTTGCAGATCGCGAAGACCTACCAGAACCAGGGTGCGCTTGCGACCTACACCAAGGCGAACAACGGCTCTTCGGTCGGCTTCGTCGCGCCGTGGGCCGGCGTGGGCACGACCTTCCCGACCGGGTTCGGGACGGTCGACGATGCGTATTTCGATGCCGGTGGCGTGCGGCGGGATTACCTCGGCGGCGTTACGCTCGACGCCAACCTCACGCCCGAACTGACGATGACCACCACGGGCTATTACCACAACAACAAGGGCCAGGGGTCGTGGATCACGCCCTATTCCCCGACCCTGGTCGGCGCGCTGAACCAGGACGGCAGCGCGATCACCGCGCCGAGCCCGCTGGGCTTCCGCACGACGGAATACAGCATCAAGCGCGGCGGTGCGCTCAGCAACATCGCGTACGAGACCGGCGCGAACACCTTCGAGATCGGTGGCTGGCTCGAGACCAACACCTTCACGCAGGCGCGGCGCTTCTACGGCATGACCGACAGCGCGCAGCCCAACCGCGACGTGCTGAAGTTCCAGAAGAATTCCTACGCGACGCAGTGGGACGGCAAATACGGCACCGACACGATGCAGTATCATGTCGAGGATACGCTGAAGCTCATGAACGACCGCCTGGTCGTCAACGCCGGGTGGAAGGGCGCCTATGTCGTCAACAGTGCGACGATGCTGCCCGATACGACATCGCCGCTTTCGGTCGGCCGTATCTCCGCTAAAGACTGGTTCCAACCTCAGGCCGGCATCCTGTTCAAGCTGACCCCGGCGGCGGAAGTGTTTGCCGACTATACCGAGAACATGCGCGCGTTCGTCTCGTCGGCGACCACCGGGCCGTTCGCGGCGACGCAGGCCGGCTTCAACGCCGTCCGCGGGCGCCTCAAGCCCGAGCGCTCGAAGACGGCTGAAGGCGGCGTCCGCTTGCATAGCGGACCGTTCCAAGCCTCGGCAGTGGCCTATTATGTCGACTTCTCGAACCGCCTTCTCGCCTTTGCGAACGGGGTCGGCATCCTCGGCAACGCGCCGACGCTCAACAACGCGGGCAGCGTGCGCACGTACGGCGCGGAAGTCTCCGCCAATTACCGCGTGTTCCGCCCGCTCTCGCTGTTCGCCAGCTATTCCTACACCAACGCGGAATATCAGGACACGGTCACCGACGCCTCCGGCTCGGTCCAGGTCCGCAAGGGCGACACCGTCGTCGATACGCCCAAGCACATGGTCAAGGGCGAGATCGTGCTCGAACAGTCGGGCTTCACCGGCCGGGTCGGCGCGGATTACATGAGCAAGCGTTACTTCACCTATCTCAACGACCAGTCGGTGCCGAGCCGCGTGCTGGTCGACGCGAGCATTGGCTACCGCTTCGAGGGCGACGGTGCGCTTCACGGCGTCGCGATCGAGGGCAACGTGACCAACCTTACCAACAAGAAGTATATTTCGACGATCGGATCGAATGGTTTCACCGCCAGCGGTGACAACCAGACGTTGCTCGCTGGCGCGCCACGGCAGTTCTTCGTGTCGTTGAAGAAGGGCTTCTGATACCCCGAAGGAGATTGGACCGGGGGGTATTCACCCGGTCCGCGATCTCACTCGACCGCGCGCAGCTTCGGACGGCCCGGCGGCGACTGGCGCAGCAGTTCGTCGACCCGCGCGGCGAGATCGGTCTGGCGGAACGGCTTCGACAGGCGCGTGACGCCCTCGGGCACATCCTCGCCCGCGGCGGCATAGCCGGTCACGAGCAAAGCCGGGATGCGATTGCCCGACGACCAGAGTTCGGTGATGAGTTGTCCGCCGGTCATCCCCGGCATCAAATAATCGCTGACGAGTATGTCCGCATCGACACCGGATCGGATTGCCGACAGCGCCTGACTGGCGGAGGGGACCTCGACCACGACATAGCCGATGTCGCGCAGCATGTCGGCGGTCGCCGCGCGTACCAGATCCTCGTCGTCGACTAGCAACACCTTCGCCGCACGCCGCGCGATGACCGGCTCCGCGGTATTCTCGACCGCCTCGGTCGCCGCTTCCTCGGTTGCCGGCAGCCACAGCTCGACGGTGGTGCCGGAGCCGGGCTCGCTGGTCAGGCGGAGCGTGCCGCCCGACTGCGCGGCGAGGCCGTGGACCATCGATAGTCCCAGCCCGGTGCCCTTGCCGACACCCTTGGTAGAGAAGAACGGCTCCGTCGCCCGGGCGAGCGTGGCGCGGTCCATGCCAACGCCGGTATCGATCGCCGCGATCCGGACATAGCGATCCGGCGCGAGGCCGACGACGTTGCGATCGTCGACGACGACTTCACTGACGGTTAGGGTTAGCTTGCCGTCACCAGGCATCGCGTCGCGCGCGTTGATCGCCAGATTGAGCAGCGCGAGTTCGAGCTGGTTGGGATCGACCCGAGCCGACGACAAATGCCGCGGGATCTCGATCGTCACTGCGATCGACGGCCCGAGCGAGCGCCGCATCAGGTCGACCAATCCGTCGATCAGCGCGCCGATATCGACGGCGCGCGGCTGGAGAGCCTGCCGCCGGGCGAACGCGAGCAGTCGCTGGGTCAGCGTCGCGGCGCGCTCTGCTGCCTGCAACGCGCCGCTGATCATCCGCTGCGTACGCTCGTCGTCCTTGTGCCGCCGGCGGAGCAGGTCGAGGCTGCCGACGATCGGCGTCAGCAGATTGTTGAAATCGTGCGCGACGCCGCCAGTCAGCTGGCCGATCGCGTCCATCTTCTGCGCCTGCGCGAGTTGCGCGTCGGCCTCCTTGCGATCGGTGACGTCGGAGACCACGCCAGTCATCCGCGCCGCCTTGCCGGCATCGTCATACTGAACCCGCCCCTTGGCGACGAGCCACCGTGACGCACCGTCGGCCGCATCGATGCGGTACTCGACGTCGATCACGCCGGTTCGCGTCGCTTCGGTCATTGCGCGCGTGACGGTGCTGCGTTGTTTGACGTCGATATGGCTCAGGAAGGTTTCCATCGTCCAGTCGGGCCGACCCTCCGGATAGCCATAGATCGCATCGTGCCGCAGCGTCCGTCGGGATTCGCCGGTCGTCAGGTCGATGTCCCAGCTTCCCATGCCGGCAGCTTCGAGCGCGATTTCCAGGCTTTCGCGCGCGGTTCTGAGTTCGCTGGTCCGGTCGAGTACCGCGCGTTCGAGCGTCACCGCGACGTCGCGCAACTCATATTGCCGCCGCCGCGCCGTCAGCGCCGACCGGATCGCACCCAGCATCGCCTCGGCATGCAGCGGGCGCTCCAGCAGCAGGACATTGCCCAGGTCAGTAAGGCGTTGCGTGGCACGCGGCGTGCGCGGCGTCCGCGTTCCGTTGGCCAGCACGACGAACTGGATATCCGCCCAATTGGGTTGCGCCGCGACCCATTCCGCCAGCGGGGCGACTTCCTCGGTCGCGAGAGCTTCCTCCGTCAGCATCACCGCGCCCGCGCCCTTTGCGAGTTCGGCGATCAGGTCCATCTGGTCGCGACACACGTAGGCAACGATGTCATTCCGCCCGAGCAGGTCCGACGCGATTGCCGCATCGCGCCCGCGGGGCGCCAGGATCAGGACGCGATCGTCCATGTCAGACGCGCGAGTCCTGCATCCCCATCCGACTGGCCATCAACGTCTTTCCTTCACCCGAGAATGTCGGAACGCCGGTCAGCACGCCCTGGAATTCGCGAAGGGGCTCGCCGACCAACAATCCGTTGCTACCGATCTGAAACTCCCGGATCGTGCGTTCGTGCCGTGCGGTGCGGGTCTTGATGACCGAAATAGCCTGCCGCACCTCGCCATGCGCCTCGAAATAGCGGAGCTGGACGATCGTATCGGACAGATAGCTGAGGTCGACGTCGGATCGAACGTCCCCGGTGATCCCGTGCAGGCCGAGGATCAGCAGGCTGACGATCCCCTTCTGACCGAGATACGTCAGCATCTCGTGCATCTGCAGGATCAGGAACTGTTCGTTCGGCATCGCCTGAAGGTAAGCATTGAGGCTGTCGATCACGACGATCTTCGCCTTATGCTGCTCGACCGCGGCCCGCACCGCACCTGAGAACTCGCCGGGCGACATCTCGGCGGGATCGATCGCCCGCAGCTCGAGCTGACCGTTCTCGACGAACGGCATCAGGTCCATGCCCAGCGATGCACTGCGCTTGAGCAATGTCGGCAAGCGCTCGTCGAACAGGAAATACGCCGCGCGCTCGCCCCGCTCCAACGCTGCGATCACCGACTGGACCGAGGCGGTCGTCTTGCCGACACCGGCGGGCCCCGTCAGCAATGTCGCGGTACCCGGAATCAAGCCACCACCCAGCAACGTATCGAGTTCGGTCGACCCGGTCGAAACGGCCTCATCCGAATATTTCATGACGTGTTCGGATGCGACGAGGCGTGGGTAGACGCACAGCCCGCCACGCTCGATCTCGAAATCGTGATAGCCGCCGCGATACCGAACGCCGCGCATCTTGACGACGTGCAGGCGTCGACGTTGCGCGCCGAACCCGGACAAGGTCTGTTCGAGCGAGATGACGCCGTGCGCGATGCTGTGCAACTGGAGATCGCTGCCCGAGCCGCTCTTGTCGTCGAGGAACAGCACGGTGCAGGCGCGCGTCGAGAAGAAGTGCTTGAGCGCGAGGATCTGGCGGCGATAGCGGATCGGGCTCTGCGCGAGCAGGCGCAGTTCGGACAGGCTGTCGATCACCACGCGCTTCGGCCGAAGCTCGTCGACCTTCGCCATCACGTCGCGGATCGTCTCGCCGAGTTCGACCTCGCTTGGATGCAGCAACGTCTGTTCGTGATCTTCGCCAAGGCCATCGGCCGGGACCATCTCGAACAGGGTCAGGGGATCCAGCGACCAGCCATGCGTCTGCGCCACCGCGCGCAACTCGACTTCGGTCTCGGCCAGCGTGATATACAGACCCGCCTCGCCGACCGATGCGCCGGCGAGCAGGAAGCCGAGCCCGAGCGTCGTCTTGCCCGTGCCGGGCGTACCCTCGACGAGGTACATCCGGTCCGGCGTCAGCCCCCCATTGAGAATGTCGTCGAGCCCGTCGATACCGGTCCGTGCGAGCGCCGGTAGTTGTCCGTTCAGTGCCAAGTGGCAGTCCTTCCTGTGATCGTACCGCGCGTGGTGCGACCATATGTGCCGACCCTAGGTTATAACCGGCGTATCGCATAGTCTTGCGGTCGTGGCAGCCCGGGGATCTTAATGTCGCTCAAGCACTCGTTTCCGCCGGTTTTCGATTCTCAAGCGCGGGTTCTGGTTCTGGGCAGCCTGCCGGGCGACCGGTCGCTTGCCGCGCAGCGCTATTATGCGCATCCGCAGAACCAGTTCTGGCAACTGATGTCGCCGGTCGTCGGCTGCGATCTCGTTACGCTCGACTATGAGGATCGGCTGGTAGCGTTGCGGGCGAGCGGCGTGGCGCTGTGGGACGTGATCAGCTCGGCGCGGCGGGCGGGAAGCAGCGACGCGGCGATCCTCGACGCCGAAGGCAACGACATCGTCGCGCTCATGGGACGATTGCCGGAGCTTCGCGCAGTCGCCTTCAACGGCGGTACCGCGCTCAAGCAGGGCCTGAAGCTGCTCGGACCGAACTTGGCTAGACCGACCATCGTCGCGCTTCCCTCCAGCAGCCCGCTGCACACGATCGGCGTCGCGGCAAAGCAGCCTGCCTGGAACCAGCTTGCCGTGTTCCTCCTCGACCGGACGTGATTGCGCGCCTACGCCTGCGCGCATGACCCAGCTCTATGACCTCACCGTCCCCGCGTTTCGCCGCGGTTTCGCCAGTCTTTCGGCGATCCTGAAATCGGGCGAAGCCTATGCACAGGAGCACGGCATCGCCGAGGCGGACATGCTCGGCACGCGACTGATCGCCGACATGGCGCCACTGACCGCGCAGATCCAGCGCGCCAGCGATACGGCGAAGGGCGCGATGGTCCGGCTTGGCGGCGTTCCGACGATCGCAATGGCCGACGACGAGACGAGTTTCGCAGCGCTGCAGCAGCGCATCGCCGCAACGGTTGCGTTCCTCGAGGGCGTGCCGCGCGAGGCGATCGACGGCAAGGAGGATGCCGTCGTCACGATCGTCACGCCCAGCCGGACGTTGGACTTTACGGGGCAGAACTACGTGCTCGGGTTCGTGCTGCCCAATTTCTATTTCCACATCACGACCGCCTACGCGTTGTTGCGGATGCGCGGCGTGCCGATCGGCAAGATGGACTATCTCGGTCGGTAGAAGCCTGCATCGACGTCGATAACCGCCTGTAGTGAGGCGGATAAATGATACTGGCGGAGAACTCCGCGCTGCGGCAAGGGCGAGCGATGTCGATCGAAACGCTCATCGCCCAATACGGCCTCGCCGCGATATTCCTGGGTGCGGGGCTCGAAGGCGAAACCGCGGTCGTCACGGGCGGTGTGTTGGCGCATCAGCATTTGCTGCCGCTCTGGGGCAGCGCCGCTGCGGCCGTCGCGGGATCGTTCGCCGCGGACCAGCTCTTCTTCCTCGCCGGGCGTCGTTTCCGCGACACGGCCCGCGTTCGCAAGATCGCCGCCAAGCCGGCCTTCGCCAAGGCACTCGACACGCTGGAACGCCATCCGACCGTCTTCATCCTCGGCTTCCGCTTCCTCTACGGCCTGCGCACGATCAGCCCCATAGCTATCGGCACGTCGCATGTCCCCGCACGCACGTTCATGATGCTCAATGCGATCTCTGCGGTAGTCTGGGGCGTGATGTTCACCGGCATCGGCTATCTGTTCGGCGACACGCTGCTCGACGCGGTCCACAACATCATGCCGAAGCACAAGTTGGCGGGCGTTGCGATCCTCGCAGTCGTCGTCGCCTTAGTGATGACCGCGATCCGCTATTGGCGCGGACGTCGATCCAACGCGGTACCGAAGACCAGCTGACTAATAGCCAATACTCAAGAGTACGGTCCCTGCCAGATGCCGGCACGCCGCCATGTCTTCCAAACTTCGCGCTCAAAAATGGTGGCCCAGCAGAAGGGCTCCACTGGACCACTAGGTTCCGTCTAGGGAGCTTCACTTCGCCTTGACGTTGCCCCGTTGTAATACCCACTTATCAAATAGGAATAGAGTTATTCACTACCCTCGGTGAATAGTTTATAAATCGCGCCGAAATGCATCAGCTCTAAAACGTACTTCGATCGATCAGAAATACAAAAGGCAACGACTCCCCTAAAACGGAAAGTACGTCGCCTTTCGAGTCTTCGAACAGATGGTTCGATTACCGAACCAAACCATCTGTTACAATTTCAAGTCATCGATCAGAGCGCGTTGCCGCTCGAATTCGAATCGACCGAGTTCTCAAGATCGGCCGAGTTGCTTGTTTCGATACCGTCTACCGCGGAAAGATTCGCGTCCGACTCTTCGACGACCGTGTTCGACTGAATGTCGGTAACGTTCTCGGTCGCTGCGGGCTTCGTGCAGGCGGCGAGGCCAAGCGCCAGGACTGCAATCATTGGCACGATCGTGATCTTCTTCATCGAATGGTCTCCGTGATGACTAGTGCAGAATTACGACCGCAATGCGCGAAATCGATCCTGGAACCGAAAGCTACCCAGCGATGCGGCCGAACGCAATACCCTATCGTACGACTATGATTTAATCACCAGCTCAGGCCTGCACGGGCGTAGACGTAGCGGCCGTTGAACCCGAACGGCGAGTAATAGGGGTAGCCGATCACCCCGGTCGGGTTGTTCGCGATGCTCGTCGCGTCGGGATAGACGTCGAACAGGTTGCTGACGCCAAGGCCGATCTGCGCGCCCTTCTTCGCCTGGTAGCGGAGTTCGAGATCGGTGATCAGGTGCTTGCCGCTGTGCACGTCGCCGGCGGGGGTCGTACCGGGCTGCGTCACGTCGCCATAATAGGTGACACGGGCGAGTGCTCCGAGCTGGTCGAGCGACCAATCGATCGACCCGGTCACCTTCTCGCCCGGCGTACCGTTTTCGAGCGACTCGATGCGGTTGCGGGCGAAGAGCGTGGGTGCCGGGTTGAGCGCCGAGGTCGATGTCGGCACGCGCGTCACGTTCACATCGTTGACGTTACCGGCGATCGTCAGGTCAAACGTCCCGGCAGCATCGGTCGGCAGCCGGTAATGCGCGACCGCGTCGATGCCCTTTGTGGTCGAGGCGATGCCGTTGATGAAGAACCGCGCCGCCGTTGCCCCTGATCCGGCGAGCAAGTTGAGGATCTGCGCATTGACCGCGGCGGATTGGGTCGACGACGTGGTGATGTTCTCCGAAAGACCGATCTGATTGCGGATGCGGATGCGGTACGCATCGACTGTCAGGTCGAACCCGCCAAAGCGAATGACGGTACCGACCGAGAAATTCGTCGACTTCTCAGGCTCGAGAGGAAGGCCTCCGAGCCTAGCCGCAATGGGGCTTACCGATGGGTAGGTTCCGGTCTGAACTGGGTTTCCGTTTTGAATGACGGTTGCGACCGAGGTGAAATACTGCTGCTGCAGAGCCGGCGCGCGGAAGCCGGTCGACGCCGTTCCACGCAGGGCGAACCAGCGCGCGAAGTCATAGCGCGCGGAGACCTTACCGGTGCCGGTCGAGCCGAAATCGGAATAATCCTCACCGCGTCCGGCCAGCCCGAGCAGCAGCTTGTCCGTCACCTGCGCTTCCATATCGAGATAGACGCTGCCATTGCGACGGCTCCGCTCGATCGCGTTGTCCGGCGAGAACCCGCCAAAGCCCTGCGCGCCTGGGGGTGCGGTCGGCAGTGCGCCGGTCACCGTCCGATCGGTGGGATAGCCATAGGACGCGAGTTCGCCCGACTGGATCTTGAACCCCTCGCGGCGCCCTTCGAGCCCGAACGCGACGTTGACGCCCTGCAACACGTCGAACTTGCGATCGACGTCGAGCCCGACGATGTACTGGTCGTAGATCAGCGCACCGTCGGAGAAGTCGCGCGGCGTGGTGCGGCCATAGGCATAGTTCGCGGAGTCCAGCGTCCGGAACCCGATCTTGTTGCGGCCATAGCTGGCGTTCAGGTCGACGTTCCAGTCGGCGACCACGCCCTTGATGCCGATGGCCGAGTTGATGTCGCGCGACTTCGTATTGATCAGCGGCAAGAAACCATCGGAAAGTCCTGCCAAGGTCAGTCGGTCGACGGCGACTTGGTCCGACGCGAGCGGCAACCGTGGGAAAGCCGCGCTGCGCGTGTCGCGGTCCTGATAGCCGAGCCAGCCGTACAGCTTCCACGTGCCGGTCAGCGTCGTGCCGGCGTTGGCGAAGATGCTGTATTGCTCGACCTTGGGGTCGCCGAAGAGGCCGGTCACGCGGCCCGGCGTCCCGGGGATTTTGACCAGCGCGCGCGTGTCGAAGTCGGCGCGGTTGGTCGCCTGGCGATCCAGATACTCGCCCGAAAGGGTCAGGAAGCCGTCCTCGCCAAAGCCAATGCCCTGCCAGCCGGACACGGTCAGCGCATGCTCGCCATTCGTGCTGCGGCTGCCGCGCGCGGTGTCGATATCGGTGTTGTAGAAGCCGTAGTTGACGGTCATGCCGCCGCCCGACCGGGCTTCGCGCAGCCGCAGGTTGACGACGCCGGCGATCGCATCCGAGCCATATTGTGCGGACGCCCCGTCACGCAGCACCTCGATACGGTCGAGCGCGACGGTCGGGATCGTATTGAGATCGACCGCAGCCGAGCCGCGCCCGACCGACCCGCCGACATTGAGCAAAGCCGCGGTATGGCCGCGCACGCCGTTGACCAGCACCAGTGTCTGGTCGGGCGAAAGGCCGCGCAGCGTCGCTGGGCGGATCGCGTCGGTGCCATCGACGGCGGACGGACGCGGGAAATCGATCGAGGGGGCGATCGCCGACAGCGCGGCCCCCAATTCGGTCGTCCCCTGGCGCTGGATCGCGGCCGAACTCAGCACGTCGACCGGCGATGCGCTGTCGAGCCGCGACCGACCAACCGCGCGGGTGCCCGTGACGATGATATCGTCTCCCGTGTCGGGCGCCGCAGCGGGGTCTGCGGCAGGCGCCGTCGTAGTTTGCGCGGGCACGTCCTGCGCATGGGCTACCTGCGCGCTGGCAAAGGCGAGGGTCGAGGCGGCGAGCGTCAACGCGGTACGATAAGCAGTCATGATAGTGTCCCTGTTAGTGGATCGCTCTGCGACGATCTCCGTGCGAACCAAACGAGCGGTCGCAGTCATCGGTCCCGATAGGTCCCAAGCGACTGGCCGATAAGTGAAAAGAATGCGCGGCTGGATGCGCTGGCTGCAACGTCCCATTCGGGATGCCATTGCACCGCCAGCACGTCGCCGCCGCACGGACGCGCCGAGAACGCCTCGACCAGCCCGTCCGAAACCGCATGCGCCTCGACGCTGAGCCCCTCCCCCAGCCGATCGATACCCTGGCGGTGAACCGACGTGACCGAGATGCTAGGCTCGGCTATCGCGGCCGCGAGCATCCCGCCCGATCGCAGTCTCACGTCGTGGACATGGTCGAACAGCGTCTCGTACGCGGTCGCGTCGTCGGTCGATCGGTGATGGCCATCGTCCAGCGCATCGGTCAGCGTGCCGCCGAACAGCACGTTCAGCTCCTGCAACCCGCGACAGATACCGAACACCGGCCGACCCGCCTCGATCATCCGCCCCGCGAGTTCGAGCGCCACCGCATCGCGGTCCAGATCGAGAGCGTCGTCGGCCGCGTCCGACTTGCCGTAGCGTGCCCCCGCGACGTTCGACCGCGATCCGGTCAGCAACAGGCCGTCGAGTCGTCCGACCAGCGCCCGCGTGTCCATCGCATCCGCCACGGCCGGCACCAGCAGGACGGTGGCGCCGGCATAGCGCACCAGCGGCTCGACGAAGCGAGTAGCGACCGCCTGGATCGGCCGATCGGCGATCTCGTTGCAGCACAGCACGCCGATCACCGGCTTGACCGGGCCGTCCTCGTCGCGGCAGCAGGCGAACCGGCTCATGCTCCCCGCCCCCTGAGCGTCTCGTGCAGCTGATCCGCCGCATCGCCCGCCAGGATCACCGCGGTCGGCTGCGCGACGACACTGCCGGCGGGGACGTCTTCGAGCAGCCAGACATTGCCGCCGATCGTCGCGCCCTGCCCGATCGTCACGCGGCCAAGGATCGTCGCGCCGGCATAGATCACCACGTCGTCCTCGACGATCGGATGCCGCGCGAGCCGTTCGCGCGCCGACACGTCGGTCACGCCGAGCGGACTGCGCGCGCCGAGCGTGACGTGCTGGTAGATCTGTACCCGGTCGCCGATGATCGCGGTCTCGCCGATCACGACGCCGGTGCCGTGATCGATGAAGAAGCTGCGGCCGATCGTCGCGCCGGGGTGGATGTCGATACCGGTGCGGTTGTTCGCCAGCTCGGAAATGATCCGTGCGACGATCGGCGCGCCGAGGCCGTAGAGCGCGTGCGCGATCCGGTGGTACAGGATCGCGACGATGCCGGGGTAGCAGATCAGGATCTCGTCCGCGCTGCGGGCCGCCGGATCGCCGAGGAACGCCGCGCGGACGTCGTCGTCGACCAGTTCACGGATCGGCCCCAGTTCGGCACAGAACAGACCGATGATCATGCTCGCATGGCTGACGTCGAACGACAGCACCGCCTCTTCCTGCCAATAGGCGAATTCGCGTTCGACCTGCCGTTGCAGCCGTTCCAGCGCCTGCCGGAGCCGCGTCTCGACGAACGCATCCTCACGCTCGACCGGACCTGCGAACATGCCGAGCCGCCCGGGAAACAACGCCGCGACGAGATCGTCGAGCGCGCGACCGGTCTCGTCCAGCGACGGGAAGCGCGCGACACTATGCCGGCCGTCCTGCTCCTGCCGCCAGGCGCGACGCGCGCTGCGCAGTTCGTCGATCGTCGTGGCTAGGTCGATCGGGTCGGATGCTGGTGACACGGCGTTGTCCTTCATGTCAGCAGAGCGTGGGATAGCCGGCCCGGACGGCCTCGGCTTCCAGCGTCGATATCGGCGCCAGCGCGTCTGGCTCGGCGGGTATGATCCCGGCGAGCAACAGCGTCTCGCGTACCGCGGCCAGATCGGGATCGGCAGCGACATGATCGAGCGCACTTTGCAATGCCGCTACAGTCTCGGCGTCGGTCCCGGCCGCGGTCACGAAGGGCAGGCTCGGCGATGCGGGGCTCGGTGCGACGATCTTGAGGCCCGTAACCAAAGCCGGCTCGAACCGCGCGATCGCCGCATAGGTCACGCTGTCGATCGCCGCGAGGTCCGCCTTGCCCATCCCGACCGCGACGATGCTGGCTCGATGCGCGCCGGTTTCCAGCACCTCGGCAAAGAACGCGCCCTGCCCTGCAAACGGCGCGATCGTAGCGCGGAACAGGTTCATGCCGGTGTTCGACTGGCGGTCGTTGATGGCCGCGCGGCTATCGCGAAACGCCGCGACCGCCCTGCGGGGATCGTCCGCTCTCGCCACGATCACGCTGCCGCTTTCTCGCCCGGCGTAGATCGGGAACGCGATCACTTGCAGATCCAGCGTCGGATCGGCGATCAACGGATAGCCACAGGCCTGGCCGAACAGCAACGCCGGATCGCGCCAGATCGCATGGACGTCGCGTGTTCGATCGAGCCGGGCGGGCACGTCCGCGACACCGCGTTCGCGCAGGACAGCGGCGATCGCCGACCACAGCCGGTCGTTCGCAGTGTGCTGCGCGGGGTGATCGTACATCCCGAGCGAGGCGATCCGGCCCGTCAAGACACGGGCTCGCGGTGGAGGGGATGAACCATGTCGTCATGCGCGCTGAAGGCGAACCGCCGGACGATCTCGCCATAGCCCTGATAGATCGGTGCCCCCGCCTCCGCGAACCGGGCTCGGTTATGTCGGTGGTACGCTGGCAGGTCGTACCAGGCGAGCGACGGCCGCTCGTGATGTGCGGCATGCAAATTGTTGTTGAGATACAGCAGCCCAAGCAGCCCGCCATGCTCGACGCTGGCGGCGCGACCGGGGCTCTCAAGATCGGCGCGATGCTCGGCGTAGGAGCGCACCATGGTCAGCGCCATGCCTGGATAGACGAAGCAGAGCACGTAACGGCCGACGCCAAGACCGACATGATCGAGCCACCAGAGCACCAGCGCGACCGCGACGAGGTGTGGCGCCCAGTCGCGCACGACGCGCGCCGGTTCGCACGCCAGGCGGCGGGACTCCTGCAGGAAGAAGCGGCCGACCGAGATCGCAGGTCCGAAAACCATCTGACCGAGAAGCGTGGATTGAAGCCGGCCGAGGACTGCGGCGAAACCACGCGCCTGCACGCGGTAGCGGGACTCCGGGTCATGCCGAGGATCGGTGATGACCTCCGCGCGGTGATGCGCGACATGGCTGCGGCGGTAAAGGCGATAGGGCAGCCACAGCGACAGCGGCGCAAACCCGATCGCGTCGTTGATCCATCGGATCCGCGTCGGATGCCCGTGAATGACCTCGTGCTGCAGCGATCCCTGCCAGGCGAGCAACCACCCGCCGATCAGCACCAGCAACGGCGTCGGAATGGCCGCATGCCACGCCGTCGCGACCATCCATCCGCCGTACACGACACCTGCCAGAAGGACGGTCGGCCATCCTACCGTCGAACTCGAAGCCTCTCGCTGCATTCCCATCTCCGTCCGATGAGATGAATATCCCCTCGCTGAATAGGAATTGACAGTCGATTGAACTTTGCGGCGGAAAAACTTTGATTGTCAGGCGCTAGCCCGAGCGATCGGCGATCGGTTTCCGATCCTATTCGAACGGAGGATCGTTTTAGGCAATCTCTTCCAGCGGTAGTTCGGGCCGAGCAGCCTGTGCACGAAACCGCTTAACGGTCGCTTGGGTGAACGGCTTGGCAAACACCGTCGACACGGTCACGAAATCGGCGGTCGCCTGTTCAGGCGTCAGCGTCAGCAGCGTGAAGCCCTTGGCGTCCTGGTCGCAGAACCGGACCTCACCCTTGTTGGCGTCGGCGATCAACGTGCCGATACCCGGTAACAGCGAACCGTAGGACGGACTGGTGATCGCGGTGCAGCCGAATTCGACCGCGACCAGCTTGCCCGCGTCGTCGTGCAGATCGTTCGCCCAGGCGGCATGACTGTCGCCCGACAGCACGATCGGCCGCGACTTCGCACGTCGGAACGCCGCGTACAGGCGCTCGCGGGCGGGCGGATAGCCGTCCCAACTGTCGAGGCCGAACGGCATACCAGCCCGGTACGAAGCGATGCCTGCCGCAAGTCGCTCGCGCCACATCGCCGGAAGCTTCGCCATCGTCTCGCCGAATTTCACCGGGCCGAGTTGCCGCTCCATGTCGGGACCAGCGACCTTCGCCATCACGATCTGGTTGCCCAGCACCTGCCAGGGTTTCCCCGCCGACACGGACGTTGCCATCGTCTTCTCGACCCAGGCGAGCTGTGCCGGCCCGAGCAGTTCGCGGTCGGGCCGCGCGCGTTCCGCCAGCATCGGCGCGTATTCTGCGGGTGTGATCGCCTCGCCCTTCGACACGACCTGATGACTGCGCGCGAGTAGCCGCGTCTCGACCATCACCAGCGTCGCGAGATCGCCGAAATCGAAGCTGCGATTGATCGCCGCCCAGGGCTGGCCGGGCTTGGGATCGCGGATCGGCATCCATTCGAAATACGCCTGCATCGCGGCGGCCTTGCGCGCGTCCCAGTCGCCCTCCGTCTTGGGATCGTGGTTTTCGGCACCGTGCATCCAGTCGTCGTTGGCGACCTCGTGATCGTCCCAGACGCAGATGAACGCAGCGCGCGCATGGGCGGCCTGCATGTCGACGTCGCGCTTCACCTGAGCGTGGCGCATCCGGTAGTCGGCGAGGCTGACGATCTCGTGACGCGGCTCGACTAGACGATTGATCTTCTTGGCGATGTCAGCGCCGTACCCATCGGCGCCGTATTCGTAGATATAGTCGCCGAGGTGCAGGACGGCGTCGAGCCGGTCGAGCTTGGCGATCGCGTCATAAGCATTGAACAGCCCGCCCGCGTAGAGCTGGCACGAGACGACTGCCATGACGACGTCGGCGACCTTGCCCTTCGGCAGCGTCCGGAGCCGGCCGACCGGCGAGCGCGTGCCGTCCGCGGCATCGAACCAATAGCGGTACTCGTGCCCCGGCTGGAGCCCGGTCGCCTCGACCTTGGCGGTGAAGTCGCGCGCCGCGCGGGCCTTGACCGTGCCCGAGCGGATCGGCTTGCCGCCTTCGGTCTCCGCGACGTGCCAGGTCAGCGCGATGTCGCCGGCCTGCGTCGCATCGACCGGTGTCGCACGCGTCCAGAGAATGGCGCCGTCGACCGAAGGATCACCACTCGCCACCCCGTGATCGAACCGAGCTTTCGCCGCGCCCGCTGCCTGTGACGCTACCGCGGGAAGCGCGAGCGTCGCGCCGGAGCCGGCAAGTTTCAGGGCGTTTTTCAGGGCATCGCGGCGGTTGATCGTCATCGTCTCGGACTTTCGTAACGGGTGTTGCCCGCCTGCTAGCCACGATCGAAGACACCCCGGCGGCAACGATGTGACAGCGTCGTTACGGAATAGTCATTTTGCTTTCATGAAGACGCCATCGAAACGTCACCTCGTCCCCGTAGTGCGACGGCAACGACACGGGGGACTTAATGACACGTATCTTCATGCGGCTCGCGGTTGCGACGCTCGCCACGACCTGCTCGACCATGGCGCTCGCACAAGCCGGCACGCCAGCCACTGCCCAAGCCGAAACCGAGGCCGCAACGTCGGACGACGAGATCGTCGTCACCGCGCAGAAGCGCGAACAGCGGATCGAAGACGTCCCCATCACTGTCACCGCGCTGACCGGCGCACGCATGGCGTCGATCGGCGTCAACTCGCTGAGCGAAGTCGCCGCCTATATTCCCGGCCTCCAGATCCAGGAGCAGAGCGCGAACAACCCCGGCTTCGTGATCCGCGGCATCACCTCGGACAACGGCTCGTCGCAGCAGGGCGCGCGCGTCACGCTCTATTACAACGGCATCGACATCAGCCGTTCGCGCGGCGCGTATCAGGACCTGTTCGACCTCTCGCGGATCGAAGTCGTGAAGGGGCCGCAGGCGACCTTGTTCGGCACCGCAGCCGCGGTCGGCGCGATCAGCCTTGTCTCTGCCAAGCCGGAACCCGGCATATCGGGCGCGATCAACGGCACGTACGGTAATTTCGACCGCACCCAGGTTTCGGGCTTCCTCAATGCGGGCAACGACGTCCTCGCCGGCCGCATCGCCTTCGCGTACAAATATCGCAAGGGGTACGTCCGCAACATCGCCGGCGACGCGAATGTGCCGAACCAGAACCAGGGCGGCGTCGACCAGGACGATCTGAACGGCCAGGACCAGCGCGGCATCCGCGGCTCGCTCCGCTATCGCCCGAGCGACAGCATCACCGCCGACCTCGTCCTGACCTATGACGGACAGCGCAACCCCGGCACCGCATTCAAGAGCCGCGCGCACGCCCCGACCGGCGGCCAGACTGGCGACTATGGCTACGCTGAACTCTCGGGCTCGCCGTACAGCGCCGCAGTTCTCGGTGCACGCAAGCTCGGCCTCGACCGCAACGTCTATGACGCGAACCTGACGATCGCCGCGGAGTTGTCGCCGGGGATCACCTTCACCACCGTCAACGGGTATCGCAAGTTCGACGCGCTTGAAGTGTTCGACGCCGATGGTGGCCCCGCTGCGTATCTCGAGTTCGCCGAAGACGCGAAGGGCGACCAGTGGAGCCATGAGAGCCGCTTCGCCTTCGAAGGGCCCAAGTACCGCGCCTCGGTCGGCTGGAACGCGTTCTTCGAAAACGGCTATCAGCGGGTACCATTCGCAACCGAAGAAGGCACGTATCTCGCTTGCTCGGTCGCTGGTGCGTATGCGCCGATTCGATCGGTGCTGAACAGCGCCGGTATCCCAACCGGGACTGGGTGTGTCGCACCGAACGGCACGATCCCCGCCACGCGCGCTACTGGACTACTGACCGGTGGTCGAGCCACGGCAATACCTTACGCCGCGGAGTTCACGAACTACGGCAACAACGACACCTACTCGGTGTTCGCCGATGCGACCTATATTCCGGTACCAGCACTGGAACTGACCGCTGGTGCGCGCCTCCTGATCGAGGATCGCCAGTCGGGCTACTCGTCGATCCAGCCGAACTCCGTGATCCTCGCAGGCCTGCCCGCGCCGTTTACGACGTTAACTAGCCTGCTCGGAACGGCCAATACCAACGGCAACAAGTTCGTCGCGGAGAAAAGCTTCACCGCGATCCTGCCGCGTTTCAACGCGCTGCTGAAGCTCAACGACGCGGTCAATCTCTACGCGACGATCAGCAAGGGACGCCGCTCGCCGGTGGTCCAGCTTGCCGCCCAGCGCACCGCGTTCGGCGTCGGTCCCAACCTGCAGGTCGTCCCGCAGGAGAACGTCTGGAACTACGAAGGCGGCATCAAGGGTCGCGTGGGCCCGTTCAGCGGCGCGGCATCGGTCTTCTACCAGACCTATGACGGCTTCCAGGTGTCGGTGACGAATAACGGCGTGACCACGACGCAGAGCGCCGGGTCGGCCAAGAACCTCGGCGTCGAACTCGAAGGCAATCTGAAGCTCGCCTCGTATCTCTCGGTATTCGGGACATTTGCGTACATCGACGGCGGCATCGGCGACGAAGCGGCGAACGGCGTATTCGCTGGCAACCGCTTCCGCCTTCAGCCGGACACGACCGCGTCGGGCGGCGTGATCCTCCGCCTGCCGGTCGGCGGCGCGACGGTCTACGCCACGCCGAGCGTCACCTACCGCACCAAGGCGTTTTTCGAGCTGCCGAACAACCCCGCGATCAGCACGCCGGGCTACACGCTGGTCAACGCGCGCGCCGGGGTCGAGTTCGCGCAAGGTCGCTACAGCGTCGGCGGCTTCGTCCGGAATGCGACCAACAAGCGCTACCTGATCGACGCGGGCAACACCGGCGGCGGCTTCGGTATCCCGACCTACATCGCCGGCGAGCCGCGCTTCTACGGCGTCGAGCTGGGCGCGAAATTCTAACTTCCACGCATCGTTACACACCACGCAACCATCCCCGGGGGGACCAAGCATGACGTTCGAGACCATCTATACCGACGGCGATATCGATACCAACCCGACTGCCAATCCGCATATCAACGACCTGATCGAGTCGCGCTATTCGCGTCGCCAGACCTTGATGGGCGGCATGTCCGCAACCGCCGCGGCGGTGTTCGGCGGCATGTTGCTGACCGGGTGCGACGACGACAATGACGGCAACGGCTTGAGCCCCGTCACGGTGACGGCGACTGCCGGCGGCAGCTCGACCGCGGGTCGCGTCGCGACGCTGACCGGTGCAGCGATCGGCCAGGTCGACAGCGTGACCTGGACCCAGACCGCCGGCCCCGCCGTCACGCTCGCCGGTGCCTCGACCGCCACCGCGACCTTCGTCGTACCGGGTGCTGCTGCCGGGACCGTCCTCAGCTTCCAGTTTACCGCGGTTTCGGCCAGCGGTTCGGTCAGCGCGACGACCAGCGTGACCGTCGGTGCTGCATCGCTGGGCTTCACGGCCGTTGCGAAGAGCCTTGCGGATGTCGTTGCAGTGCCTGCGGGTTACGCGGTGACGGTCTTGTACCGGCTCGGCGATCCGATCGGCAGCGGTGTCGGCGCGTATGCCAATGACGGTACCGACGCGACCTTCTCGAAGCGCGCGGGCGATCATCATGACGGCATGAGCTATTTCGGCATGTCCGCCACCGGTACCCCGGACGCCAACGGCAACACGCGCGGCCTGCTCGTGCTCAACCACGAGAATATCACGCAAGCCTATCTGCATCCCAACGGCCCGACCACGACCGCTGGCGTCCGCCCCGAAGCCGAAGCGCTGAAGGAAATGGAATGCCACGGTGTGTCGGTCATCGAAGTCAACCGCGCCGCCGCCTGGAGCTACACCACCGCCTCGTCCTTCAACCGCCGTATCACCCCGCTGACGCCGATGAGCTTCTCGGGCCCCGTGCGCGGTGCCGACAGCCTCAAGACGCGCTACTCGCCGGATGCCACCACGGGTCGGGGCACGATCAACAATTGCGCCAATGGTACAATGCCTTGGCACACGTACCTGACAAACGAAGAGAACTGGGTCGGGTATTTCAAGCGCGAAGTCGGCGACGCGGCGCGGCGCGCGGCAACTGGCCCTGTGGGCGTAAAGGCGAACACGTCTCTTACGCGCTACGGCAAGGGCGAGAGCAACACCGGCGGTAACTACGGGTGGTCGACGGTCACGCCAGCGGACACGACGAGCACGATATATTCGCGCTGGAACATCACCGCACAGGCCAGCGCGCCGGCCGATGGCACGGGCGATTTCCGCAACGAGATCTTCCAGTACGGCTGGGTAGTCGAGATCGATCCGTTCGACGCAGCCTCGACGCCGCGCAAGCGGACCGCGCTGGGTCGTATGAACCACGAAGGCTGCCAGATCGGCCGGACGATCGCGGGCGTGAAGCCGGCCTTCTACATGGGCGACGACGCGCAGAACGAGTATATCTACAAGTTCGTGTCGGCGACACCGTGGTCGGCAGCGGATGCGAGCGCCGCGAACCGTCTCGCGATCGGTGACAAGTATCTCGATGCTGGAACGCTCTACGTCGCGAAGCTCGCGGCGGATGGCAGCGGTCAGTGGTTGCCTCTGGTGTTCGGCCAGGGGCCCCTCACCTCGGCCAACGCAGCCTATCCGTTCTCGAGCCAGGTCGATGTGTTGATCAACACGCGACTGGCAGCGGATGCTCTGGGTGCGACGCGGATGGATCGTCCGGAGTGGACCGCAGTCAATCCGGCGACCGGCGAGATGTATTGCACGCTCACCAACAACTCGTCGCGCACGGTGGCTACCGCGGACGCCCCCAACCCGCGCGCCTATGTCGACCCCAAGACCACGGGCGGCCAGACCACGGGTAATGCCAACGGCCACATCATTCGTCTACGCGAGACGGGCGACACGTCCGAGGCAACGACGTTCGCTTGGGACATCTATGCGTTCGGTGCCGGTTCCGATCTGGATGCAACCAACATCAACCTGTCGGGTCTCGATGCGACCAACGACTTCTCGTCGCCGGACGGCCTGTGGTTCGGCCTGCCGAGCAACGCGTCGGGGACGATCGCACCGGTGATGTGGATCGAGACGGATGACGGCGCATTCACGGACGTCACCAACTGCATGCTGCTCGCCTCGGTACCGGGGATCGTCAACGATGGCGGCACGCGGACGGTGACCAACACGATCGGTGCGGCAACCGGTTCGGTAACAACGCGGGTCGGCAAGGCACCGGGCGCGGCACTGCGCCGCTTCCTGGTCGGGCCCAAGGAGTGTGAAATCACCGGTATCCATACGACGCCGGATGGCCGGTCGCTGTTCGTCAACATCCAGCATCCCGGCGAGAATGGCGGGCCGACGAATATCACGAGCAGCTGGCCAGCCAACCAGGCGGGTGCGGTGACGACCCCTTCGCGGCCGCGATCCTCGACGATCGTGATCACGAAGACCGACGGGGGTGTGGTGGGGCTTTAAGCTTCTCGGCGAACTCGCGATCCTCCCCCGCAAGGGGGAGGTGGCACCGAAGGTGACGGAGGGAAGGACACGGAACGGCGGTTATCCTGTCCGCCCCCTCCGTCTGGCAAGTGCCAGCCACCCCCCCCCTGGCGGGGGAGGATTTTAGGCGCTCCTCGATCTGCACAGCGTGCCCCGCCCCGGCGGAGGCCGGGGTCCAGTTGGGGGACGTTGCTGATTGGCGCTGCGCTTCGTTATTGCCACCTCTCCAACTGGGCCCCGGCCTTCGCCGGGGTGGGGCAGGTTCGAGGGGTGGTGCAGTTTCAGGGCGGTCGCGTCTCGTAGGCCTAGACCGTCCCCGCCGGAATCCGCGCGAGAGCCTCCTGCTCGATCTTCTCCAACTCATCCCGTGTCTGGACGATCGCTTCGCGTTGCGCATCGAGCAGGTCGATCCGTTGCCGACACCGTTCCGCCAGCGCGCGCATCTGTTCCACATGTTGCGGGTCGGCGTCGTAGAGGTCGAGGAACTCCTCGATGTCGCGCAACGTAAAACCCAGCCGTTTGCCGCGCAGGATCAGCTGCATCCGGGCCACTTCGCGCCGCGTGTAGACGCGCGTCGTACCGATCCGGCAGGGCTCGATCAGGCCCTTGTCCTCGTAGAACCGCAGCGTCCGCGCGCTCACGCCGAGCATGCGCGACACCTCCTGTATGCCGGTCAGATCGTCCTGTCGGTCGTTCACGCGTCCACTCCCCTCGCCTCCGACGCCGCCGCCTTTGCGGTCTCTTCAGCGACAAGTTCCTTTTTAGATAGCTTGCCGATCAGCGTCTTGGGGAGACTGTCGCGGATTTCGACCTCGCGGGGAAGCTCGATCTTGCTGATCTTGTCGCGCAGAAAATCGCGCAGTTCGAGCGGGGTAGCGACCGCACCTTCGGCCAGTACGACGAACGCCTTCGGCGCCTGCCCGCGGTATTTGTCGGGCACGCCGATCACCACCGCTTCGAGCACCGCGGGGTGTTCATATAGCGCCTCCTCGATCACGCGCGGATAGACGTTGTAGCCGCCGGCGAGGATCAGGTCCTTGATCCGGTCGACGATAAACAGATAGCCGTCGGCGTCGAGATGGCCGACGTCGCCGGTGCGCAGCGCGCCGTCCGCGAACAGGTCTGCGGTGGCAGCGGGCTTGTGCCAATAGCCTTGCGTGATCTGGGGTCCGCGCGCGCAGATCTCGCCATTCTCGCCGATTGGCAACAGGCGCGTCGGGTCTTCGCGATCGCGGATCTCGATCGTCGTGCCGGGGAACGGCAGCCCCGCGGAGCCTGGCTTGTTGAGGCCATCGATCGGGTTGCACGTGATGATCGGCGAGGCTTCAGACAGGCCATACCCCTCGCAGAGCTTGGCGCCGGTCGTTGCCTCGAACGCGATCCGCACCTCCGCCGGAAGAGGTGCGCCGCCCGAGATGCAGGCGTGGATCGAGGACAGGTCGATCTTCTGCGTCTCGGCGGCGGTGGTGATCGCGGCGTAGATCGTCGGCACTGCGGGGAAATAGCTTGGCTTGGTCCGCTCGATCGTCTTGAGCAGTTGCTGTAGCTCGAAGCGCGGCAACAGGATCATCTCCGCGCCGGTGCGGATCGAATAGGTCAGCACTGTGGTCAGCGCGAAGACGTGGAACAGCGGCAGCGCGCCGAGCACGCGGTCCTGGTGGGGCTGCTCGCCACCGACGAACACCACCATCGCGTCGGCGTTCGCGACGAGGTTGGCGTGGCTGAGCATCGCTGCCTTGGGCTCGCCGGTGGTGCCGCCGGTATATTGCAGCACCGCGACTTCGTCCGGGGTGACCGCGACCGGGGACGGCGCGCCCTTCGCCTTAAGCAGTGAATCGAACGTCGAATGCCGCGCATCACTCGGTGCCCGACCGATCTCGGCGCGCTTGAAGATGCGGTAGGCGATCGACTTCACCGTCGGCAGCGCGCCGGCGATCGGACAGGTGATGACATGCTTCACGCCCATCTGCCCCGCGACCTTGAGCACGCGTGCGTGGATCTCAGCAATGTCGCAGGTGGCGATGATCGTCGCGCCCGAATCCTCGAGCAGATGCGCCAGCTCGCGCTCGACATAGAGCGGGTTGACGTTGACGACGACGCCGCCCGCCTTGAGGATCGCGAAGAACAGGATCGGATAATAGGGCGTGTTCGGCAGGCACAGCGCAACGCGCGTGCCCTTCACGACACCCATGTACTGGAGCCCGCGGGCTGCCCGGTCGACCGACTCGCCGAGCGCGGCATAGGTCAGCGTCCGGCCCATGAAGTCGAGCACGTTGCGCGACCCGAACCGCTGCACCGACAGGTCGAGCATGTCGCCCAGCAGCCGCGGCTCGCCCAGCAACGGGACGCCGATCGCCTTGCCCCCGGAAGTGTCCTGCATCTCGCTCTCCATTGCTCAGTGTGCGTAAGCCATATTGTCGGCCGCTTCACCTTGACGTAAAGGTGAGGTATCGCACCTTAAGGGTAACCCGCAAGCGTTAACCGGGTCGACCGCAATATGAGAGGATCATCGTGACCAACGTCGTCATCGCCGGGTACGCCCGTTCGCCGTTCCACCTCGCCGGCAAGGGCGAACTCGCCCGCGTCCGTCCGGACGATCTCGCCGCGCAGACGATTCGCGGGTTGCTCGACAAGACCGGCGTCGATCCGGCCGAGATCGAGGACATCATCCTCGGCTGCGCGTTCCCCGAGGGCGAGCAGGGCCTCAACGTCGCCAAGCTGATCGCGCAGATCGCCGACCTGCCGATCTCGGTCGGCGGGATGACGGTCAACCGGTTCTGCGGATCGTCGATGAGCGCGATCCATATCGCCTACGGCCAGATCGCGGTCGGCGCGGGCGACGCGTTTATCTGCGCGGGCCTCGAATCGATGAGCCGCGTACCGATGGGCGGCTACAACCCCCTCCCCAACCCCGAACTCGCGAAGAAGAGCGCCGGCGCATACATGGGCATGGGCGAGACCGCCGAGAACGTCGCGCGCAACTACCAGATCACGCGCGCCGAGCAGGATGCGTTCGCGGTGAAAAGCCAGGACAAGGCTGCCGCGGCGCGCGCCGATGGCCGCCTGTCCGACGAGATCGTGACGATCCAGACGAAGGCCGGCCCGGTCAGCCAGGACGGCACGATCCGCGCCGGCACGACCACCGAAGCGCTCGCCGGCCTGAAGCCTGCGTTCAGCGCGGATGGGTCGGTGACCGCCGGCACCTCGTCGCCGCTGACCGATGGCGCGTCCGCGGTGCTGGTTGCCTCGGAAGAGTTCGCCAAGAAGCACGGCCTGACGATCCTCGCGCGGATCAAGTCGATCGGCGTCTCGGGTTGTGCTCCCGAGACGATGGGGCTCGGCCCGATCGGTGCGTCGAAGAAGGCGCTGGAGCGTGCCGGGATCACTGTCGCCGACCTCGACGTGGTCGAGATCAACGAGGCGTTCGCGAGCCAGGCGATCGCGTGCATCCGCGATCTCGGGCTCAAGGACGAGACGATCAACCTCGACGGCGGCGCGATCGCGATCGGGCATCCGCTCGGTGCGACCGGCGCGCGGATCGTCGGCAAGGCGGCTGCGCTCTTGTCGCGTGAAGGTGGCCGTTATGCGCTGGCGACCCAGTGCATCGGCGGCGGTCAGGGCATCGCTACGGTGCTGGAGCGCGCATGATGGTCGACGTTGTGAAAAAGGTCTGCGTTATCGGCGCGGGCGTCATGGGTGCTGGAATTGCGGCACAAGTCGCTAACGCCGGCATTCCGGTACTGCTGCTCGACATCGTACCGCGTGACCTCCCCGAGGGCGGCGACCGCGACGCGGTGGCGAAGGGCGCGGTCGCCAAGATGCTCAAGACCGACCCCGCCCCCTTCATGTCGAAGCGGGCGGCCAAGCTGGTCGAGACGGGCAACATCGACGATCACCTCGACCGGGTCGCCGAGTGCGACTGGATCGTCGAGGCTATCGTCGAGCGGCTCGACATCAAGCAGGCGCTCTACGCCAAGCTCGAAACGTTGAAGCGTCCCGGCACTGCGGTGTCGTCGAACACCTCGACGATCCCGCTCGGCAACCTCGTCGAGGGGCGGTCGGACCAGTTCAAGGCCGACTTCCTCATCACGCACTTCTTCAACCCGCCGCGCTACATGCGGCTGGTCGAGATCGTCCGCGGTGAGCACACCGACGTCGCGGTCGCCGAGAAGGTCGAGGATTTCGTCGATCGCTTTATGGGCAAGCGGATCGTGCGGGCGAAGGACACGCCGGGCTTCATCGCCAACCGCATCGGCACCTACTGGCTGGCGATCGCGATCAACGCGGCGATGGACCAGGGGCTGACCGTCGAAGAGGCCGACCAGATCGGTGGCCGTCCGATGGGAGTGCCGAAGACGGGTATCTTCGGGCTTGTCGACCTCGTCGGTGTCGATCTGATGCCGTTGCTGTCGAAGAGCCTGTCGTCCACGCTGCCCGCTGGCGATCCGTATTTCGATACGGTGCGTCCGCTGCCGCTGGTCGACAAGATGATCGCGGAAGGGTTCACCGGCCGCAAGGGCAAGGGCGGGTTCTACCGCTTCGATAAGGCGACCCGCACCAAGCTGTCGCTCGATCTCGCAACCGGCGAGTACCGTGCGGAAGCCAAGCCGGCTGAGTTGCCGGGCAAGACGGGCAAGGATCTTGCGGCGCTGATCGCGGAGCCGGGCAAGATCGGCACCTATGCGTGGACGATCCTCGGCAACACGCTGTCCTATGCGGCGATGCTCGTCGGCGAAGCGGCGGACGATGTCGTCGCGATCGATGACGCGATGAAGCTCGGCTACAACTGGAAATACGGGCCGTTCGAGCTGATCGACCGCATGGAACCGGGTGTGCTCGCCGCGCGCCTCGCCGAGGAAGGTCGCGACGTTCCGGCGATCCTGAAGACTGCGGGCGATCGTCCGTTCTACCGTGTCGAAAACGGGCAGCATCAGTATCTCACTGCGGACGGTGAGTATGCCGACGTGCCGCGCGCTGACGGCGTCGAGCTACTGGAGGACATCAAGCTCCGCTCGCGACCGATACTTACGAACCTGTCGGCGTCGCTCTGGGACGTCGGCGACGGCGTCGCGGCGCTCGAGTTCCACACGAAGATGAACGCGCTCGACGATCAGGTCGTGGCGCTCATCAACGAGGCGATCCCGGTCGTGCGCGAGCGCTTCAAGGCGCTGGTGGTTTATAACGAGGCGTCGAACTTCTCGGCGGGTGCGAACCTGGGCGCGGCGATGTTCGCGGTCGGAGCGGGCCTTTGGGACATGGTCGAGGCCAGCGTCTCGGGCGGCCAGCAGGCGTACAAGGCGCTCAAATACGCGCCCTTCCCGGTCGTCAGCGCGCCGGCCGGGCTCGCACTTGGCGGCGGGTGCGAGATCCTGCTTCATTCGGACGCGGTGCAGGCGCATGCCGAGACCTATGCGGGTCTTGTCGAGTGCGGCGTCGGTCTCGTTCCCGGCTGGGGCGGCAATGGCGAGATGCTCGACCGCTGGACCAAGTCGCGCACGCTGCCGAATGGGCCGATGCCGGTGCTGACCAAGGTGTTCCAGGCTGTCTCCACCGCGCAGGTCGCCAAGTCGGCGGCGGAGGCGAAGGAGATGATGATCGTGCGCAAGGCCGACGGCATCACGATGAACCGCGACCGGTTGCTCGCGGATGCGAAGGCCAAGGCGTTGTCGCTGGTCGAAGGCTATGCTCCGCCGGAGAAGCCGACCTTCCGTCTGGCAGGCGCGAGTGGCCGTACGGGGCTGAACATGGCGGTCGCGGACTTCCACAAGAAGGGCATGGCGACCGACTACGACCTCGTCGTCGCGGATCGTCTGGCCGAGGTGCTCACTGGCGGCGAGGCCGATCTGGTCGACACCGTGACCGAGGACCAGTTGCTCGAGCTTGAGCGCGCGGCGTTCATGGCGAGCGTGAAGGATCCGCGGACGCAGGCGCGAGTCGTGCACATGCTGCAGACCGGCAAACCACTGCGGAATTGAGCCGCCACTCACTTCGTCACCCCGGACTGGTTCCGGGGTCCACCGTTCCGCGTTCTCGACCTCTTCGAGTTTGCGGAACGGTGGACCCCGGAACCAGCCCGGCATGACGGAGGCGCTTGCGACGTGACGGAGTGGGCTTATGAACACTTTTTCACCGCCCGAAATCAGTAAGAAGACTTGACTTGTCTTCGTACAATTCTAGTCGGGACCGATAACTGCCGTATACGGCAACGAGGTCGCGATAACGTCGCCGGCTTTACGAGATTTTAGCGACCGTACGCATACGGCGCGCCAAACGACACTAGGAGAGGATAGAAGATGTCCCTGTTGATCGCCACCGCCCTGCTCGCCGGCGCGTCTGCCACGCCCGAGACCGTCATCGGCCGCTGGAAGACCGAGACGCACAACGCCATCGTAGAGATCGCTCGTTGCGGCCCTTCGATCTGTGGCAAGATCCTCACCTCCGACGCGTTGCGCGCGAATCCTTCGATGAAGGACGCGAACAATTCGAACACTGCGCTGCGCAACCGCCCGATCCAGGGTTTGCAGATGCTCAGCGGGTTCAAGTCTGACTCAGGCGGCGTCTGGAGCAGCGGCCAAGTCTACAACGCCGAGGACGGCAAGACGTATAGCGGCAAGATCACCCCGCTCGGCGCGAACCAGTTGAAGCTGCGCGGCTGCGTCTTCTTCCCGCTCTGCAAGACCCAGACCTGGACGCGCGTGCGCTGAGGCGCGGCTTCCACCTCCCTATTATCAGTATAGCTTTCAGGATCTTACCCATGATGCTTCGCACCAAAGCTCCGCTTCTCGCGGTATCAGCGCTTGTCTCCGCCTTCGGATTCGCCAGCACCGCCTACGCCGACGCTTTCTATCTCCAGGCGCAGTCCGCGCGTGGCGCCGGTCGCGCATTCTCGGGCGAAGGCGCCGATACCGGCCCTGACTCGCTGTGGTGGAACCCGGCCGCGATCGCCGGCATCCGCGACGGCAGCGCGACGCTGAGCGCAAGCGCGATCCTGCCCAAGGGCGACGTCGTCGACACCGGCACGCTCATCGGCCGTCCAACCTTCTCGCCGACGACCGGCCGGCCAACCGGATTCAACTATGCGCCGGTCGGCGGCAACGGTACGTCGAGCGATCCGATCAACAAGGGCGTCGTTCCGTCGGGCGCGATCGCCTATCCGCTGACCGACCGGATTGCGATCGGCGTCGCGGTGACGTCGCCGTTCAGCTTCACCACCAATTACGAAGCGAACAGCTGGGCACGCTACAGCGCGGACAAGACGCGGCTGCGGACGATCGATATCCAACCGTCGATCGGCGTTGCGGTGACCGACTGGCTCCGTGTCGGTGGTGCGCTGAACGTCGAATATACCGATGCGACGCTCAACAATGCGCTCCCCAACCTGTCCGCGGCGCTGCCCGACGGCTTCCAGGAGCTGAAGGGTGACGGCTGGGACTTCGGCTGGACCGCAGGCGTGCAGCTTCACAACGACTTCGCCACCGTCGGTGTCAGCTACAAGTCGAGCATCCGCCACAATCTGAAGGGCAGCCTGAACGTCACCGGGCTGGTCGGTCCGCTGGCAAGCTCGAACGTTTCGATCGATGGCGCCAAGGCGAGCTTCAACACGCCCGGCCAGGTGATCGTCGCCGGTCGCATCCGTGCCACCAACGCGCTGACGCTGAACGCGCAGGTCGTCGCGTACAATTGGAGCAAGTTCGACACGATCGATCTCGGCGCCCCGCTGAACACCGCGATCCCCGAAAACTACCAGGACAGCTGGAGCCTCGCGGGCGGCTTCGATTACGCCGTCACCCCCAAGGCGACGATCCGCGCGGGTGTCCAGCGCACCAAGACGCCGACTCAAGACGGATTGCGCGATGCCCGAGTGCCCGACGCCGATCGCTGGACCTATGCGGCGGGTGGCTCGTACCAGCTGACCTCGCGCATCGCGCTCGACGCCGCCGCGCAATATGTCGATTTCGAAAACACCACGATCGACCGCAGGACGGCTGCCTATGTCGGCACCGCCGCACAGACGAACATCCTGACCTCGGGCGCACTGCGCGATGCGTCGGCCGTCGTGCTGTCGCTCGGTGGCCGGCTGAGCTTCTAAGGGTTCTGCCGTCACGATCCCCCCCTCGCGGGGGAGGATTTTTATACCTCGACCAATCTCAAACCGTCGGCGTAGACGCCCTGCTTGGCCGCGTACGACGCGGCGGACATCTTCAGTCCCGCAATCGTTTCCGGGGAGAGTTCGCGCACCGCCTTGGCCGGCGCGCCGACGATCAGGCTCCCGGCCGGAAACACCTTCCCCTCCGTCACCAGAGCGTTCGCACCGATCAGGCAATCATCGCCGATCACCGCGTTGTTGAGGATCGTCGCGCCCATCCCGACCAGCACGTTGCTACCGATCGTGCAGCCGTGGAGGATCGCGTGATGGCCGACCGTGCAGCCCTCGCCGATCGTCAAAGGCGCGCCGGGATCGGAGTGCAGCATCGCGCCTTCCTGTATATTGGTCCGCGCGCCGACCAGGATCGGCGTGTTGTCCGCACGGATCACCGCCCCAAACCAGACGCTCGCCCCCTCCCCCAGCCGCGCGTCGCCGATCACGTCGGCGGACGGCGCCACCCAGACGTCGTCAGCCAGCCTCGGTCGTTTACCCTCGATCTCATAGAGCGGCATCAGGCAGCGTCCCTTTCCTTCGCCCGCGCGCGGAACGCGTGGAGCAGCGGCTCGGTATAGCCGCTCGGCTGCGTGAGACCATCGAACACGAGCGCCCGAGCGGCCTGAAACGCTAGGCTCTCGTCCTCATGACCCGCCATCGGCCGGTACAGCGGATCGCCCGCATTCTGCGCATCGACCTTCGCCGCCATTCGTCGCAGCGCCGCATCCGCCTCCTCGGGGGTGGCGATACCGTGGAGCAGCCAGTTCGCCATGTGCTGCGAACTGATCCGCAGCGTCGCGCGGTCCTCCATCAGGCCGATGTCGTGGATGTCGGGCACCTTCGAGCAGCCGACACCCTGGTCTACCCAGCGCACGACATAGCCGAGGATACCCTGCGCATTGTTCTCCAGTTCCTCGCGCACCTCGTCCGGCTGCCAGTTGTGGCCGGTCGCGACCGGGATCGTCAGCAGCGCATCGAGCGAGGCGATCGGTTCCGCCTTGCGCTCCGCCTGCCGCGCGAACACGTCGACGCGGTGGTAATGCGTCGCGTGCAGCGTCGCGGCGGTTGGTGACGGCACCCACGCGGTGTTCGCGCCGGTCATCGGATGCGCGATCTTCTGCTCCAGCATATCCGCCATCCGGTCGGGCGCGGCCCACATGCCCTTGCCGATCTGCGCCTTGCCGCTGAGCCCGCAGGCGAGCCCGATCTGGACGTTGCGATCCTCATACGCCTTGATCCACGACGAAGCCTTCATCTCGCCCTTCCGGATCATCGGCCCGGCGCGCATCGAGGTGTGCATCTCGTCGCCGGTGCGATCGAGGAAGCCGGTGTTGATGAACACCACGCGGTCCTTCACCGCGGCGATGCACGCGGCGAGATTGGCGGACGTGCGGCGTTCCTCGTCCATCACGCCGACCTTGATCGTGTGGCGCGCTAGGCCGAGCAGGTCCTCGATCGCGTCGAACAGCCGGTTGGTGAAGGCGGCTTCGTCCGGTCCGTGCATCTTCGGCTTGACGATGTAGATCGAGCCTGCGCGGCTGTTGCGGATCGGGCCGGTGCCCTTCAGGTCGTGGAGCGCGATCAGCGATGTGACGATGCCGTCGAGGATGCCTTCGGGCGCCTCTTGGCCGTCAGCGAGCAGGATCGCAGGCGTGGTCATCAGGTGTCCGACGTTGCGCACGAGCATCAGGCTGCGGCCGGGGAGCGTGAACGCGCTGCCGTCGAGGGCGGTGTACTGCCGGTCCGGTTCGAGCGTGCGCGTGACCGTGCGGCCGCCCTTTTCGAAGCTCGCGGTCAAGTCGCCCTCCATCAGCCCTAGCCAATTGGCGTAGGCGGCGACCTTGTCCTCGGCATCGACCGCGGCGATCGAGTCCTCGAGATCGGCGATCGTGCTAAGCGCGGATTCGAGCACTACGTCGGCAAGGTTCGCAGGATCGTCACGCCCGATCGGACGCTGAGGATCGATCACAAGCTCGATGTGCAGGCCATTGTGACGCAACAGGATGTTGTCGCCCGCACGCCCGACGAGCTGGCTCGGATCGACAAGCTGAGGCGTGCCACCGGTCCAGTCGGTCCACGAACCGTTCGCCAACGGCACGGAGCCGTCGAGGAACGCCTTCGCCCACGCGATCACCTGCGCACCTCGGGCGGCGTCATAGCCCTTGCCGGACGCCGCGTCCGGAATCGCGTCGGTGCCGTAGAGCGCATCGTACAGGCTCCCCCACCGCGCGTTCGCCGCGTTCAGCAGGAAGCGGGCGTTGAGGATAGGCACCACCAATTGCGCGCCGGCGAGCGAGGCGACCTCCGCATCGACATTGGTCGGAGCGACCGCGAACGGCGCAGGCTCGTCGACCAGATAGCCGATCTCGCGCAGGAACGCCTGATACTCGGGCTGGTCGATCGGCTTGCCGACGCGGGCTTCGTGCCAGGCATCGACCTTGGCCTGAAGGTCGTCGCGAACCGCGAGCAGCGCCGCATTCTCCGGCGCGAACCGCGCGTAGATATCGGAAATGCCTTTCCAGAACGGGGCGGCTTCAAGCCCCGTCCCCGGCAACGCCTGCGTTTCGATGAAGTCCACCAGCGATGCGGCGACCTTCAGGCCTGCCTTTTCGATCATCTCGGCCATGCTGCTCTCCTATGCTCTGGTAGCACGATAGACGCCCGCCACCTTCGCCACTAGACATCATAAACCGAAAGCTGTTAATCGCCTGGAGAACGAATGGACCCCGACATCGTCCTCTTCGCCGAAGTCGTCCGCACCGCCAGCCTCAGCGCGGCGGGGCGTTCGATGGGTATCTCGCCGGCTATGGTGTCGAAACGGATCGCGCGGCTGGAGGCGAGGCTCGGCGTGCGGTTACTCAACCGGACGACGCGGCGGCTCGATCTGACAGCACGCGGGGCGGCGTATCACCGCGACATGGTCGAGATCCTAGCCGCGATCCGCGATGCCGAGGCGCGCGTGTCCGACCGCGCCGAGACGCCGGCGGGGCCGCTTCGGGTCAGCGCGCCAACCTCGTTCGGTCGTCTCCATATCGCGCCCCACCTGAAGCCGTTCCTCGACGCGCACCCTGCGATCGAACTCGACCTCGATCTGTCGGACGGCTTTTCGGACGTAATCGGCGACCGGCTTGATCTCGCGATCCGGATCGCCCCCGCCGTGCCGCCAAGCCTGACCGGCCACCGCCTCGCCGACAGCCGTCGCGTCCTCTGCGCCGCACCGAGCTACAGTGCCCCGTGCGATGCGGCCGATCTTAAGGAACACCGCCTGCTTGCAGCGAAAGGCCAGATGCCGTGGCGCCTGGCCGGACCCGAGGGCGACGTCACGATCGATCGCCCGAGCTATGTTGCGACCAATTCGAGCGAAGTCGTCCGCGAACTCACACTGGCTGGCGTCGGCATCGCGCTGCGCTCGCTTTGGGACGTGAGCGCCGACCTTTCGAGCGGCCGCCTCGTCCGCATCCTGCCGGAACTGGCCGGGTCTGCGGACGTCGGAATTTATGCAGTCCATGCGCGCGGCCCGGTGTCGTCGGGCACCGCTGCGCTGCTCGATTACCTGCGCGGTCTCTGGTCGCCGATGCCGCCGTGGGAGTCCTGAACCAAGTCGATCGTCACCCCATCGATCCGTCTCAGCATCGCCACGAACTGCTCGACCTCCGCCCCTGAGAACCCGGCGAAGATTCGCTGCTCCAGATCGAGCGCCTTCGGTGCGACCGACGCATAGAGCGTGTGACCGTCATCAGTCAGCCTCAGCAGGTGCGAGCGGCGATCCTCCGGGTTCGCATGCCGCTGCATCAGCCCGCGTTCGACCAGTGCGATGGCCGCTCGGCTGACGGTCACCTTGTCCATCCGGGTCTGCTGGCCGACCTGCTGCTGCGTGATGCCGTCCGCTTCGGCGACCACCGCAACCAGTCGCCACTCCGGGATCGTCAGCCCGAATAGTGCCTCATACGTGTCCGCCACCGCCTCGCTGACGAGGTTCGAAGTGATCGACAGGCGATACGGGATGAAATCGTCCAGAACGAGTGCATGGTGAGCCATGTAGAAATCGTAACGATTGACACCAGTTGTTCAACCCGCCAGATTGGTAACAACGGATACCAACTGTCAGGATGTGATCATGGACCATATGGACGTAAACCCGATGGGTCTCGACGGGTTCGAGTTCGCCGAATTCACCTCGCCCGATCCCGACCGGATGGCCGCGCAGTTCGAGCAGTTCGGCTTCGTTGCCGCCTCGACCCACCCGACCAAGGCTGTCACCCGCTACAAGCAGGGCCGCATCAACCTCCTGCTCAACCGCGAAGACGGCGGCCACGCGGCGGCATTCCGCGCGGATCATGGCCCGTCGGCGAGCGGCATGGCGTTCCGCGTTCACGACGCCAAGGAAGCGTTCGACGCGGCGCTAGCACGTGGTGCCAAGGCGGCTGACGCGAGCACGGGTGCGCTTGGTGAGGGCAGCTACGTTCTCGAAGGGATCGGCGGTTCGCTGCTGTATCTTGTCGACAAGCACGGCGCGGCCGGCAGCTTGTACGACGACTGGAACCAGGTTCCGGGCGCGGCTGAAGCGGAAGCCGCTAACAACGTCGGCCTCGATCTGCTCGACCACCTTACGCACAATGTGAAGCGTGGCCAGATGCGGACCTGGGCTGAATTCTATGGCCAGATCTTCGGCTTCGAGGAGCAGAAGTATTTCGACATCAAGGGCAAGGCGACCGGTCTGTTCAGCCAGGCGATGATCGCGCCCGACCGCGCGATCCGCATCCCGCTGAACGAGAGCCAGGACGACAAGAGCCAGATCGAGGAATTCATCAAGGATTACAACGGCGAGGGCATCCAGCATCTGGCGCTGACGACCGACGATATCTTCGAGACGGTCGAGAAGCTGCGCGCGCGCGGCGTCAAGCTGCAGGACACGATCGAGACCTATTACGAGCTGGTAGACAAGCGCGTGCCGAACCACGGCCACGATCTCGAACGCCTGCGCCGCAACCGGATCCTGATCGACGGCAATGTCGGCGAAGAAGGCCTGTTGCTCCAGATCTTCACCGAAAACATGTTCGGGCCGATCTTCTTTGAGATCATCCAGCGCAAGGGGAATGAGGGCTTCGGCAACGGGAACTTCCAGGCGTTGTATGAGAGCATCGAGCTCGACCAGATCCGCCGCGGTGTGATCACGGTCGACGCGTAAGTTCTAATCCCTCTCCCTCGGGGAGAGGCATTAGAAAAGAGTTTGAACGGCCGGCGGTTCGGGCGTTGATCGGAACAGGTGACGGAGAGGAAGCCATGACAATCCACCAGCCGACCAATGCCGCAGGCGAGACCGCCGGCCAGACCGAAGAGACGGCGTATCAGCCCGGCTTCGGCAACCACGTATCGACCGAGGCGATCCCCGGCGCGTTGCCGATCGGTCGCAATTCACCGCAGCGGCCCGCGTTTGGCCTCTATACCGAGCAGCTCTCCGGTACCGCCTTCACCGCGCCGCGCCACGAGAACCGCCGCAGTTGGCTCTACCGGATGCGCCCGACCGCAGAGCATCCACCGTTCGAGCGCTACGCCGGCGCAAAGCGGTTTGCGCCCGGCACCACCGACGCGCCGCTCGCGCCCAACCGCCTGCGCTGGGACCCGATAAAGGCGCCTGCTCCCGGCACTGACCTGATCGACGGTATGACGACGATGCTCGCCAACCGCGATCCTGCCGATCTAGAAGGCGTCGCGCTCCACGTCTACGCGGCCAATGCCGACATGACCGACCGCGTTTTCATGGACGCGGACGGCGAACTGCTGTTCGTGCCGCAGGCCGGACGGCTCCGACTGCTGACCGAACTCGGCCGAATCGACATTGCGCCCGGACAGATCGCGCTCGTGCCGCGCGGTGTCCGGTTTCGCGCCGAACTGCCCGACGGCGAAGCGCGCGGCTATGTCGCGGAGAACCATGGCGCGCTGTTCCGCCTGCCCGATCTTGGCCCGATCGGCGCCAACGGGCTCGCCAACTCGCGCGATTTCGAGACGCCGGTCGCCTGGTTCGAGGACCGCGATGAGCCGGTCGAGGTCGTCCAGAAGTTCATGGGCTCGCTGTGGACTACCACGCTTGATCACTCGCCGCTCGACGTCGTCGCGTGGCACGGCAATCTCGCGCCGTGGCGCTATGACCTGTCGCGGTTCAACACGATCAACACGGTCAGCTTCGATCATCCCGATCCGTCGATCTTCACGCTTCTGACCTCGCCGAGCGACGTGCCCGGTCGCGCGAATGCCGATTTCGTGATCTTCCCGCCGCGCTGGATGGTCGCCGAGGGCACGTTCCGGCCGCCGTGGTTCCACCGCAACGTCATGTCGGAGGCGATGGGCCTGATCACCGGCGCGTACGATGCGAAGGCGGAGGGGTTCGCGCCAGGGGGTATCTCGCTGCACAATCTGATGTCGGGCCACGGCCCCGATCTGGCGAGCTGGAAGGGTGCGAGTGCGGCGGACCTGAAGCCGCACAAGATCGACGGGACGATGGCGTTCATGCTGGAGAGCTGCTGGCCGTACAAGCCGACTGCTTATGCGCTTGAGCATTCGCAGCTGGATTACGACGCGGTCTGGTCGGATTTCCCGAAGGCGATGCTGCCGAAGTGAGCCTGACACTGCACGGCTATTGGCGCTCGACGACCGTCTACCGCGTCCGCATCGCGCTGGCGTTGAAGGGCGTCGCTTACGAACAGGTCGCGCACGATCTCCGCACCGGGGCGCAGCGCGAGGTGGGGTATCGCGCGCTCAACCCCCAGGGGCTCGTGCCAGCATTGGAGGCCGACGATGCGGTCCTGACGCAGAGCCCCGCGATTCTCGAATGGATCGAAGAGACCTACCCTGATCCACCGTTGCTTCCTGCCGACGCGAACGATCGGGCGATCGTCCGCGCTATGGCGGCGACGGTTGCCTGCGACGTCCATCCGGTGAACAATCTCCGCATCCTGAACGCCTTGCGCACTGAGTTCGGAGCAGACGAGGCGGCGGTGAACCGCTGGATCGCACGCTGGATCGGCGACGGATTTGCCGCGCTCGAGACGCAGATCGCGCGCTATGGTGACGGCTTCGCGTTCGGCGCAACACCGACGATCGCCGATTGCCACCTCGTCCCGCAGGTCTACTCCGCGGAACGGTTTGCGGTCGATCTCTCGCCTTACCCGAAGCTCAAGGCGGCGGCAGAGAACGCCCGTGCCCTCCCCGCCTTTGCCGCCGCCCACCCCGACCGCCAGCCGGATGCCGACCCCGCATGAGCAATGGCGAGCGGCTGACCGCCACGCCCGGCGGGATCAAGCTCGCGCCGCTCGACGCGATCGCGGACGGCAAGGCGCGGAACTTCGTGCTCCAGATGCGCGCGGGTCGCTTCCACGGGTTCGTCGTGCGCAAGGAGGACGCGGTGTTCGGCTATGTCGATCGTTGCCCGCATATGGGCCTGCCGCTCGCGCAGGTGCTCGACGATTATCTCACGCCGCGCCGCGACCTGATCACGTGCAGCTGGCATTCCGCGTTGTTCGAGATCGACAGCGGCGCGTGCGTCGGTGGACCGTGCGGGGGAACGCGGCTGACGCCTTGGCCGGTCGCGGTGGTCGACGGGATGATCGTCACCGCAGGCTGACGCGGCGGGCGACTTGCGCTAAGGGAGCGCTCCTTCTCCCCTGCACGATGAACCGATGACCGAACCCCTGCCCATCCGCGTCGTGGCGCTGTACCGCTTCACGCCGTTCGCCGACATCGCCGCGATCCAGCCGCCGCTCGCGCTCGCCTGCTGCTCGAACGGGGTGAAGGGGACGTTGCTGCTCGCCGCCGAGGGGATCAACGGGACGATCGCCGGGTCCGAAGCGGGCATCGATGCGGTGCTCGCGCATATCCGAGCGCTGCCGGGATGTGCCGACCTCGACGTCAAGGAGTCGCGCGCGGAGACGATGCCGTTCCACCGGATGAAGGTGCGGCTAAAGCGCGAGATCGTGACGATGGGTGAGCCGACGATCGATCCGCTGGAGGGCGTCGGGCATTATGTCGAGCCCGAGGACTGGAATGCGCTGATCGCCGAGCCGGGGACGATCGTGATCGATACGCGGAACAACTATGAGGTCGCGGTCGGGACGTTTGCCGGCGCAGTCGATCCGCAGACGCGGACGTTTCGCGACTTTCCGGCGTGGTTTCGCGAGCATCGTGACGAACTGGTCGGGGACGGCCCGCCGCCGAAGATCGCCATGTTCTGCACCGGCGGGATACGGTGCGAGAAGTCGACCGCGTTCCTGAAGGCCGAGGGGCTGGACGAGGTGTATCATCTCAAGGGTGGCATCCTGAAATACCTGGAGACCGTGCCCGCGCCGGAGAGCCTGTGGGAGGGCGAGTGTTTCGTGTTCGATCAGCGGGTTGCGGTCGGACATGGGCTCACGTTGGGAAGTCATGTGCTGTGCCATGCGTGCCGGATGCCGGTGGGTGTCAAGGACCGTGCTTCGCCGTTGTATGTCGAGGGGGTGAGTTGCCCGGCGTGTCATGACGCGCGGGATGAAGCGCAGCGGGCGGGCTATGCGGAGCGGGAGCGGCAGATGCGGTTGGCGGAGGCGCGGGGCGAAGCGCATGTCGGGGCGGTGTTGCCTAAGACTCATGCCGGCGCCGAGCGAGAGGCTGACGACTGACAGAAGCTTGTTCACCCGCGAAGGCGGTGCCCAGTCTGGGCACCCGCCTTCGCGGGTGAACAACTTGGGGGGCTAGCCGGTCGTTGCGAAGCGCTTGGCCAACATCGCGTTCCCCTGCGACACCGCCAGCGAATGCACGCTGTTCCCCGCCGCATCCGCAATCGCCGGGTCCGCGCCGTGCTCCAGCAATAGGTCGATGATCGCGGTCTTGTTCACCAGCGCCGCCATCATCAGCGCGGTTTGCCCGACGCCATTCCGCCGGTTCACGTCGGCTCCCGCGTCGAGCAGGATCTGCGCGATTTCGGTATAACCCTTGAAACAGACGCCCATCAGCGCGGTGTTGCCGCGAGCATCCGCCGCACCGTCGACCTGTGCGCCCGCCGCCAGGAGCGCCGCTGTGGCTTCGGCCTGGCCATTGTAGCTGGCGATCACCAGCGGCGTGTAGCCCTTGGCGTCGGTCACCTCGATATCGACACCCGCCTGCAACAACGCCGGGATCATCTCCTCGCGCCCCGTCCGGGCCGCATCGAACATCAGTTCGACCAACCGCTCCATTGGTGGCAGTGGCGGCAGGTCTCGCGCGTCAGTCATCATTCGCCTCGATGATATGCGGCACGAACCGCGCGAGATTGCGCGTCACGACCGTTTCATCTTCCCGAACGCCGATGCCGGCGGCTTCGTTGCCGACCATCCACGCGCCGATCACCGGATGGCGGCCATCGAACACGGGTGGAGGCGCATAGGCCTGCCGGATCGCACCCTCGGCACCATAGCCCTGGTCGAGCACCGCATGACCGCTCTCGCCGATAACCTCGACGTTCGCGCCCTCACGCGAGAACAAAGGCTTTCGCACATATTTCGGGCCGAGGATCTTCGCGGCGGGATCGTCGTCGAAAAACGCGGGGAGCAGGTTCGGATGCTCGGGATGCCGCTCCCACAACAACGGCAGGATGCCCTTGTTCGAAAGGATCGACTTCCACGCCGGCTCGATCCAGCGCACGTCGGCGCGCGACAGGTTCGGCGCATAGGGCTCGCGCAGCATGAACTCCCACGGGTACAGCTTGAACGCGGCCTGCACCTCGAAGCCGTCGGTGTCGACGAAGCGGCCGTCGGCCGCGAGGCCGATGTCCTTCATCTCGACGAACTTCGGCTCGATCCCGACCTGCGACGCCAGATCCTCGAAGAACCGCACCGTCTGGCGATCCTCGATGGCGCTCGCATCCGCCGCGAAGTGGACGAAGCCCCCGCTCGGGAACAGCGCGCGGAACCGCTCGCGCAGCTTGTCGAACAGGCTGTTGAACTGATCCGTCCCCGCCGGCAACGCGCCGCTCGCGAGCAGGTCCTCAAGCCACATCCACTGGAACGTCGCGCATTCGAACACCGAGGTCGGCGTGTCGGCATTATACTCGTAGAGCTTGGCCGGCCCCGTCCCGTCATAAGCGAAATCGAACCTTCCGTAGAGCGACGGCTGGCGCGTCCGCCACGTCTCGGCGACGTAGTTCCACTGCTCGCGCGGGATCGCGAGGCGTTCCATCAGTTGCTGATCGCGGACCACCTCGTCGACCAGATCGAGGCACATCGCGTGCAGTTGTTCCGCGGCGGGTTCGAGGTCGTCCTCGATCTCCGCCAGCGTGAAGGCGTAGGCCGCGCCCTCGTCCCAGTATGGTTCGCCATCCGTGTCGTGATAGACGAACCCGATCGCGTCGGCCCGCTCGCGCCAGTCGCCGCGCGGGTCGACCGCGATCCGGCGCATCAGGAGTCCGACGTCTTGGTGTCGTCGCGCTGCTCGATCTGCAGCGTCTGGCCAACCTGCGGCGTCTTCGGAGCCGTCAGGCGGGCGAGAACGTCGTCGGCCGAAGACTGGCCCGGCCCGATGCCCGCAAGCCGAAGCTTTTCGTCGAGATCGGCGCCAGTGCGGCGGTCTTCCAGTTCGCCCGCCGCCTTGATCCGCTCGCCACGGATCGCCTGGCGTTCACGGATGCGCGCGAGGCTGTCGGCGGCCGAGCCGAGCTTGTTGCCGGCGCCCATGCTGCCCGACGCGACCGAGGCCTGCGCCTTCTGCACAGACTCGTTGACCTTGACGACCTCGACTTCGCGACGAAGCTGTTCGATCTTGCGGTCGGTCTGCGCGACGGCGGTGTGGATCTGCTCCTCGGCGGCGCGCATGTCCTCGACCTGAGGGGACTTCAGTGCGATGTCCTGTTCGAGATCGGCGATCCGCTGCGCAACCTGGCGCGCGAGATCCATGTTGCCCTTCTCGACCGCGATCCGCGCCGACGCCTCGTACTTGGTCGCCTGAGCACGGAAGCTCTCGACCTCGGTTTCGAGGATGCGGCGGCGCGCTACCAGCCCCGCGAGGTCGTCGCGCGCCTTGCCTTGCGCCTTGTCGGCATCGCGAATTTCCTGGTCGAGGATACGCAGCGCGTTCGCGTCGACGACCGCCGCGCCCGCTTCGTGCGCGCCGGCGCGACCGAGGGTGAAAAGCTTGCTCCAGATGGCCATGCCAGTCTCTCCGTTTATATCTAAATCAGGCGGCGATGTCAGACAGCCGGGATCTGCGCGTGGCGCAGGTCGGTGGCCGCATCGATCGCATTCTCGGCAAGCGTGCGCAGTTCGATGATCACGGTGTCGAGCCGGCTCGACGTCGCGAGTTCGCCGAACAGCTCGTAATAATCGCGGCCATCGACCGTGCCGATCCCGAAGTTCGACAGCGGCACAAGCTTCTGCGACTTCAGCAGGAAGGTGTTGAACGCCAGCTGGTCCTCCTGCTCGTCGCAGGGCCACAGCAAAGTCGAGCACGCGATCTGCGCCTCGCTGACGTTGACGAACAGTTCGAGGTCGCCGTGATGGTGCATCGTCACTAGCAGCACCGGGTCCGCGCCCTCCAGCATCCGAGCGGAAAACTCGCCGGCTTTCGCAGGCTCGGACGTGTCGAGCGCGGCCTTCAGGCTGCGGACGGTCCAGATGTCGGTCAATGCAAGAACTCCCGTGCTTGTCGCTCGCGCAGACACATAGGCGCAGGCGGAGGGCACGCCAATGGCGCTTTGCGACGGCTCGCGCTTTGGCCTAAGAGGCACGCCAACCACAGAGACGCGAGGATTGCATGTTCGATCGCCTGTTCGGCCGCAAGCCAGCGCTTGACGGCAACGCCCTGCCCGTCGTCCGCAACGTCACGCTGGGGCGCACGGTGACGGTCGATCCGCTGGCGTGGCGCCGGTTCGGGTCGGAACTGCTGTTTCCGTTCGACCGCGATACGCTGGTGATCGTCGCACAGGGGCTGATCGACCTCAACGAAGGCGGGTTCGTCCACCGGTTCTACACCGACGACGACATCATGTTCCAGGCGGTGTCGAACGACCGCGACGGGCAGGACGTCACGGATGTCACGCTGTTCGCACCGTGGGACAGCAGCTATCCGTCGTCCGCCGCCGAGCGGCCGGCGTGGAAAAGCCGGCTCAAGGCACGCACCTTCACTGCCGAAGGACTGCCCGAATACAGCCGCGCATGGTTCGGCCCCGAAGCGAGCGAGCAGGAGCCCGTGACGTTCTGGGAGGAACTGCACGACGACCGTGACGGGATCGTCGACCGCCGTATCTTCCAGACCTGCATGCTGTTCAGCCGCGACCTGCCGGGCGACGACGGCCGCGAATTGCTGTTGGCGATCGACATGGAGACCGAGTCCGGTGACGTCTCGTTCGAGATCATGCTGGGCGTGGCACTGGAACTCGGCGAGTTCAGGGCCTAGCGTCGCGCGCAGACGGCTCCGGGGGAAATGCCATGATCGACCAATACAGCTTCGGCGCCAGCGCGCTCGCCTTCCTGATCGCGTTCGTCGCGGCGGGGGCGTTCACGATCGTGTTCAAGATCGTCTATCAGGTCGCGACTCCATATCACGAGAAGTCGCTGATCCGCGAAGGCAATACCGCCGCGGCGATCACGCTCGGCGCGGCGTTGCTCGGCTATGTCCTTCCACTCGCGTCCGCGCTGACGCATACCGTGTCGCTGCTCGAGTTCGCGGTGTGGGCGCTGCTCGCAGGCGTGATCCAGATCGTCACGTTCCTGGTCGTCCAGCATTTCGTGATGCGCGACTTCAACGACCGGATCGTCCGCGGTGAAATCGCCGCGGCGACCTATATGGGCAGCATCTCGCTGTGCGTCGGCATCCTCAACGCCGCCTGCATGACGAACTGAGAGGCATAGCGATGAAGCGTTCCAGATCGATCGTTCTCACCAGCCTGATCGCAGGATCGGGCATCTCGTTGACAGCGTGCGACGGCGATGTCGGCGGCAAGCCCGTAGAGGCGCAGAGCTATGCGTCGGTGCAGGAGTGCCGCGCGGCGGGTGCTTTGTCCGCGGTCCAGTGCGACACCGCGTTCGAGCAGGCCAAGGCCGATGCCGCGAAGACCGCGCCACGGTTCCAGGACCGACAGACGTGCGAGGAGCAATACGGCGCCGCGCAGTGCGAGCCGCGCAACAACGGCAGCGGCGGGAGCTTCTTCACGCCGCTGTTGACGGGTTTCCTGGTCGGGCAGGCGCTCAACGGCGGCTTCGGCAACCGCGGCGCGCCGATGTACCGCGACCGCGACGGCAATTATTACGGCGGCGCTGGCGGTCGGATCAACCGGGACTATGTAACCGGCCGGACCCGCGTCGGCTCTGACGCCTTCACGCCGACCACCGCCAGAGCCCCTGCCCGCGTCCAGTCGCGCAGTTCGGTGATCTCACGCGGCGGTTTCGGTGGCGGCTTTGGTGGTCGCAGCTTCGGGGGGTAACGCGGCCGTTACCCCCTCGCGGCGGGCTTAACGACGGGCCGGCATCAGCGGGCCACCGATGTCAGTCGCGGCGATGAACGCCGGGCGGGCGCGCAGGCGATCCAGATACGCCGCGACGTCGGGGTGTTCCTTGAGCAATCCGGCGCTCTCGGCGATCGCGAGGATGTAGCACATCTGGATATCGGCCAGCATCAGCTGCTCGCCCATTAGATACGGGCCATCGCCAACGCCGGCGCCGATATAGTCGAGCGTCTTGGTCACTTCGGGCCCGGTGAACTTGGCAAGGCCGTCGGGCAGGCCACCCATCCGCTTGCCGAGCGACGTCATCATGATCGGCAACGACGCCGAGCTCTCGACATATTGCAGCCACTCGTCGTGCACGGCCGCCGCATCGCTGTCGATCGGCGGCGAGAAGCGGCGGTCGCCGTAACGCTCGTCGATATACGACAGGATCGGCGCGCTCTCGGCCAGCGTCAGCGCATCGTCGACCAGCACCGGCGCCTTACCAAGTGGATGGATCGCCTTGAGTTCTGCCGGCGCGCGAAAATTCTCGTCACGCTCGTATTTGACGAGGTCGTATTCGATACCGAGCTCTTCGAGCAGCCACAGCACGCGGATCGAGCGCGAGTAGTTCAGGTGGTGAAGCGTTAACATAAGCGTCCTTCGACTAGGAATGTGCTGCACCGCGGAACGGCTGGGCGGCATCGAAGGTTTCGTCGAGCGTGGCTCCGGAATTCTCCGGCAACGGAGAGACTTATGACCAAGCTGACCTGCGACGTGGCGATCATCGGCGCCGGAACCGCCGGGCTCGCCGCCGAGCGCAGCGCCCGACGCAATGGCGCCAAGACGCTGCTGATAGACGAAGGCTTTGGGGGTACAACCTGCGCGAGCGTGGGATGTATGCCCTCCAAGCTGTTGATTGCGGCCGGAAACGCAATGCATGCGGTCGAGCATGCGTCAGTGTTCGGGGTAGAGGCGTCGGGCAAGGTCGATGGTGTCGCGGTGATGGCGCGGGTCCGTAAGGAGCGCGACGCGTTCGTCGCGGGTGTCGAGACATCGATCGATAAGTTGCCCGAGGAGGTGAAGATCGAGGCACGCGCGAAATTCGCAGGTGCGACGATCCTGTCGTTGAGTGACGGCCGCGAGGTACACGCGAAGTCGGTGGTGATCGCCACCGGGTCGAGCCCCGCGATCCCCGAGATGTTCGATGGCGTACGCGACCGAGTGCTGACCAACGAGAGCATCTTCGACCTGACGGACCTTCCGAAATCACTCGGCGTCATCGGCGCGGGCGCGCTGGGCTTGGAACTGGCACAGGCGATGGCGCGGCTTGGCGTCGAGACGATGGTGTTCGACACTGGCGAGACGATCGGCGGACTGAAGGACCGCCACGTCGCCGAGACGTATCACGCGATCCTGTTGCGCGAGATGCCGATCCTGCTGGGTGTCGAACTCACGGTCGAGCGTGACGGCGATGGCGTCAAGCTGGCCTGGAGTGGTTCTGCATCGGGCGAGCAGCGCTTCGACTATCTGCTCGTTGCGACCGGGCGTCCGCCACGTATCAAGGACATCGGCCTGGAGACGACCGGGCTCGCGCTCGATGAGCATGGCATGCCGGACTATGACTGCGAGACGATGCAGTGTGGCACCGCGCCTATCTTCATCGCCGGCGATGCGGACCATGACCGCGCTGTCCTGCACGAGGCATCGGCAGAGGGCATGATCGCGGGGCGGAACGCGGCGAGCTACCCCGAGGTTACGCCGGGCAAGCGTACCGTGCCGTTCGCGATCACCTTCACGCATCCCAACGTCGCGGTCATCGGCAAGATCGCCAAGGATGACGATGCCGACAGCGTGATTGGCACCGCGTCTTATGACGATCAGGGCCGGGCGAAGGTCGAGGCATGCAATGCCGGGTTGGTCCGGTTCTATGCCGATCGCCGCGATGGGCGCCTGACTGGTGCGACGATGGCGGGGCCTGCAGTCGAGCACAGCGCGCACCTGATCGCGTGGGCGATCCAGAGCGGCTGGACCGCGACCGAAGTGCTCGACCTGCCGATTTACCACCCGACCTTCGAGGAAGGGATGAAGGGGGCGCTTCGTTCGATCTGCGCCGAAGTGCATGCGCCCACCCCGCCGGACCGCGATGACGGGTTCACGCCTGGGACGTAACCGAACTCGGGAGGACGTACACGACCTTGAGAAAAGAGTACCACCCCGGCGAAGGCCGGGGCCCAGTTGGGAGGTGTTGCTAACGGTGGATCGCGATCCGTTATTGCCACCTTTCCAACTGGGCCCCGGCCTTCGCCGGGGTGGTGCTATTGGGGTCGAGCAGCGCTAGATCGCCCGTTCGGCGCTACTCGTCCAGATCCAGATACGCGACGACGTCGTTCTCTGTGGCCAGATACAGCCCCGCCTGCACATCCTCTTCCTGCTGCGCTGCGATCGTCAGGGCCTCCCCGAGCGGACCATAGAACAGCGTGGTTGCCGCCCCGCCCTCGCCGCTGTCGTCGAGGTGATACAGCCGCACCGACACGCTGGAAGAAACTGTCCGCATTTCAATACCCTATCGCAGATTTTTATGACGTAAAATTCACGGAACCAATTGTGAAGCAGCGCAACTTTGCCCGCTCTCGCCCGTTACGCTAGCAGATACAGGGATTTGATATGCATCAGGATGAAGGTTTTCCGGTGTCGCGCCGTGGCGTGATCGCCGGTGGTGTCGCGTCGGCTACGTTGGTCGCGGCTCCCGCTGCTCAGGCTCAAACGCAGGGCACCGCGCAGTCGGCCCCGCCGACCATGCCCGTGACGCTCAAGGTCAATGGTCGCACGACCAAGATCAACGTGGATACGCGGACCACGCTGCTGGACGCGTTGCGTGAGAATTTGAAGCTCACCGGCACCAAGAAGGGCTGCGACCACGGCCAGTGCGGCGCGTGCACGGTCATCGTCGAGGGGCGCCGGATCAATAGCTGCCTGACGCTCGCGGTCATGCACGAAGGCGAAGAGATCACGACGATCGAAGGCCTCGGCACGCCCGAGAAGCTGCACGCGATGCAGGCTGCGTTCGTTAAGCATGACGGTTACCAGTGTGGCTATTGCACGCCCGGCCAGATCTGCTCGGCGGTTGCGACGCTCGGCGAGATCAAGGCAGGCATTCCCAGTCACGTGACTGGGGATATTTCGGCACAGCCCACGGTCTCGACCGATGAACTTCGCGAGCGGATGAGCGGCAACATCTGCCGCTGCGGTGCCTATGCGAACATCATCGACGCGATCCACGACGTCGCCGGTACGGAGCGCACCGCATGAAGGCCTTCACGTACGAGCGCGCCACCTCGGCGAAGGAAGCCGCCAGCGCCGCGGTCCGCACGCCAGGCGCCAAGTTCATCGCCGGCGGCACGAACCTGCTCGACCTGATGAAGCTGCAGATCGAGACGCCGCAGCACCTGATCGACGTCAACGGCCTCGGCCTCGACAAGATCACGCCGACGTCGGAGGGCGGCCTCCGCGTTGGTGCGCTCGTCCGCAATACGGACCTCGCGGCCGACGCACGCGTGCGGAAGGATTATGGCGTGCTCAGCCGCGCGCTTGTGTCCGGCGCGTCGGGCCAGCTGCGCAACAAGGCGACGACTGCGGGCAACCTGCTCCAGCGGACACGGTGCCCGTATTTCTACGACACCACTAAGCCTTGCAACAAGCGTCAGCCCGGCAGCGGTTGCGCGGCGATCGGCGGCTTCAACCGCAACCTTGCCGTGATGGGCACGAGCGACGCATGCATCGCAACGCACCCGAGCGACATGGCGGTTGCCATGCGCGTTCTGGATGCGACGGTCGAGACGGTGAACGCCGCCGGCCAGACACGCGCGATCCCGATCGCGGATTTCCACCGTCTCCCCGGTACTACGCCGAACATCGAGACCTCGCTCGCGCCCGGTGAGTTGATCACGGCTGTGACGCTGCCCAAGCCGATCGGCGGCACGCACATTTACCAGAAGGTGCGTGATCGTGCGTCCTACGCGTTCGCGCTGATCTCCGTTGCCGCGGTGATCCAGCCCGGCGGTCGCGGCCGCCTTGCCTTCGGTGGCCTCGCGCACAAGCCGTGGCGCGTCGAAGCCGCCGAGGCGCAGATGCCGAATGGCGCCAAGGCGACCGCATCGGCAGTCCTCGCCGGCGCCCGCACCACATCACAGAACGCGTTCAAGCTGCCGTTGGTCGAACGAACCATCGGCGCCGTGTTCGAAGAAGCGAAGGCCTGACGCCCATGAAGTTCGATACCCCCGCCACGGCGAATCCGACCGACCGGATGAAGGTCCTCGGCAAGCCGCTCGATCGCGTCGACGGCAAGCTGAAGACCACCGGCACCGCGCACTACGCGTATGAGCGCAACGAAGCTGCGCCGAACGCCGCCTATGGATACATTGTAGGCTCGGCGATCGCCAAGGGCCGGATCGAGAGCATCGACGACGCCGACGCGAAGGTCGCTCCCGGTGTGCTCGCGGTCGTCACCTACCAGAATGCCGGCAAGCTCGGCAAAGCCAAGAACCACACGGCGCGAATGCTCGCTGGCCCGGACGTCCAGCATTACGACCAGGCCGTCGCGGTCGTCGTCGCCGAGACGTTCGAACAGGCCCGCGCCGGCGCCAAGCTGCTCCGCGTCAACTACGCGCGCACGGCCGGCAGGTTCGATCTCGCCGCGTCGCAATCCTCGGCTACCAAGCCGAAGAGCGGCACGCCCGACACCGCCGTCGGCGACTTCGCCGGTGCGTTCGCCAAGGCGCCGGTCAAGCTCGACGAGCGCTACACCACGCCCGACCAGAGCCACATGATGATGGAGCCGCACTCCACGACCGCAGCATGGAAGGACGGCAAGCTCACGCTCTGGACGTCTAACCAGATGATCAACTGGGCGGTCGGCGACATGAGCGAGACGCTGCTGCTGCCGAAGGAAAGCATCCACGTGATGTCGCCTTATGTCGGTGGCGGCTTCGGCTCGAAGCTTTGGGTCCGCAGCGACGCGGTGATGGCGGCGCTCGGCTCGCGTGCTATCGGCGGACGTCCGGTGAAGCTGGCGCTCGCGCGTCCGCAGGTGATGAACAACACGACGCATCGCCCCGCGACGATCCAGCGCCTGCGCATCGGTGCACAGAAGGACGGCAAGATCACCGCGATCGCGCATGAAAGCTGGTCGGGCGATCTCCCCGGTGGTGGTCCCGAGACTGCGCCTAATGCGACCCGCCTGCTCTACGCCGGTGCGAACCGCATGACAGCGACGCGGCTCGCCGTACTCGATCTCCCAGAAGGCAACGCGATGCGTGCGCCGGGCGAGGCGGTCGGCCTGCTTGCGCTCGAAGCGGCGATGGACGAACTGGCCGAGACGCTGAAGATGGACCCGGTCCAGCTGCGGATCATCAACGATACGCAGGTCGATCCGGAAAAGCCGACGCGCCAGTTCTCGCAGCGTGACCTAGTCGGCTGCCTGAAGACCGGCGCCGAACGCTTCGGCTGGAACAAGCGCAACCCCGTCCCGGGGCAGGTTCGCGATGGCCGCTGGCTCGTGGGTATGGGCATGGCGTCGGCGTTCCGCGACAACGTCACGATGAAGTCGGGCGCGCGCGTCGGGATCGACAAGAAGGGCGTCGTCACCGTCGCCACCGACATGACCGACATCGGCACCGGCAGCTACACGATCATCGCGCAGACCGCGGCCGAGATGATGGGCGTACCGATGGACAAGGTCATCGTCCTGCTCGGCGACAGCAGCTTCCCCGCCTCGTCGGGATCGGGTGGCCAGTGGGGCGGCAACAGCTCGACCGCGGGCGTATATGCAGCGTGCATGGCGTTGCGCGAGCGGGTCGCGCAGAAACTGGGCTTCAACTCGACCGACGTCGTGTTCGAGGACGGCAAGGTGAAGTCGGGCAACCGCAGCGTCTCGCTGTCGGAAGCTGCTGGCGATGCCGGCATCTCCGCCGAGGATTCGATCGAGTTCGGCGACCTCACCAAGACGTACGCGCAAGCCACGTTCGGCGCGCATTTCGTCGAGGTCGGGGTCGACTCGGCGACGGGTGAGATCCGCGTCCGTCGGATGAGCGGTGCGTTCGCCGCCGGTCGTATTCTCAACCCGAAATCGGCTCGCAGCCAGGTGATCGGCGCGATGACGATGGGCGTCGGTGCGGCGTTGATGGAAGACGCGATCGTCGACACGCGGTTCGGCTACTTCGTCAACCACGACCTCGCCGAATATCACGTGCCCGCGCACGCCGACATTCCGATGCAGGACGTGTTCTTCATGGACGAGCTCGACGAAAAGTCCTCGCCGATGAAGGCCAAGGGCATCGGCGAACTGGGATTGTGCGGCGTCGGCGCGGCGATTGCCAACGCGGTCTACAATGCCTGCGGCGTTCGTGTCCGCGAATATCCGCTGACGCTCGACAAGGTCATCGGCAAGATGGCCTGATACCCTGCCCTCCACCCGGCCGCCTCAGCGGCGTGGGCGGAGGGCAAAACCGGCTCTGGCGCGCGCGAATAGGTTGCGCTAGAAAACTGGCATGACCGTACCCGCCATTCTAAAAAACCTGCGCCTGCCCGTCATCGGCTCGCCGCTGTTCATCATTTCCGGCCCCGAGTTGGTGATCGCGCAGTGCAAGGCGGGTATCGTTGGCTCGTTCCCGGCGCTCAACGCGCGCCCGCAGGCGATGCTCGACGAGTGGCTGCACCGGATCACCGAGGAACTCAGCGCACACAACCGCGCCAATCCCGATCGCCCGGCAGCACCGTTCGCGGTCAACCAGATCGTCCACAAATCCAACGACCGTCTCGAGAGCGACCTCGCGACGTGCGCGAAGTGGCAGGTGCCGATCGTCATCACCTCGCTCGGTGCACGCGAGGACCTCAACACCGCGGTACACGGCTGGGGCGGCATCACGCTCCATGACGTGATAGACGACCGTTTCGCGCGGAAAGCGATCGAGAAGGGTGCCGACGGCCTGATCGCAGTCGCAGCCGGCGCCGGCGGCCATGCGGGTCGGCTGTCACCGTTCGCGATCATCCAGGAAATCCGCCAATGGTTCGACGGCCCGCTCGCGCTATCGGGCTCGATCGCAACCGGCGACGCCGTCCTCGCCGCCCAAGCGATGGGCGCGGACTTCGGTTATATCGGTTCGCCGTTCATCGCGACGACCGAGGCGAACGCGGATCAGGCGTACAAGGACGGCATCGTCGCCGGCAAAGCCTCCGACATCATCTATTCAAACCTCTTCACCGGCGTGCATGGCAACTATCTACGCGCGTCGATCCAGGCGGCGGGGATGGACCCGGACAACCTCCCCGAGGGCGACCTCAAGACGATGGACTTCGGTGGCGGCAACGGCTCCAAGCCCAAGGCGTGGAAGGACATCTGGGGCTCTGGCCAGGGCATCGGCGCGGTCACCGAGGTCGAGAGCGTTGCCGATCGCGTCGATCGTCTCGAACGTGAATACCGCGCAGCGCGGGCCCGTCTTTCGCTCTGACGGACCCAGCACCGACCGATCTCGGCTCGCTCAGAACAGACGTTTGAGCAAGCCGACATTGGTCTTGCCCAGCTCGACCACCTCGTCGCCGCGGCCGCTGATGATCGCCTTCGCCATGTAGAGCGTAAAGCCCTTCATCTGCTCCAGCGTGATCTTGGGCGGCATCGACAATTCGGTGCGCGCGGTGACGGCGTCGAGTAGCGCCGGGCCCGGATGCGCGAGCACCTCGCGGATGCCGGCCTCGACGTCACCCGGCTCGGTAACGCGCACGCCGTGGATCCCGATCGCCCGCGCCATCGCCGCAAAGTCGGGGTTGTCGAGCGTGACGCCGGTCTCGATGAGACCCGCCGCCTTCATCTCCATCTCGACGAACCCGAGCGTGCCGTTGTTGAAGACGATGATCTTCACCGGCAGGCCGAGTTGGCGCACCGTCAGCAACTCGCCCATCAGCATCGCCAGCCCGCCATCGCCCGATAGCGTCACGACTTGTCGCTCCGGGTACGCCGCCTGCACGCCGATCGCCTGCGGCAGCGCGTTCGCCATCGATCCGTGGTTCCACGATCCGATCAACCGCCGCCGCCCGTTCATCTTCAGGTAGCGCGCAGCCCACACGGTCGGCGTGCCGACGTCGCAGGCGAAGACCGCATCGTCCGCCGCCTGCTCGCTGAGGACGCGGGCGACGTGCTGCGGATGGATCACACCGCTGCCGGGCGTCCCGTTGGCAAGATCGTCCAGCCCCTTGCGGGACTCGGCGTAATTCTCGATCGCGGACTTGAGGAAGCTGCCATCGCGCCCGGTCTTCACTCGCGGAATCAGCGCCGCAAGCGTCGCGCCGACATCGCCGACCAGCCCGATATCGATCGCCGTCCGCCGACCGAGATTTTCCGGGATCAGGTCGATCTGCGCGACCTTCGCCTTCTCCGGATAGAATTGCCGATACGGGAAATCCGTGCCGAGCATCAGCAGCACGTCGCACGCCATCATCGCGTCGTAACCGCTCGCAAAGCCGATCAGCCCGGTCATGCCGACATCATAAGGATTGTCGTATTCGACGAACTCCTTGCCCCCCAGCGCGTGGACGATTGGCGCCTGCAAGATCCCCGCGAGCGTGACGAGCTCGGCATGCGCGGTGCGGCACCCCCGCCCCGCCAGAATCGTCACCTTCTGCGCACCATTCAACAGCGCGGCGAGTTCAGCGATGTCCGCCTCCGCCGGTATCGTCACCGAACGCGGCGGCAACAGCGCCCCCTTCGACCGTGCCAGCGTGCCCGTCGTCGACCGCAGCGCGACATCGCCCGGCATCGCGACGACCGACACGCCGCGGTGGCCGACCGCCGCCCGGATCGCGGTCTCCAGCGTCCGCGGCATCTGGTCGGCATCGGAGATCGTCTCGCAATAGACGCTGCATTCGCGGAACAGCGCCTCCGACCGCGTCTCCTGAAAATAGTTCGAGCCCACTTCCCCGCTCGGCACCTGTGCCGCGATTGCCAGCACGGGCACGCGTGTCCGGTTGCAGTCGTAGAGCCCGTTGATCAGGTGCATGTTGCCGGGGCCGCAAGACCCGGCACACACCGCCAGCTTGCCCGTCAACTGCGCCTCCGCACCCGCCGCAAACGCCGCAGCCTCCTCGTTGCGAACGTGGATCCACTCGATCTTGCCCTGCCGTCGCAAACTGTCGGTCAGGCCGTTTAGGCTGTCGCCAACGACACCGTAGATCCGCTCGACGCCCGCCAGGTGCAGCGTCTCGGCAAACAGGTCGGCGATGATGGTCTTGGACATGAAGCAACTCCGGCAGTGATGGCGACCCAACTCGGCTAGCGAGACGGCAGAGGACAAACGCGTTCTGGTACGATTGGGATGCACGGAATGCAGGTGCACCGTCCCGGCAGCCAGCGTCCGACGCGTTCTGCTCCAAGTATGATAAATCCCGGTAGCGCGCCGCGCCATGCAAACCTAAAGACGAGGGCTTTGGCGCTGGGCAACCCGACCGGTCGACGATTGTTCGGCGGGGACGCTCACGCGGTGGCGGTATAAAGGGGGGATGGCGTGGACGACGCGATGATCGGTCGACGTGCGGCGTTGCTGGGGGGCGTTGCCCTGGCCGCTGGCTGCACGAACAACGGTCGGCTGGCTGGATTGCCCGCAACGCCGGCGTTCGTCACGGTCGACGGAACCCATTTCCGGCGGGGCGGCAAGCCCTACCGCTATGCCGGGGCCAACATCTGGTACGGCGCATGGCTCGGCGCGGAGACCGCGTACGGCAACCGCGCGCGTCTCGGCCGCGAACTCGACCGCCTGAAGGCGCTCGGCGTGCGCAACCTCCGCATCCTCGGGTCGGCGGAACTCTCGCCGTTGAAGAACTCGATCACGCCCGGTTTCCGCGACCAGACCGCGACCTATAACGAAGACCTGCTCAAGGGCCTCGACTGGATGCTCGCCGAGATGGCGAAGCGCGACATGACCGGCGTGATCTACCTGACCAACTTCTGGGAATGGTCGGGCGGAATGATGACGTATCTGTCGTGGGTCAACGGCGGCAAGTTCATCAACATGAACGACCCCGCGCACCCTTGGCCCGCGTTCGCCGACTGGAACGCCGCGTTCTATGCCAACGGCCGGGCGCAGGCGATGTACCGCGACTATATCCGCGCGGTCGTCTCGCGTACGAACACCGCGACGGGCGTCGCCTACGCCGCGGATCCGACGATCATGGCGTGGCAGTTGGCGAACGAGCCGCGTCCGGCCGGCGGACCTGCGGTCGCCATACCCAACCTGCCCGCCTTCTACCGCTGGATCGACGAGACCGCGCGGTACATCAAGACGCTCGACCCCAACCACCTCGTCTCGACCGGTTCGGAGGGGCTGAAGGGTTCGATCGAGCGCGAGGACGTCGTACTCGCCGCGCACCGTTCGCCGTCGATCGATTACCTCACGACGCATATCTGGCCCAACAACTGGACCTGGATGGACGCAAATGATCTCGCCGGCACTTACGACGCGGGCGCGGCCAAGGTCGCCAACTACATCGACGCGCATATCCGACTGGCCACGACGCTCGGCAAGCCGCTGGTGATCGAGGAGTTCGGCTATCCGCGCGACGGGAAGACCGCCTATGATCCGGCCATCATGACGGTCTATAAGGATCGCTTCTACCGTCAGATTTATGCGGCGATCGAAACCAATGCCAGGTCCGGCGGACCGCTCGCGGGCTCGAACTTCTGGGCGTGGAACGGCGAGGCTCGCACGCCGCATGCCGACCACCGGTTCCAGCGCGGCGACCTCGGCTATATGGGTGACCCGCCACACGAGCCGCAGGGCTGGTACGGCGTGTTCGACAGCGACGCCTCGACGCAAGACGTGATCCGGGCGCATGCCTCAGCAATGGCGGCGTTCTGATGCCGGCGTTGTCGTATCGAACTGGAACACACGGTATGCGTACGGTTCTGGGCCTGCTCGGTGCAGCGTTGTTGTCGACGTCGGCGGTCGCGACGCCGATCACCGTCATCGCGGTATCGAGCAAGCCCGGTGCCGCGCTTCCGATGCATATCGGCGGCCGGGTCGAGCGGACGTCGGACGGCTATCGACGCCAATGGCCGGGCACCTATTTCGAGACGAATTTTCGGGGCGCAGGCATCCTGCTGAAGATCGGCGAAGGGGATGTCATCCTGCGTATCACGGTGGACGCATCCTCCCCGACGACGCTCTTCAAGCCCAAGCCAGGGCTCTACCGCGTCGCCGGTCTAGCAAACGGCCGCCATACGATCCGCGTCGACGTCGCCAGCGAGAGCCAGGCCGCGCCGACCGTCTTCGGCGGATTTTACGCGGCGGCCAGAACGCGCGCGTTGCCCATCCCCGCCCGTGCTCGCCAGATCGAATTCATCGGCGACTCCCACACCGTCGGCTACGGCAACGTCTCGACCAAGCGCGACTGCACCGAAGCGGAGGTGTGGGCGACGACCGATACCGCGCAAGCCATGCCGGCGCTGGCGGCGAAGCGATACGGCGCGGACTATCAGGTCAATGCTATCTCGGGTCGGGGGATCGTCCGCAATTACAATGGCATGGCGGCCGACACGCTTCCCGTTGCCTATCCCTTCACGCTCTTCGACAAGGCGACGCGCTCCGTCGATCCGGCGTGGCACCCGCGTCTGTTCGTGATCGCGCTCGGCACCAACGACTTCACCACGCCGCTCCATCCCGGGGAGCCGTGGAAGACGCGCGAGGCGCTCCATGCCGATTACGAGCAGCGTTATGTCGACTTCGTCAAACGCCTCCGGGCCCGCGATCCGGACGCGCATGTCGTCCTGTGGGCGACCGACATGGCCGGGGGCGAGATCGCGGCGGAAGTCGGCAAGGTTGCCGCGCGTTTGAAGGCGGAAGGCCAGCGCAATATCGCGTTCGTGCCCGTCACCGGGCTCGCGTTCACGGGATGCCATTCGCATCCGTCGACCGCCGACGATGCGCAGATCACGACCGCCCTGTCGGGCTATATCGACGCGCATCCCGAGATGTGGGCGCACCGATAGCCAGCATACCGCGACGCGGTCGTGACGAGCCTTGATTATATATCCTCGGCCGCAATCCTCTCGACCGATCCTACGTTACCGGTATCGGCACCCGCCCGGTGCAGCACCCGCACCACCGCTTCTGGGCCGCCGCGGCGGACAAGCGCTACCCCGCGTCCCCCACCGGTCCGATGAAGGGGTGCGCATCGCAAACCTGCTGGACCGCCGCCTTCCTGGACGCGACGCGGGGGCGATAGGTCGACCAAGCGCTGAGATCGTTACGCGATCGTCGATTGCCCGCGTCGGAACGTCACGCTACACCTTGCCCGTCGGCCCGTTCTCGGATGGGTCGACATGATCGCACCGGTGCTCCGCGAGGAGCTTAATAGGGAACGCGGTGAGGGTGGCTTCGACCACCTGATGCCGAGGCTGTCCCTGCAACTGTAAGCGGCGAGCGTGATGCACGTGCGTGGTCGGGCGAAGTCCCCGGTCACCAGCCACTGGACCGATCGGTCTGGGAAGGTTGTGCATCGGGCGTTGACCCGTGAGCCAGGAGACCTGCCGGCGTGTGGTCGCTCTTGCCTGGTCCAGGGGATGGCCGAGGCACGGTACTCCGTCTGAGCGACGATGTGTGCGGTGGGGACCGCATGGGCAGGCGTGCCGGTCGCGATGGCGTCCGTCGGGTATGGCTGCTCCCGTTCGCTTGGACGTGCTCGGGCAATCCGCTCGTGGCGCGCTCGCCGGCGCACGTTCGAGCCTCGTGCTCGGTGACAGGCCCCTGCCGGTTCGTCCGACGCCTCGGGGGCTTTTATATGTCGTTTCCATCACCGTATGCCGCGTTTGCCGCGTCGTTGCTCGTCACCTTCCTACCATCCCTGGCCAGCGCGCAGACCAGTGAGGATCGTTCGGCGAGTAGCGCCGACGATATCCTCGTAACCGGCCGCCATCAGGCCGACCTGACGGTTCCGAACTCGACCGGCAGCCGCCTGAACCTGTCGCCGCTCGAAACGCCGGCGACGCTGTCGACGATCGACGGCAATACGATCCGGGCGCGCGGCGACGTGTCCGTGAACGACGCGACCAGCCGCGCGCCCGGCATCACCAGCGTCGCCAACCTCGGCAATGGTGGCACCGCGCTCGCCGCGCGCGGGTTCAGCGGTCAAGGTTCGGTGCTGCAACTGATCGATGGTATCCGCCTCTTTCCAGCAGCCGGCACGATCACCTTTCCGAGCGACCCGTGGATGGTCGAGCGGATCGACGTGCTCAGCGGTCCGGCTTCCGTCCTGTACGGGCAAGGCGCGCTAGGCGGCGCGGTCAACGTGCTGATGCGCAAGCCGAATACGCGGCACACCGATGTGGACGGCGAGATCGGCTATGGATCGCAGGACAGTTTCCACGTCGCAGCCGGTGCCGGTGGACCGCTCGACGAGCATCTCTCCTACCGCGTCGACGGCAGCTACAGGCGGTCCGACGGGTATGTCGATCGCGGGCAATCACGAAGCTACGCGCTGTCGGGGACGTTGCGCTGGGCACCGACCGATCGGTTCGTCGTCACGGTGCGCGACGATTATGGCAACCAGAATCCGATGCGCTATTTCGGTACGCCGCTGATCGACGGACGGCTCGACCACGACAATCGCGACCGCAACTACAACACGCGCGACGGCCATGTCCGCTACCGCGACAACCGGACAAGCCTCCAGGTCGATTGGCAGCCGAGCGAGACGCTCACCGTCAGCAATCAGGCGTACCGGCTCACCTCCAAGCGCGAGTGGCTCAACCTCGAAAGCTATTGCTGGGTGGCGGCGGACGGCTTCTGTCCCAATGGCGCGAATGACGTGCGCGCCACGCCCGGGCGCATCTATCGCACCGACATGACCGGGATCGTCCACGATCAGACGCAATGGGGCGACCAGGGTAGCGTGACGCTCAAGACGCGGATCGCGGACGGCGTGACCAATGACGTCGTCGCGGGCTTCGACGTGAACCTCGTCAAGCTCACCTATTCGCACAATTTCGGCGCCGACCCGCAGGTCTCGGTCGTCGATCCGTTCGTGTTCGATCCTGGCGTGATCGTCGACACGCAGGGGATCGCACCGCGGTATCGCACGCGGACGAACGAATATGCGATCTTCGCGGAGGACCGGCTGAAGCTTGGCGAGCATGTCTCGATCGTCGGCGGCATCCGCTATGAGCGCGATCGGATACGGCGCTGGACGATCGACTCGACTGCCGCCGTCCCGACCGCAAGCTTCGCGCTCGACAAGCGGCTCGGCAACACGACATGGCGGGTTGGGACGGTCTATCAGCCAGTCCCGACGGTCTCGTTCTACGCGCAATATGCCACCGGCGTCGATCCGCTGGGGACGCTGACGACCTATACCACCGGGCAGGTCCATTTCAGCAACGCGACGGGCGACCAGGTCGAGGCGGGCGCCAAGGCCGTGTTCCTGGATGGCCGCGGCACCGCGACGATCGCCGCCTATCGCATCGTCAAGAAAGGACTGTTGTCGCAACTGACCCCGACGAGCCCGATCGAGCAGGTCGGGCAGCGATCCGCGAAGGGTATCGAGGCTGCGGTGTCGCTGGACTTGCCGGCAGGGTTCGGGATCGACGCCAATGGCAGCGTCTTGGAGGCGCGGTTCGACGACTTCGTCTCGGGCGAAAGGAGTTTTGCCGGCAACACGCCACCCGACGTCCCCGAGACGACGGCGAACCTGTGGCTTAGCTGGACCGCGACACCGGCGGTCCAGGCGCGTGCCGGACTGCGCTATGTCGGGCGAAGATTCTCCGACAACGCCAATGTTTTCCGCATTCCGGGTTATGCGACGGTCGACGCGACGCTGTCCTACGCGGTGACGCCGCGGGTCGCGATCGACGTGCATGTCTATAATCTGTTCGACAAGGATTATGCGATCAACAGCTACGGCGCGCAGCAATGGGTGCTGGGGCGGCCGCGCGCCTTGGACGTGTCGCTTCGTGCCGGTTTCTAACGCCGGCAGGCACGCGCGCCGGTGGCTGTATCTCGTGCACCGATGGGTCGGCATCGCCAGTTGCCTGTTCTTCGCGATGTGGTTCGGGTCGGGCCTGGTGATGCTGTACGTGCCGTACCCTTCACTCTCGCCAACCGAAGCGCTGGCGAGAGCCGAGGCGATCGACTGGTCCGCCGTGAGCGTGCCGCCACCGCTCGATGCGGGGCGATTGCCGCAAGACCTGTTGCTCGAGATGCGCGACGGCGTACCGGTCTGGCGGAGTCAAGGCTGGGACGACGAGCGGCATACCGTTTCCGCAAGCAAGGGCCGGCATCTGGCTCCGGTGGACGCGGCTTATGCCGTTCGCGTCGCAAGCCGTTTCGGGCGAGCACGCGTCCTGAATGTCGAGCGGATCATGCGGGATCAGTGGACGGTGTCGGGTGGTTTCGACCGACATCGCCCGCTGTGGAAAGCGACATTGGAGGACGAGGGCGGCACCAATCTCTACGTGTCGGCTTCGACCGGCGAGATCGTCCAGTCGACCGACCGGACCGAGCGGTTCTGGAACTGGCTGGGATCGGTGCCGCACTGGCTGTATCCGACCGTCCTGCGCCAGGACAACGCCGCCTGGCGACAGGTCGTCATGTGGGTTTCGGGGCCGTGTATCGCCGCGGCACTCGCCGGCATCTGGATCGGTATCCTCCGCGCACGCATCGGCCCCCGCCGGTTCAAGGGCGGGCGGATGACGCCGTATCGCGGGTGGATGCTCTGGCATCATGTCGCGGGGCTGGTCGGCGGCGGTTTCCTGATCGCGTGGATCTTCAGCGGATGGTTGTCGGTCGGTCCCTGGCACCTGTTCCGAAGTGCGGAACCGGATGCGCGGGCGGTGCGCGCCTATGCCGCTGCTGGCGTGATGCCGGCCGTACCCCTCGACCGGTTGCGCCATGTCGGCGCGGGAGCCGTCCGTCTAGGGATTACCAACTATGCGGCGACACCCCTCGTGGTGCTCGAGTATCCGGATGGCCGACGTCAGATTCTCGACGCCGCGACGCTCGTGCCGTCCCAGCCAAAGCCAAATGCGATCGTTGCCGCCGCACGGGTGCTTGTCGCCGGCACGCCGCCGGTCGCGATCGACCGGCTGACCGAGCCCGACGCATATTGGTACGACCCCGGTGGTCTCCCTCGCCTGCCGATGCTCCGTTTGCGCTTCGACGATCCGGCCGCGACGTGGCTGTATATCGACCCCGCGACCGGCGACGTGCTGGCCAGGATCGATCGGCGCAGGCGGACATACCGCTGGGCGTTCGACCTGCTGCACAAATGGGATCTGACCATACTGACGCGGTACCGGCCGGCGTGGGACCTGCTGATCTGGCTGTTCTCGCTGGTTGGCTTGGTGACGTCGGTCAGCGGCATCTGGCTCGGCTGGAAGCGGTTGAGACGCGGCTGATCCAGGCTTTAACGGGACGTTTCGTCCACGTGACAGCGCCACTGCGAGCGCGTAGTCGTGCGCCGTGGCAGCACTCCGTCGCCTTCTCCTGGACCATCGCCAGCTGGCGGCGTGGGTGCTTGCGTGCGCGCTGGCGATGAAGATCCTGGTGCCAGCCGGGTTCATGCCGGTCGTCTCCGGGGGGCGCGTGACGATCGAGATCTGCGGCGGCACCGTGCCTGTGCAGACGGTGATGGCACCCATGATGGCGATGGCGATGCCGGGCATGGCGCATCATTCGGGCAAGTCCGATCATCAGGAGCGGGAGATGCCCTGCGCCTTTTCCGGCCTGACCGCGCCGTCGCTGGCAGCGGTCGATCCGGTGCTGCTGGCGATCGCCATCGCGTTCATCGTCGGTCTCGTCCGCCACGTGAGAACCGCGGTATCGATCGCTGCGCAACCCTATCTTCGGCCACCCTTGCGAGGCCCTCCGCCCTTCCCCGCCGCGTGATCCGTCGGTCTTCGGACCGGGCGCGATCACGATGCTTCGGCTGGTCCACCATGATGGCGGACCGGTCTCGACACGCGCGGCTTGCCCGCGGGGGATGACGGTATCCGATCCACACCTCGATGTGCGGACGGATCCAGCAGGGATTCACATGTTCAAAACCATAGTCTTCGCGTCGGCATCGATCGTCGCGTTCTCGGGGACCGCCCACGCGTCTGACAAGGAGGACGCGATCGACAAGAAGGCCGAGATCGTCGTCACCGGCCAGCGCGACCAGCTGAAGCTCGATCGCAAATCGGATACCGGCAGTCGCCTCGGCCTCTCGGTCCGCGAGACGCCCGCGACCGTCGAGACGCTGACGCAGGCGGACATGCAGGTGCAGGGGCTGCGCACCGCGCGCGAGGTTTTCAACAGCGTCGTCGGCGCGATCGCTGGCAACGTCCCCGGCAACCCCGCGGTCGTGACGTTGCGCGGGTTTTCGGGCGGCGCCGTCTCGATCCTGCAGGACGGCGTCCGTATCTCCACCTCGACCGTGGTCCAACGGGATACCAATGTTTGGCATTTCGACCGGATCGAAGTGATCAAGGGGCCGGCCTCGGTGCTCTACGGCGAAGGCGCGCTGGCCGGAGTCATCAACAAGGTCACGCGCAAGCCGACATTCGACGGCGACCACCTCGACGGATTGCTGAGCGTCGGCAGCTTCGACACGGTGACCGCGGCCAGCGGCGTGAACCTGAAACTGTCGGACAGCGCCGCGATCCGCGCGGACGCGAGCTACATGCACTCCGACAGCCTGTACGACGTCGACGACAATGCGACCTGTACGACGTCGACGACAATGCGACGCGCTCGGTCGGACTGACGGGCAGCATCCTGTTCAAGCCATCGGCCGATTTGAGCCTGCTCTTTGCCGTCGACCATTACGAGGACCGGTACGACAGCAGCTACCAAGGGCTGCCGTTCGTCTCTGCCGCCGTTGCGCGCGATCCGAGCAACGCGCTGCGGAGCAGTAACGGCATGGTGCTCGACAAGGCTCTGCGCCGTCGCAATTACAATCCGTACGGCGCCTATTCTGGCGCACGCGACACGACGCTGCGGTCGCGGATCGACTATACGATCGGCGGCGGCTGGTCGGTCGCGAACGACTTCACCTGGTATCACGCCAAGCGCGACTTCGTGCTGAGTGGCGATCAGAACTTTACCGCCCCGACCGCCGCCTTCCCCAATGGCAGCTTCGCGCGGTCGGTCCAGCGGATCTACCACGACCACAAATTCTGGAACGAGCGGCTCGTGATCGCCAACGACAGCGAAATCGCAGGACTGCGCAACCGGTTCAGCCTGGGCGGCGAATATAACGACACGAACTTCGTCAACCCGCGCCAGCAAAGCCCGGTCGGTGGCAATGCGGCCGTGCGGATCGCGAACGTCGATCCGTTCGCGCCGATCGTCGGAGTCTTCCCGACCAGCGATGCCGCCTATTCGACGACCAACGTCGTCTATGACTCGAAGCTCAAGACGGCGTCGGTGTTCGCCGAGGATGCGCTCAACCTGACTCCAGGCTGGCTGCTGGTCGGCGGAGCGCGGTACGATCATATCGACCTGACCCGCGTCATCACCAACCTCAACGCGAACGGCGCGGTCACGCGGGGCACGCCGACCTATGATCCGTTCTCCTGGCGGATCGGCACCACCTACGACCTTACGCCCGACATCACCTTGTACGGCCAATATACGACCGCGGTCACACCGGTATCGTCGATACTACTCCAATCGATCGTCAACACGACGTACAAGCTGACCAAGGGTCGCTCCTACGAGGTCGGTTTCAAGGCCTCGGCGTTCGCCAAGCGGCTGACGATGACTGGCGCCGCATACCGGATCGAGCAGACCAACATCCTCACGCGCGATCCGAACAATCCGCAGCAAGCCATTCAAGGTGGCGAGCAATCGTCGCAAGGCGTCGAACTCAACATCGGCGCGGCGGTGACCGACGCGCTCTCGGTGTCGGCGGGTGCCGCCTATACCGACGCGCAGTACGACCAGTTGAGCGAGCTGATCGCCGGCGTCCGCATCGACCGCGCCGGCAACCGACCGATCAACACGCCCTCGACCACCGTCAGCGGATCGGCGCTCTATACGATCAAGGCCATACCGGTGACCCTCGGCGGGTTCGTCCGGCACGTGTCCGGCTTCTACACCGACACCGCCAACAGCTATTTCGTCCGCGGGCATACGACCATCGATGCGTCGATCAGCTATCAGGTCGCACCGCAAGCATCGGTGTCGGTCCGCGGCCGCAACCTGACCGACGCGTTCTACGGCGAGTATTCGGGCTACCCGACGACCAACGTCTATATCGGCGCGCCACGCAGTGTCGAAATCGCGCTTTCCACGCATTTCTGAGCAGGGGTTTCCAGATGGCATTCACCGGTTCGGTCGATCCGAAAGCCTATCGCGCGCTGTGGCGCTGGCATTTCTATGCCGGCCTGATCGTCGCGCCTTTCCTGCTGATCCTGGCCGTCACGGGCTCGATCTATCTGTTCAACGACGAGATCGACGATGCGCTGTATCCGGCGCAGCGATTCGTCGCGGTCCATGCAACGCAGGTGCCGCCGTCGCGGATGATCGATGCCGCGCTGAAGGCTCATCCAGGGGCAGCAACCCGGATCGACCTTCCTGGCGCGCCCAACCGCTCGGCGGTCGTATTCGTCACCCCCGATCACGGCGAGCCGCTTCGCGTGGCCGTCGATCCGGGAACGGGCCGCGTGCTCGGCTCGACGATCTATGGCCGCACGCTGGTAGGGTTCGCCGACGAGATGCACGGATCGCTGACGCTCGGCACGGTCGGCGATCGGATCGTCGAGCTTGCTGCGTGCTGGGCGCTCGTCCTGATCGTCACCGGACTGTACCTGTGGTGGCCACGTGGTCGGGGTGGCTTCGGCGGTATCCTCTATCCCAGGCTCGGCGCGAGGGGACGCCTGTTCTGGCGCGACCTGCACGCGGTGATCGGCGTCTGGTCCGTCGCGTTCATCGCGTTCCTGCTGCTGACCGGCCTCCCCTGGGCCGGGATCCAGGGCGACCTGCTCAACCGCGGTACGGCGGCGCTCGGCATCGGCTACCCGGCATCGAACCGGACGCATAATGCGCCGGCGAGCGTGCCGATGAAGACCGCGCTCGGCGAAGCACCGTGGACGATGGAGCAAGCGCCGATGCCGACATCCACGGCGTCCGCGGAGCATGCCGGTCATGCGGGCCACGAGATGACCATGGCGGTGCGGGACGATGCGGCGGTTGCGGGGATCGACCGGATCGCAACCTCCGTCACGCGCGATCACCACGTCGCGGGTGCGTATCGCCTGTTCCTGCCGAGTGGGGCGACCGGCGTCTACACCGCCTACACCTATCCTGATCAGCCGCAGGGGCAGCGCACGCTGTATTTCGATCGCTGGACCGGCGGCTTAATCCGAGAGGTCGGCTACCCCGATTACGCCTGGGCAGCGAAGGCGATCGAGCTCGGCGTCCAACTGCACATGGGCAATTACTTCGGGCTCGCGAACCAACTCGTGATGTTGGCGACCTGCCTCGCGATCGTGTTGCTCGTGATCAGCGGCGTCGTGATGTGGTGGAAACGCCGCCCGGCGGGTCGCCTTGCCGCGCCAGCGCGCGTCTCCCCGACGAGGATCAAGGGCGCTGTCGCCATTCTCATCGTCGCGGGGATAGTCTTCCCGATCCTGGGAATGTCGGTGATCGCGATCTTCCTGATCGACCGGCTGGTGTTGCTCGCGGTGGTGAGGCGATAGCGGAACGTTCGAGGATAGCTGCGGCGCGCTATTGCGCCACGGCCGCGAGACAGTCGGTGGCGGGCGTACCGTGCCCCCGCGTGCGAGGGATGCTGATCACGGCACCGGCGCTGTGTGGAATCCTAACCACTTCCAGCAACAGCATACCGCTGCCTACCGGCCCGAATGACAGTATCCCCCTGCTCTTTACGTCAACGTCATCTACACGCTCACATAACAGGCCCCAGTCACGCCCACGACTGCTACTCTACTGCAATAGTTGTAAATTAATGATCAATTAAGCATACATTTATCTTGTAATTGATCTTAGTAACATACATAGATCAAGTATGGTGGAATAGGCCAAGCGTTGCGAACGTCGCGACGGAGCGTTTCAGCCCCATGATGCCTGTTTGCATACAGATTCTCGAGACCCGATCATAATCGGGCTCCAGTATCTTCGAAGGCTTCGTCCTTGCTTCGGACGCTCTCCCCACATTCATTGAACATGGCTCCCGCTGCTGCGGATGGGAGACCCGTGCCTTCCATCCGCGGTGACTTTCGAGGTGTTCATGTACAAGTCGACCCTTTGGGCGGCCGCGCTTGCGGCTGTGAGCCCGGCTGCCTTGCTGATTTCGACGCAATCGGCGCAGGCGCAGGTTCCCGTGGGAGCCGGTGGACAGCTCCAGCAGATCCCGCCCGTACCGCTGAACGAGACGCGCGCACCGGACTTCGGCTTCGAGCGCAAGACGCCGGTCGTCGTTGCCGCCACGGGTGGTCCGAAGACGCTCGTGCGCTCGCTGCGCGTGACCGGTGCGACGCTGTTTCCCGAGGCCGACCTGATCGCCGCGTCGCAGTTCACGCCGAACAGCGAGCTCGACCTGTCCGACCTGAAGACGCTCGCCGCGCGGATCACCGCCTATTACACCAGTCGCGGCTATTTCGTCGCGAACGCCTACCTGCCCGCACAGGACGTACGGAGCGGCGCCGTTACGATTGCCGTCATCGAGGGACGCTTCGGCGCAGTCGGCGTCAAGAACGAGTCACGACTTTCCGACAGCGTTGCGAACGGCATCCTTGCCGGGCTCGACGTCGGCGATCCGGTCGCGGTCGCACCGATCGAGCGCCGCTTGCTGATGCTGTCGGACCTGCCCGGCGTGCGCGTATCGTCGACGCTGAGCCCCGGCACCGCGGTCGGCACGTCGGACCTGCTGGTCGCGATCACCCCCGGCCAGAGCATCACCGGCAGCGTCGAAGCCGACAATGCCGGCAACCGCTACACCGGCGCCTACCGCGTCGGCGGCGTGGTCAACTGGAACAATCCAACCGGCTCGGGCGACGTGCTGAGCCTGCGCGCGCTGACGTCGTTCCCCGGGCTCGCCTACGGCCGCGCGTCGTACCAGGCACCGATCGGGCAGGTCACGCTCGGTGTCGCGTTCGCGCATCTCGACTATTCGCTCGGCAAGGAATTCGACAGCCTCGACGGCAGCGGCAACGCCGACGTCGCGAGCGTCTATGCAAGCTATCCGCTGATCCGCTCGCGCGACAACAACCTGTACGTGACGGTTGGCGGCGACGTGAAGTGGTTCGAGGACAAGATCGGCATCGTCGACGTCACCACGTACCGCCGCGCGCAGGTCGTCACCGCAGGACTTAGCGGCGATGAGCACGACACGCTTCTGGGTGGCGGCTGGAGCGCGTATTCGCTGAGCTACTCGGTCGGCAATCTCGACATTCGCGGCGCATTCGAACGCTCGATCGATGCGCTGACCGCGCGCACCGATGGCAGCTACGGGAAGGTGCAGTTCAGCTTCGCGCGGTTACAGACGATCGCCGGGCCGCTGTCGCTGTTCGCCTCCGCGCGCGGGCAGATCGCGTTCAGCAACCTCGACATTTCCGAGAAGATGGAGCTGGGCGGCGCCTATGCCGTCCGCGCCTACCCCGAGGGCGAGGCTTACGGCGACCAGGGCTACGTCGCCACCGCCGAGGCGCGGCTGGCCTTGCCGCAGGTCGTGCCGGGTGCGCTCCAGCTGTTCGGGTTCGTCGACGTTGGCGAGGTCGATTACGTCAAGCACCCGTATTTCGACGGATCGAACCACGCGAAGCGTAGCGCGTACGGCGCCGGCCTGAGCTGGGCGGGGCCGTACGGTATCGCCGCCAAGGCGACCTATGCGCGGAAACTCGGCGATGCCGATGCGACGTCCGCCCCCGACAAGTCGGGCCGCGCCTGGTTCCAGCTCTCGAAGACCTTCTGAGCGCACCAGCCCCCAAAATTTAGCGGCCATCCGCCGCCACCGAGGATACCGCACATGACCCCCATCCCTTCGTCGATCAGAAACACCCGTCGCCCCGCTCCCACCGTCACGCGTACCAAGCGAGGCGGGTTGTTCGGCACGACCGGCCTCGCGCGGTTTGCCTGGCTGATCGGGTTCAGCCTTGCGGGCACGATGGCGGCGCGCCCGGTCGAGGCGCAGACGCTACCGACCGGTGGCGAAGTCGTCGCGGGCCAGGCGAGCATCGCGACCGGCACCAAGTCGCTGACCGTGACGCAGACCAGCGACCGCGCGGCGATCAACTGGCAGTCCTTCTCGATCGGCAAGGGCAAGAGCGTCGTCTTCGAGCAGCCGACCAGCAGCTCGGTCGCGCTGAATCGCGTGCTCGGCTCGGACCCGTCGGTCATCCTCGGCAATCTGTCGGCGAACGGGAAGGTGTTCCTGGTCAACGCGAACGGCATCCTGTTCGGCCAGACCGCCAACGTGAACGTCGGCGGGCTCGTGGCCTCGACGCTGAATATTTCCGACGCCGATTTCCTCGCGGGCAAGAACAGTTTCGCGGGCACGAGCGGCGCGAGCGTGCAGAACGACGGCACGATCACCGCGAAGAACGGCTATGTCGCGCTGCTCGGCGCGAACGTCGGTAACGGCGGCGCGATCAAGGCGAACTTCGGCACGGTCGTGCTGGCGGGTGGCGAGGCGATCACGCTCGACGTCGCGGGTGACGGGCTGCTCAACGTCGCGGTCGACAAGGGCGCGGTCGGCGCGCTGGTCCGCAACGGCGGGCTGATCCGCGCGGACGGCGGCAAGGTCGTGATGACCGCGCAGGGTGCGGGCGACCTGCTCCATACCGCGGTCAACAACACCGGCATCGTCGAGGCGCGCACGTTGCAGAACCGCGGCGGCACCATTCTCCTGCTCGGCGACATGAAGACCGGCACCGTCAGCCTTGCCGGCACGCTCGACGCGAGCGCACCGGTCGGCGGCAATGGCGGCTTCATCGAGACGTCGGCGGCGACCGTCAACGTGGCGGACAGCGCCAAGGTCTCGACCTACGCACCGGGCGGCCTGACCGGCACATGGCTGATCGATCCGCAGGATTACGTGATCGGCGCAGGGGGCAACATCTCGGGCTCGACGCTGTCGGCGCAGCTCGTCACGACGAGCATCACGATCAGCACGATCCCCGCTGCAGGCGACACGACCACCGGCAATGGCGACATCTTCGTCAACGATGCGGTCGCCTGGACCGCGTCGGGCGTACCGACGACGCTGACGATGAACGCGTTTCGCGACGTCAACATCAACGCGCCGATCACCGCGACCAACGGCAACATCGTCGCGTGCTGTGGCCGCGACGTGAACGTCAACGCGGACCTGACCACGACCAACGGCAGCATCCTGCTCAACGCCGGGCGCAACGTGCAGGTGTTCCACGCGATCACCACGACCGACGGCAACATCGCCTTGTGCGCAGGGCATGATGTGATGATCGACGCGGCGGTGACGCTGACCCGCGGCACGACGATCCCCGCGCAGAGCCTCGGCCTGCCGGTAGGCCTCACGCTGATCGCGGGGTCGGACGGCACCGGGCCGGGCGTCAACGGCGGCACGATCGTGTTCTCCGCGCTGTCGCCGCCGACCACGGTCACCGCGGCGCCGGTATCGATCAACTACAACCCGGTCTCGTACACAACGCCGACCGACTTCTCGACCGAGTTCGTCCTAACCGAGGGCGCGGCGATCACGCAGCGGATGCTGCTGTTCCCGACCGCGCAGAAGGTCGCCGATGGCACCAATGCGGCGGTGCTGAGCGGGTTTAACACCAACGGCACGTCGGGGACGCCGACCGGCGTATCGCTGGTCGCCGGTCCGAACGCGACCGCGACGTTCGACAGCACCGGCGAAGGCACGGGCATCGGCGTCAGCTTCAGCGGCTACACGCTGACCGGCGCGAACGCGAACCAGTATGCGCTGGCGAGCTCGTGCTGCGTCGCCGGGTTCCGGACGACGGGGACGATTACGGCTGCCGCACCTGCGCCAGCGCCTGCTCCGGCGCCTGCTCCGGCGCCAGCGCCTGCCCCGGCTCCAGCTCCAGCGCCCGCCCCAGCTCCAGCGCCCGCTCCGGCGCCAGCGCCTGCTCCGGCACCAGCGCCCGCTCCGGCACCAGCGCCCGCTCCGGCACCAGCGCCTGCTCCGGCACCAGCGCCCGTCCCGGCTCCAGCGCCCGCCCCGGCTCCAGCGCCCGCCCCGGCACCAGCGCCCGCCCCGGCACCAGCGCCTGCCCCGGCACCATCGCCTGCTCCGGCACCAGCGCCTGCCCCGGCACCAGCGCCCGCTCCGGCACCATCGCCTGCTCCAGCGCCCGCCCCAGCTCCAGCGCCCGCTCCGGCACCGGCGCCCGCCCCGGCACCAGCGCCCGCCCCGGCACCAGCGCCCGCCCCGGCACCGGCGCCCGCCCCTGCACCAGCGCCTGCTCCGGCACCGACACCAACGCCGACGCCAACCCCGACGCCTCCGCCAGTACTCGCGCCGCCCCCTACCGCGACGCCGCCCCTCACGCCCGTCCCGAACCTGCCCACTGCTACGCGGCCGTTTCTGGAGGTTCCGCCGGTGACGGTGCGCGTACCGACGCCGCCGACGATCGAGGTGGTCGAGGGTGGCGTGACGTATCCGACGCCAGAACGGCCCGGCACCGTGATCGTAGAAACACCCGAAACGCCGCAGGTCGTGCAACCGGTCGTCGAACGCCCGTTCGTGCAGCCTACGCCGCCCAATACGCCAGCCGTGCCCAATTATCCGCGGAAGCAGGCGCGTCATTGAGATGATCGGGACCGCGCGGCGCGGCGTCTCGGCGCCCGCTCGCTGGTTTTCGCGCTGGCAGGCACTGCTCGGCTGGGGAATCGTTGCGGGCGCCGCCGCCGTACCGGGCATCGCGGCGTCCCCCGCGCCGGCTGCTATTGTCGCGACCGCGGCGCCGGACGATGCCGGCCGGTTCGGCGGCGTGGCGACGTCCGAAGACGTGCGCGACACGGTGAACTGGGTGTCGAAGTCGCACGACAATCACGCGCTGCCGTTCGTCGTGATCGACAAGGTAAATGCGGTCGTGCTCGCGTTCGATGGCAGCGGCAATTTACGCGGGCGGGCGCCGGCATTGCTCGGGATGGCACGCGGCGACGCCAGCGTGCCGGGTATCGGCCAGCGCAAGCTAGCGACGATTACGCCCGCCGAGCGCACCACGCCGGCCGGTCGCTTCCAGGCCTCGCTCGGGCGCGATTTCGAACAGGATATCCTGTGGATCGACTATGATGCCGCGCTGTCGCTGCACCGTGTGATCAAAGGGCGCCGCGTCGACGATCGCGCCGGACGGCTCGCATCGGCGACACCGAGCGACAACCGGATCTCATATGGCTGCGTGAATGTGCCGCCGGGATTTTACGACGATGTGGTGAAGCCGTTGTTCACCGGGACCGTCGGAATCGTCTATATCCTGCCAGAAACGAAACCGCTCCGGACCGTGTTCGCCGTGCCAAACTGACGCTTGATCCTGCCCCGCCAGAGGGAGGTGGCTGGCGCTTGCCAGACGGAGGGGGAGGACACGGAACGGGCCTGATCGTGCCCTCCCCCTCCGTCGCCTTCGGCGCCACCTCCCCCTTGCGGGGGAGGATCAAACGTTACGTCACTGACACCAAGGCCGTTCGCGGTACCATTTCGTCAGGACGTACTTCACGCCCTGCTCGACCGGCATGCCCTGGTGGAGCGACCCCAAGTTCGGCGCGCCATACTCGTCCATGTTGTTCCAGATCACGAGGTTGCCCGCTTTCGGCGCGATCATCACCCCCGCGGTCGGGTAGTTCGTCCGCCCTCCAGCCTCGGGCTCGTTGAGGAACGTCATCGCCGACCACGTTCGCTGGCCGCCCATCGTTACCTGGTCGAGCCAATAGGGCTGTTCGGTATCGAAGAAGTCGTGATGCGGCTTGAACTCCTGCCCTACCGCGTAACGCTGCCCCTGCAACGCCTCGCCGTAGCGCGGCTCGAGTCCCGTCAGCAGGTCGAGCTTGGTCTCGACCGCAGTCACGGGCGCGGGGCCGGGATAGAGGTAGCACGTCTCGCTGGTGCGGTGCGGAGACACCGGGGCATCGCCGACGACGGGCGACGGCACGCGATTGGCTTCGATGAGCGCGATCACCGCGGCGCATTCGTCGAGCGTGAGGAAATCGCGGACGATATAAAGCTCCATGCCGTTCGCCGGCATCCGGACCGTGCCGGGATAGCACAGGATCCGATCGCGCACCTGCTCGGCAGAGTTCGCCCTGCCAAGCGCTTCGATTTGACCATCGCGACGATCGGTGGATCGTGCGTCCGAATTGGCGCCTGGGCTGTCAAGATTAGTCATAAAGTCCGCAATACTCACAAGAATCACGATGAGGATTATGACTTGGATCTATAAAGCAGATTAAGTTTCGTACAACGTGCATCCTTATCAGATAACCGACGTTTATCATGTACGACCAACATAGGTTAGGCCGGTTGCGCGACTACATCGCGAACCGCAGCCCTCATGGATGCGCATAAGTCGCACCTACCGAAGAGTTCGGGAACATCCCCCGCTCCGCTGCCGGCGTGAGCCCTGGGTGACGCGATTGAACGACATCGGCGGAGACTATTCATGAACCCGAGATTTCTCGTGGGCGCTGGGCTTTGGTCCGGCGGGCACACCACCCTGGCGATCGCGACCGAAGCGCAGAACCAGCGCATCCCCCAGCGGATCAAGGACCGGCAGACCGAACGCTTTCGGTAGGCGCTCGCGGGTCGCGCGCTGAACGCCACCCCGACCCACCGACGTCCCCCATTCTGCTCTTGCTCGTCCTCGCGCCTCGCGGGGCCAGGATAGTCATGTTCAAAAATCTTCTCGCCGGCGCCGCCGCGGCGTTCCTCGCAGTCATCCCGCAACCCTCGGCCGCGCAGACGGTGGTATTGCCGGGCGCGCTCCTGCTCGCCGGCTACCGCGCGACCTGCGGACCGGTCGATACGATGATCCAGCCGATCAACGACATCGCCGCCGCGTATAAGGGCCGCATCATCCTCCACCCACGCGTCCTCGACCTGCCGCGCGCGCAGCAACTCTTCTGGTACACGCACGAATGCGCGCACCAGATCTTCGGTCCGGGCGAAGCCGCTGCGGATTGCTGGGCGGTGCAACAGGGCAAGATACAGGGTTGGCTCACACGAGACGAACTGGCGAAGCTCGCGGTAACGATGCGCTACTATCCTGGTGACGCCACGCATACCGACGGTGCAGCGCGGATCGTGGCGATGGACGCTTGCTTCTCACGATAGTCCAGCGATTCCGGCGTATAATAGAAACTCAAGACTGTGGCGCTAGTTCGGTATCGACAACGCAATAACACCCCCGGCTGATCCAGGTCGTTGACAAGATCGCACCGACGGCTTCTGTATCGTTAGCGTAACGATGCAGCTCTTTGCGGTGTCGGATCGCCTCCGTCTGGATTGCACCCGCCATGCCTGGTTCCCTACCCGAGGCGATAGACGGCGGTGCACGGTCGCACGGCCCGGACGTTTCCGCCTGCGACCGCGAACCGATCCACCGGCCTGGATCGATCCAGCCGCACGGCCTCGTCCTCGTTGCCGACGCCTGCACCTTCAAGATCATGGCAGGCGCGGGCGACATCGAAAATCTGCTGGCGCCGCAGTGGCTCGGCGCGAACCTCGACGAGTTGCTCGGCCAAACCGTCTCGGCGCAACTTGCGGCCAAGCCCAACGCCAGCACGGTCGTCCTTGCGCGCGTGATCGGTCTCGAAACGCCGTTCGACGCAATCGCACACCGCGTATCGAACACCATCGTCGTCGAACTCGAACCCGCCCCCATAGCGATGCCGTCCCCGATCGACGTTCTGGTGGAGATGGAGGAAGCCGCGGCGACGTTCGAACAGGCGTTCGGCCTGCGCGAACTGTGCGAACGCGCCGCCAGGACGTTTCGCCAGTTGACCGGCTTCGACCGGGTGATGCTGTACCGCTTTCTCGACGATGACGCCGGGGTCGTCCTGGCCGAGGACCGCGATCCCGCGCTCGGCAGTTTCCTCAACCAGCATTTCCCGGCGTCCGACATCCCGAAACAGGCGCGCGCGTTGTACGTCCGGAACCGCGTCCGCATCATTCCCGACATCGCCTATGAACCCGCATTGCTACGTCCAGCCGGTGCGACGCCGCTCGACATGAGCGATCTCGCGTTGCGCAGCGTATCGCCGATCCACCTGCAATATCTCGCCAACATGGGCGTCGCGGCGTCGGCATCGGTGTCGATCGTCCGCGACGGCACGCTGTGGGGCCTAGTCGCCTGCCACCATCCGACGCCGAAGTTCCTGCCACTGCATGTCCGCATGGCCTGCCGTGCGCTCGCCGGGAGCCTTGCCCGCCAGATCCGCGCGAAGGAGGATGCCGAACTCTACCGCGAGCGCATCCGGCTCCGCACCGCCGAGGACGCGGTCGTGCTTCGGCTCGGCAGCGACATCTCGCTCGCCGGCTTCTTCGCGACTGCGGGCGACGACATGTGCCGGATGCTCGGCGCCGACAGTTTTGCGGCGGTGCGCGGGACCGAATTGTTCGTCGCCGGTCGCTCCCCCCGCCATGACGACATCCGCGCGGTCGCCGCTCATGTGATCGATCTCGGCCGAGCGCTGCCCTTCTCGACGGATCGACTGTCCGAACAGCTGCCCGCCGCCACCGGCTTCCAAGATCTAGCCAGCGGCGTTCTCGCGGTGACGATGTCGACCGACGAGCCGACGATCCTGATCTGGTTTCGTGCCGAGCAGATCGAGGTGATGAACTGGGCCGGCAACCCGCACAAGAATCTGGGCGTCGATCCTCACATCCCGTTGACACCGCGCGCCTCGTTCGAAAGCTGGAGCGAGGCGGTCCGCGGCCGATCGGTATCGTGGACCTTGTTCGAGATCGAGGCGGCCGGGCGGCTGAAGCGGACGATGTTTGACGCCCGCCAGAACCGTCGCCTGTTCGAGGTGAACCGCGAACTGACCGCGACGATCGCCGACAATGAGAGCCTGTTGCTGCAGAAGGACTATCTCATCAAGGAGGTCCATCACCGCGTCCAGAACAGCCTGCAACTCGTCTCCGCGTTTCTTGGACTCCAGGCGCGAGCGGTCGGCGACGACGTGCTGACCGCGCATCTGGCGGAGGCGCAGCGACGGCTGTCGGCGGTCGCGATGGTCCACCGACGGCTCCATTCGGACGAGCATGTCCAGGCGGTCGATCTCGCGCGGTACATCGGCGACCTGTGCACCGAGATCAAATCGACGATGGACCGGTCATGGGGCGGCCAGATCGAACTCGAACTCGCGCCGATCCTGATCTCCACCGATCGTGCGGTCAGCGTCGGGCTGATCCTGACCGAGCTGGTGATCAACGCCAACAAATACGCCTATGCCGGTGCGTCGGGACCGATCACGATCGCGCTCGAACAGCATCGCAACCGCTTTCGGCTGATCGTCGCCGACCGCGGTCGCGGCAAGGCGAGTTCCGGGACCGGGTTCGGGTCGCGGATGCTCATGTCCATGGTCGCTCGGCTGTCCGGCACCATCGAGGAGGCCGACAACGATCCCGGCCTCCGCGTCACCATCGGCGCGCCGATCAACGACGACCTCCCGCACGCCTGATCCCCTACTCGGTCGAGCCCGTATGCATCAGGTGACGCACGTCGTCCGCGACCTGATTGTTGGCGCCGAGCCGCTCGATCAACTGCGCCTGACGGCTGCCCCGCAAGCCGGCCGTCGTCAGCTGCTTGTCGCGCACATAGGTGTAGACGCCGCTGACCGCGAACGCCTGGACATGCGCGATGTTCGCCTTCTGCGCGGCCTGCGTCGCGACGAAAATGTCGGACTCGAAGAAAGCGCGGCGTGTGAGCGGGCTCTCGAAGGCCAATTCGATCACCGCGATCAGTAAACGATCGGCCGGCACGAGATGATCGACATTGGGTGCAGGCGGCGCGGGCTCGGCGTTGTCGTAGCGGTCCGGCAAGTGCAGCCGCAGTTTCAGCACCGCAGGGTCAGCGGCGAGCGTCCGGGCAAACTCGGTCATGAACGTACCAAACGCGTCCGTATCGTCGCCCGCTGCGCCGAAATGGACGTGAATCCGGTCGAAGCCGTCGTCGCCATTGGGGATCGGATCCGCGATCCGGTCTACCAATGTGCGCGATCCGTTGGGCAGCGCATAGGCGACAGTGGCGGCGAACATGTTCTGTTCGTCGGCGAACAGGATGTGGCTCGCGGCGTTGAAGACGTCCTGGTCCGCCTTCGATGCGAAGCCGATCTCGACCCCGCCATCGAGTTCGTAGTCCGCGAACGGTGCGATACCGTCGATCACCGGCCAGAGGTGCGCGTCCTGCTCGCGGTTCAAATGGTTCTGGACGTACCAGCCGAGCCCCGGGATGCGCGAACACAGCGGACCATGGACGTCGCGCCAATAGGTCGCGAAAACTTCGTGCGGGACGCGGGGGCGGCGCAATACCGTCGTGTAGCTGTTGATGACGATGCTGGCATCGCGCTGTGCATAGTCGGTCGTGGTCGAGGCTTTGGGCATGACTGGGTTCCTGATGACGGAAGGGTCGAACGCGCGAAGACAGAATGCCGGGCCGGCGGGCGCGTAAATTCCCGCACGAAACCCGATCGTTACGCGATGCTCCGGGTCTTCACCCGGTTGACTATCGGCGTAACAAGCACCGCGAGGATGGCGATCGCGGCGGCGACATAGCCGACCGCGCCGAGCCCGAGGTGCTGGATCACCGAACCGCCGATGATCGCGCCGAGACCGATGCCGGCGTTGGCCATCGACACGTTGAGCGTGCCGGCCAGTGCCTGCGCGTGGCTTGCCGACTGCATTACGCGGACCTGGCAGATCGGGTAGAGCGCGGTGTTGGCGATGCCCCAGACGGCGAGCGCCACTGCGAGCCAGGCATGCGAGCCCGCGACTAGAGTCGTCGCTGCCATGCCGACCGCCAACACCACCGACGTGACCGCCGTCACGAGCAATGGCCCGCGACCGACGAACTGCCCGCCCAGCCAGTTGCCGGCGAGACCGACGATGCCGAAGCCCATCAGCCACCAGCCCACCTGCCCCGCCGGAATGTGCGCGATCTGCTCCAGCGTGTCGGCGAGATAGGTATAGGCGGTGAACATCGCGGTGAAGACGATCACCGACAGCACGACGTTGCCGAGGAAATACGGGTCCTTCAGGATGCGTGCCTGTTCGGCCAGCTTGACGCGCGCGGGGCGGGCCAGCGTCGGCATCACGACGAGCAACAGCACTGTCATCAGCAGAGACAGTCCCGACAATCCCCAGAACGTCCCGCGCCAGCCGAACGCGGTCGATGCGAGCGTCCCGAGCGGAATGCCGAGCACCATCGCGCCGGAAATCCCGAGATAGACGTTGGCGACGGCCTTGCCCGCCTTCTCAGGCCCCGCGAGTTCGCCCGCGGTCTCGCTCGCCGTGCCCCAAAACACAGGCAACGCCAGCGCCGGGAGGAACCGTGCGAGGCCCAGCACCCAGATGTCCGGAGCGGCCGCGGCGAGTGCGTTGGCGGCGGCGAAGATCACGAGGATCACGACGAACAGCTTTTTGCGCTCGAAATGCGACAGCATCGCGGTCAGGAACGGGCCGGCGAGCATCACGGTGAACGCGAACAGCGTCACGAGTTGCCCCGCGACCGTGATCGAGATGCCGAGGTCGCGCGACAGGCTCGGGAGCAGGCCGACGATGATGAACTCGGTCGTGACGATCACGAAGGCGGAGATCGCCAGCAGCAGCACCGCGAGGCCATGCCCGGCGGATTTTGCACCGGGCGGCGCAGCAGTAATGGGACGAACGGGGGACGACATTGGCAAACTCCTGTAGCTGCCGTCTCTACGCGCGACGAAAAGCGACGTCCTGCGGCATGTTTTCGCGTATGGCGGGACAATAATTCCAGAATGGACTCGCATGATTCCCTCCGAACGCCTCAAGGGCATCGAAGCCTTTGTCTGTACCGCCGACGCTGGCAGCTTCACTGCGGCCGGCGTGCGGCTGAACCTGACCAACTCCGCGGTCAGCAAGAGCGTCGCCAGGCTGGAGGCGCGGCTGGGTAGCCGCTTGTTCGAACGGACCACCCGTCGCCTGACGCTGACCGACGTCGGCGCCGCCTTCTACGAGACCTGCGTCCGCGTGCTCGAAGATCTTGCCGATGCCGAAGCGGTGCTGGCGGCGCACCGGTCGGAGATCGTCGGGCGGCTGAAGGTCGACGTGCCGATCGCGTTCGGGCGGATGCAGGCGATGCCGCTGTTGCTCGCCTTCGCCGAACGCCATCCGAATTTACGCCCGAGCATCACCTTCACCGACCGGAAGATCGACATCGTCGAGGAGGGCATCGACGTCGCGATCCGGATCGGCGCGTCGGAGCCCTGGGCGGACAATCTCGGCCACCGCTATCTCGGCAGCGAGCGCGTCATAATCTGCGCCGCCCCCGCCTATCTCGCACGGCGCGGGACACCGGCATCGGCGGACGATCTCGCGCGGTTCGACTGCATCCTGTACGGGCGCGGCGACGGCAGCACGATCAAGTGGCGTTTTGCCGACGGCGCTGGTGGCATCGACGAGCGCGCGATGGATGGCCGGATCGTCCTCGGCAGCGCGGAGGCTCAGGTCGGCGCGGTCAAGGGCGGGTTCGGTATCGCGCAACTGGCGACCTGGCTGATCGAGGACGAACTCGCGCGTGGCGAACTGGTCGAGGTTCTTCCTGAACTGGCGACGGCGGGGCTTCCGCTGCATCTCGTCTGGCCCCGTCGGCGGCAGCTCAGTCCGAAGGTGGATGCGCTGCTCGACGCACTGACCAGTGGCCTTCGGATTGCATGACGGCGAGGTGAAAAGCGCGTCATCCCGCCATTTCCTGCAACTCGGTGTGGCGTTGCCGGTTGGGGAAAGATGACCATCTTCAACGATCAAATCGCTATCGTCACTGGCGGTGAATCCGGCATCGGTGCCGCCTGCGCCAAGGCGCTCGGCGAGGCCGGCGCGCGTGTCGTCATCACCTATTTCAAGGACTCCGCGGCGGCGCAGACGGTATGCGCGGCGATCGGCGGATCCGACCGCGCCATCGCCGTCCAGGCCGACGTCGGCGACGAAACCGCGATCGAACATTTGTTCGCGCAAGCGGAAGCAGCGTTCGGCACGGTCACGCTGCTCGTCAACTCCGCGGGCCTCAACATGAGCGGCGTCATGCTGGTGGGCATGGAACTGTCCCAATTCGACCGGGTCATCCGCTCCGACCTCTACGGCCCGTTCCTGACGTGTCGCCGCATGGTCCGTGCTCTGGAAGCCAAGGATATCAAGGGCCGCATCGTCAACATCTCGTCGATCCACGAACGTGCCCCGCGGCCCGGCGGCGTCGACTATGACTCTGCGAAGGGCGGCCTGTCGCAACTGACGGCGACGCTGGCGCTCGAACTTGCGCCGAAGGGCATCGCGGTCAACGGTGTCGCACCGGGCATGATCCTGACGCCGATGAACCAGTCCGCGCTCGATCATCCGCAGGAACTCGCCGCCAAGGAGGCCGCGATCCCGTGGAAGCGTGCCGGACGACCAGACGAGGTAGCGTCGCTCGTGAAGTTCCTGCTGTCGCCCGCCGCGGACTATATCACTGGCACGACGGTGACGATCGACGGCGCGCTGTCGTTGACCGTGGCGCAGAGCGCGTGATGGTCACTTATGCGGTCGAGCAGCTCGACACCGTCGCGATCTCCGCCAATTCGGTGATCGACGGCATGGATTTGATGAGCCCGTTCGTCTGGAAGGAAGGCGACTTGTACCGGATCATGGTTCGCGGCGTTCCGCACCCGCTCGGGCCGCACGATCCGACCGGGATCATCGCCCGCGGCGAAAGCCGCGACGGGCTGTCGTTCACGATGGATCCGGGCTTAGCGATAACCCCCGGCCCCGGCGCGGAGGACATGGGTGGGTGCGAGGACCCGACCGTCCTGGTGACGCACGATCACGAATATCTGATCTACTACACCGGCGTCGATGCGGACCGCTCGCAGGGCTGCATGATCCTCGCCGCCGGCCGCGACCTGACGGCGCTGGTCAAAGAGGATCTGGTGCTCAAGGCTCCACCCGGCGAGGGCAACATCAAGGAAGCCACGCTGGTGCAGACGAGTGCCGGCGACTGGCGGCTGTTCTACGAATACGCCGCGGATGGTGCGTCGCGGATCGGCATGGCGGGCGGACCCACTGCAAAGGGACCGTGGACGGTGCTGCCCGATCCGTTCGGCATCCGCGAGGATAGCTGGGACAATTGGCATCTGTCGACGGGGCCGATCTGGCAGATGGAGGGTGCTGACCCGGTAATGTTCTACAATGGCGCGACGCATGATGCGCGGTGGCGGATCGGGTGGATCAGCTTCAGCCCGGATCTCGCGCGGGTGACGGGGCGCGGGTTGGAACCGCTGCTCGTGCCGCCGCCTGCGCTGAGCCGCGAGGCGACAGATATAGCGTTCGCCGCCTCAACCGTCGCGGAAGGCGACCGGATTGCATTATATTATTCGCTCGAGGATCGCATGCTGAGACGCGCGTTGATCGGACGTTATAGCCACTGACTACGGAGAAGGGTCGCGAGCGGCGTACCGTCCGCGACCCTTAATCATCAGCCGTGGGCGCGCGCTGCGGCTTTCTGTGTGCGTGCCTGCTTGGCGTAGTGGTGATGCGCAACGACGCAGCCGATGGCGGCACCGGCAACCGCATGGCCCTTACCGACGAAATGCCCGCCAACGCCGCCAGCGGCAGCGCCGCGGATGCAGCCCTTCGCCAGCACGGGCGACGCCGTCATCGCGAGGAGCGGAAGAGCGAGAAGGGTGGTGAAGCGCATGGCGGTATCCTTGAAAGCACTGCAGGAAGACCTGAAATACCGTCCAAGCCGCCACCGTGTTCCGTGAGAAATTCGTCATGTTCGCCATGCGCGAGGGTCTCTCCAACGGTACGAACTGTCCGCCGTAAGATATTGAAGATGCGGTAGTCCTGTAACGAGCGGCACATTCACCGATCCGGGTACGACGCGCCCGCGTTGCACCCCGATCCGAAAGAGTCGAAAGCCACGAACCATGATTGCCCTGTATCTCGCGGCGTTGTCGATGACGCCCAACGCCACCTTGAAACCGATCGGTCCCGACGCTGCGAAATGCACGGCGGGCAGTACCCATCCGGCGATGCTGGTCGTCGTCGAGGGCTTCAAGGTCCGCACCGGAACCGTTCGTGTCCGCACGTTCGGGGGATCGCCCTCGACGTATTTCGACAAGAAAAAGACGCTGTTGCGCACCGAAGTTCCGACGCCGCGCGAAGGCCGGGTCGCGATCTGCATGCCGGTCGATCGGCCGGGCGTCTATGCGGTCGACGTCCGCCACGACATCAACGCCAATGACAAGACCGACCGCAGCGACGGCGGCGGTGCATCGGGCAACCCGCACGTCACGCTGTTCGACATGCTGTTCTCGCGCAAGCCCGATCCGAAGATCGTCCAGGTGCGTGTCGGATCGGGTACGACGGTCGTGCCGGTCACCCTCACCTACCTGCAAGGCGGATCGCTGCAGCCGATCCGCTGATCGATCACCAGCCGATCGCGCCGCCCAGCCGGAACGTGCGCGGGCGCAGTGGCGTGTATTCGTTACGCGCCGCCAGCGCGAACGGGTTGCCGCCCGCAAAGCGGTCTCCCTTCACGTCGAACACATTCTCGACGGTGGCGGTCAGACGAATGTTGTTCCTGCTCCACGTACTGCCGAGGTGCGTGCTGCCATATTCCCCCTGTGACACGTCGAGCGGGGCCTGCGTCCCGACGGTCGACCGGCCGACGTAGCGCCAACCCGCGTCGACGCTGGCGTGCGTATCGGCGCTGAGCGACCATTCATAGCCGACGCTTCCCGACACCGCGAATGGCGGCGTGTTGGGCAGTCGTGCGCCGACCTGCCGGCGTAGTGCGGGGTCTGCGTCGGCGACGTGGGTCTCGTTGAGGAACATCGCCATGTCGACCTTCAAGCCGGTCAGCGGCACCCAGTTGGCGCTCGCCTCAAGACCATAGATGTGGCTGTTGCCGAGATTGGTGGTGAACGGAAAACCGGATTTGTCGACCAGATCCGCCTGGATATGCCGCCAGTCGGTCAGTGAAGCACCGATCGATGCGGAAAGCCCAAGCGGTCCATGCCGCTCCTTGCGCAGGCCGATCTCTCCAACGTGAATGGTATCGCGAACGAGATCGGTAACGCGGCCGACGCCCGGCGCCACGGTGATCCCGCCGGTCCGAAAACCCGATTGGTAGCGCGCATACGCTGCCAGCGTCGGGGTCAGCAGCCAGGATACGCCGAGCGTCGGATCGAGTCGGGTCGAACTTAGTCCGCGAATGTATGTCGTCGTCTTGAGTTTGGCGATCGGGTCGCCGTCGGTGCGCTGATGCGTCAGTCGTGCACCTGCGGTGATCGTCAACGCCGGGCTGATCGCGATCCCCGCTTCGCCGAACACCGCTGCGTCGAGCGTCCGATTGGTGACGCCGACGATGTCGCGCAGCTTGTCGGGCGCGCCGTATTTGCGTGCATAGGCGTCGCGCGCGTGAATGAGCGCGACGCCGACCAGCCAACCGGCGCCGTTCGGCTCTGCGCGGGAGAGGCGTGTCTCGTGCGAGAACAAGCGGCTGCGTTCGTCGGTGTCATAGGCGATCGGCGCGTTCGGACGGATCGGCCGCGTGGCGTCGAACCGGCTCTCCGCATCGCGGTGGACGAACCCGGTCGCCGAGACGAGGTGCAGCCCGTCCTCCCAACGCCTGTCGACCACGACACGCCCGAGGAAATATTGCTGGCTGAATGGCTGCGCGAGCAGGGACGCGCGAGAGAGCGATCCCATTCCGCGCTCGGCATATTGCAGGTCGGGGGCGGTCAAATCCTGGATCACGACGCCCGCGTCGACCGTCCACCCGCTTGCCGGAACGACACGTACGTCCAGGCGTCCGCCCGTCGTCGCAACGCGGTTGACGTTGCGCAGGCCCCGGCGGATATCGTCGATATAGCCACCTTCGACGACCCGGTAGCCGACCGCGCGTACGCCAGCGACGCCAGCCTTGATCGGTATGTTGACCATCCCGGCGATATCGCCGCCCGGATCGCCCGACTTGGTCGCGCTAACGCCGCCCGACACATTGGCCGACACCCCTGACAGATCGACCGCGTGCGGCACCAGCCGGACGATTCCCCCGATCGCGCCTGCGCCGTACAGCGTGCCCTGCGGCCCCTCGAGGACTTCGACCTGATCGACGTCGTACAGGTTGAGGCCGGGTTCGGGACCGTTATACGCGACCGGCACTTCGCCAAAGTAGACGTTGGCGGTCGATTGCGTCGGTCCGGTGAAGCTGCTGTCCGCGACCCCGCGGATGAACAGCTTGTTGCGACCCGCACCCAACGCCGTGCTCTGCAGGATCGGTGTCGCGGCGATCGCCTCGTCCATGCCGTTCGCGGCATCGTTGCGGATGTTCACGGCGCTTGCCGGGCGCAGGATCGTGAGCGCGCCGGGAAAGCGTAGTCGGGACGTCGCGCGCTTGGTCGCGGTGACGATGATTTCGGGCGACACTTCAACCGGCGATGGCGTCCGGGGGAGTCTCGGTTGGCGTTCGCGTGCGACCGGCTGGACGATGATCGGGCGACGAATAATCCGAAAGCTGCCCTCACCCAGTTTTTGCGCCGTGTACGGAGTGCCGGCGAGTATCTGGTCGAGCGCTGCACCCGCGGTCATTCGACCTTTTACGCCCCGCGTCATGACCCGCGTCAATCCGGGCTCCGCACTGCCGATGTCGACACCCGCCTGCTGCGCAAGTACCGCGATCGCGCGATCGAGCGTCCCCGGCGCAACGGCGATCGCCCGCCGCTCCGCTGCGCGAGCGGGAGTAGACAGCGACGGCGTAATCAGGGTGGCGGCGATGAGCGATACTGCCAGGTTGATTTTACGGACCGGCATGGCCCCCAACCAGACGCCAGCGGCCATTAACATGCTCTGCCCTCGCGCCGATCAGCGCTGCCGCGCGCGGGATCAGGCTGTCGGCTCCGCCCGTCACGCCGATCGATCCGGTGAACCGCGTTTCCGCCAGTCCGGGATCGACGCGCACGACCGTACCGGTGCTGCGTTCCAATGCTGCGGCGACGAGGCGAACCGGCGTCTGCTGGAATACCAGCCGGCCTTTACGCCAGCTGCCGACGTCGTCGATCGCGATACCCGACATCCGTGGCGCGCCGCCATCGACATGCGACAGCGCCGCACCCGCGGTCAGCATGATGCGTTCCTGTTCAGGCTGGAACATCACCGCACCCTCGGCAACCTGGACGCCGAGATGCGTGCCGACGCGGGCGACGTTGAAGACGGTGCCGACGTCCTGCAACCGCATCGTGCCCGATTGGACGACGAAGGGATGCGCGACGTCGTGCGTGACCCGGAAGATCGCTTCGCCGCGTTCCAGCGTGACGAGACGCGAACTGCTGTCGTCGACCGCGAGCCTGGTGCCGCCGTTCAGGTCGATACGGCTGCCGTCGGCAAGCGTCACGCTGCGGCGAACCCCGGCGGGCGTCTCGATGATCCGCGCCCCCGTCTTTGACGGGTTTTCGAGCGGCAGCATGACGCCGACGATCCCCGCCGCCGCCAGTCCGCCGACGGTTCCCAGCATCCAGCGCCGCCGCGGCGTCGGTCGATCGTCATTGGCGGCAACCGGCGGTAGTGCTTGCGACCAGTCTGGCGGGCTCAGCGCGTCGGTCAGTTCCGCGTCCGCGACCGCCAGCGCGTCATAGGCACGTGCGTTTTGCGGGTCAGCATCCAGCCAGTCGGTGAACGCTGTCCATGCGCCACCATCGGCAGTCGGCAAACGGAGGTGCCACGCGACGGCGTCGGCCGCGGCGTGTTTGCCGTAGCCCGGGCCGTAATCGCCGTCCTTGCCCCACTCATCGACCATCGCGCTGGTCCTCCTCATGAGTGAGACGTCCTGCCTGCGGGATATCCGCACCGGAATTGCTCCGTTGCAAGTGAATTCGCAGGTACGCGCGGTGCAGCAGCTTTTCGACGCCACTGACGGTGATCCCCATCTGCTCGGCGATCGCCTTCTGCGGCAGGTCCTCGAACCGGTAGAGGCGGAACGCGGTCGCGACGCGATCGGGCAGGCCGGTGAGCGTCGCCTCGACCCGCCCGAGCCGTTCGCGCGCGATCAACGCGCGTTCGGCATCGGGATGCTCGTCGGCGGTCGCCTGCGTTTCCAGCCAGTCGGTGTCACGGTCCGCCCGCCGCGCCGCGCGACGACGGCGGTCGACCGCGATGTTGTTCGCCATCCGGCAGATATAGCCGAGCGGTTCGGCGATCGGGCCGCCGGTCACCGTCTCCAGCTTCAGCCACAGATCCTGCAACGCATCCTCCGCCTCCTCGACGCTGCCCAGCCGCGCGACGAGCAGCCGCAGCAGCATCGCACGCTCGGCGAGAAACACGGCACGGAGCCCGCCCAGGGTCATGCCGGGTCGGCCTTCGCATCGCGGCGGAACAGCACCGCAAGCGCGATGATCGCGGCGCCGTTCTGGAGCAGCGCGTGCCACCCTGCCCCGTCGGTCCCGAACGCCCACAGGATCGCGGGTAGCAGCGGGTAGAGCGCGAGGCTGGTGACGAGGCCGATGGTCATCGAGCGGCCCGGCAGTCCGAGTGCTGTCAGTCCCGAGGCCATTGGTGCGCTCGCGAGCCCTGCGGCACGCGCGCCGGCGATGAGGATCAGGAGGACCGTGCCGCCTTCGAAGCTTGCGCCACCGAGCGTGACCAGCAACCAGTCGCCTGCGAAAGCGAGGACCAGAACAATCGGCAGCGCCACTGCGAGCGCCAGTCCCGCACTGCGCCAGACCGTGTGCCGCAACGCCTTCAGATCGCCGCGCGCCACCTGGGCTGCGAGCACGGCGTAGCTTGCCTGGCTCAGCAGCACCGTCGGCTGAGCGAGCAACGACGTCGCGCGCTGCGTCAGTGCGAGCAACCCTGCCGCCGCCGGCCCGAGTAGCCAGCCAACAGTCAACGGCGCGAGGTTGGGCGCGAGTTCGCGGACCGTGATGTCGAAGTTCGTGATGAGGATGAAGCGCTTGAGCCCCTTGGTATCGCGCGCCGTACCGCGCCAAGGTCCGCGCAATGGTTCGCCGGCGGCAAGCTTGCGCCAGGCGACCCAGCCGAATCCCCACATCGCCAGCCCCTCGGCGACGGCGGCGACCAGCCAGACGGCGATGAAGCCGATCAGCCCGCCGCCCGCGAACCAGACTCCCAGCGCGCCGACCAGGCGGATCAGCGGCGACACCGCCTGGTGGATGCCGATCAGGTCGAACCGGTCGGCGATCTGCAGCAGTCCCTGCGGCGTCGCGCGGACCGTCGCGATCACCGCGAGCGAATAGGGAATGGCAATCCGGATCGTGTCGGGCGACCAGCCGAGCCGTGGTCCGATCAGCGGCACCAGCAGCGCCGCCACGACCACCGCGGCGGCACCGCAGCCGAGTTCGATCACCGCCATGAACCGGACGATCCGCGCGAACCCGGCCCGATCGCCCGCCTCCAGCGCGAGCCCGCCATACCGCACCACGCCGTGGAAACCGGAGAACGCCAGGACGCTGCCGATCAGCACGGCATAGGCGTTGACCAGCACCAGCACGCCATAATCGGCTGCGCCCAGCCGGTGCGTCACGAGTACGAGGTAGACGAGGCTCATGACGCCTGCCGCCGCCTTGCCGCCGAGCAAGTGGCCGAGGTTCGCCAGCACCAGCCACAGCCCCGACCGATCGCCGCGCCCCGCCCCAGCTTTGGCGGTATCCGCCTGCCGGGACGTCATACGGTGGAAAAGCGAACGCATCGCGAGCGCTTAGACGCCCAGCGTTGCGCCGACGAACGGAAAGTTCCGCGCGATTGGCCAGATGACAAAATATTTAGTGAGGATGACCGGTGCCGGGAACGTCTACCGGCCATGAAGATCGGTTTTCTGTTCAATCACGACCAGGTTCATCAGGTCGCGCACGCCCTTCCAACCGCGCTGGCGATGGCGGAGGGCTATCCCGACGCGGAGATCGTCGTCGCGACCACCAACGCACGGCTGACCGATGAAGTGCGACGGCTGTGCGCGCGGCTCGGCGTTACCGTCCCCTTGGTCGAACTGGGCCTGCGTCGTGCATCGACGCGTGCGCTGTCCGGCGCGCTCGAATGGGCGCTGCCGGTGACCAAGATCGGCATCTATCGCGACAACCTCGATTTCTTCCGGTCGCTCGACGCGCTGGTCGTCGCCGAGAAGACGTCGCTGCTGCTCAAGACGCGCTATGGCCTCGACGATCTCAAGATCATCCATACGCGGCACGGTGCGGGCGACCGGGCGATCGGCTTCAACAAGCACAGCGCGACGTTCGATCACGTCCTTGTCTCGGGCAGCAAGATCCGCCAGCGCCTGCACCGCGAGGCCGGGGTGCCGTTCAACAAGATGAGCCTGATCGGCTATCCCAAGTTCGACCTTATGCCGGAGCCTGCGCCGCGCCTACCGTTCCAGGCGAACGGAAAGCCGACGGTGCTCTACAACCCGCACCCGTCGCCGCATCTGTCGTCCTGGTATGCGCAGGGCCGCGCGGTGCTCGAGCATTTCCTGCACGACGACCGCTACAATCTGATCTTCGCGCCGCACGTCATGCTGTTCCACCGCAAGTTCGTGCTGACGATCGACAAGTTCCGGGTCGACCGTGCCGGCGTGATCGAGCAGCGGTTTCTCGATGCGCCGAACATCCATGTCGATCTCGGATCGGCCGCATCGACCGACATGACCTATACCGCGGCGGCGGACATCTATCTCGGCGACGTCAGCAGCCAGGTGTACGAATTCCTCCACACGCCGCGCCCGTGCCTGTTCCTCAACGCGCATGCGACGGCGTGGGACGGCGATGCGAACTATGCGCACTGGCAGGCGGGCGAAGTCGTCACCGGCACCGACGACCTTGGCGCCGCGCTCGACCGCGCGGTGGCACAGCACGACCGCTATCGTCCGGTCCAACGCGCGCTGTTCCAGCGGAGCTTCGAACTGACCGCGGAACGCTCAGCCGTCCGTGCGGCGCGGGCGGTGATGAGCGTGCTCGGCGATACCGTCCCGGCAGTGCTGCCCGAGCGCGAACTGGAGACGGCAACCGGACTGCAGGGCGGACTGCAGGGGTTGCGCGTAGCCTAATCCGCCGCGAGAAGGCCCGCGCGGCGCCCCTGTCGGACGCGGCGTTTGGGATCGATCGACCACAGTGGCTCTACGCAAGGATATCTGGCGCCCCGCGATCGTGATGGCGACCGCCGAGGCGATCGTCGCGCGCGGCTCGATCGAGGGGTTCCCCCTGATGTGGCTGCCGCCGATGGGCAGCTTCCAGTTTCTCGCGGATCCGTTCGGGCTATGGCGCGATGGGCGGCTGTACGTGTTCGTCGAGACCTATGATTACCGCGTCCGGATCGGCGCGATCGAGGTGCTGGTCTATGACGCCGACTTCCGCCTGGTCGATCGCCAGCCGGTGCTGAACGAGCCCTGGCATTTGTCCTACCCGCTGGTGTTCGAGGCGGAAGGCGAGACGTGGATGCTGCCCGAAGCGCATCGCTCGAACCGGCTGACGCTGTACCGCGCGGTTGATTTCCCGACCCAGTGGGAGCCAGTGCATGTCATCGAACTCGATCATGTCGCGGTCGATGCGACGCCGGTGTTCCATGACGGGCGGTGGTGGCTGTTCTACACCTCGGCCGACCGCGAGCCGGACAAGATGAGCGCGCTGCACGTGGCCTATGCGGACCGGTTGGCGGGACCGTGGACGCCGCACCCGATGAACCCTGTGCGGGTCGATGTCGCAAGCGCGCGACCAGGCGGGATGCCGCTGGTGATCGATGGACGGATCGTTCTACCGGTGCAGGATTGCAGCTGGACCTATGGTGGCGCGATCCGGCCGCTGACGATGACGCTTTTGACGCCTGATCGGTTCGAGGCCGAGGTGGGCGACGCGCTCGTCCCGCCGGCCTCTTCCGCGCCGTTCGTCGAGGGGTTTCATACGCTGTCGGCGGCAGGGCCGGTGACGCTGGTCGATATGAAGCGCACCGAATTGTCGCTTCACGGGCTCTCGATCGAGGCGATCCGAGAGGTCAAGAAACTGCGTCCTAAAAGGCGCGCATCCGATCGAGGATAGCTAGACCGGTCGCGGCGAACCGCTCGGGCCCGAACGTCGCGAGAACGCGCGCGCGACCCGCCTGCCCCATCGTCGCCAGCTGTGTCGGCTCGGCCAACGCTCGCGACAACGCGGCGGCGAGCGCCACCGGATCGCCCGGTGGGACCGTGGAGCCGGTCTCGCCTTCGACGATGCTGCCGGGAAGTTCGCCGACCGCCGAAGCGATCACCGGGAGCCCTGCCTGCATCGCCTCGTGCGCGGCGACGCACAGGCCTTCCGAGCGCGATGGCTGCACGTAGAGATGGCAGCTTGCCAGGAATGCCGCAGGGTCAGCTACATAGCCCGCGAACCTCAGCGTCTTGATACCGAGCGCGACCGCGCGAGCTTCGAGAGCGTCCCGTTCTGCGCCGTCTCCCGCGATCACCATCTCGTACGGCGTCGACGTGTCTAGCAATGCCAACGCCTCGACCAGTACGTCGTAGCCCTTCACGCGGTGGAGGCGGCCGAGGCTGCCGATCCGGATCGGCTGGCCCGGTTGCCACGGCGTCGCCTGAAGCGCTTCTGGATCCGCGCGGAAGATCGACCATTGGACGAGCCGCTCGGGGGGGACGTGGAGACGTTCCGCGGTCAGTCGCGTCACCGCGGTGGAGTCGCCGACCCACAGTCGCGACAGGCGCTGCATCGCGCGCAGCAAGATGCGGTTGGCCGGCTTGAGGAACGCAGCGTGCTGCCAGCTGACGACCGGCCACCCGCGTCGGACCCCGACGATCTGGCCGAGCAGGGTCGCGCGGGTAAGGGAGGTCCAGAGATGCGTCGGCGCCCAGTCCTTCAGGATCGCGTCGAGCCAGCGGAGTGCGGCCGCGTGATCGGTCTCGCCGCCATCGCGGACATGCACGTCCAGCCCGGCGGCTCGCATCGCGGTCTCGCCGCGACGGTCGCGTGCGGTCAGCGCGAACACTGCGACCTCGGCACCGCCGTCGCGCAGCACGCCGAGCACCGCGGGCACGGGGGACGCAGCGCCGCCGCCCTCGACCGAGTTGATCACATAGGCGATCCGCATCGGGCGTATGCTCACGCGCGCAACTCTGCAAACAGATCGAGGTACGCAGCCGCAGCCGCGCCGATCCGATGATGCGCGACCAACGCCGCCAGTGCCTCCGGATCGGGCGGAGACTGCGCGAGCGTTGCCGCGATCGCGCGAGCCAAGGCGTCGCTGTCGTTCAGTGGCACGACCCTGCCCGCGCCCGGCGCATCGAGCAGTCGTGTTGCCGGCGTACAGTCGGTCGCGACCACCGGCCGCCCCGCTGCCAGAGCCTCGACCAGGACCGCCGGATATCCTTCGAAATCGGACGCCAACACGAACAGCCGGGCCGCGTCGAGCCAGGGCCGGATATCCGTAACATACCCAACAAGCTCCACCCGATCGGCAAGTCCCAGCGTCTCGCGCTGCCGGCGCAACGCATCTGCCTCCGGGCCGTCCCCGACTATGACAAGCCGTGCGGCGCCTTTCGGCAGTTTCGCAAAGGCTTCGATCAACCGCGCGAACCCCTTCTCGGGGACCAGTCGTCCGGCAGCGAGCACGATCGGCGGTTGCGTTTCGGGGATCGGCACAGGCGGTGCGGCGTCGTCGCTCAGCGCGGGCAACGCAATCGTCGTCGTCACGGGACGGCGGAGGATCCGGTCCGCCTGATCACGCGCGACGTCCGACAGCGCGACCACGGCCTGCACTTTGCGAAGAAGGTGTCGCATCCGAACCTCGAACGCCCATTGCCGCAGCCGACCGCGCTGCGGCTTGTCGAGCGCTGCACTGACCTGCGCGACCACAGGGATGCCCGATCCGGCCAGCGCGGCGGCGACCGGCCAATGGAAATTACCGGGAATGAAGACGCCGTCGAACCGTCGCTGCTCGACGAACGCGCGCGCGGCCTGCGCCAACCGCCTGCGTGAGGCCGATCCACGCGGGATCGGAGGCTCGGCAACGACGATCTCGACCGCTTCGCCGGCCAACGCCCGAAGCGGCCCGGCATCCGAACCGGCAAAGATGGTGACTTGGACACCCCGCTTCGCCCAAGCCTCGGCCAGACGCACGGCAACGCGTTCGGTGCCGCCCAGCGCGAAATCGTGAAGGACGATGAGGATCGACAGCGCGGCCATGACCGCGCGGTTAGCGCCGACAGCGCGCCGACGCCAAGCTTTGTTAGGTCGGGACCCGGTGCCCCGACACGAAAGTGGAGAGCTAGGTTGGAGGCAGAGACCCCAGCGTATCCGTCACGCGCCGTCGCAAATCGGGATCGCGGGTGATCTCCAGCATCGCGCTCAAGCTGCCCCGCGCGGCCGTTACGTCGCCGTCGACCAGTTCCAGCCGCGCGCGCTCCCACCAGGCGTGTCCATAAGCGGGCGCCATCAAGGTCATCCGCGCGTACAGTTCCAGCGCGCGTCGGCCATGCCCCGCCTGCTCGGCGCGCGTCGCCTGATTCAGCAACAGCCGCACCAGGATTGCGCGGTTCGGCATCGTCGCGATATGGGACACGGCTTCGGCAGGTCCGGTGCTGGACGCGAGTACCAAAGCGGCCAGCGTCTCGCGATCGACGCGCATTCCGCCCCGAAACGGATTGACGATGACGGGTGCCGCTTCGGCCCCCACCATCACCAATACGTGCCCGGGAACATCGAGCGCGTCGGCCGTCCATCCGATCCGGCGTGCCGCACCCACGTAGAGAATGGACAGGCTTACCGGAAGGCCACGGCGCCGGTCGATGACACGGATCAGGTCGGCGTTGGCGGGGTCGTCATAGGTCTCGCGGTCGCCGACGAAGCCGAACTCCTCGCCTAGCACTTCCGACAGGACATCGGCACGCTCTTCCGCGGTACCGGCGCCTCGGCCGACCGTCTCGAGACGTGTCGCCACGGCGTCGATCAGAGCGCGATAGGGTGTCGGATCGGTGTCCGGATGATCGAGCAGTGCCAGTGACAATGCGGCCTCATCGAGAATGATGTCGTCCTCGTCGAGGAGACCGAGGCGGATCAAATTGTCGTTCATCGACCGGAGATGGGTGCGCGCGGCGATGCTGCAATAGCGGGGATGGGGTGACGGTCGCAGCTATCGGCGTGCTGGCGCGTTCAGGAAGATCAACGCGGAGACCATCGATGAAGCTCTATTATTCCCCCGGCGCTTGCAGCCTCGCAGATCACATCGCGCTGCACGAAGCCGGGCTTTCGTTCGAACACGAGAAGGTCGATCTCAAGGCCAAGCGGACCGAGAGCGGCACCGACTATGCGACGATCAACCCGAAGGGATACGTCCCTGCCCTCACCCTGGACTCGGGCGAGACGGTGACGGAGAACATCGCCATCCTCGACTGGATTGCGCATCAGGACAGTGCCCTGAAACCAAGCGGAGCGATGGGGCACACCCACCTGCTCATGGCGCTCGCCTTCATCTCGACCGAGATCCACAAGAGCTTCAAGCCGTTCTTCTCCGGCGGTAGCGACGAGGAGAAGGCGAAAGCCAGCGAGACGATCGTAAAGCGGATGGGCTATCTCGCCGATACGATCGAGGGCGACTATCTGTTTGGCGACACGGTTAGCGTGGCGGACTGCTACCTGTTCGTGATGCTGTTGTGGGCGGCGAAGAACCAGATCGACGTGCCGGCGCCACTGGAAGCGTTCCGGGAACGGATGAAAGCGCGTCCGGCAGTCCAGACGGCAATGCAGCATGAGGGGCTGATCTGATGTGGTTGGACGTCAAGGGTCGCTGTCCGAACCAGTCGTTCGACTTCACTCGGGGTCGGTGACCCTTGTCGCCATTGGCATACCGATCTGACGCATACGCGGAGCGCACTAACGATCGGCTCGACCCCGCGTGTTCTGCAGACGCGCAGGGTCTTCATCACGGTGTCTTCGACATCCCTGACTCAAGTACTGAACGGTGGCAAATCTCGCTTCATTCGTTTCTTTTAAATCTTCGACGTCCATGGACGATTGAATGAGTGGCTTAATCTCTCGTCTCAGACAGCTACGGCATTCTGACCAGGCGATCGCCGCGTCGGTTCGTGCCACCCTGCTGGAGTCGCTATACGCATCCCCGCAATCGCTGATCATCGGCGCGATTACCAGCAGCGGTATCACGGGCATCGTCGCCTACGTCAGTGGCAATCGATGGCTGGTCGTCTGCGCCTTGGCGATCGCGCTGGTTGCGGGAATACGAATGATCGACGCGCTGAAGCGACCGGGTCGGGCCGCCCGCACGAGATCATCGAAAAACAGCTGGGCGGCTCGGCAAGAATTTATCTATCGGTCGGGCGCGCTGGGGTATTCGGCCCTGCTCGGCACATTCGGGCTTTTGACGCTCGTCCATAGCGACGACGGCGTCCTTCAGTTGCTCGCGGTGACGACGACGATCGGATACGCTGCAGGGATTGCGGGTCGCAACGCTGGACGGCCTTGGATAGCGCTGTCCCAATTATGCTTCGCCTCGCTGCCCCTGACCGTCGGGCTGGTCGTTTCGATGCAGCCGCTGAAAATGGCACTGGCTGCGGTGATCGTTCTGTTCGTCGTCGCGATGATGGACATCACCCTGCAGACTTATGGCGTCATCCTGAAGGCAACGCTGGTATCCCGCGAGAAGGCGGCGCTCGCCGAACATCATGCTGCCGTCGCCCGCCGCGACGACCTGACCGGCGTCGCCAACCGGACGGCGTTCCGCGAACAGTTCGAGTCGCGGTTGCAGGCTTTAAGTCACGGCGACCGACGCCTCGCCATCTTCTGGATCGATCTGGACCGGTTCAAAGAGATCAACGACTCGTTCGGGCATTTGGCCGGCAATGCGCTGCTGGCAGGGGTGGCACAGCGGCTCAACACCGAATTCGGCGCAACCGGGATCGTAGCCCGGTTGGGTGGCGACGAGTTCGCGGTGATCTGCGACGTCGTCTCGCAAACAGAAGCCGTCGCGAAGGGCGAGCGGATCATCGCGCTCGTCGAGCAACCGGTCCATCACGACGGTCGCGCGTTGTGCGTCGGGGCATCGCTTGGAATCGCGGTCGCACCATCCGACGGCATCGACGCGGACACGTTGTTGAAGAATGCCGATCTCGCTTTGTACCGCGCAAAGGAAAGCGGCCGTGGCCAGATGCGGTTCTATGAGCCGCTGATGGACGAGAAGATCGAACGGACGCGCGATCTGGGCGCCGAGATGCAGGGTGCGCTGAAGCGTGGCGAGTTCCATCTCATGTTCCAGCCGATCTTCGACCTGACCGGCCAGCGCATATTGTCTTGCGAGACGCTGCTGCGTTGGACCAACCGCCGTTACGGCGCGATTTCGCCCGCCGAGTTCATACCGATCGCCGAGGAGAATGGGTTGATCGTCGTGATCGGCGACTGGGTTATCCGGGAAGCGTGCCGGACCGCCAGCGACTGGCCTAAGGACGTGACCGTCGCCGTCAACTTGTCACCGATCCAGCTGCGATCGGCGAACATGCCGACCGTCATCATGAGCGCGCTGGCCGCCAGTGGCCTGGCAGCGGACCGCCTTGAGCTGGAGGTGACAGAATCAGTCCTTCTCGAGGATATCGATGCGTCGCTGGCGGCGCTGGACGCGATCAACCGCCTTGATGTCCGGACCACGCTCGATGATTTCGGGACGGGATATTCCTCGCTCAGCTACCTGACCAAGTTCCCCTTCCAGACTTTGAAGATCGACCGATCGTTCATCACGGACCTCGAGCAGAGCCCGGCATCGGTTGCGATCGTCCAGACCGTGATCGAACTGGCAGCCAAGCTGGGCATGCATACGGTGGCCGAAGGGGTCGAGACGCAGGCGCAACTCGAACAGTTGCGCCGTACCCGCTGCGATGCGGTGCAGGGTTTTCTGCTGGCACATCCTATGCCGGCAAGCATGGTCATGACGATGCTTGCCGGCAAAGACGTCAAGGCGTTGGGCCGCGCCTGAACGGGACGCTACGCTGCCTTGTCCAACAGCCTTGTCTGCGCACCAACAAGGCGGCGCATCAACTTGAGGTCCGCCTCGCTAAGCCTGAGCGCGGCATCCGCCCATAGATCCACGACCGCCTGCAGCTCGACGAGCGGCAGCGGATTGACCGACCGCGACGCCTCGTAGATCGCGCAGTGGCCGCTATGTCGCCGACGGTTTTGACGAATGTAGCGCTCGACTTCGGCACGGCCCATGCCGGGATCGGCGAGCGCGTGGACGATGCCGAGCTCGTACAGCTCTTCGGCGGTGTACGACCGGCCGCTCAGGATCATCTGTTCCGCCCGCGCCGCGCCCAGGCGCCGGGACAGGAAGCAATGCGCCCCCATGCCGGGAAAGAGACCGAAATTGGTTTCGGGCAGGCCGAAATGCGTGCCGCGTTCGGCGATCACGACGTTGAACGACAATAGTGCCTCGAACCCACCCCCCAGCGCATCGCCTTCCACCAATCCGATCGTGATGATCGGTTGATCGAGGCTCAGCATGTTGCGGTGCAGGATATGGACACATGCGCGGCCATAGCGGACGAGTGCCTCCCGATCGCCGTTGCGGATGTGCGCCGAGAAGAGATCGAGGTCACCGCCCAGGGAAAATACGCCGGGAAAACGAGATCCGAGGACGACATACCGGATCGGCATGGTAGCCGACGACCGTGCGGCTGCTATGTCGTTCTGCCACTGAGTGAACTCGGCGAGCAAATTAGGGTTGAAGCTCGGCCGGCTGCGTTGGCGCATGTAGGTCCAGAGGGTTTCGAGTTCGGCGTCGAAATGCGTTTCCAGATCGACGAACTCGAACGGGCGCCGGCTGGGCACCGCGCTCAAGGAATGAATTGAGGCCTCGTGAAGCTCTTGGTGCCTTTCGGAGGGTATGGAGGGGGAATATTCGAAGGTCATTGCGACGTCCTTTTTTACAGGCAGCGATCTGCTGCGCGAAAAGGTTACGTCGGAATCCGAAATCCAAGCTGCGATTCGGTCGGCAATTGCGGTGGTTGGTCGTGCTTTCGAGACTTCACAGCCCGATCGTGGCGCGCAGGGTTATGGTCCTCGGCCGGATGGGAACGGTCTGCGTGCTCGTGGCTAGCGTGAACGGATTGCCGAAGCCAAAACTGTTGCCGCGGCTGTCGAGCAGGTTGTCGACGGCGATCGACCAGTGCCACGGCCCGCGGTCGATCGTCGCGCCGGCGTCGATCGTCGCGTAGTTCCCCGCCGGGCGATCCAGCAAGGGATCGAAGCTAAGTCGCGTGCGACCGGTATAACGCGCGACACCGTAAACCGAGGCGGGCGAGCCGAACGCGACGAGGGTTCGCGATGCCGTCAGTCGAGACGATATGTCGGGAACGACCGGCAGGCGCCGATCGTCGCGATCGAGGCCAGTGTTCGACGACGGCGACGTTAGGCGGGCGCGTTGCAGCGTGGTCCCGAAATCGATCGTGATCGGGGACAGGTTCAGGACGCCGCCTAGCTCCAGGCCGTAATTGACCGCATTGCCTGCATCGACCGTACCGAGAAGTCCGTCGGGTCCAACCGTATCGCTGCGCAGATGCTGCCACGTCGAACCGAACACGGCACCGTGGAAGGCCAGCCGGTCACGTGCGACGCGGATGCGCCAGCCAAGCTCTAGGCTCTGGAGTTCGTCGCCGGGAATCCGGAGATTGTTCGGATCGGCGGTTCGACTGATCCCCGCAGGCCTTACCGCGCTGGCATAGCGCAGCCAGACCAAGCCGAGATCGTCGCGATGCCAGCTGAGCGTCCCGCTGGGGGTAACGCCGATGCGGTTGGCGCGAACGTGGCCGGGTGCCTGTTGTTCGAGATGGCTCGACGTCGAGAAGGCCCGCAGCCCGAGCTTGAAATCGAGCGCGTTCGAGAGGCGTTGCGTACCCTCGGTGAATACGGCGAGGTCCGTGACGTCCTCCTCGTCGCGTCGCGCGTCGATGGTGTCGTCGCCGACCAACGTGAAGCGCCCCTTCAGAAGACTGGTCGAATGCAGGATGGTCGCACCGATGATCCAGGGATGGCGCGCGGTCGGGTCACTCAGCCGGACCTCCTGCGACAGCAACCGCGCGGAGCGATCCTCGATATACGCGACCGGCGATGCCACGCCGAGCAACGATGCCAGGATGCTCGCATCATAGGTGCTGCCGAACTCCTGGTCGACATAGGCCGTCGTGGCCTGCGCCTCGAGTTTGCCGATCGGCCCCCGCACCGTCAGCGCCCCGGATGTGAAGTCGTTGTCCTGCGGCTCGGCGATCCGCGTGGCGCGCGACAGGCCAATGGTCGCATATTGGCTGTCGCGCGCGTCGATGCGTTGGGCGACCCCGCTCAGGGTGGCCGACCACCCCTCGCCGATCGACCAGCGCAGAGCGGCACGGCCGCCGACCCGCCGCGTGCGGTTTACGTCGCGCCGGTCGCGCCCGGTATCATCGATCCAGCCGGGCATCGTCTCGGCCCAAGCTGATGTTCGTAGCGCGACCGTCCCGGTGACGATCGGCAGGTTGAGCATCCCCTCGACCGCGCCACCGACCGCACCGTTGTTGATCCCCGTTCCCTCGACCGCGACGCCGCCCGCGAGCCGATCCAGGTCCGGCGCGGCGGTTACGACACGAACGACCCCGCCAAGTGCACCGGTGCCGTAGAGTGTACCCTGCGGTCCGCGCAAGATCTCGATCCGGTCCACATCGACGAGCCGCAGGTCGGGATCGGGTGACGAATAGCCGATCCGCGCATCGTCCAGATACAGGCTGACGAGCGACTGGCTGGTGCCGTTGAACGCGCTGTCGGCAACCCCGCGGAGAAAAATCCGGTCACGGCCCGGGCCCAGGTTCGTAGAGAATGCCCCGTCGGTCGTCGCCATGACGTCCGTCAGTCCACGCCGTCCCGCCAGCCGTCCCGAGGTAGGTGCACCGACGATACTGATCGAGGCGGGAAGATCGGACAGCCGTTCGTCGCGCTTGCTGGCGATGACGACGATATCGCCGCTCACCAGCGTCCCCGCGGCGTCACCGCGCCGCGCCGGCTCGCGCGGTCGTTTTGCCGGAATGACCTCGATCCGCCACGTGGTCGCATCGACCTGCACCGCGCGCAGCCGGCTGCCGGCCAACATGCGGCGCACGGCCTGCGCGACGTTGGCAGAATGGTCGACCCGCTTGACGACGAGATCCGGCAACCCGCCCGCCATCCCGATCGAGATCCCGGTCTGGCTTGCAAGCGACTCGAGCGCAGACCGTAAAGGTCCCGCAGGGATCGTGATCGAACGCCTGGTCGGGGGAGCGCGTTCAGCGTCCGCCGGCGGCACCCAGATGCACGACGCCAGCAACCCGACGAACGCGTATCGGCAGCACTGCCTGCAGCTGATCGACAAGCCGCGATCCGTCACCAATCGTCAACACCCCGGAAAAACGCAGGTTCGCCGCCGAAGGATCGACGGTCAACGGGCTTTCCGCATACCGCGCGATATCCGCCACAACCAGTGACAATGGTGCGCCGTCATAGTCGAGGCGGCCGTCGGTCCAGTCGGACACGCGCGCAGGATCGACCTTCCGCCGTTCGGCAATCTGTTTGTCCGGCGTGATATCCAGGCTCTGGCCCGCGTGCAGCGTCGTTGCGTCGGACGGCGTGCCCCCGACGGGCGTGACGCTGACCATACCCTCGGCAACGGTGACGGCGACACGTCCACGCGCACTCACGACATCGAACGTTGTGCCGAGATCGCGTACCTCGTAGCCGCCCGCGCGAACCATCAGGACGCGCGAAGGATCGTGCCGGACGGCAAAGTTCGCCGCGCCTTGTGCGATCTCGATCACCGGACTGCCGCCGCCGCTGACGGACACGCGAGAGCCGCGATCGATCTGCATGCGACTGCCATCGGCAAGCGTCACCGACCGAGTTTCGCTGCGACCCGTCTCATAGGCCTGCGCCGCGTCGTCGCCCGACGGCGCGACCAATATGAACGCCAGCCCTGCGGCAAGCGCTCCACTGGAACCGAGCGCCGCCCACTGCCACCGGCGACCGCGCGCTGCTGCACGGGGTACGACGTCTTGGTCGGCGATGTCCGCATGGTCGTCGTTTGCCGGCAGGCGTGCGGCGATCGCCGGTGCGGCAGCGACGAACTCAGCATCGAGACTCGCGATCGAATCATAGGCATTGCGATGGGCCGGGTCGGCCGCCAGCCACTCGCCAAACCGGTCCCAGTCCATATCCGGCGCGTCGAGCCGCGAATGCCATGTCGCAGCGGCTTCGACCGCGCTATCCGTCGCAGCGTGCGTGTCAGTCATGCGTCCCCCTTTCCGGCGGATGCCCCCCGCCTGCGTCAGGATCGACGCGACCCGCGCCAATCCTGCAAACCTCTCCCGACGAATATCGGACTGCTTGATAGACGCCGCGGCGCGGATCGAACCGCACCCCTCCCCCTAAATCATTCATCCAAGGCCTTTCTCAGATGTCGTAGGGCGACGGCGATGTGTTTTTCGACAGCGCTTCGCGAGATGCCGAGTTCGGTGGCGATGTCGGCATGGGACACGCCGTCTATACGGTGGCGACGAAAGACGCGCATCGCTCCCTCGGGGGGGCCGGACAGCGCAGCGGCCAGCCGATCGAACCGCTCGCGGCTGGCGACCGCGTCGAATGCGGAGGGCGCATCGTCGACCGCCTCCACCCCGACGATCGACGTCGTCGCGTCGACATAGCCAATGTCGCGACGCTGACGACGGCCATTCGCACGGACACGGTCGAGCACGATGTTCATGCCGACGCGGTGCAGATACGCTAGCGGATTGGCGATCGGTCCCGTTGCCTGTGCCAGCGACGGCTGCGCCGTGTGTAGCCAGATTTCCTGCACGACGTCCTCGGCCTCCGCGACGCTGCCCGTCCGCGCCGTGAAGAACCGTACAAGCCGGCCACGGTTCGCGGCGAGTACGGCGGACAGGCCTTCGGACTGGTGCGAGGAAAGTATTGTATCGGGGTCGGCTACGGCATTCCTCCGAGGCTCATCGTCGCTGGAAGAGCGTCTTGCTCCTGCCCGTCCGGGATGTCGCCCTGAAAAATAAGACCGTCGGCGTCAGGTCAGCGCGCTGAGTGGTTCGGTACAATCCCGACGCGGTCGCACAGGCGGATCGCCGCGGCAGCAAAGGCCAGGATCGCGTAGGCCGGAATGGCAAGGTAGAACAGCGGACAGCTCCAGGCGGAGCGCGGATGGACGAAGGCGTCGATCAGGCGTCCGTCGCCCCGAAAATCGCAGAGCGGCACCGCCGCTTCGGGCGGCTCGGCTCCCCAGACCGGATCGTGATCCGAGACGTGTATCGGTTGCAGGGCGAAATGGGTCGCGGTCATCGACATGATCCTTCTCTCCTCACCAGATCCTCGTTCGCGTACAGCGCGAGCAGCGCGTCGAAATGATCGTCCATCGTGCGGACCGGGGCTGCCGCGCGTGGCGTACGACTGTTGCGGGCGACCGAAAGGATCGCCTCGGACGCCGCCAGCGCGTCGCTGGATCCGTACAAGACGCCACCGGATTTGCGCGCGAGGTCGGCGGCGCCGCCGCGGTCGGGCGCGATCAGCGGCAGGCCCGACGCGATCGCCTCTGCGGCGACGAAGCAGAAGGTTTCCGCCTCGCATCCGTGGATCAAGGCATCCGCGCTCGCCATCATCCGCGCTAGCGCCGCACGATCGGTGGTCGGTTCGAGCAGGCGGACGTGCGGATTGCCGTTGATCGCCTCGATCACGGGACGCTGGCGTGATCCGCCACCGACGATGACGAGGCCTACCGGCGCCTGTGCCCCCGCCATGGTCGCCGCCTGCGCAATCATCGGCCAGCGCTTTTCGGGTGCGTGGCGACCGACGCCGATCAACAGCATTGCGTCTTCGGGGAGCCCGCATAGCGCCAGCATCTCGCGACGCACGGTCATGTCGCGAAGCGCCGGCGAAAATTGGCCGGGCTCGACGCCCATCGGGTCGGTCAGCACTTTTCGAAGCCCGCCCTCCCGCAACCGCTCGCTCAGGCTGTCGCTTGCGCTGACGATCATGTCGAAGCGTTGGTCAAGGCGGCGTAAGTGGCGCCAATACCAGTCGAACGCGCGGTCGATCGTCTGCGTCGTGGCGACTCCGCCAAACCAGCGATAGGCATAAGCCGCCAGCGGATCGGCATGCGCGATCAACGCGAGCCGCGCCCGGGCGCCGCGTTCGCTTCTCCAGTCCGCGACCATCGACGCGCTGCGCCAGGGCGACGAGACTTCGACGAGGTCCGGATTTTCTTCGTCGAGCACGCGGTGCAGCGCCGATCGATCGGAGAAATAGCGGTACGATCGGTCCAGGGGAAACCGCAGCGAGCGTACCCAGCGGATCCGCGCGTTCGGGCCGCGACGTTCCTCGCCGTCGCGTTCGCCCGGCGCAATGACCACCATCTCGTGGCCACGCTCGGCAAAGGCGACGAGCTTGCGATCGACATAGGTCCGGACCCCGCCTCCGCTGGGCGTGTAAAAGGCGCAGACATCAACGATCTTCATGACGGCCCTCCCCTTCCGACATAGATGCGCCCGGTAACAGATCGGCGTAGCGGGCAACCGTACGGCGGCCCGCCAGACACCGAATGGTCCGATCGATACTGGTCATCAGCGACTCCTTCGTGACGTCGCCCGGATGCACGGCCACCCGCAACGTCGGCAGCCAGTCCGGGAGCGTGCGCGCGGCGGCGGCGACCGCGAGCGAACTGGCGGTGCGCGCGGGGGATCGGCTTGCCCAGGTGACGACCGGACCGCGCGCGACGACCGCGTCGTTCGCCGGGCGCCAGACCCGGAAATGGTCCTCCGCGAGCGCGAAATCGCACGCCTTCAGCGCCGATTTCGCGCCCGGACCGTATAGCCACGCCGGCGCGATGAAGCCCGCGACGGGCCCGCCGATGGCCTGTTCGACCATGTCGCGTCCGGCACGCATCCGGTATTCGGCCTCGTCCGCGCTGAGCCCGAGGAACTCGCCCTCGCCCGCGGTCATGTAGCGCGCCTTCATCGTCGCGGCCGTGCTGCTGTGTGCGCTGGTGTCGCGGTGGAACCAGCCGTGGAGGAACATCTCGACGCCGGCATCGGCCCATTCGCGCAACCGGCGCGCGAACGCCGGCGTCCGGTCGAGCGGCGCCGCCCCCCAGTGATCGGGGACGACCAGCATCGCGAACCTCGGGCCGCCCACGATACCGCCGATCATCTCAGCCAGCCGCTCGATGGGCTCGGCAAACGCCGGCGAGACATCGTGGATCGACACGATGAGGCGCCGGTCTGGTGACGGCGGGCGCACGGCCTTTGGCAGGGCGTTCACGACAGAAGGTCGAGCAGCTTGGTCACACACATGCCCCGGAGACGGCACCGCGCGGTTCGAACCGCAGTCCGCCAAGATTATTTTTTGTGGCGAATTTTTCGGGCTGCGGATGCTGCGATGCGGTGACGTCCAGAACCCATGACACATCCCGGCTTCCCCGCCATCGCGGCATCGCTGCGTCATGGAAATCAGATTGCCGTCCCGGTCGCCGTACGGCGCAGGGCGGCATGAGCAACGCCCTCAACCAGGCGACCCTGCCCGCCCCCAAGCTTCCGCTCAAGACGATCGAAGTCCGGAAGGGGATCGTCGCACGCGGCCTGACGCCTTTGTTGTCCGCGGCGATCCTGATCGCGGCATTGTGGCAGCTGCGGTATCTCGATGTCCGCGGCGTGATCGCGATGGTGCCGCGCTCGCCGCTGTTCTGGCTGCTTTTCGCGGCCGGCTATCTCGCGCTGCCGGCGAGCGAGTGGGTGATCTATCGCCGCCTGTGGAACCTGCCGCCGCGCGGATTCCTGGCGCTGTTGCGCAAGCGAATCAGCAACGAGATCATCGCGGGCTATTCCGGCGAGCTGTACTTCTACGCATGGGCGCGGCGGCATGCGTCGCTGGTCGGCACCCCGTTCGGCGCGATCAAGGACGTGTCGATCCTGTCCGCGGTCGTCGCCAATGTCTGCACACTCGCGCTCGCCGCGGTCAGCTGGCAGTCGCTGGTCGCGCTGAACCTCGGCACCGATGCCAAGGTGATGATCGTATCGGCCGCGAGCATCGCGTTGCCGTCGGTCGTCGCGCTCGTGATGCGCAAGCGGCTCTTCACGTTGCCGCGCGATGAGCTGGGTCGGATCGCGGTCATCCACCTGCTGCGGATCGTCGCGACCACGGTCTTCGCCGCTGCGCTGTGGGCGGTCGCGTTGCCTGCGGCACCGCTCGCCTGGTGGCTGGTGCTGGCGACGTTGCGCCTGCTCGTCTCCCGCCTGCCGCTGTTGCCGAACAAGGACATCGTCTTCGCCGGCCTCGTCGCGTTCACCGTCGGTCAGGCCTCCAACGTCGCCGCGATGCTGACGATGATCGCGGCACTCTGGCTGGTCACGCACCTCCTGCTTGGCGCGGCGCTGACCGCGGTCGAACTTCTCAATCCGGAGCATAACCCATGATCGTCGCGCTCTTGGCCCTCGCCGCAACGCGGATCGCCTCGACCCCTGCGCTGGGGACCGCGGCGGCGCAGTGCCGACCGCACGAGCCGGGCCCGGCGATCGTCGTGACCATCGAAAGGCTCAAGGACCGCGCGGGTAACCTTCGCGCCGAGGTCTATCCCGCGGTCGAGGGTGAGTTCCTGGCCGACGACAATGTGCTGGTGGCGCAAGGCAAGACGTTTCGCCGCGCGGTGATCCCGGTTCCGGCATCAGGTCCGGCACGGCTGTGCCTGCGCGTTCCGGGCGAGGGTGCGTATGCGCTCAGCGTCGTCCATGCCCGCAGCGGCGGTCACGGGTTCAGCCTGCTCCACGACGGCATCGGCTTTGCCGGCAACCCGCGGCTCGGCCATTCCAAACCGAGCGCAGAGGCGGCGCGGGTCGTCGCGCATGCCGGGATCACGCCGACGACGGTGGTGATGAACTATCGAAGCGGGCTGTTCTCGTTCGCACCGCTGAAGCGCTGACATCGTCATAAATATGCCTGGGCACGTGCGGTTCCGGCCGGACCGTGGCGTCTCCCCCGCACATACAGAAATTGGATCGCCAATGGTTTCGCGTCGTCTCGGTCGGTTTGCCGCTCCCCTCGCATTGCTCGCAGCAGCCGCATCGCGCGCAACCGCGAGCGGGGGGGAGCCGACGGTATCGGTCATGACCTACAATGTGCACGGCCTACCCTGGCCGATCGCGGAGGATCGGACGGCATCGCTGTCGGCGATCGCCGCACAGCTCAAGGCGATGCGCGCCGCCGGGCACCAGCCGAGGATCGTCGCGTTGCAGGAGGCGTTCGTCCCCGATGCGAAGGCGATCGGTGCCGCCGCCGGCTATCGCTACATCGCGTTCGGTGCTTCCGCCGACGCCGCCGCGACCGCCGAGACGCCGACCGACCGCAGCTTCGTATCCGCCGGCAGCATGTTCCGCGGCGAACAGGTCGGCAAGCATGTCGACAGCGGGCTCGCGATCTTCTCCGACTATCCGATCCTCGCGGTGCGGCGGATCAGCTATCCGGTCTGCGCAGGCTATGACTGCCTCGCCAACAAGGGCGCGATGGCGGCGATGATCGCGGTTCCCGGATTGGCGGGGCCCGTCACGGTGATAGACACGCATTTGAATTCGAACGGCGCCACCGGCGTATCCGAGCCCCGCGCGCTCTATGCGTACAAGCGCCAGATCGACCTGTTGAGCGCGTTCATCGGCTCGATGGAACGGCCGCACGAGACGCTGCTCGTAGCGGGCGACTTCAACGTCGGGCAGGACATCGCGCGCCGCGCGTATTTCGCGCAGCACATGTTCGGCGGGGCAATGCCGCTGACGGGCGGCGAGCAGCGGTGCCGGTCGACCCCGACATGCCTGGTGACGCAAGCCGCCGACGTCGCGACCTCGACCGGGCGCGCCAAGGACTGGTTGATGTACCGGGCGTCGGATGCGCTGTCGGTGAAGCCGGTCGCCTTGAGCGCGCCGTTCGGCCTTGCTGGCGACAAAACCATGCTGTCCGACCATATCGGCGTGATGGTCAGCTACAGGCTCGACGGGGTCGCCGTCCGGCCAAAGATGGCGGCGATGCTCGCTAGCCGCTGAGGGTTTCCGTACGGGTTGCGGTCGTCCCGCGGCTACCGTATCCCCGGGTTCATAATACCATTATGATACCGGAGACGAGCATGACGCAACAGATTGGCAAGTTCGGCCTCGTGCCCACGCTGATGGTTGCCGCGAGCCTGGCGAGTCTCGCGTCGGGATCAGCTTCGGCTGGTCCGGTAACTATGCCCGCGCTGTTCCCGACGCCGACCTCGATCGAGCTCGGGTCGGGGACGATCGCGCCCGGGCGTTCGGTATCGCTGATCGCAGCGCCCGGCGTCGATCCCGAGACGGTCGCGCTCGTCCGCAGCATCCTGACGGCATCGGGCGTGGAGACGATCACCACCGCCCAGCGCCTGCCCTCTGTCATCGACGGGACGTATGTCGTGCTCGGCACCGCCGCCGCGCCGATCGTCCGCGATGCGCTCGCCCGTAGCCGCGCGGTGGCCGACGATCATGCCGAGGGTTACACGATCGCGAGCCTGGCCTCGGCGTCGGGCGGGGTCGTCACGCTGGCCGGACACGATGCGGACGGCCTGTTCCATGCCGCACAGACTTTTCACCAGCTTGCCCGGCGGTCGGCGATCCCGGCCATGGTGATCCAGGATCATCCGGCGATGCCGATCCGCGGCACGATCGAGGGCTTCTACGGGGCGCCGTGGTCGATGGCGGATCGCACCAAGCATCTCGACTTCCTCGCCACGGTCAAGGCGAACACCTATGTCTATAGTCCGAAGGACGATCCGTATGCGCGTGATCGCTGGCGCGAGGCCTATCCCGCCGCGACGTTGAAGGCGCTGGGGACGCTCGCGACGGCCGCGCGGCGGAACCATGTCGATTTCGTCTACGCGGTCTCACCCGGGCCGTCGGTATGCTTCTCCGACCCTGCGGACGTGCAGGCGCTGGAACGCAAGTTCGACGCGATGCGATCGATCGGCGTCGGCAGCTTCTACGTTGCGCTCGACGACATCGAATATACCAAGTGGAACTGCGATAGGGACAAGACGGCGTTCGGTCCGTCGGGCGCGGAGGCGGCGGGCATCGCGCAGTCGCAATTGCTCAATGCGGTGCAGGCCAACCTCGCGGCCAAGGACCCGTCGGCGCGGGCGCTAATCATGGTGCCGACGGAGTACTACGATGCCAAGGAAACGCCGTACAAGGCGGCGCTCCGGAAACATCTCGACCCGCGGATCGTCGTGCAGTGGACCGGTACCGACGTCGTGCCGCCGGCGATCTCGATCCCCGACGCCAAGGCGGCGACCAAGGCGTTCGGTCGCAAGACGCTGTTATGGGACAATTATCCGGTCAACGATTATGCGCAAACTACCGGCCGACTGTTAATGGCGCCCTATACGCGGCGCGAGGCGGGGCTGTCGGGTGAGCTTACCGGCATCCTGTCGAACCCGATGAACCAAGAGGCCCCCAGCCGCCCGGCAGTGACCGGCGTCGCCGCGTTCGGCTGGAACGACAAGGCGTATGATGCGCAACGGACGTGGCATTTCTCCGCGCGGGAACTGGCGGGCGGCGACGAACACGCCACCGCTGCGCTGCTGACGTTCTTCGATACGCAGCACATGGCGCCGACCTTCGGCAGCCAGCCCTGGCAGGAGCAGGCACCGCGATTGAAGGCGGCGCTGGACCGCGTGCGGGAGGCACTGGCCGGCGGCGACGCGGCGGCGCGGCGTGAGGCGATCGCGGACCTGACCGCGCGTGCCGACGAGATCACGAATGCGCCCGACATCATCCGATCGGGCACGGTCGATCCGGGTTTCGCGGCGCAGTCGCGGCCGTGGCTGGACGCGATGCAGCGCTGGGGGCGTGCGCTCCAGTTGACGGCGGCAGGCCTCGAAGCGGCCGATCACGGCAGCAGCGCCGCGGGACGCTATTTCGCGGATGCCAAGCGGCTGGCCGCCGAAGCCGCGGCGATCCAGAGCATTCCTGGCGCAACGCGGTTCGACGGGCCGATCAAGATCGCCGACGGCGTGCTCGACAGGTTCGTTGCCGATGCGCCGACGCTGATCGCGTTCGACCGCGCTGGCGACGCTTCCCCCGCTGTCCCGCGGTGACCGACTGATCCGGTAGCGGACGGTGCGACCTTCCCGGGTTTCGATCGTTGCCACCGGATGGAGTACGAAGATCGTCCTGCCGCCGAAACCCGGTGGCTGAAACTCACCCACAAGAGCTTGCCGGCGGTGGCGCGCGCGCGCCGCTGGCCGGTCGAGGCGGATCATTGCTTCCAGCGCATCTTCCTCGACACTGCGTGCGACGGGGTGTGGTATGACCGCATACCAGGCCGCCCCGCCTACGCGCATGCCGATCGCGCGCTGCTGGACCGGGCCATCGCACTGGCCGAGGCGGCGCTTGCCGGAGAGGTGGACCTTGCCGTTCTGAACCGCCGTTCGCTGACCTGGCGGAGAAAACGATCGGTCCCGCTCAGCGGATCGTGACGATGACCTGGTCGGTGGCGCGACCGGCTGCATCGACGAGCCGCAATCGGTGCCGGCCGGGCGGGGCGAAGAACAGCAGTTGCTGGGCGGCGGGGCCGAGGTCGCGGTTGTCGAGGAAGACGTGATGCGCGCGGACGTCGCCGGTGGTCTCGATCGCAAGGCGCTGGCGGTCGGCGGGGATGTCGGGATCGATCGCGTAGACGCTGCCCGAGGCGGGGTTCACGATCCGCGCGCGCCGGGCGGTGGCGGGCGCGGCGGCGATCAGCGACTGGCCGGTGCCGCGAAGGAAATATTCGGCGCGGGGTTGCTCGATCGCGTCGGCAAACGCGATGCGGCGGCGCTCGACGCCGGCGGGCATCGGCGGTCCTTGATCATCGTCGCGTCCGAGCGCCAGCATCACGTCGCGCCAGACCGGGGCCGCGCCGCTGGTACCCGAGACCGCGCGCATAGGATCGCCCTCGACGTTCCCGACCCAGACCGCGACCGTATAGCGGCGTGAGAAGCCTACGCACCAATTGTCGCGCATGCCTTTCGAAGTGCCCGTCTTCACCGCGGTCCAGAACGGTAGGCGCAGTGCCGAATCCAGGCCGAAGGTAGCGGCGCGGGCGTTGGGGTCCGCCATCATGTCGGCGACGATCCAGGCTGCGGCGGGAGTCGTGATCGGACGAGCGGCAACGTGGGGAGCATCGGCGGTGAGCCGCAGCGGCGACCAGCGGCCGCCACTCGCCAGCGACCGGTACGCGTCGGCCTGTTCGAGCAGCGTCACCTCCGCAGATCCGAGCGCGAGGCTGAACCCGTAATAATCGCCGTCCTCAACGAGCCCACGATAGCCCGTATCCCAGAGCCGATCGCGGAACGGCTCGACCCCGACCAGCAGCAGCGCCCGCACCGCGGGCACGTTGAGCGACCCCGCCAGCGCGCTGCGCACCGACACGCGCCCCTTGAACCCGCGATCGTAATTCTGCGGCACGTAGAGCCCCGACGCGGTATCGAGCTGCACCGGCGAATCGTCGAGCACCGACGCTGGGGTCAGGTATCCGCGCTCGATCGCCTGCGCGTAAAGGAACGGTTTCAGCGTCGACCCGGCCTGGCGATAGGCGTTGGCGGCATCGACCGCGGGGGCGGTCGATGCGCCGCCGATCCCGCCGACATAGGCGAGGACGTCACCGCTCGCATTGTCGATCACCACCGCGGAACCGTCGCGCGCGCGCGATCCGCCGAGCCCGAGCAGCTGGCGACGCAGTGCGGCGGCGACCGTGCGCTGGAGCGCGGCGTCGAGCGTGGTCGTAATCCGCAGGCCGGGCTTGGTCAGCAGGCGATCGGCGAGATGCGGCGCAAGGCCTGGATCGAGTGCCAGCGTCCGCACCGGCCCGAGCATCGACGCGGCCTCGCTGGCGAACCGGCTGCAATCGCCTGCGCCACCCAGGCGACACGCCCGCGCGGCGATGCGAGGGGCGGGCGCCTGGGGATCGGGGAGCAGCGCGGTCAGCAGCAGCGCGTCGTCGCGTGCCATCGCCGCGGGGGTCTTGCCGAACAGCGACAGCGCCGCCGCGCCGATCCCCTGCGCCTCGCCGCGGAACGGCGCCAGGTTCAGATACGCCTCGAGGATCTGGTCCTTGCTCCAGGTTATCTCCAGCGATCGGGCCGCGCGCATCTGGCGGAGCTTGTCGCGCCAACCGCGTGCGCCGGGCATCGCCAGCGTCGGCGACAGGAACGCCGCGACCTGCATCGACAGCGTACTCGCCCCCCTGCCCCGCTCGCCCTTCGCGCGCGCGCCAACCGAGCCGAGGATCGCCAGCCAGTCGACGCCGCCGTGGCTGCGGAAGCGGGCGTCCTCCGCCGCGACGACGGTGGCGGGCACGACCGGCGCGATCTGGTCGAGCGGTACCCACGCGAGCCGTCGCGCGGCGAAATTGACGCGCGCGCTGTCGATCAGCACGCCGTGGCGATCGTACAGCCACGCCTCCGACGGCTTCCACGCAGCGCGGACCTGCGCATAGCCCGGCAGCGGCGGCGGGAACGTCGCCCAGTCGAACCCCACCGCGGCGAGGATCAGCACCAGCAATCCGACAAGCGCCGCGCGCTGCTTCATCGATCCGCGACGACCATCGTCTGGTTCGGCACCGCGGCGCGAATTGCGGGCGAATACATCGCCTCGACCCGGCTAGGCGGCATCTGGAACCGGCCGGCACCGTTGAGCCGCAGCGTGTACGTCACGGTAGTGGTCCCCTTGGGCAGCCAGGCGAAATAGGCGCGCCACGTATCGCGGCCGCGTTCGACATAGCTCGGACCGCCACCCTCCCCATCTGCCGCGCCGCCCTGCTGGAGCAGTTGCGACTGGCCGCCGAGATCGCCGATCACCGTGGCGCCGGCGGGCACCGGATCGCTGATCGCGACCCAGTTGCGCTCCGCGGTCGCCTCGACCGACAACGTCACGCGGAGCACATCGCCCGTCGTCAGCCGCCCGGCGGTACGCGCCTGCACGACGTCGACTTTCCGCGTCAGGCGATAGCCCGCGAACAGCGGCTGCCGCAGCGGCACCGCCGCGGAGATCGACACGGTCGCCCACGGCCCCGCCCCGCCGCCTTGCGCCAAGCGAAGCGGTCCGGCGGCGGCGAGCGGGAACGACACCGTCCGCGCGGGTTCCGCCAGCGGCCAGCCGCGCGCAACGCTACGCCCCGCATAGGACAGCATCGTCGTCCCCGTGACCGCCTGCGCCGGATAGACCTGCGCGAACCGCCGCGCGGCGATCGCACCCCAGGCGTTGGCGGTGGTCGTATCCCAATGCCCACGCGACTGGCGCAGCGCTGTCCCGACCATCAGCCGCGGCGCATCGTCCTGCCAACCCGGCCGCCCGAGCACCGCCGCGGTCGCCTTGTTCGCCGCCTCGTCCGCCGACGACATCAGCCACCAGGACGCGTTGGCCGAGTCCGACAAGTCGAGCCGGGTGCCCTCGAACACGAGGCGCGTGCGCAGCACCGCCTCGGCCTGCGCCTTGGCTTCGGTCGACGCACCGGGGATCGCGGTCAGCGCGGTGATGTAGTCGGCGAGGCTCGCGGTCGGCATCTCGGCAGGCGTCATGCCGATCTGGCCGAGCATCGCCGGGGTGGCCTCGCCCTGCCGCGCCAAGGCCGCCAGTGCCGCGACCTTGGTCAGGCGGACGTCGCCGTAATCCTCATGCCGCAAGCGCCCGTCGAGCACCGCCTTCATCGCCTCGATCATCCGCGCGCGCTGCACCGGCGGCAGCGACAGGTTCGCCGCGCCCGTCATCGACAGCACATAAGCGGTCAGCGCCTCCGACCCCTGCAAGCTGTCGCCGGGGAAGTAGCGCAGCAGGCCGTCGGGCGCCTGATAGGTCGGGATTTCGCCCGCCAGCGTCGCCCAGCCCGTCATGTCGTCAAGCACGACGATCCGCGACAGCCGCTGTTCGAAACAGTTGAACGGATAGCGGCTCATGTACGCGCGGACCCCGGCGAGCGACGGCGCCAGCGTATCGGCAAGGTGGATGTCGACGCTGCCGCGACCCGGCAGCGCCCCCATCGGCGGCGCGATCGGAATCAGCGTATTCTCACCGACCTGCGCGAGCGTCGCCGCCCAGATCTCGGTCGGCACCGCCGGGATGACGTCCTGCGTCACCGTGACCTGATCGGTCGCACGGCCGTCGTTGCTCTTCGCCCGCACCGTCCAGCGCAGCGTATCGACCCCCGCAGGCGCGGTGAGGTTCCACGCCACCGGTGCCGCGCCACCCGCGGGGATGGTGACGGTCAGCGGCTTGCCCTGCGCGATCCGCGGGAAGACATCGACGTTCGCGGTGACGGTCATCGCGCGGTCCGATCCGTTGCGCAGCGTGAACCGCGCGCCGTAGAAATCGCCCGAGCGGACCAGCGGCGGCATCCCGGCATAGAGCGACAGATCCTGCGCGGTACGGATGTCGGTGCTGCCGGTACCGAACGCCTGCGCGCCATCGGTGGCGATCGCGACCAGCTTGAAAGACGACAGCGCATCCGACAGCGGCACGGACACGCGCGCACGCCCTTGCGCATTGAGCGGGACATGCCCCTTCCACAGCAGCACCGGCTGGAAATTCTCGCGGTTGAGCCCCGACAGGTCGCCGCCGCCACCGCCACCGCCGCCGCCCGCTTCGAGCGCCTTGCGTCCATAATGCCGCTTGCCGACGACCTGCATCTGCGCGGTCGCGGTCAGAACGAACAGCGGGCGATCGCCCATCATCGCGTCGAGGATGTTCCAGCTGTCGTTCGGCGCGAGTTGCAGCAGCGCCTGATCGACCGCGGCGAACGCGACATCGGCCTCGCGCGCGGCGCTGCCATCAGGCTTCCGCACCTGGATCGCGACGTTGGCCGTGCCCCGCGGCGCGTAACGCTCGCGGTCCGCCTTGACGGCGACGGCGAGCGTATGGCCTTCCCAGCCGACCTTCACCTTGGCGATGCCGAGGCGGTAGGCGGGCTTGGCGAGATCGACCAGCGCGGTCGGCTCGGCTGCGTCCTCGGGCGTGTCCGACAGCCCCAGCGTCCGCGCGATCCGGTGGATCCAACTCCAGAACCCGCTCTCGACGCGGCCGCGCACGACCAGCACCGAGACATAGACGTCTGGCGCATAGGCGGCATCCATCGGCACCTCGATCACCGGGTCCTTGCCCGACAATTCTGTCACGAAGCTCGACAACACGCCCTCGCGCTCGACGCTGACCAAAGCGGTCGCCGAGCGGAACGGCATCCGCACCTGGAACCGCGCGGTCTCGCCCGACGCATAGGTGAGCTTCTCGGGGACGACGTCCATCCGGTCGCCATTGTCGCCGCCGAACCACCAGTCGTCGTTCCCCGCGAGCCACACCGACTTCACCGCGCGGGCGACGTTGCCTTCGGCATCGGTGGTGGTGACGACCGCATAGATCTCGCCCGACACGCCCGGATCCGCCTTGCACTGCGCGAGCCCCTGCGCATCTGTGGTCGCGCTGCACGACGCCGACAGCTTGGTCGTCCGCATCCGGTTGTCATAGGCATAGAACCCGCCGATCAGCCGCCGCCGCGCGGTCAGGATCTGGCGGCTGTAGAGCGCGACGGACAGCTTCTGCCCCTTGATCGGCTTGCCGTCGGTATCCAGCGCGACGAAGAGCAGGCGCAGATCGTCCGCGCGCATCATCCAGCCATCGGTGGCGACGCCGAGCTGCACGCCCGAGGCGTAGATCGGGATCGATTTCGACGCGGTCAGCGTCTCGCCATTGGCATCGCGGTAATCCATCTCGACCTGCATATCGGTCGTGCCGGGGAGGGTCTGCGGCATGTCGACCGTCATCCGCCGCGTGCCGTCGCTGCCGAGCGTCGCGGGCAGCATCTGCGTCGGCGGCAGCGGCGTCTTCGCATCCTCGCCCTCGCCGTCGAGCGGCTTGACGCCCTCGCTGATCGGTTCGCCGCCGAAGCTGAACTTGTCGTAGCCGACAGGCGTCGCACTATGCGCGAACCAGCCGATGCGGACGTCGACCGGCAAGCCCGGCGCGCCGCCGCCCGAGAGGTAGCCTGCGAACAGATCGAGCTGTGCGGTGCGTGGTTTGATCAGTGCGGTCTTCGGCCCGGTCACGCTCGCGCGCATCGTCGGAAGGCGGTATTCGTCGACCTTGAACGACTGCGCGGACTCGGTTGTCGTGTCGCCGACGACGAATACGAGGTCGTAATCCCCCATCGGTGCGCCCTTGGGGGCGGTCCAGACCGTCTCGCCGGTACCGTTGGCGCCGATCGTCACGGGCATCTCGAACTGCGTGTCCGAGCCGCGATGCGACAGCCGCAGCGTGCCCGTGAAGCCCGGCGCCAACGAGAAACCGCGCGCGTCGGGGCGGCGCAGGATGTGCTTCATGTGGATCGTCTCGCCCTGGCGGACCAGGGCGCGATCGAACACGGTGTGGATGATGTCGGTCGCGGCCGAATAGCCATAGGACAGGTCGAAATCGAACGGCCGGATGCCTTCGCCCCAGTCGGTCAGCGTGAAGCTGAAATCGTCGCCGCTGCGCGCCGAGATCATCAGCGGATGCGGCGAACCCTCGCCCTTGCAACTGCCATAGGTCTCGGGTTCGGGAAGCCCGCGCGCGACCATCAGCCCGCCGCTCTTGTCGGTCGCCCCGCGCGCGAGCGGCTTGCCCGTGCAGCTGTCGCTGACCTGCACCACCGCGTTCGCCACCGGCTTGCCGGTCGACAGCCGCGTGACCCAGGCGAGCGAGCCATCGCGCCCCCATTCAAAATGCACGGCGAGATCGGTGACCAGCGCGGCGCTCGCGACGTAGCGCGGCACGTCGCGACCGAGCAACGCACGCCCCAGCGTCGGGCTGGCGAGTTCGACGACGTAGAAACCGGGCTTGCCGAGCGGCAGTCCAACGACCTCGAAATCCTTGCCCTTGCCCGGCAGGTCGAGCTTGAACGGATCGCCTGCGCCCCCGCTAGCCCCGCCACCCCCGCTCCCGAACAACAGCGGCTTCTCGCCGGTATGGTTGATCTGGAGCGGCTCGGCCCCCTTGCGCTCGATCGTCTGGTAGTCGGTCTTGCCCGCCTCCTCGACGCGCCGCAGCCACGCAGCGATCTCGCCATCGGTGCCGCCCACGCGCAGCCGCTGGCCGCCGATCCCCGCGGTCTGGCCTTGCAGCGAAGGCTCGACGTTGCGCACGGTGACGGGCAGCACGCCGCCCTGTTTCGCCTCGAGGATGCCGAAATCGGCCGCGAACTTCACCAGCGGCGGGGCTTCGTCGAACTTCACCTCCAGCGGGAAGCGTTCGCGGTTGGCGAGTATCCGGCCGCTTTCATCCTTGAGGTCGGCGGGGATCGCCACCGTCCCGCGCGTCGCGACCGGCAAGGGCGCGGCGAACGTGACCTGCTCGATCGTCGCGCGGGTCTTCTCTTCGTCGCTGAACACGGGCGCAATCGACTTGCCGTCGGCGAGCGTCAGCCGGACCTGCGTCGCCGCGCTCATCGGCACGGGCGCGGAGAACCGCAGATATGCCTTCTCGACCGGACTGCATCCCGCCGCGGTGTTGACGCGCGAGCATTCGAACCGCGCGGTGAAGGGCTTGCGGACGGTGAAGTCGAACCGCTGGTCGGCACCGGCGAGCTTGCCCCCGGCGCTGGCGATGTTCGCGCCCCAGACCAGCGCCATGTCGCGGCCCGGTGGCAGAGGGCGACGGCATTTCAGCGCGGTAATGCCGGCCAGCGCGCGCTGGCGCGATGCGGTATCGGCGGGGACCGTCTTGGGCAGCCCGGCGCTTTCGAGGAAATTGGTGACCGCGTAGTTGTTGCCCATCCCAGCAAGCAGCTTGCCGGGCAGATCGGGCGCGAGCACGTCGACCGCGATCTTCTCGCCGATCCCGTCGACCGCGCAATAGGCGTTGGCGGCGATCGATTCACGGGTCGCGAGCATGTTCGCGGCGACCAGGAACACCTGGTCCTCCTCGATATCGCCCTCGCCGGGCAGCACCGCGCGCGCGATGGGACCGCCGGCATCGACGGTGAAGCTCTCCGCATCGACGCCGTAGCCCGCCGCGCTCTTGAGCCCTTCGCGCGTCGCGAGCGTACAGCGCGTTCCGCCGGGCAGGCCTTGCGCGAAGTCCCAGACATAGGTCTGCTGATCGACCCAGCGCCCTTCGCCCGACACCGCGCAGTCGACCTTCAGCGGCGAGGTGGCGCGCGGATCGCCGAGCGGGACGATCGCGTCGCTGAACCGCACGGTAAAGCGCGTGATCGCGCCGTCCGAGATGTTGGGCGTGGCAAGCGTGACGTGCGGCGTATCGCCCCCGAACGCGGCAACCGGCGCGACGACGATCGCTAGCGCCGCCCACAGTCTCGCTAATCGCATGCCCGCTCTCCCCGCCAACAGAATAGGGGCCGGGCGGCGCTAGTCCAGAATTAACAGGGCCCCGCCCGAGTAGCGCTAGATAAACCTAGGTTTCATTTATCTAGTCTGACATGGATTAAACCATTAAGGTTTTGATTATAGAGGGGAACGTGAAAGGAATCGTGTGCGCGACCATCACGAAGAGGCTCGGCTGGACGCCCTGTACCAGCTGAAGTTGCTCGATACCCCAGCCAGCGAGGGATTCGATCGGATAACCCGGAAGGCCAGCCAGATCTTCGGATTGCCAGTGGCTGCGGTGTCGTTGACGGATCGCGACCGGCAATGGTTCAAGTCGCGCGTCGGCGTCGAGCATCGCAGCATCCCGCGCGACAAGGCCCCATGCGCGCAGGTCGCCGAGTCGACCCAGCCGCTCGTCATCGAGGATTTCCAAGCCGACGCGTGTTACGCCGACAGCGTGCTTGGCCGTGCCGGAACGCGCTTCTATGCGGGCGCACCTTTGGTCACCAGCGATGGCTATGGCCTCGGCTCACTCTGCGTATTGGGGACCGAACCGCGCAAGGCGACCGAGGCCGAGCTTGCCGCGCTGGTCGATCTGGCGGCGATGGTGATGGCGCAGATCGAGCTGCAGCACGCCTTCGGACGGATCGATCCGGTCACCGGCATGCCGACCCGGAACCAGTTCCGCGACGACCTGATGGATCTGGAGCGGGACCATCCGGGCGAGCACCGGTTCGCGGTGGTGGTCGACATGGCGCGCGAAGATCAGATCAGCCGGATCGTGCGCGCGTTGGGTGTTGCCCGCGTCGACGATTTCATTCGGGAGGCGTCGCAGGCGCTGCGCGTGGCGCTGGGACCCGGTCGGGTTGCGTATCAGGTTGGCAGTGCGCAGTTCGCGTTCATATCGCCGCCGGGTGTCGAGGAACTGGCCTATGTTTCGCTGCTCCGGTCGAGCTTCGAGACGATGCATGCCACGTCGTCGGTACGCTTCGTCACGAACGTCGCGATCGGCGTCCGGTCGTTCGTGATCGGCAGCGTTTCGGCCGACGACGTGCTGAGGGGGGCGGCCAGCGCTGCACAGGACGCACGCAACGCCGATGGCGCGATCGCGCTGCATTCGCCCGCCAACGACATCGCCCACCGCCGGCAATACGGCCTGTTGCAGGATTTCGGCGCCGCACTCGAAGCCGGCGACCAGTTGCGACTGGTGTACCAGCCACGGATCGAGCTCGCCACGGGACGGTGCCTGGGCGCGGAAGCGTTGCTGCGCTGGCGGCATCCTCGACTGGGCGAGGTATCGCCCGCCGAGTTCATCCCGATCATCGAAGAGACCTCGCTGGCGCGCGCGACGACGCAGTGGGTGATCGATGCGGCGATGGATCAGATGGCGGCCTGGAATTGTGCTGGGATCGCGCCGGTCCTGTCGGTCAACATCTCCGCCGCCAATCTCGGCGAGGCGGATCTGATCGACCGGATCCAACTTGCCTTGTTCAAGCGCGATCTGCGGCCCGAGCGGCTGGAGATCGAGCTGACCGAAAGCGCCATCATGGATCAGCCCGACCAAGCGCTGGCGATGCTGCGCGAACTGGCGAAAGCGGGCATTTGCCTTGCGATCGACGATTTCGGGACGGGACACAGCAGCCTCGCCTATCTTCAGCGCCTGCCCGCCCGGATCGTCAAGATCGACCAGGCGTTCATGCGCAACCTCACCGAAGCCGCCGGACCCGATTTCGTCCTCGTCGAGACGATGATCGGGCTGGCCCACAAGCTCGGCTACCGCGTGGTGGCCGAGGGGATCGAGACCGCAGAGGCAGCCGCTATCCTGACGCAGCTCGGTTGCGAGGAGGCGCAGGGCTTCTGGTTCGCCCGCCCGATGGAAGCGACGCCGTTCGCCACCTGGCTTGCGGCGCGCGAAACGGCGACCGAGCCCGAACGCGGCTGACTTTGCAGCCACGCGTCGGGATCGTCTCAGGTCCTCCGTGCGAGGAAGTCGCGCATCAACGCCGCGATCTCGGCATGGTGCGTTTCCAGCGCGAAGTGGCCGGTGTCGAGAAGGTGGACCTCCGCGTCCGGGACGTCGCGGCGATACGCCGTGGCGCCGGCTGGCAGGAACGCCGGGTCATGCCGGCCCCAGACTGCCAGCAAGGCCGGACGATGTTTGCGCAGATACGCCTGGAAGGCGGGATAGAGTGCGACGTTGGTCCGGTAGTCGAGGATCAGGTCGAGCTGGATCTCGTCCGCACCCGGTCGCGCCATATAGGCGATGTCGAGCTCGTAGCCGTCGGGTGATAGTCGGAGCGGATCGGCACCGGTGCCGTATTGCCAGTTCCGGATCGTGTCGGGCTCGAGAGAAGACCGGCAGGCTTCGCGGTTGCTTGCGCTCGGATCGCGCCAATACGCCTCCCACGGTCCCCATTGGTCGCTGAAGCCCTCGACGTACGCGTTGCCGTTCTGCGAAACGATCGCTGAGACGCGTTCGGGATGGCGCATCGCGAGACGCAGACCGACAGGCGCGCCATAATCGAAGATGTAGAGCGCGTACCGCGTCAGGCCGAGTGCCTCGCCGAAACCGCCGACCACGGTCGCCAAGGCATCGAACGTATAGGCGAATGTCCCGCGCGGCGGCGCCTTGGTCTGGCCGAACCCGGGCAGGTCCGGCGCGATGACCCGAAACCGGTCGGCCAGTTGCGGGATCAGGTCGCGGAACATGTGGCTCGCCGTCGGGAACCCGTGGAGAAGCAGGATGACCGGCGCGTCGACCGGCCCTGCCTCTCGGTAGAACAGGTCGACGTCGCCGACTTTCTGCCTGCGATACCGGACGGATGCCGCTGCCGCATTCTTCGGTGATGTGGCGACACGCGCAGCGTCCGCGACGGTCGTGCGCGCCGCCGCCAGGACTGCAGGACCCGTGGCCAAGGCAGACATGACACCTCGGCGGGTCGGCGTAGTCAGGTTCGTTCTCATGGCGTTGTCCTTCGTTGAATACTCCAGATAATCGTTTCAACACGGATCATAATGCTTGCATGCCGGTAGGGTCAGTTGCAGGATCCGCAACGATGGACCGGCTAGATGCGATGAAATTGTTCGTGGCCTCGGTAGATGAGGGATCGCTAGCCGCCGCCGGGCGTCGGCATGGTCGGTCTGCTGCCAGCGTGACGCGCGCCATCGCGTTGCTGGAGGGCATTGCCGGCGAAGCGCTATTGCTCCGGTCGACGCGTCGGCTGCACCTGACGTCGGCGGGGGAACGGCACGTGGCAGTATGGCGCGACGTGCTGCTGCGGCTCGGCGACATCGCGCCCTCCCCGTCTGAAGGTCCGATGCGTGGCAGTTTCGTCCTGACCGCCCCGGAACTCTTCGGACGGCTGAAGGTGATGCCGGTGCTCGAAACGTTCCTGCGCCGCGAGCCGTCGACCAGTGCGCGCGTGTTGCTGGTCAACCGCCTCGTCGATCTGATCGGCGAAGGCGTGGACATGGCGGTTCGGCTCGCACCGCTGCCCGACTCGACGATGACTGCGACCAAGCTTGGCGACGTTCGCACGCTCGTCTGCGCCTCGCCCGACTATATCGCGCGGTGCGGCATACCGGCGACGCCGCAGGATCTGGGCCGGTTCGATTGCATCGGCTTGAACGTCGAAGGCGATGGCGAACTCTGGTCGTTCGGATCGGAAGCCGAGAGCGCCCGCGTCCGCTCGATCCGGGTTCGGACCCGCCTGAGCCTGAACAATGCGGGCGCGGGTATCGATGCGGCGGTTCGCGGCCTCGGGCTGGTGCGCACCCGGGGATATCAGGTGGCGGAAGACCTAGCGACAGGCCGCCTCGTCACTGTCCTGACAGCATTCGAGCCACCACCGCAGCCGGCGCACCTCGTGTTTCATCCGGACCGGGGAAGCCGGGGTGTCGTTCGCGCGTTCATCGACCATGCCGTGCCGGCACTGCGGGACGAGTTTCGGCGGATCACGGCGATGCTGGACGCGATCGGTGAACCGACGCCGCCCAAGAGCGATCACTTGCCCGCGGAATAGAGAGCTGGCGGATCGATCCCGTCTCCCGAGATGCGGCAAGAGTCGACTTACAGTGATGGCGATTTGCGCGTGTCGATCATCGATCTTCGATTTCTCTGGGCTTGCGGACGAATTTGCCGATATCGTTATCGCGGGGACTATCGGGGGGCCGAATTGTGCGAAGTATAGTGGTTGCGGCGGTGTCGCTGGGGTGCATGGCGACGTCTGCGGCGCAGGCCAGCGACCTTCCCTTGTATCAGCCCGCGCCCAGCTGGATCATTCCGGCCGTGCTGCCTGACGCGGCGAAGACAGGCGGAGATACGCCGGCGCTGGTGATCTTCGATACGCAACAACGCATCGAGGACGGGCGGCTGTGGTCCTACATAGATGTCGCGTCGCACATCACGTCGCCGGAGATGCTGGCGCAGGCGACGTCGCTCGCCTTGCCCTGGGCGCCGGACAAGGGCGACATCATCGTTCACGAACTGGCGATCTGGCGCGGGAGCCAGCGTATCGACTTGCTGGCGAACGGTCAGAAGTTCACGGTCCTGCGACGCGAACAGGCGCTAGAACAGCGCGAATTGACGGGTATCCTGACGGCGACGCTGGCGGTCGAAGGTCTTCAGGTCGGCGACATCCTGCGGCTGCGGGCGTCGACGACATCGAAAGACGCCGCGTTGGGTGGCCGCGTGCAGAACGTCGTTCCGATGATCGCCCTGCCCGCGCGGGTTGCCTTTGCCCGCGCACGCATATCGTGGCCGACCGCGACGCCACCGCGCTGGAAGCTGGAGGCCGACGGCGTCAAGGCCGTGCCGATCCGCGACGGGCAATACACCGTGCTCGACCTGGCCCTGCCCGCACCAAAGCCGGTCGAGATGCCGCAAGATGCGCCAAGTCGGTTCCGGCATCCGCCGATGATCGAATTCGCCACATTCGCCGACTGGGCGGACGTCTCGAAGACCTTCGCACCACTTTATGGCGCGGAAGCCAACGCCATCGCGCCCGGCTCCCCGTTGCGGACCGAGGTCGACGCGATCATGAAGGCGGATGCGACGCCGATCGGCAGGGCCGAACGCGCGCTGGAACTCGTCCAGGACAAAATCCGCTATCTTGCCGTCGGGATGGACGGCGGGAACTATGTTCCGCAGAAACCTGCCCGGACGTGGGAGGTTCGCTACGGCGACTGCAAGGCGAAGACCGTGCTGTTGCTGTCGATGCTGCGGGCGATGGGGATCGATGCCGAGCCAGTCCTCGCCGCCGTCGGATCGGGGGACTTCGTGACCGAGAGGCTGCCGAGCGCGGCGGCTTTCAACCATGTCTTCGTGAAGGCGACGATCGACGGGCAGACCCTGTGGCTCGATGGGACGGGCGCCGGTTCGAGGCTTGCGGATATCCACGACACGCCCGACGTCGGCTATGTCCTGCCGATTCGCGCCGACGGTGCCGCGCTGCTCAGGATCGCTACGCACGCGAATGCGCGTCCGGTGATCGACCTGATCGTCGAGGCGGACGAAACCGCCAGCGTCGACCTGCCCAGCGCGTTCGAGGCGACGGCGATCGTCCACGGGCGACCGGCGGCGATGCTGACGATGGCCAAGACTCAATTGGGCGAGAAGGAGCAGCGCCAGGCCGTCGGGCAGTTCCTGCAGGGCTTCCTAGGCGAGGGACAGTTCGTCGATACGTCGATCACGTCCGATCCGATCACCGGTGCGGTCACGTTGAAGGCACGCGGCGCGACGAGCACGATCTGGACGACCGACGACCGTCGCCGCAAGCGCGCGGTCGACAGGCTGATCGATCAGGTCAATTTCGATCCCGACCGCAGCAAGGCCACCTGGGCAGCCGTCCCCGTTCTGGTCAACCAGCCCGACGGCATGCGCTATCGCTTGCGGTTGCGCCTTCCCGACGGTGGCCGCGCCTTCGCGCTGGAGGGAGAACCCGATCTCAAGGCGAACATCGCCGGGTATGACATCGTTCGCAGCGCAAGCCTGGCGAACGGTATGTTCACGCTCGACGAGCGGATCGACACGGTCGGCGGCGAGATCGCGGTTGCCCGCATTCCGGCGGAGCGCGATGCCCTGACGACCGCGAAGGCCCGCGCGCCACGTATCGTCGCCTCGGCCGACACGCGGCGTCGCTGGGACATCAACGCCAGCGACCCGCCCGGTGCCACGCAACTCAAGGCGATCGAGGCGATCTTTGCGAAGTCGATCGCCGACGATCCCGACGAAGCCAGCGGCTATACCAGCCGTGCGTCGCTCAGAAGCGGCGTGGGGGATCGTCGCGGTGCCGTCGCCGACCTGACGCACGCGATCGCGATCACCCCGACGATCGATCTCTATCTCCAACGCTCGACGGAGTCGCACGAGCTGGGCGACATGGCAGCGGCGCTCAAGGACGCGGAAGCAGCGCGTGCCCTGGATCCTTCGTCGCAACAGGCGATCGGCCAGCTCAGCGACCTGAAGGCCGAAGGCGGCGATATGCCCGGCGCGCTGGCGCTGCTCGATCAGCGCATCGCGCTGGGCGGCAGCATGCGCAACGCGTTTCGCGAAGCCAAGGCCGGCCTGCTCGGAGAATATGGCGACGTCACCGCAGCACTCCTGTTGTTCGACAGCCTGATCGCAGACAAGCCGGGTTCGCCATCGCTGATGAACGCACGATGCTGGGCCAAGGGAACGCGCATGGTCATGATCGACAGCGCGTTGAAAGACTGTACCGGGGCGATCGAGTTGAGCACCGACACGAGTGGTCCGCTCGATAGCCGGGCAATGGTCTGGTATCGGCTCGGAAAGTACGAGCAGGCGCTGGCCGATCTCGACGCAGTGCTGGCGTCGACGCCCAATCAGGCGGAAAGCCATTTCATGCGCGGAATCGTGTTGGCGAAATCGGACCGGGGACCTGAAGCGACGAAGGAATTCGCGATTGCACGGCGGCTTCTACCGAGCGTCGACAGGCGGTATGCGCGCTACAGCATCAAGGCGGACTGACCATTGGTATCGGGTAGCCCTTAACCGGGCGCTCGGCCTATTGATTGGCGGTGACGGTGAATGGTGTCGTGTCGCAGGGAGAAAACCGCTTGATGTCGAACGAGTATGCGCATGGCCGGCGAGACGGGTTGCGGCTGGCGCTGGCAATCTTGGCCGCGGAAGAGGCCAAATGGGCGGCATTGCTGGGGGAGAGTGCATCCTGGCGGACCAACGCCACGCGTGAGGTGCGGCACAAGACGCTTCAGGTCGCGCAAACGCGCGTCCAGACCGTGCTGAACCGGCTTTCTTCCAAGGACGACACTGGGTCGAATGCGGAATTGTCCGCCGCGCTGGCGAAGATCGGGCTTTAGCCCGCCCTGCCGTCCGACGATGCGTCGACCAGTTCGGTCAACTGAAGCGCATCTCCCAGCGCCGCAGAGGCGGCCGTGTTGTCGAACATGCACCATGCCGGGCGCCCTGCTGCGTGGTCCTCGGCAAGCAGGCGCGCATAGTCGCGTAGGCGGTCGAGTCCGTACGCGGTTCGGTACATGTCCGGCGATCCGTGCAGCCGGTAATACGTGAGCCCGCGCCAGCCACCCGGACGTGCCGCCGCCGGGATGCGCGCGGGATCGGCAGCGACCCGCGCCACTTTCTGGGTCGCTAACAGGCTGTCGGCATCGGGCTCGAACCAGCTGGCGTGGCGCGGTCCGCACACGATCTTGGTATCGGTTCGTTCGCCGACGTCCGCAAGAAAGCGAGTGACCGTCGCATGATCAAAGGCGAGGCTTGGCGGTAGTTGCAGGAGGAGGAGCGCAAGCTTGCCACCCAGGCCGGACACCTCGTCGAGAAAGCGATCAAGCGGCGCGGCGGCGTCGTGCAGGCGAAGATCGTGGCTGATCGACCTGGGTATCTTTGCCACGAGCCGGAAATCGTCGGGAACGCTGGCGGCCCATCGAGCCCAAGTCGATTGCCGGTGTGGCCGGTGGAAGGACGAGTTCACTTCGACACCGTGCATCACGGCCGCGTAACGCTGTAGCGCGGTGCCGGTTTCGGGGAAGTTCGGCCGATCCGCGGCCGGTATGCTCCAGCCGGCGGTACCGATCACGCAGCGCGGCTCTGTCACCGGAAAACGACCTTCGCCGAAGCACCACGGCAATCGCCCGGCATCGGTCCCCTGCCCCGCTGGTCATCGCGGCGAAGGAAACGGATGCCGGCGTCGATCATGCCGATTGGGGGATGATGCTGATCATCTCGTCCTCGCTGGGTTCCTTCGCCGGCTTGAGCTTGAGCGCCTGGTCCGGTTCGACATGGCGGCTTCGCGAAGCCGGTTCGAGCGTCACGGTCTCGCCGGTGTCGAGCGATCGCTCGATCGCGGCCAGGACACGCATGTCGAACAGGCCTTCCTCGCCGTCGGCTTCGGGCTGGAGATCCTCGAGGATGCAGTTCGAGAAATACTGCGTCTCGTTGCCGAACTGTTCGACCGGATCGAAGCTGTGCGTCTTGCTGCCGGCGCTGGTCTTCTCGACATAGGTGATGCCGATCTTCGGCCCGAACATGAAGGCGGGCGACGCGTGGATGCTCGCCTTCGTGCCGACGAGCTCGAAGAACTCGGCCGATGCGGTGGCGTAGCTGACGCTGAACTGTGCGACGCGTTCGTCGGGGAAACGCAGGGTCACGGCTACGGTGTCATGAAAGTTGAAGCCGCGCCCGGGGGTCTTCGTACCGATCGCATGCACGGCGATGGGCTCCTGCCCGAACAGGTTGCGGACTGCGTTGAGCGGGTACGTCCCCATGTCCGGCACCGGACCGCCCCAGTAACCGTTGTGACCGCGCGAATTGGCCTCAGCGACATTCTGCGCGAACACCGAAACGAAGCTGCGCAACTCGCCGAACTCGCCGTCGCGGGCGCGGGTGATCATCTCGACCGTGCCCGGTTCGTTGTGGAGGCGATAGGCGATCATCAGCTTGCCGCCGCCCTTCTTCTGCGCGCCGATGATCTGTTCGGCTTCGGCGACGCTGGACGCCATCGGCTTTTCGAGCAGGACGTGAATGCCCGCTTCGAGCGCGGGAACCGCGTATTGCAGATGAAGGAAGTTCGGCGTCGCGACATAGACGGCGTCGATCTCGCCCGACTTGAGCAGCACGTCATACTGCTCGTAAGTCCATGCCTTGATACCGTAGAGCTTGGCGAGCTTGTCCGCCTTGACCGGATCGCCCGTGACCAATGCCGCGAGTTCCGAATTGTCGGTGCGACCGATGCCCGGCATGAACGCCTGCTGCGAAATCTGGCCACCGCCGACGACGGCATAGCGCACCTTCTTCTTGTGTCCGAACATATCGGTCCTTCGGTGTAGTTTGGGGATGCAGGGCGAACGACGGACGACCATGATCGTTGCATTCTTCGCGTGTTTGCCGCGTACGTCAAAATCCGCGACGCTGCGTTTCCGCAATCGCGCCGCTCATACCGGACCGCATCGCGGTGCCGTTCGTTCGGCACGTGAACCTCTGAGGTAGACGAACCATGGACTACACCAAACTCGGCAGCACCGGCCTGGACGTTTCGCGGCTTTGCCTGGGCTGCATGACCTACGGCATCCCTGATCGCGGCAATCACGCCTGGACGCTCGACGAGGAAACCAGCCGGCCGATCCTGCGCGCCGCGGTCGAGGCGGGGATCAACTTCTTCGACACCGCCAACGTCTATTCGGATGGCACGTCGGAGGAGATCGTCGGTCGTGCGCTGAAGGACTTCACGCGTCGCGACGAAGTGGTGATCGCCACCAAGGTGCACGGGCGGATGCGTCCGGGCCCTAACGGCGCCGGGCTCAGTCGCAAGGCGATCATGGCCGAGATCGATGCCAGTCTCTCGCGCCTCGGCACCGACTATGTCGATCTCTACCAGATCCACCGGTTCGATTACGACGTGCCGATCGAGGAAACGCTGGAGGCGCTGCACGACGTCGTGAAGGCAGGCAAGGCGCGGTATATCGGTGCGTCGTCAATGTTCGCGTGGCAGTTCGCGACAATGCTGCACGTCAGCGAGGCGAATGGCTGGACGCGGTTCGCGACGATGCAGGATTATCTGAACCTGCTGTACCGGGAGGAAGAGCGCGAGATGTTGCCGCTGTGCGACGCCGAAGGGGTCGGCGTGATCCCCTGGAGCCCGCTCGCCCGCGGACGCTTGACGCGCGACTGGGACGAGACCACCGGGCGTTCGCAGACCGACGAGTTCGGCAAGACGCTGTACGCGCATACCGTCGACGCTGACCGCAAGGTGGTGGAGACGGTCGCGACGATCGCCAAGGAGCGCGACGTGCCGAGGGCACAGGTGGCACTCGCCTGGGTGCTGGCGAAACCGGAGGTATCCGCGCCGATCATCGGTGCGTCGAAGACCGCGCATCTCGACGATGCGATCGCGGCGCTCGAACTGGGCCTTACCGACCGCGAGATCGCGCGGCTGGAAGAACCCTATGTCCCGCATGCGGTCGTCGGCTTTTCGTAAGCGATCTGCGGCCGGCTACCGTTGAGCTGGCCGCATCAAGTCCACCGAGCGTAACGCGCATATTCTGCCCGACGGACCGTCCGTCGCGGCACAAAGGACCGATATGACGAAACCGACACTGGCCGAGCGACCGGCTATCCTGGCCGCCAAGCGCCAGCTGAAGATGGCGCGCTCGACCCATGCCTATGTCAGGGGCAACACGACCAAGTTCTACGAATGGCTCGACGAGTCAGCCGCGTCGCGACGCGTTCCGCAGGGGCCGGCGATCTGGATCTGCGGCGACTGCCATCTCGGTAACCTCGGCCCGATCAACGATGGTGGCGGACGGATCGCGATCCAGATCCGCGACCTCGACCAGGCGGTGATCGGCAACCCGGCGCACGACCTGATCCGCCTCGGCCTGTCGCTCGCGACCGCGGCGCGAGGCTCCGACCTGCCCGGCGTGACGACCGCGCACATGATCGAGGAGATGGTCACCGGCTATGCCAGCGCGATGGCCGATCCCGCGAGCAACGATGCCGGACCCGAGCCCGAGGCGGTCCGCAGCGTCAAGCGTCGCGCGCTCGGACGCCGCTGGCGGCACCTCGCCAAGGAGCGGTTCGCGACGCAGGAACCGATGATCCCGCTCGGCGACAAGTTCTGGCCGCTGGAGCAATCCGAACGCGATGCGCTCGCCGAACTGGTCACCGAGCCGGACGTCGCAGCGCTGGTTCTCTCGCTCGACGCGAGGGACCGGGATCGGACCGTCCGGCTGGTCGACGCCGCCTACTGGATGAAGGGGGGCAGTTCGCTCGGGCTGCTGCGGTTTGCGGCACTGGTCGGGCTGAAGAACGCGAAGGGGCGATCGGACTATGCGCTGATCGACTTGAAGGAAGCGACGACACCGATCGCGCCTGCCGCAAAGGGTGCGAAGATGCCGACCGACCAGGCTGCGCGCGTCGTCGAGGCTGCGCGCGCGCTGTCTCCTCACCTCGGTAGCCGGATGGTCGCGGCGCGTGCGCTCGATCGGTCGCTGTTCGTTCGCGAACTGTCGCCGCAGGACCTGAAGCTCGAGGTCGAGCAGTTCAGCGCGGGACAGGCCGTAAAGGCGGCGCGGTATCTCGCCTTCGTTGTCGGCAAGGCGCACGCACGCCAGATGGATACGGACACGCGCCACGAATGGGCGAGCGTGCTCGATGCGGACCGTCGCGGCGCGATCGATGCGCCGAACTGGCTGTGGGAGAGCGTCGTGTCATTGGCGGGAAGCCATGAGGCAGGGTATCTGGAACATTGTCGACGGTACGCGATGCGGGCGTGATCGGCGGTAGGGCTATGCCCGCCGCGGAGTACTCCGAGTGCTGCGTGCTTTACATGACCGATCCAGCTGTCACACTGATCGTTGAACTCGGGCGCATGCGCCGTATCGGAGCATTCGACCATGGACTTCATCGACCGGCGTACGGCCCTTGCCGGTATCGGTGCTGCAATCGGGTGTGCCGCCCTGCCCGTCTCCGCGCGTCCCGCGCCAGACGACGTGTTCTTGCTCAGCTATTTCACCGACAAGGATGAGGGTCGCGAGGGGCTCAAGCTAGCCCGCAGCGACGACGGGTATGTCTTTCGCGCGCTGGGCAATGGTCGTGGCTTCCTGACGCCGATGGTCGGCGAGAACAGGCTGATGCGCGATCCCAACCTGTTGCAGGGACCGGACGGGCTCTGGCATCTCGTTTGGACGAGCGACTGGTTCGGCCCCGTCATAGGCCACGCCACGTCGCGCGACCTGATGCACTGGTCGCCGCAACAGACCATTCCGGTGATGAAAGGCTTTGTCGGCGTCCGTAACAGCTGGGCGCCCGAGGCGATCTACGATCGCGCGCGGGGCGACTTCGTCATCATGTGGTCGAGCAGCATCGACGGCCGTTTCGGGGCGACTGCGGGCGAAAAGTTCGCGGGGATCAAGCTGCGTCCTTATTATACGCGCACCAAGGATTTCCGTACGTTCACGCCGACCAAGTTGTTGTTCGATCCCGGGACCGACTCGATCGACTTCACCTGGCTGAAGCTGGCCGACGGCGGGTTGCGACTAATCTACAAGGACGAGACGCATGACACCGAAACGCGGCGGTGGCTGGTCAGCCGGTCCGCGGCCTCGCCGACCGGTCCGTTCGGGCCAGTCAGCGCGCCGTTCACCAAACCGATGACGGAGGGATCGACGGCGATACGGCTCGGCGACCGCTACATGGTCTATTACGACGTATACGAGCAGCATCGCTTCGGTGGCGCCTCGACCACGGATTTCGTCCACTGGACCGACGAGAGCGCGCGCATCCGGTTTCCCGAAAACGCGCGCCATGGCACAGTCGTTCGCGTGCCTCGCGCCTTTGCCGACAGGATCGCGTGATGTCGGCGGGTGCGCGCGATCAGAACGCGATCATCACCTTGCCGAGATGCTTGGCGGCGGCGAAGTAGCGGACGGCTTCCGGCGCGTCGTCGAAGGCGAAGGTCCGGTCGACCACCGTCGTTATTCCGTTCGCCACCATCGCGTCGAGCAGGTCGACGAACATCGCGCGACTGCCGTTGGCGATGCCGCGGATCGTCACGTTCTTGATGATGAGCGACAGATAATCGGGGATCGCCGGCCCTTCGCCCGGCGACACGCCGACGACGATGATCCGTGCGTTTGCCGCGGCCGCAGCGATCGACTGGCCCAGTGTATCGACGCCGCCGGTTTCGATCACGATGTCGGCACCCTTGCCGTCCGTCTTGGCAATCACCTCGGCTGCCCAATCGGGGGAGGTCCGGTAGTTGACACTGATGTCCGCCCCGAGCGTCCGCGCCGTCTCAAGTTTCGCATCGTGGGACGAGGTGATCGCGACCCGGGCACCGCGTGCCTTGGCGATCTTCAGCGCGGCAAGCGAGACGCTGCCGGTGCCGAGGCACAGAACGGTGTCGCCAGCCTCGACGTGACAGATCTCGACCAGCGCGTTCCAGGCCGTCAGCGCCGCGGACGCAAGCCCGGCGACATCGGCATCGGCCAGCGCATCGGGCACCCGGATGAGCGCCGCCGCGGGCAGGACGATGCGCTCGGCCAGCCAGCCGTCATGCGTGATGCCGATATCGTGCGCAAAGACGTCCGCCCGGAACGCGCCGTCGCGCCAGCTCGCGAAATGGCCGCAGACGACGCGGTCGCCGACCGCGATCTCGGTCACGCCCTCCCCGATCGCGATGACCTCGCCGACGCCTTCGGACATCGGGATGCGGGTCTCGGGTTGGCGAGGACCATAGGTACCGCGCAAGAGTTGTACGTCGCGGCTGATGAGCCCGACGAGACGCGGTGCGACCAGCGCCTCGCCGGGGCCGGCAACTGGGTCCGGCCGGGTCGTTGCGACGAGCGCGTCGATGCCGTCCTGCGCGCCGATTTGATAGGCTTTCATCGAAATCCCCTGAGTTAGGCGCGCGACCGGCGCATCAATCGAATGCCCTTGGGCCGGGCTTGAAGGCGTGGCGGTGGGCGCGCGATGCGAGCCAGAGCGCCAGCAACGTCGGCGCCAACACGGCCCAGGCGAGCGACCCGGCGCCGAGATGGTCGAGCATCACGCCGCCAACGATCCCGCCCGCGGCGATCGCGCCGTTCCACGTCGTCGTCAGCATTGCGTTCGCCAGATCGACGCCGTCCCCCGCAGCATCGGCCAGCGCGGTCTGGAGCTGCGTCGCGGCGCCGCCGAACGACAGGCCCCAGAGGATCGTCGCCGCGATCGTCACGACGGGGCGGGCCGCAAACAGCCCGAGGGCGAGCGATACCGCCGCGAGCGCCGTCAAACTGACCAACACCAGCTGTCGCAAGGCCCGGTCGTTAGCACGCCCGTTACCCAAATGCCGATCAGCGCGGCAACGCCAAACCCTAGTAGCAGCAGGTCGAGCCTGCCCTGCACGCCCGACAATGCGGCGACCGGCGCGATGTAGGTATAGAGGATGTTGTGCGCGGTGATCCACGCGAACAGCGTGACGAGCACGGTGCGTACGCCGCGCGTGCGGAAGACCCGCGCGATCGACAGTCGCTCCTCCGCCGGCTGTCCGGGGAAATCCGGCACCTGCCACAGCACCCAGCCGATCAGGACCAGCGTCGTGATCGACATCAGCCCGAACGCCATGCGCCAGCCAAGCGTGGTGCCCAGCATCGCCCCCAGCGGAACGCCGATCGACAACGCAAGCGGCGTACCGACCATCGCGATCGCCAGCGCCTTGCCGCGCAACGGCGCGACGACCATCCGCCGCGCATAGCCGGCGATGATCCCCCAGCCGAGCCCCGCCGCGACGCCGCCCATGAACCGCGCGACCAGCGTCAGCGCGTAGGAAGTCGACACCGCGGTCACGCAGTTGAAGAGCAGGAACCCGACGATCGCGACCAGCAGCGTCGGCTTGCGACGCCAGCCTTGCGTGTACAGCGTCAGCGGGATCGCCGCGAGCAGCGACCCGACCGCATAGACCGTGACCGTCTGCCCCGCGAGCGACTCCGATACGTCCAGCCCCGCTGCCATGTGCGGCAACAGACCGGCGGGCAGCGTCTCGGTCAGGATCGCGGTGAAGCCGGTCATCGCCAGCGCCAGCAAGGCTGAGATCGGCAGCGTCTCGCTCGCGCCGACGTCGGTCGGAATAGGATTTGGACGCACGAAATACTCACTTCTGGATCGACTGGTCCAGTGCAGTCGACGACCGAACGCGGCTTGTCAACGAATAATGGATCGATTAGTCCATAACGTCGGGAGCGAAGACTTATGGCACGGAGCGGACGACCGCGTGGTTTCGACCGGGATGCGGCGCTGGACAGCGCGATGCACCTGTTCTGGGAGCACGGGTATGAGGGTGCGTCCCTGCTGACGCTGCGCCACGCAATGGGCGACATCTCGTCGGCAAGTTTCTACGCGGCGTTCGGCTCGAAGGAAGCGCTCTACCGGGAAGCGCTGGCACGGTACCTGGATCGGCATGGCAGCATCATCGACGCGCTCGATGACGAACGGGTCCCGCCGCGCGCGCGGCTCGAACAAGCATTGATCGGGTCGGTTGCGGTACAGACCGACGTCGCGCACCCGCTGGGCTGCATGATCACACTGTCGGCGACGATCTCGTCGGAAGCCAGTGCATCGACGCGTGCCCTGACCCGAACCGAGCGCGACGCCACACGGCGAGCGTTGCGTCGGTGTATCACCGCTGGCGTGAACGCAGGCGATCTCGACCCCGGTGCCGACGTCGCAGGACTGGTCGCGCTGTACGATGGATTGGTGCTCGGTATCTCGATCCAGGCGCGCGACGGTATCCCTGCGGAAACGATCCGCGCCGCAATCAGGCACGCGATGGCGGCGTGGGACCTGCACCGATGCGCTCGCAGCGGCGACGGCAAATGATGAGTTGATGCGGCGCTCGCACCAGGCGTTCCGACAAGCGCGCGCCCGTCGTATGGACCGCCTTGACCTAACCCATTCGCGGCTGACGACTCTAAGCTAGCGTCGAGTGTGGCGGAGGTCCGAGGGCGCGATCGATTACCCCGTCTATCTTGCCGATCCCCGTGTGGTAGAACCGCTCCGACGATTGGGGAACGGCGATGCGGACGATCATCATGGCGACGATTTTGCTGGCGCTGGCATCGGGTACGACGTCGGTAGCTGCCGTCAGGGTGGCCGACGCCGTGGCTCAAACTTCGCTGGCGCACGGCAGGGTCGAGGGCCCGTTCGAACTTCACTCCCGGGTCTATCTGGGCACGGTCAGGCGCTATTGGGTGTATGTGCCAGCAGGCTACGACGCGTCGAGGCCACCCAATCTGCTGCTGTTCCAGGATGGTCAGCGCGCGGTCAACCCGGAAGGGTCGCTGAAGCTTCCCGCGGTTCTCGACACGCTGATCGAGCAGAAGGCCATTCCGCAGACGCTGGGCGTGTTCGTCACGCCAGGCAATGTCTCCGCCCGGTATCCCGATACGCTCGGCATGCAGAACCCGGACCATCGGCCGGAGGAATATGACGCGGTTTCCGACGCCTATGCCCGGATGACGCTGGACGAGTTGCTGCCCGCCGTGGCGCGGCGATGGCGGTTTTCGGCGGATCCGAAGCGACGCGCGATCGGCGGCACGTCGAGTGGTGCGATCGCAGCATGGACCGTCGCGTGGCGCCATCCGGACGCGTTCGGCAACGTGATAAGCTTCATCGGCAGCTATACGTCGATCGGCCTGAAGCTCCGCCCGGACGGTACGCCGCAGGCTTATGGCGGGGATACCTATCCCGGCCTGATCCGGAAAAGCGCGATCCGCCCCTTGCGCGTCTTTCTTCAGGACGGACGCAACGACCTGGATAACGAACACGGCAACTGGTTCCTTGCGAACCAGCAGATGCTGAAAGCGCTCGAATGGGCCAATGCGCATGCGGACGCGGAAAAGCACGCGGGGCCGCGGTACGCCATCAACCATGCCTGGACCGAGGGCACGCATTCGGACGCCGACGGCGGATCGATCCTGCCTGACGTGTTGCGCTGGATCTGGCGGGATCAGCAACCCGGCCGGTAAGCCTCGGGTCTGGCTCAGGCCGTGCGTCACCGCAACCACCCGCGTCTCGCTTTCGACATTGACGCAGTGCAGCATCGCACCTACCAGCCCGCGCTCACAAGATGCTTGCCTACAAGGCGCAGTTTAGCTCAGCGCTGGAGGCGCCGCGTGACCATGACCATGACCTTTGCCGATCTCTCCCTCGCGCCGTTTTTGCTGCAGGCGCTAGCTGAGGAAGGCTATGCCCACCCCACCCCGATCCAGGCGCAGTCGATCCCGATGCTGCTGCAGGGACGCGACATGCTCGGCATGGCGCAGACCGGCACGGGCAAGACCGCCGCCTTCGCGCTGCCGCTGCTGCATCGCCTCGCTGCCGACCCCCGCCCTGCGCCCAAGGGCGGCGCGCGCATCCTGGTACTCGCGCCGACGCGTGAACTCGTGTCGCAGATCGCCGCAGGGTTCGAGAGCTTCGGTCGCCATCTAAAGCCGAGCGTGATGACGATCTTCGGCGGCGTCAGCCAGTTCCATCAGGTCAAGGCGCTCGAAGCAGGGGTCGACATCATCGTCGCCGCACCGGGGCGCTTGCTGGATCTGGTCGATCAGGGGCTCTGCGACCTGTCGCAGCTCGAGGCGCTGGTGCTCGACGAAGCCGACCAGATGCTCGACATGGGCTTTGCCAAGCCGATCGAGCGGCTCGTCGCGACGCTGCCGACGGATCGCCACACGTTGCTGTTCTCTGCGACCATGCCGAAGTCGATCGCGGCGCTGGCCGAGAGCCTGTTGCGCGATCCGGCGAAGGTCGAGATCGCCCCGCCGTCGACCACCGTCGACCGGATCGACCAGTCGGTGATGTTCCTAGATGCGACCGACAAGAAAGCGGCGCTGCTGGCACTGCTCAAGACCCCCGACATGGGTCAGGCGGTCGTCTTCACGTTGCAGAAGAACATCGCCAACGATGTCTGCGCGTTCATCGGCGAGGCCGGCATCACTGCCGAGGCGCTCCACGGCAACAAGTCGCAGGGGCAGCGCGAGCGTGCGCTCGACGCCTTCCGCGCCGGTACCGTCCAGGTGCTTGTCGCGACCGATATCGCCGCGCGCGGGATCGACGTCGACACCGTGACGCACGTGTTCAACCACGACCTGCCCAGCCTCCCGGAAAGCTATGTCCACCGGATCGGCCGCACCGGTCGCGCCGGTCGCAGTGGGTTTGCGATCACGCTGTGCGACGCCGAGCAGCGTGCCTGGCTGCACGACGTCGAGCGCGAGATCGGTCGCACCCTGACCGTCCAGGACGATCACGAATGGCACTGCGAAGTGGCGCGCCATTCGACTAAGCGCGCCCCCGTGCTGGGTGGCGGTCCGGTCAAGCAGGTCAAGCCGGCGAAGGCACCGCGCGAGCGGAAGGTCTGGACCGAGGAAGAAAAGCTCGCCGCACGGATGGCCGCAAAGGCCGCCTGATAGCGCTCCGCTGTTTGACGAGGGTGCGCTGCCCCTCGTCGAACGGCGGGACGGTCTCTGTGAGACGGCGATCACGCGTTTGCGGCACGTCCGACGCGGCATCTGAGCGTGGCCAATCCCGCCATGACTCGAAGGTCTGATGAGGGCGTCCAATGGCCATCGGACAGTTTTTCGCCGCACTGCGGAAGATAAATTGAGCGCCACAAGCACCCGCTTTGGCGGTACTCACTTTGTCACAGTTAGCGTGATGTCGGACTTATCGTCCAGCAACCTGACCGCCCAAGCGATCATTCCGCGACCCCCGTCATTATGACGCACCTGCAACATAAGTCGCATAAAACCGTCGCCGCACGATGCCATGCCCCGCTTCGAAACGCGTAAGGGGAATGGTGTGTCTTTGAGTAAATTCATGGTCTGTGCAGCATCGGCGACGATGCTGACGCCGCTGTCGATCGCGGCGCAGACGATCCCGACATCGCCACCGGTCAACTACGTCAACGAGAGCAATCCGGCGATCGGCAGCATCGTTCCGAAGCTGCTCGACAGCTATGTGAAGCTGATCCGCGACCATCCCGAAGTGATGGTGCAGAACTACAAGACCGTCGTCACGATGACCAACGCGCGCACGCCGAGCCAGACCCTCGCGGCGATCCACGACGATCGCACCAATCAGGCGTACAGCATCCTGAATGGCCTGGGCGCGCTGACCAACCTTTACATGGCGGGCGCCGGTGCCTCGACCAGCGGGTCGGCGCCGAACACGCTTACCCCGACCAGCTATGCGACCGCGACGCTCGCGGACTATGTCGCCAATATCAATCTCGGCAACAGCTTCAGCCCCGGCGCCGAGAAGTTCGGCAACGGTACCGCCACGCCGCTGGCCGCCGCGGTCGCGTTCATCAACAACACGGTCCGCGCGAGTTCGTCGACCGAGCCCGCGAAGCGGACGTTCGCGCGGTATCAGGGCGAGAACCCACCGATCGATCCGCTCGATCCGCGGTTCGCCAACTACAACGTCAACACCAATCGCGGCGCGCTGACGCTGGCGGACACCGCGGCGATCATCGTGCCGTCGTATTTGTCGAGCTTTACGACGCCAGCGCCTTACGCCTCCACGACGCAGTGGGTCCGCGGGTTCGTCGTAACGGCGGACATGGTTGCGGCAAATGGCGGCAAGCCGATCACCGCACCCAATTTCGGGACGTTCGATTCCGCGGGCAAGTTCACCGCGGCGACGTTCAAGGTCGGCGAATATGTTCCCGGCATCGGTGCCTCGCCGCGGCCATACCGCGTGACGACCGACGTCAACGTACCGACCCCGATGCTTCAGATCATCAATTCGTCCAACCCCTATGCAGACGGCGCCTATCCGAGCGGGCATACCAATTCGGGCATGCTGCAGGCGCTGGGCACGGCGTTCCTGATCCCGCAGCAAGGGCAGGAATTGCTCGCGCGCGCGGCGGACCTGGGCACCAACCGCATCCTGGCGGGCATGCATTCGCCGCTCGACATCATGGGTGCCCGGATCGAAGCGACGGCGCTGTCCGCGACCAACATCTACGCGGCCTTGTATGATGCGAAGGGCAATCGCCTCGACTGGACCAACCCCGCCAACGCCAGCGCGTATGCGGTCTACCAGGCCTATACCCAGACCCAGTCCTATCTGGCGTCCGCCTGCGGCACCGCGACCGTGACGGCATGCATCGCCGCCGCCAACGCGTCTGGCGCAACCGCCGCCGATCCGTATGCCAACGTCGCGCAGAACAAGGCGACGTACCTTGCCGAGATGACCTACGGTTTCGCGCCGGTCGGTCCGGTCAAGGCGATGACCGCCGCGGATGTGCCGGTGCAGGCGCAAGTGCTGCTGCTGACGCGGTTCGGGTATCTGACCGATGCACAGCGGACCGATATCCTCGCGACCACCGCCCTCCCCTCGGGCTATCCCGTGCTCACCGGCAACACGCTGGACGGATGGGGCCAGCTGAACCTCTATGCCGCGAACGACGGCTATGGCGCGTTCAACGGCCAGGTCGCAGTGACGATGGACGCCGCGCAGGGTGGCTATGCGGCCACCGACAGCTGGGGCAACGATATCGGCGGAACCGGCGGGCTGACCAAAAATGGCACCGGCAGCCTGACCCTGACCGGGAAGAACAGCTATGCCGGCCCGACGATCGTCAATGGCGGAACGCTTGCCGTCACCGGCTCGATCGTCTCGGCGACGACCGTCAACACCGGCGCAGTCTTTGGTGGCACAGGCAGCACGGGCGCCGTCACGGTCAACAGCGGCGGCACGCTGGTACCCGGCATGGGAACCACGCCGGGCACGCTGACGATCAACGGTCCGCTCACGCTCGCCAGCGGTGCGACGCTGGTGCAGACGGTATCGCCTGCGCTTGCAAGCCGGACGGTCGTATCCGGTGCGGCGAAGCTCGACGGCACGGTGCGGGTTCAGGGCTCGGTCGGCACGCTACCGGTCACGCGCATCGCCCTGGTCACGGCAGGCGGTGGGGTTTCGGGCAGCTTTGCCAACGTCACGGGTGTTCCCACCAACCTGCGCGCTGTGCTCGACTATTCGACGACGGCGGCAAGCCTCAACCTCAACCGGACCGATATCGACTATCGTCCACTCGGGGTCACCGCGAACCAGCAACGCGTCGCGGCGGCGCTGATAAGCGCGGCGCCGTTGGCGAGCGGTGCCGGTGCGGCAACGTTGCTCAACACGGTCTACGCCACGGGCCAGGACTCGGCGGCGGCGGGTACTGCAGCGCTCGACACCCTGTCGGGTGAAGGCCTTGCCGATGCGAACAGCGCGGCATTGTTTGCCGGGCGGGTATTCGGCGATGCCGTGACCGATCAGCAGCGTGCGGTCCTGACCGACACCCAGATGCACCTCTGGGGCGGGCCGCTGGGTGGTCGGGAATGGACTGATGGCCGGGACGCCGACGGTACGGTCGATCGCCGCAGCAACAGCTGGGGTGGCGTGATCGGACTTGACGGTGAAGTTTCGACCGGGTGGCGTGCCGGTTTCGTCGCGGGCGGGCTCGACACCCGCTTCAACACCGCGGCGCGCGCGACCAAGGGCAAGGCGTCGAGCTATCACGTCTCGGCCTACACCTCGTACGCGCTGCCGACGGGCACGTATGTCCGCGGGTCGCTGGGCTATGGCCATTATGCGATCCGTACGACGCGGACCGCGGGCGGGATCGGCAGCGTCGCCAGCGAAACCGAAATCGCACGGTACGACGCCGCGGAGTTGCGCCTGCGCGGCGAAATCGGTCAGCGCATCGCAGTCCAGTCGTTCGACCTGACGCCGTTCGTCGCGGTGGAATATGCGCGTCTCTACACCGATGCGTTCGCAGAGCGTGGCAGCGTGCTGGCGTTGCAGGCGGGCAAACAGACCACAACGTCGCTCCCGGTGAATGTCGGGTTGCGGATGGACGGCAGCGTCCCGTTCGGGAACGGCCTCGCGCTGCGGCCGATGATCGAAGCGAGCTACCTCCACGAGTTTCGCCGCGACCGCGACATCGGAGTCGATTTTGTCGCGCTGGCCGATCCCTCGTTCACGATCGCAGGCGCTCGACCTTCGCAAAGCGCGTTCGTCGGCAAGGCCGGACTCCAACTGCCGCTCGCCTCCGCGCTGGTCCTCTACGCCACGGGAACCGGCGTGTTGTCCTCGCAACAGCGATCCTATGCCGGCAACGTCGGCGTGAGGATCAGCTTCTGAGACGTTAGAACGACCGGTCGACCGAGCGCACGCACGCGGATGATCGCCAACTGGCGAGGTGTTTCAATGGAACGCCTCGCCAGTTTGCTGCTGCTAGCCCTCGACATGATCGGCGGGCCTGCGAACGAGTCGGAGACGATCGGCGGGCGCGATCGTTTGGCATAGATTGCCGGTCAGCGACGCTGGATCTCGCCTGCCTTCCAACCCAAACCCGGACCGAACTCGGATTTTCGGCATCAGATCGCGCGCGATCCGCAGCGCATCGTCATACTCAGATCACGGATGGTCGCATTTCGGACCAATCGATCTGGCCGAACAGTCGTGATCCCATAAGCTGCCCACACTCGCCGGATGACTAACCCGGCAGTTTTTTGAGTTTGGCAGCCGGATGGGACAATGCGGACGACGGACGCCGCCTGCTGTATGCTATAGATTGGTAAGGTCGTTCTGTAGCGGCATTTCGAGATTGCCGGGTCACCTCTGCCAGCCTCAAGTCTAATCAGTCGACGCGGCGCATCGCCATCTCATGGTTATCGCAAGTTTTGTAGGGTCATAAGCCGACACCAAACTGTAATTTTCCGATAGCGTCAGGAGTTAGATTGGTTATACATTACCAATACCACGCTGTGATGACAGTACCCTTTAGAGGTCCGGCCAGTGAGGTGAGTCGAGCGATACGGGCAGGACCGTGTCGAAGGGTGACGCTGCGGCGTCGATGGGAAGGGGCTTTTGACGATGGTTTTTCGTAAGCAGGTTTTGCTCGCATCCGGTGCGGCGATATTCGGTCTGGTACCAGTTTTCGCGCAATCCGTTCTCGCGCAGTCGGCGCCCGCGCCATCGTCCGCCCCCGTCGCAGCCGCGACCCAGGGGGACCCCGTAGCGGACGGCGCCGATACGGACATCGTCGTCACTGGTATCCGCGGCAGCCTGCGCAGCGCGATCGCAGTAAAGCGCAACGCCAACGCGATCGTCGACGTCATCAGTGCCGAGGCGATCGGCAAGTTCCCCGACCGCAACGTCGCCGAATCCCTCTCGCACGTTCCCGGCGTCAGCATCGATCGTCGCTTCGGCGAAGGCGAGAAGGTCGCGATCCACGGCACCGATCCGGCGCTCAACCGCATGCTGCTCGACGGCCATGCGGTCGCCTCGGCCGATTGGGGCGGCAACGACAACGACCCGACCAGCCGTACCTTCAACTATTCGCTGCTCGCGCCCGAACTCGTCGAGCGCCTCGAAGTCTACAAGTCGCCCGAGCCGCGCATTGAGGAAGGCAGCATCGGCGGCACGGTCATCGTGCGCACGCGCCGTCCGCTCGACACGCCCGCCAACTCGATCTTCGCATCGGGCGGCTATTCGTACAACGACCGCGCCGACAAGGGTAACGTCCGCGCGTCGGGTCTGTACAGCTGGCACAACGAAGGCGGCACCTTCGGCGTGCTCGGCGCCGTCACCTACGACAAGCAGAGCCTGACGCGCTCGGGCGTCGAATTCTTCGGGTTCGAGAATGCCGGCGACCGCTTTTTCCAGAAGGATGCGAACAACGCGCTGATCCGCGATGCGAGCGGTCAGCCGGTGCTGAAGAACCCGGGTGCGACCGTGACCGGCGGCACGCGGCAGGATCTCGCCAACGCGGTATCGCCGTTTGGCATCAACTACGCGTATTTCACGCAGGAGCGTAAACGCATCAGCTATGTCGGTACGGTCCAGGCCAAGCCGACCGACGACATCACGCTGACGCTCAACGGCCTGCATATCGACGGCAACTACAACAACAGCAGCCAGTCGATGTACGTCATCCCCGGCGCATGGAGCGGCGACGTTCTCCAGTCGGCGACGGTCGCGAACGGCGTCGTCACCAATGCGAGCTTCGGCGCGGCCTCGGCCGGCAGCCAGAGCGCGCAGCTCGATCTGTTGATCCGCAAGACCAAGCTGACCACCGACAACCTCAACTTCGTCGCCGAGTGGGAAGGTCCCGGCGGCGCGACCGTGGCGGCGACCGGCGGCTGGAGCAAGGCGATCGGCGGGCGCAATCCCGAATATCTGCTCGATGTGCGGACCGACCTTCCGTACAGCTACGGCTTCACCTCGGACAGCGCGAACGTCGATTACGTTGGCGACCTGACCAACCCGGCCAATTACCGCCGCAGCAACAGTCCGCAGCTGCAGACGATCGACGGCGCGCCGGTGATCGTCAACGGCACGCAGCTGAATGCGGCGCGCGCGGGCGGGATCGATTTCTCCAGGACGATCGATCGCGATTACTACGCCGGCTATGACGCAGTCATTCCGTTCGAGGCGGGGCCGTTCAAGGAAATCCGCATCGGCGGCAAGTTCACCGATCACCGCAACCGCCTGAACGCGAGCGGCTTCAACAACTACTCGACGTCGAACTACACGTTGGCGAGCCTGGGCGTCGACACAACGACGACGCCGAACGGCACGTTCGATGGTACCGGCGGTACCGGCAACGCGACCAAGTACATCAACCTGTCGCAGCAGACCGTGATCGACATCCTCGCGAACTCGATCAACATCCCCGTCGCCAAGCCGACCGCATCGTACATCGTCGACGAGACGGTCGCGGCGAACTACGTCCAGCTGAACTTCGACCAGAGCGGCTTCCGCGGCAACATCGGTGGGCGCCTGGTCTATACCAAGAACGTGTCGAACTACGCCGACCAGGTCTCCGGCACCGACGGCAGCCTGCCGACGATCGTGCCGCAGCGGGTCGAGAACGACTATCTGAAGTTCCTGCCAAGCCTGAATGTCGCGTATGAAGCAGGCACGCACCTGATCTTCCGCGGCAGCGTTGCCAAGGTGATCGCGCGCCCGCGCTATGAGCAGCTCGGTGGTTCGGTCGGTCGCAACGACATCACGCTCGATGCGAGCGGCGGCAACCCGAACCTGAAGCCATACCAGTCGACCAACTACGAACTGTCCGCGGAATACTACCCGCGCGAGGGTACGCTGTTGTCGCTCGAACTGTTCCGCCGCGAAGTGAAGGACTACATCCTCAACGGCCTCAGCCGCCAGACGTTCTTCAACGAGCTGACGCAGAGCAACGCGTCCTATCTCGTGTCGCAGCCGCTCAACGGCGGCAAGGCGAACGTCAACGGTGCGCTGGTCTCGGCACAGGGTGAGATCTGGCATGGCTTCGGCCTGCAGGCGAACTACTCCTACGCCGAGAGCTCGACCGACGAGGGGCTGAACCTGCCCTATCTGTCGAAGCACACCGTCAACGTCATCCCGTATTACGAGAATGGACCGTTCCAGGCGCGCCTGAGCTATAACTACAGGTCGTCGTATTTCCGCGCGATCGGCCGCCTGAACTCGATCGACATGGTCGCGCCGTACAGCCAGCTCGACTTCTCGGCAGGCTTCAACCTGACCAAGGCGGTCACGCTGACGGTCAACGCACAGAACCTGCTCGACTCGACCTACACGCAGTATAGCGGCTCGCGAGATCGCCCGACGGCGTTCTACAAGAACGGCCGCACGTACGTCGCGTCGGTATCGTTCCGGATGTAAACCAAGGGAGGCGCGCCACGATGGCGCGCCTCGTCGAACTGAGCGGTGACTGCGACTAGCCTGCCGCACGCCTTTACAGGCGAACCGCTAGCGCCCCCTCACCTTCCCTCATCGATTCAATCGCGCGTTGGGGGTCCCTTTAAGTCGCCTGTGTCGCAAGGACCGGTATCGCTTACGATCGGGATCATACGCCCGTTATCCAACTGCACGAATCTACTTCAAGTCCACCCGCCTCGCGTTGAAGTAGACCTACATGTCGATAGGTACTCCATGCCGATATTGGATCAATTGGGTAATAATGGCTGACCTTAAAGACTGGCATTCCGGGATAGTTCGACCTCCCAGCGCTGGCCTTCCGCACACTGCCCGAACACTATCGTAATAGTGCTCAATTTATCACAGCTGAGACAGATTCCATTAGGTTCATTACTGATGAAATCAGTACGGAATATCCAAGCGCAGCAACCCGATCAGGTAAACCCCTGTAAATAATGGTATTCCATGAGGGCTGTTCGCAACGTCGGCCGATCAACTTCTGACGGACCGTACGGGTCTACTTCCCTCCCGCAGTTGACACCCGCGCCCCTGATGGTAGCCCTATCATACACGGCAACGACCGTGTGCAATCCGGCCTGATCAGGGCGGCCGGGAATGGGGGAGGATTTATGAAGAAATTTTCGCGCACGCTCGCGCATTCGGTATCGACCATCGCGGTCGTGACCGGGCTGGCAGCTTCCAGCACTGCGATCGCGCAGACGAACACTGCCGCGACCAGCCAGAGCACTCAGACGACGACCGTGCAGCAGACCGCACCCGACGCGGCGCCCGCGACTGGCACGCTCGACGAAGGGACGGCCGGTCCGGCCAACGAGATCGTCGTCACCGGCATCCGCGCCAGTCTCAATCGCGCGATCGACATCAAGCGTAATTCCGCGGGCGTCGTCGATGCCATCTCGGCCGAGGATATCGGCAAGTTTCCCGATACCAACCTTGCGGAATCGCTGCAGCGGATCACCGGCGTGTCGATTACTCGCGCCAATGGCGAAGGCTCCCAAGTCGCGGTCCGCGGGTTCAGCGGCGGCTTCAACCTCGTGACGCTGAACGGCCGTCAGCTTGCCTCGACCAGCATCGACACCAGCACGGGCAACGCCTTCGCGGTCGGCACCGGCCGCTCGTTCGACTTCCAGAACCTGGCGTCCGAAGGCGTCGCCACGCTGGAAGTCTACAAGACCGGCCGGGCGAACATTCCGACGGGCGGCATCGGCGCTGCGATCAACGTCGTCACCCGCCGGCCGCTCGATGCGCGCGAAGACGGCCTGTCGGGCTCGATTGGCGCCAAGGCACTGTACGACAGTTCGGTCGAGAATGCGGAGGCCAATCTCAAGAAGGTCACGCCCGAACTGTCTGGCCTGATCAACTGGAAAAACCCCAGCGAAACCTTTGGCGTCAACGTCTTCGGCAGCTATCAGTTGCGCGAGTCGACATCGATCCAGTCGAACCCGAACTATTGGAACATCGTTCCGCTGGCCGATTTCTTGAATACGGCGGGTGCGTACATCACGCCGGCGACGAATATCACGAACCGTCCTACTACGCAGTACGTGCAAATTCCGAATGACAGCCGCTATCAGTTCTCCGAGAACCGCCGCGAGCGCATCAACGGTCAGGCCAACATCCAGTTCAAACCTACGGATCGGCTGGAGATCACGATCGACGGCTTGTATGCGCGCAACAAGTTGAGCGACGAGCGTAGCGAGCAGACCAACTGGTTCCAGCGGCCGTTCAGTGACGTAACCTTCGACGATAACAAGAAGATGCAGACTGCGATCATCTTGGCGGAGGCTAAGCAGGCGGATAAGGGCTACGAGCAGCAACGGTTCGCCACGAAGACCGAGCTTTACTCGGTTGGCGGTAACGTCAAGTGGAACTTCACCGACGTGCTGTCGCTGAAGCTTGACGCAAACCATTCGAAGTCGACCACGAATCCGGACAATGCGAACGGCACGTCGGCGACGACGATCTCGATCGGCGCTCCGGTTCGCGCTACGCACAAAGTCGACTTCAGCAGCGGCTTCCCGCAGCAGTCGGAAACTCTGAACGATTGCAACGCGACCAACGGCGGCCGCGGCGGCAATTGCAACAATATCCTCGACATCGGCGACTTGGGCACGCAGGTCGCGCGTCGGATCTTCTCCAAGCAGGAGTCGAGGGTCAACCAGTTCAGTGGCGAGCTGGGCTGGGATCTCGGCAACGATAGCCGTTTCGTGGTCGGCAGCAACTATGTGGATGCAACGACCCGCTCGGCCAGTTCCAATAACCAGCAGATCCTCGGTGACTGGAGCATTACGGACACCGGCCGCGTCCAGGAGCTCGCCGGCGATCTCATCAAGACCTATTGCATGACCTGCAAGTTCGACAAGTATAACCCGAACTCGACCGGGTCGGCGCTGGTCGCGTTTCGTGGCGATGCGGTCGACCTGCTGGACATCTTCTCACCCTATTATGCGAAGCTGGGACGCCCCGACGCTTTGCAGGGTTCGTCGGACGATACCGTCGGCGAGAAGAACTTGGCGGTCTATGGCCAGATGGCCTGGGGCGGTGACATTGGCGGACGCCGTGCAAACGCGCTGATCGGCGTTCGCTACGAACGGACCCGGGTCAAGTCGGTCGGTCTTCAGTCGATCCCGACGGCTTTGGCCTGGCAATCGGACAATGACTTCACCGTGATCGGCGGACCTCCGGGCGCCGCGGTGATCGTGAAGTCGAAGTACGACAACCTGCTGCCGTCGCTCGACTTCAATATCGAAGTGCTCGACAACGTCATGGCGCGCACCTCGTTCAGCCGTACGCTGGCCCGGGCGGACTATGGCAATTTGTTCGCATCGGTGACGGCAAACGCTCCGAACCGTCCGACAGCACTCGGTGCGGCCCCGGCTCCCGCCACGCGGCAGGATCCAGCGCTGTTGCCGCTGATCTCGGACAATTTCGACGTGTCGCTGGAGTGGTATTACAAGCCCACGAGTTTCGTCTCGGTCGGCTTCTTTAACAAGAACGTGCGCAACTTCGTCGGCAACCAGATAACCAACGGTAACCTGTTCGGGCTGCGCGACCCGGGTTCAGGCGCGCCAGGATCGCGGTCGGGTATTGCGCAGGCCTACCTCAGGAACAATGGGATTACCCAGACCGATCGAAATCTGTTCGCCTACGCGGCGCTGCTGCAGCAGAATGGCGGCAATCAGGCAGCGGCGACGGCGGCCTTCCGCGGCGCGCTCAATCCCGCCACGGGCGAAATCAGCGATGCGGTCTACAATCCCCTCGCCCTTGCGGTCGATCTCGTCGGGGACGCCAATGATCCGCTCGTGAACTTCGCGATCAGCGGCCCGGTCAACAACAAGGAAGGCAATATCCACGGCTTCGAAGTCGCCTGGACGAACTTCTTCGGTCAGACCGGCTTCGGTTTCGCGGTTTCGTACACGAAGGTGAGTGGCGACGTGAACGTGGATCCCTATGCCGATCCGAACGTCAACATCTTCGCGCTGAGCGGTTTGGGCGACAGCGCCAACTTGACGGCAATCTATGACAAGGGCGGTATCTCGGCCCGCGTCTCGTACAACTGGCGTGACAAGTATCTCGCGGCTACGAACCAGGGCGGCAATCGCAATCCGTTGTTCACGGCCGCGTTCGGTACCTTGGACGGCAGCATAAGCTACGATGTCACGAAGGCGTTCTCGGTCTCGCTCGAAGCGGTCAACCTGACCAGCGAACCGTTCCGCCAATATGCCCGCACCGAGACGAACCTGGTGTATGTGCAGGAACTCAAGCCACGCTATTATCTCGGCGCGCGCTATCGTTTCTGATGAAGGCGGGAGTGGATCTTGGTCCACTCCCGACCCCACTAAGAAGGCCGCCGCCGTGCCGTGCAGCGGCCTTTTCCTTTGTCGGTCGCGGTCGCGCTGATAAGCGTGAGGCAACAACAGGACCGGAGCGGATGAATCCCGTACAGATCAACAATGTCGACCATGCCGATTTACGCGTAAGCCCGCGGACTGGCGCCGCGTTCGGCGACGCTGCCAATCAGACGCTGGTATTTCCCGCGGAGTTCGAGGCGGTGCAGCGCGAATTCGCCATCATATTCCGCCGCCGCGACGAGGGATTGCAGGCCTGTGCCCTGTTGGGGCTGGACCGCGACGAGAACCTGTTCCTGTCCGGCGACTATTGGACAAGCCGCTATGTGCCCGCCAGTCAGCAGCGCGGCCCCTTCTCGATCGGGATGGTCCGGCGCCCCGGAGACGATGTCGGCGAGCCTATGCTGCACGTCGATCTCGACGACGGGCGCGTCGGCGACAGCACCGGCCTGCCGTTGTTCCTGGAACATGGCGGCAACACACCGTACCTGGAACATATCACCGGCGTGCTCCGCCTGCTGTACGAGGGACTGCAGACCGCGCCGGCTGCCTATACCGCGCTAGACGAGGCTGGCCTGCTCACGCCGGTAACGCTCACCGTCGATGTCAGCGAAGAGCGCCGCTATACCATAGCCGACGTGCTGGTCGTCGACCTCGAGCATCTAGCCGCTCTGAAAGGCGAACCGCTCGAGCGACTTCACGGATCGGGCGTGCTGCGTCTCGCCATCCTGGCCGCGGCGTCGCTCGGCAACATCCAGCAGTTGATTGCGCGCAAGCAATCTCTGCTGAGCCAGACCGGTTGATCCCGGTGGCAGGTATCACGCGCCGTACGCGTGTCATCGATGGCACGAGCGCGATCAGCGTGCCGATCGCCGACCTGATCGCCGATGGCGTTCCGGTGATCCTGCGTGGGATCGCCAGCCACTTGCCGCTGGTGGCTGTCGGGCTGGAAGGTGCAAAGCCGGCAATGACGTGGCTGAAGCAGTTCGACGGTGGCCGTCCCGTCACGGCGTACGTCGGCGATCCGGCGATCGGCGGCCGCTTCGGGTATTCCGACGATTGCGCCGCGCTGAACTTCAAACGAGAGAGCGGCTCGCTGTCCGGGTATCTCGACCAGCTTCTTGACGGGCTCGGCGATCCGGAAGCCCCCGCCATCTATATCGGCTCGACCGACATCGATCTGTACCTACCTGGTCTTCGCGCGCAGGCCGCGCTGCCGTTCGGCGACCCGCAGCTCGTCGAGAACCCACCGCTGGTCAGCATCTGGATCGGCAATCGTACCACCGCCGCGACGCATTACGACATGTCGAACAATCTGGCATGCTGCATGGTCGGTCGCCGGCGCTTCACGCTGTTTCCGCCTGATCAGGTCGCCAACCTCTACCCTGGGCCGTTGGAGCCGACGCCGGCCGGACAGGTGGTCAGCATGGTCGACCTTCGCGCACCGGATCTCGACCGATACCCACGCTTTGCCGAGGCGCTGACACATGCCGAAATTGCCGAACTCGAGCCGGGTGACGTGCTGCTCTACTCGGCGTTGTGGTGGCATAATGTCGAGGCGCTGGATCCTTTCAACGTGATGATCAACTATTGGTGGAACGCGGTGCCGCGGTTCATGGATACGCCCATGAACACCCTGCTCCACGGCCTGTTGTCGCTGCGCGATCGGCCGGATCACGAGAAGCAGGCATGGCGCGCGATGTTCGACCATTATGTCTTCGGCTCTGCGGATCACGCCAGGGAGCACCTGCCCGAGCACGCACATGGCGAACTTGCGCCGCTGGACGCTATGTCCGCACGCCGGTTGCGCGCCAAGATCCTCCAGCGCATCAACCGATAGGAGCCGAACATGGCCGAGCAGCGCATCAGGAAAGTCGTCATCGCCGGCGGTGGCACCGCGGGCTGGCTCACCGCCGCCGCCTTGTCGCGACAATTGGGGCAGCTGCTCGACATCACCCTCGTAGAATCCGAGGAGATCGGCACCATCGGCGTCGGCGAGGCGACGATCCCGACGATGCGCGCGTTCCACACGATCCTGGGCCTCGACGAACGCGAGTTCATGCGCGCGACGCAAGCGACCTTCAAGCTCGGCATTTCGTTCGAGAACTGGGCACGCGACGGCGATCGCTACATCCATTCGTTCGGCGATATCGGCAAATCGACCTGGATGGGCGACTTCCACCATTTCTGGCTTGCCGCCAAAGCCGCCGGGGATGCGAGCGAGATCGGCGACTATTGCCTGGAACTCCAGGCGGCCAAGGCGGAGCGGTTCGCGCTCCCCTCCGAGGGCCAGATCAACTACGCCTATCACCTCGACGCAGGCCTTTATGCCCGCTTCCTGCGCGCGCGCAGCGAGGCGAACGGGTTGAAGCGGATCGAGGGGCGGATCGCCAGCGTCGAACGCGACGGCGAGACCGGCTTCATCCGCGCGCTCGTCCTCGAGTCCGGCGAGCGCGTCGAGGGCGACCTGTTCATCGACTGCACCGGCTTTCGCGGGCTGCTGATTGAGGGCACCTACGCCGCCGGTTACGAGGACTGGTCGCACTGGCTGCCCACCAACAGCGCGCTAGCCGTGCAGACCGCCGCGACGGGCCCGGCGCATCCGTACACGCGCGCGATCGCGCATGACGCGGGCTGGCGCTGGCGTATCCCGCTGCAGCACCGCGTCGGTAACGGGCTGGTCTATGCCAGCGATCATCTGTCGGACGACGAGGCTCATGCCCGGTTGCTCGCCACGATCGACGGCGCGCCGCTTACCGAGCCGCGGCTGATCCGGTTCCGTACCGGTCGCCGGCGACGGGTATGGATGGGGAACTGCGTCGCGCTCAGCCTCGCCAGCGGGTTCGTCGAACCGCTCGAATCGACCAGCATCCATCTGATCATGACGGGCATTACGCGGCTGATGCAGACCTTCCCGTTCGGCGGAATGGCACCCGCGCTGGTTAGGCGGTACAATGATCAGGCGCAGGCTGAGCTCGAGCGCGTCCGCGATTTCATCATCCTCCACTATCACCTCAACGAACGTCCCGAACCCTTCTGGGCAGCGCGCCGGGACATGCCGATCCCCGACACGCTCGTGGAGCGCATCGCGCTCTTCACAGAGGGCGCGCAGGCGTATCAGGGCGGCGATGACCTGTTCCGTGTCGCCAGCTGGGTGCAGGTGATGCTCGGCCAGCGCCTGACCCCGCGCGACCACCACCGCCTTGGCAGCATCATGGGCGGCCCGCAGCTAGCCGGCGTCTTGACCAATATCCGCAGCACGATCGCAGACGCAGTCGCAGGGATGCCGACGCACCAGCAGTTCCTGGATCGCTACCTTGCAGCCCCGGTCACCCCCTCGCAGGGGATGCGTTAGGTCGCGTCGAACGCCACGATGATGCATTCGGCAAGCGGACGATGACGCTACGGCAGTGTTCGCGATCGCATGGCGATCCTCTTGCCATATCATTGTTGGCATTCTCTCGATTACCGGATCGTGCAAGTCCGTCGGTAATTCGCCCGACAATTGCAGGCCCGCGGTGCTGACTGTACGACGTGGCCTACGCGCGTACCGACGAGGAACTCCACTACAATGAAACTCGCCGACCTGGCCGCACTCGCGGGCGTTTCGACTGCAACCGTGTCGCGCGCGCTTGCAGGGCATTCCTCCGTGAACGAGCAGACGCGCGAGCGGATACGCGAGTTGGCGCGCGAGCACGACGTGCGACCGAACCAGCTTGCACGCAACCTGCGGATGAAGAGCACCGGCGCGATAGGACTGGTCCTGCCGCTCGGCCACGCGAAGACGCAGCATCTGACCGACCCGTTCTTCCTGTCGCTGCTCGGATTCCTCGCGGACCTGCTGGTCGAGCGCGGCTATGACATCCTGTTGTCGCGCGTGATCCCGGATGCCGAGGACTGGCTCGAACGGTTGGTCGACAGCGGGCGGATCGATGGCTTGCTACTGGTCGGCCAGTCGGACCAGTTCGCGGCGATCGAGCGGGTTTCGCAGCGCTACCGCCCGCTGATCGTTTGGGGTGCGAACCGTCCCGGCCAGCATCATTTGACGATCGGATCGGACAATGTCGCGGGCGGGCGACTGGCAGCGGACCATCTGATCGCGCAAGGCCGGCAGCGGCTGCTGTTCGTCGGCGACCCTGCCCCGCCCGAGTTTGCCGATCGCCTTGCCGGGTTCGCTGCGGCGGCCGACGAGGCCGGTATCGCCTACTCGGTGCTGGCAACCGCTATGAGCCCCGAAACGGTTCACGCTGCGGTGGCGGAGCATCTTGCGGGCGGCACAATTCCGAACGCGATCTTTGCTGCGTCGGACGTCGCGGCGATGAGCGTGCTGCGCGCACTGGCCGAGGCGGGGATCGACGTTCCCACCACGACCGCGGTCATCGGCTATGACGACGTCTCGCTGGCAGCGCACACGTCCCCGTCGTTGACGACCATCCGCCAAGATCTTGCGATCGGAGCGGAATTGATGGTCGATCGCTTGCTGAAGCGCGTCGCCGGCGAGCCAGCTGAGTCCGCGATCGTCCCCCCTGCGCTGATAAAGAGACAGTCCGCCTAATTTCTGCAATCGATTGTGAAACATTTCTTGCAATCGATTGCGACGCGAGTAGGAGGCGGCCTTGGGCTTCTCAGAAAGCCGTCGCGCAGGGAGAGTCGCATGAAAGTACGTCACGCATTGCTGGCCGGCATCGCCGCCGCATCGTTCGCCACCGCTGGGGCCGCACAGACCGCACCGCAGGCTGATCCGGCTGCCACGCCGGCCGACACCGCCACTGCTCCCGCTGCCGACATCCCGCAGGACGACATCGTCGTGACGGCGGTCGCGCGCGGCACGAACAAGCTCAACACGTCGATCACCACCAGCTCGATCACGTCGGATGCTCTTGTCCAGCTGGCACCGCGCACCTCGGGCGAACTCCTCCGCAACCTCCCCGGCATCCGGGTCGAGGCATCCGGCGGCGACGGCAACGCGAACATCTCGGTCCGCGGCCTGCCGGTCGCATCGGGCGGCTCGAAGTTCCTCCAGCTGCAGGAAGACGGCCTGCCGATCCTGGAATTCGGCGACATCACGTTCGGTAATGCCGACATCTTCCTCCGCGCCGATTTTAACGTGAGGACGGTCGAATCGGTCCGTGGCGGTTCGGCCTCGACCTTCGCGTCGAACTCGCCCGGCGGCGTCATCAACTTCATCTCGAAGACCGGCGAGCAGGAAGGCGGCGCGTTCCAGCTCAGCAGCGGGCTCGACTACCGCGAGTTCCGCGTCGATTTCGACCAGGGCGGCAAGCTGTCCGACACGCTGACCTATCATTTCGGCGGTTTCTACCGGATCGGTGACGGCCAGCGCGAAGTCGGCTTTGACGGCGTCAAGGGCGGCCAGTTGAAGGGGAACATCACCAAGTCGTTCGGCAATGGCGGCTATGTCCGCCTGTACGGCAAGTATCTCGACGACCGCGCGATCGGCTATCTGCCCAACCCGGTACAGGTAACCGGCACGAACAGCGATCCGACCTACAACAACATCACCAATTTCTCGATCAACAACGGCACGCTGCACAGCGCCGACATCCGCACCGTGCAGACGCTCGACGGCAACAATCAGCTCGTCACGCGTTCGATCCGCGACGGCCAGCATCCCGTCGTGTATTCGGCGGGTCTCGAGACGCAGATCCCCGTCGCGGACGGCTGGAACATCGTCGAGCGGTTCCGCTATTCGGACATCTCGGGTGGCTTCACCTCGCCGTTCCCGTCGGCCGTCGGCTCCGCGCAGACGATCGCCAACGGCATCGGTGGCGCCGGCGCGCAGCTGTTCTACGCGAGCGGACCGCAGAACGGCCAGCGGATCACCAACCCGGCGTCGCTCAACGGCAATGGCCTGCTCGCCAACGTCGTGCTGTTCGACGTCGACCTGAAGAGCCTCAACAACATCACCAACGACATCCGCCTCAACGGCTCGGTGCCGCTCGGTTCGGGAACGCTGGCGATCACCGGCGGCTTCTACGCCTCGCGCCAGGACATCAAGAGCGACTGGCTGTGGAACTCGTTCGTCCAGACCGTCGCCGATGACGGTCGCTCGCAGCTGGTCGACGTCCGCACCGCGGCGGGCGTTCCGGTCACGCAGAACGGTACGCCGGGGTATTCGGCATTCGGCTTCGGCAATTGCTGCCGCCGGTCGTACGATCTCGACTACACGACCTATGCACCATTTGCTCAGCTCGGTCTGGAGATCGGCCGCTTCAACATCGACGGCTCTCTGCGCTACGATTTCGGTCGGGCCCGTGGCAGCGTCGCCGGCGCCGATCTGGGTGCGGGCTTCGGCAGCGGCATCACGACGTTCGACATCAACGGCAACGGCGTGATCTCGGCGCCCGAGCGTCAGGTCGCGATCATCCCGACACGCCGCTCGCCGCTCAACTACAACTACGACTATCTGTCCTACTCGGGCGGCGCGAACTATCGCCTGACCGACAGCACCGCAGTATTCGCACGCTACAGCCGCGGCGGTCGCGCCAACGCCGATCGCCTGCTGTTCGGCCCCTCGATCAACACGACCACGGGCGGCCTGACCGACGAGGGCGCGGCAGTCGATTTCGTCCGTCAGCTCGAAGGCGGGTTCAAGTTCCGCCAGAACGGTCTCTCGCTCTACGCCACCGGCTTCTGGGCACGCACCGAAGAGCAGAACTTCGAGGCGACGACACAGCGTTTCTTTAACCGCGAATATGAAGCGAAGGGCGTCGAGCTCGAGGGCCGGATCGCACGCGGGCCGTTCTCGCTGTCGGCGGGCGGCACCTACACCGATGCCGAGATCACCAAGGACGTTCTCAACCCCGCAGTCGAGGGCAACCGCCCGCGTCGCCAGGCTAAGTTCATCTTCCAGGCGACCCCGCAGGTCGATGTCGGCCGTCTGACCGTCGGCGCGAACGTGATCGGCACCACCGACAGCTTCGCGCAGGACAATAACGTCCTCAAGATGCCCGGCTACACGCAGGTCAACGCGTTCGTGTCGGTGCACCCGACCGAGAACGTCACGCTGTCGGTCAACGGCAACAATCTGTTCGACGTGAAGGGCATCACCGAAGCCGAGGAAGGCGCAATCCCGACCAACGGCATCGTCCGGGCACGCTCGATCACCGGCCGAACGATCTCCGCCGCGGTCCGCGTCGGCTTCTGATAGGGCGGGTGAGCGTGACTATGACCTCCACCGAGCGCCGTCTCGACGCGCTCGCCCCCCTTCTCAAACGCCAGCTCGAACGGCTGTACGGCACCGATCGACTGGCGTCGCTCTGGCTGCGGATGGAGACGATCCTCCGTGATCGGGCGGCCGAACGGCCAGCGGCGATGGTCGCGCTCGACGAGGCGCGATTGAGCGATCCCGACTGGTTCGTCGCGCCCGACATGCTGGGCTATTCGACCTATGTCGATCGGTTCGCCGGCACCGTCGGCGGGCTGATCGACCGCGTCGACCATCTCGAATCGCTCGGGGTTCGGTATCTACATTTGCTCGCGTTGCTGAAGGCACGCGAGGGCGACAGCGATGGCGGGTTCGCGGTCGCGGACTATCTCGCGATCGAGCCGCGGCTGGGGACGATGGCCGATGTCGCGCGCCTCGCCGCGCGGTTGCGCGAGGGGCGGATCAGCCTGTGCGTCGACCTCGCGCTCAACCACACCGCGGACGATCATGCCTGGGCGAAGGCGGCACTCGCGGGCGATCCGCATTACCGTGCCTTTTATCATGTCTTGAGCGATGACGAGGCGCAGGCGTACGAGGCCGACCTTCCCCAAGTGTTCCCGACGACTGCGCCCGGCAACTTCACGTACGTGCCGGCAATGGGTGGGCAGGTCTGGACGACTTTCTATCCGTTCCAATGGGACCTTAACTGGTCCAACCCTGAAGTCATGCTCGCGATCGTCGACACGATGCTGCGGCTGGCGAACCACGGCTTCGAGGCGTTCCGGCTCGATTCGATCGCGTTCCTCTGGAAGCAGATCGGCACTAATTGCCGCAACCGTCCCGAGGCGCATTTCATCGTCCGTGCGCTGCGCGCGGCGCTAGACATCGTCGCGCCGGCGACACTTCTGAAGGCCGAGGCGATCGTCCCGACCGCGCTTGTGCCGCCGTATTTCGGCGCCGACGAAGGACGCGACTGGGATGGCGGGTTCGAGCCCGAATGCCATCTCGTCTATAACAACTCGCTGATGGTAGCCGGCTGGGTCGCTTTGGCCGAACAGTCCGCCACCCTGCCGCATGCGATCGTCGAGGCAAGCGGTGGCCTGCCACGCGGCGCGAACTGGCTGAGCTACGCGCGGTGTCACGACGATATCGGCTGGGGCGCGGTTATCGGCGATCTCGCCGGGATCGACCCGGACCCTGTGGCACGGCTCAAGGTAGCGGCGCGCTTCCTCGAAGGCGGCGACGGCAGCTGGGCGCGCGGTGCCCCGTTCCAGTCGGATGGCTCGGTGCTGCACGGATCGAACGGGACGATGGCGTCGCTGGCGGGGCTCGAAGCGGCGGCGGACGACGATGCGCGCGAAATGGCGTTTCGGCGGATCGCACTGCTCAACGCGCTGTCGATCGCGAGCGGCGGGCTGGCGACGACCTACATGGGCGACGAAGCGGGGCTGCTCAACGACGCGAGCTATCTCAGCGATCCCGAGCGCGCGCACGAAGGCCGCTGGTTGCACCGGCCCGAGATGGACTGGACGGCGCTTGACGAGCCGGCCGCGCGGCGGATCAGCGGCGATCTGGCAGCGTTGCGCGCGGCAAGGGTCGCGAGTGGCGGGGCTGGTTCACCGTTGGCGATTGCGACGGGTGAAGCCGCCCTTCTCGGCATCGGTTGTGGCAGCGACCGGGTGTTCCTGAACTTCTCCGACGCCGCGGTCTCGGTCGACGGGCTCGCCGGATGCCAGGATCGTTTGTCCGAACAGCCATGCGGTGCGCCGCTCGACGTCGAACCCTGGGGCGTCATCTGGGCAGGCCCGGCGGCGTGACCCGGCGAACTCACAATCCTCCCCCGCAAGGGGGAGGTGGCTGGCTCTTGTCAGACGGAGGGGGAGGCATGCGAAACGCAGGTTCCGTGTCCTCCCCCTCCGTCACCTACGGCGACACCCCCCCCTGGCGGGGGAGGATCGATTGGTCCACGCCGGATCATCTCGCACAGGAGGCATGACAATGAACCTTGGCCTCATGACCAAGCCCCGCCTCTCGCTGATGCGGCTGATCGAGATGAACCTCGGCTTCCTCGGGCTGCAATTCTCGTTCGGTCTGCAACAGGCCAACATGGCGCCGATCTACGGCTATCTCGGCGCGGACGAGGCGAGCCTGCCGCTGCTGTGGCTCGCCGGACCGATGACCGGGCTGCTGATCCAGCCGCTGATCGGCGCGATGAGCGACCGGACCTCGACCCGGATCGGCCGCCGCACCCCCTATTTCCTGGTCGGCGCGATACTGTGCAGCCTGTGCCTGCTGGCGATGCCGTACAGCCCGACGCTGTGGGTCGCCGCCAGCCTGTTGTGGGTGCTCGACGCCGCCAACAACGTGACGATGGAGCCGTACCGCGCCTATGTCGGTGACCGCCTCCCCGACGACCAGCGCGCCGCCGGCTTCCTGACGCAATCCGCGTTCACCGGCCTCGCGCAGACGCTCTCCTATCTGGCGCCGTCGCTGCTGGTATGGATCGGCTTCAACAAGGATGCCATCGACGGCAACGGCATCCCCGACATCACGCGGATCGCGTTCCTGATCGGCGCAGTGCTGTCGCTGGCGACGATCGTCTGGTCGGTTGTCCGCGTGCCCGAACTGCCGCTACCCGAAGAAGAGAAAGCACGGCTGGCGAAGGAGCCGCTGACGCTCGGCGGCACGCTGCGCGATCTCAAGACCGCGCTGGTCGAGATGCCACGGCCGATGCGACAGCTGGCGATTGCGATGCTGTGCCAATGGTATGCGATGTTCGCCTATTGGCAGTTCATCACCTTCGCGGTCGCACGGTCGCTGCACGGCACGTCGGACGCCAAGAGCGAAGCGTTTCGCGACACCGTGCTCACCGTCGGCCAGCTCGGCGCCTTCTACAACGCCGTGGCGTTCGTCGCGGCGATCGCGCTGGTGCCGGTCGCGCGTCGCTGGGGAGCAAAGAACGCGCATGCCGCGTGCCTGCTCGCGTCGGGCGTGGCGATGCTGGCGATCCCCGGCCTGCGAACCGAACCTGCGCTGTTCGTGGCGATGCTCGGCATCGGCATCGGCTGGGCGAGCATGATGGGCAATCCGTACATCATGCTGATCGACATGATTCCCCCCGAGCGCAACGGCGTCTACATGGGCATCTTCAACATGTTCATCGTCATCCCGATGATCATCGAGAGCCTGACCGTGCCGCTATTCTACCACTCGCTGATGGGCGGCGAACCGCGCAACATCCTGTATCTAGGCGGCGCGCTGATGGTGCTGGGCGCGATCGCTACGACGCGCGTAACCATGCGCGCATCGGTGTCGCCCTCTGAAACCTCCGCCTAGGCCGGAGACAGAGGAGGGCAGGTATCCGGCCAGCGACATGCTTTGCGGTTTGGCGAAAACCGTGCCGCCCACAGTTCGCAGCAGGCCGGAAACTGAACCTGGATTACCGCATCTGCATGAAGAGAGCGAGCGCGTTGCGGGCGCTATCGGCAAAATAGTCGTAAATCGCGCGTGAGACTTCGGCGATAACCGGCTGGCGGTCGCGTCCCCCTCGCGCGAACACCACGATCGCGACGCGGCGGCCGTCCGGCATGGTGATGAACCCGACGTCATAGGTGATACCGTCGAGCGTACCGGTCTTGTCCTCCACCCTGGTACCCGCGGGAAGCAGGGCGCGGATACGGCGCGTGCCCGTCTGGCAGCGGCTCATCAATTCGAGCAGAAATTGACGGCTTTGGGCCGCCAGGACGGTGCCGTTGTCGAGCTTGTTCAACAGCGTAACCATCGCGATCGGCGTGGCAACATCCTTGCTGTCGGCAAGGTGGCCACGCTCCCTCAGCAACTGGGCGATGGTCCTGTCCATTCGGATGCCGGTAATCCTGTGCGACGACAGCCACTGCTGGATAGCGACGGGGCCCCCGAGAGCGGCAAGCAACTGGTCGGTCGCCTGGTTGTCGCTATGGACGATCATCAATTCCATGACCTTCGCGGCGGGACGACCGACGATCATATCGCCGAGGGTGCGGCGACCTTGGTCGACGTCGGCAAGGTAGGCGGCGGCGATCGCGATCTTGACCGTGCTCGCCATCGGAAACGGCGTGTCCCCCCTGACGGACGCGGTCGAGCCATCGCGAAGGTCCAGGGCAGCGATGCCGTAGTCACCGGAGCGTTCCGCGACCAGCAAACTCAACACGCGTTCGAGCCCGGTAGGCCCAATCGAGTCTGCAGTCGCCGGTGTCGCAACGAGGAGGCTAGCGGCGATGCTCGATAGAAACAGGCAGGAAAGCCGAGGTGCGCGCATCAGTCGTCCTTGAATGTCGTCCGTCGTCGAAGTGGAGATGCTAGACCGAAAAACATGAACGCATCATGTTGCATGCCGCTGAGGAACGAACAACGGCGAATGGCATGCGACGGGTAGCGAAGCCAGCCATGTCCGATATCTTGCTCTTCCGCCCGTCGCTTTTGACATGGCAGCGGCCGCTGCGACCACGTCCCATGCGGTAAATGATGCCAACGCCCGCGCGCATGCGCCGAAGTCGAAAGATTCAAAAGTTACCGACCCCGGAGAAAATGATGCGGGCTGTTCGCACCTCAAAGACGCGCGAACAGATCGCCGATGGAAGCGACGAAATGCGTGCTCATGGCCGCGATCGCCGCTTTGGGATCGCGGCCGGCGATCGCTCTCGCCAGGTCGTGATGGTGCGCCAGCACGGCGGTACGCTGCCGCGCGGTGGTTCGCGTCGCCCAGGCGGCAGGCACCGCGTGGACCATCATCGGAGCGAACGAGCGGACGATCTGCAGGAACAGCATGTTGCGCCCCGCCTGTGCGATCGCCTGGTGAAACGCGATGTCGTGGCGGGTCAGCGCATCGACATCGGTGCCCGCCGCTTCCATCGCCTCGGCTAAACCAATGATCGTCCGCGCCTCGTCGTCGGTGCGCTCGATCGCGGCGAGTTCGGCGGTGCGCAGTTCCAGCGTGCGGCGCACGTCCCAGATCTGCACCATCGAGATCTGCGCCGTCGCCACCGCGTGATCGAGCGAGGTCGCCATCACCGATCCGTCGATCGCAGCGACCCGCGCGCGCCTGCCATTGCCCACGTCGATCAGCCGCAGCGCCGCCAGCGCGCCGAACGCCTCGCGCAACACCGGCCGGCTGACGCCCAGCTCGGTCGCGAAATGGCCTTCGGACGGCAGCGTGTCGCCGACCTTCATGTCGTTCGTGCGGATATGCGTGCGGACCGCGTGGACCGCCTGGTCGACGAGCGAACCGCCCTCGACCAGTCGCAGGCTCGCCGCGCTCATGCCGCGAGCCGCGGTGCGCGCAGCGAGGACGGGGTCGTGCCGAACTGCCGCGAGAAGGCGCGCGTGAAACTGGCGTTGTTGAGATAGCCGCACTGGTACCCGATCGACGATACCGGCAGGTCGGTCGCGATCAGCAGCTGACGGGCCGCCCCAAGTCGTCGGTCGAGCAGCGCGTCGGCGACCGTGCAGGCGAACATGTCGCGGAAGCCGCGCGTGAGCTTTGCCCGGTTAAGGCCACAGGCCCGCGCGATCGAGTCGAGCGTCATCTTCTCACCCCAGCGCTCGTCGATCATCCGCTTCGCCGCGACAATCCGCTGGCTGTCGCGGGCGGACAATTGCCCGGCACCCGCGAGAGGTACGAGGTCGTCCTCGACGATCCGCTGGAACGTACTGGACAGGAGCTCGATGCATTTCGCCGAACGATGCGTGCTGCGCCAGGGTTCGGGCAGCGTGCAATCGAGGATCGCGGCGACCATCATCCGCAACTCGCTCGGCAGATGGCACGCGATGTTCGCGTCGGGCGCATAATCGAAGACCCGCAGGCAGGCGCCACGTTCGACCGCAAGGACGAGGATCGCGCGCTCCTCCGAGGGAACCGTGCCGGTGGTGACGGTAACCTGCGCTGGCGCGTCCTCGCCGAGCGCGAAGCAGAGGACCACCGCGTCGGCGGAAACAGCCGCCGGGTCGACCAGGCCCTCGCCGATGAAGGCCGCCATCTCGGGCGACACCGTGACCCGTTCCTTCTGCATGCTACCCTCGCCCAATACCGATCTCCTGTTCCCGATTGCCGGGATTGGGTCGATCATGCAGCTATCGGATAGCTCACGCAAGAGCTATCTTACAGGTTAGGCAATTGCGGATACCGGCGCACGACGCATTGCCATCGTGAAGGCGATGACGGAGATCGCGCTGGTCACTACGCCGACGATCGCGAGACCCTGTGCGAGATGCGCCTCGCCGCCCAGCATGCCGCTTGCCGCCGCGACCAGCGTTGGTGCGAGACCGTAGCCGATCAGCCCGGCGATCGCGATGAACGCGCCGATGCACAAACCCCTAAGTTCGTTGGGAATGAGCACGGTCAATGCCACCGAAGTCACCACGCCCGTCACCGCGCCACACGTCACGAGCAAGCCGACGGCGACCCCGAACAGCGGAACCGAGGGCATGATCGGGAACAACGCCGCGGGCACGCCAACCGCCGCGGCAACGATCGCACCGATCAGCAGGCCGCCACGCCGCCCGCTCTTCTGCCCCCGGTCGGCGGACAGGCCACCGACGATCGCACCGACGACGCCCGAGCCAAAGAGCAGCGTGCCCATCCAGCCGGCGAACTGGTCAGGCTGCAGGTGGAAATTGCGTGACAGGACCGGCGAGACCCAGATCCCGGCGGCGGCATCGGCCATCACAACGCTGATCTGTCCGATGAACAACGGGACCAAGAACACGCGTCGTGCCCATAGCTCACCGGCCACGACCTTGAACGGGGCATGCGTGCCCGCCGCAACCTCCTGTCGTGCCGGCTCGCGCAACAGCAACAGCGGCAGGATGGCAAACACGCTGATGACCGCAAGGCCGAGATGGACGCTGCGCCACGGCATCATGCCTGCGAACCACGTCGGCGCGCCGCCATGCGCGAAAAGGCCGAACAGCGCGCCTGACAAGCCCAGGGCGAGCGCAATACCGAGCGATTTGCCGAGATTGACGACCAGCATCGCCCTGCCCCGCTGCGTCGGGACGCAGAAGTCGGCGCACAGCGACAGCGCCGCGGTCAGCGCGCCGGTCGTGCCGATCCCGGTCAGCATGCGCGCAACGAACAGCAGCGGCACGCTCTGCGCGAACCCGGTGAGTACCGTGCCCAGCGTCCACACGAGCGCGAGCGCGATCATCATCCGCACGCGGTTGTAGCGATCGACCAGGATGCCGATCGGGATCGAGAACACCGCGAGCGGCAGTGCCGCCGACAGTCCCTGGATCAGGCTCAGCGTATAGTCGCTGAGGTGGAGTTCGGCCTTCGCGCCCTCCTGCACCGTCCCGAACGAGCCCATCATCGTGAAGCCGACCGCCATCGCCAGCGCGAGCGCGAGCAACGGCAGCAGCGTCCTTGCGAACTGCGGAGAGGCCGGTCGGGCGAAATCGGTCATGGGAGCTCCTTATGCAAGCGCACGGCGCAGTGCCTCGTGGCTGTCGCGGCGCGCCTGTTGCGAGACCGGACCGTCGGCGAAGACATCGAAGGCGTGATAGCCGCCGGGGTAGACGTGAAGCTCGACCGGCACGCCCGCGCGGATCAGCCGCGTCGCGTAATCGATGTCCTCATCGACGAAGAGATCGAGCGCACCGGTCGCGATATAGGTACGCGGCAGGTTGCGGAGATCGGTTGCACGCGCAGGCGCGGCGTAGGGCGACACGTCGTCGCCACCGGGCGCGTGGCCGAGCAACGAACTCCAGCCGAAGCGATTGCTCTGCGCAGTCCAGATAAACTCGCCAGCGTACGGATGCGGCGGTGCTGTGCAGGTACGATCGTCGAGCATCGGGTAGATCAGGTGCTGGAACGCGAGCGCATACTGCCTACGGTCGCGCACCATCAGCGCCAGCGCCGCGGCATACCCGCCGCCGGCACTCTGCCCCATCACGCCGAGCCGCGCCGGATCGATGCCGAGTTCCTCGGCATGGGCGATCGTCCAGGCAAGCCCGGCATAGCAATCCTCGATCGGACCCGGAAAGTTCGTCTCGGGCGCGAGGCGATACTCGACCGACACCATGATGCATTGCAGGTCGGCGATCAGCGGACGGACCAGCGGATCGTAATCGCTGACCTTGCCCATCACATAGCCGCCGCCGTGGATGTGATAGATGCAGGGCAGGACGCCGGTGGCGCCCACCGGGCGGAAGACGTGCAGGTCGATATCCGGGGCTCCGGCAGGCCCTGGAACCGTATGGATCTCCAGCGTCGCCAGCGACTTGTCGGCCGGGGGAAACATCGAGGGCCGGTCGCGCATCGCCGGCAGGATGTCGTCCGTGAGCGATATCCGCGGCAACATATCCAGCAGTGGGCGGAGCGTAGGGTCGACGAGGTGCAGGCTGTCCATATCAAATCCTTCTTCCCCCCTCCCTGGAAGGGAGGGGTCGGGGGTGGGTCGGCGCGGGGCGCACTCTAGCGCCTGCCAATAAGCCGACCCACCCCCAGCCCCTCCCTTCAAGGGAGGGGAGTAGTTCAGAACGCAAAGATCTTGCCCGGATTGAACAGGTTGTGCGGGTCCAACGCATGCTTCAGCGTCCGCATCAGATCGACCGCATCGCCGAGTTCGGCGACCAGCCAGTCCTGCTTGCCGATGCCGATGCCGTGCTCCCCGGTGCAGGTGCCGTCCATCGCCAGCGCGCGCTCGACCATCCGTGCGTTGATCGCCGACACCTCGGCCAGTTCCGCCTCGGACTCCGGATCGATAGAGAAGACGACGTGGAAATTGCCGTCGCCGACATGGCCGAGAATGGTCGCCGGGACCGACGAGGCCTGGAGGTCGGCCTTGGTCTCGCCGATGCACTCCGCCAGGCGGCTGATCGGCACGCACACGTCGGTCGCCCAACCGACAGCGCCGGGGCGCAGGTTGACCGCCGCGTAATACGCCTCGTGCCGCGCCTTCCAAAGCTTCGAGCGTTCCTCGGGCAGGTTGGACCAGCGGAAGTCGCCGCCGCCGTTTGCCGCCGCCAGTTCGCGGACCGTCTCCGCCTGTTCGTCGACATAGCGCGGCGAGCCGTGGAATTCGAAGAACAGCGTCGTCAGTTCGGGATAGTCGAGCTTCGACCAGGCGTTGACCGCCTTCATCTGCATGTCGTCGAGAATTTCGACGCGGGCGAGCGGCACGCCGATCTGGATCGCCTGCACCACCGTGTCGACGGCGCCGTTCAGCGTGTCGAAGCTGCACACCGCGGACGAGATCGCCTCGGGAATGCCGTGCAGCCGAAGCGTCACCTCGGTGATGATGCCGAGCGTCCCCTCGGAGCCGACGAACAGCCGCGTCAGGTCATACCCCGCCGCCGACTTGCGCGCGCGGCGGCTGGTGCGGATCTCGCGCCCGTCCGGCGTCACCACGCGCAGGCTCAAGACTGCCTCACGCATCGTGCCGTAGCGCACCGCGTTGGTCCCGCTCGCCCGCGTCGCGGCCATCCCGCCGATCGTCGCATTGGCGCCGGGATCGATCGGGAAGAACAATCCCAGGTCGCGGATATGCTCGTTCAGCTGCTCGCGGCGGACCCCCGCCTGCACCGTGCAGTCGAAATCCTCGGCGTTGATCGACACGATCTGCGTCATCTCGGACAGGTCGACCGAAACGCCACCCTGCACCGCCAGCGTATTGCCCTCGATCGAGGTGCCAGCACCGAACGCCACGATCGGAACCTTGGCGGCGGTGCACAGCTTGACGAGATCGACCACCTCCTCGGTTGATCGCGCGAAGACGACCGCGTCGGGCAGCATCGGTGCGAAATGCGCCTCGCTGCTGCCGTGGTGGAGCCGCATCGCGTCGCTCATCTGGAGCGCATCGCCGAACCGCTGCTTGAGCGCCGCGACGAACGCCGGGTCGAGCGGCGCGCGCTCTATGGGGTCGAAATGCATGGTCATCCTAGAACCGGAAGCTCGCGCGTACGCCGTAGCGGCGGCGATCGCCCTGGATTGCGAGGTTCGACGCCAGCGGCGCGAGCCCGGCGCGAACCAGCGCCGACTTGTCGATATAGCTCTCGATGAACTTGGTGTTGAACAGGTTGGTGCCGAACGCGGTGACCGTAAGGCCACTCGAGAAACGGAAGCCGAGCGAGGCGTTGGTGATCGCATAGGCCGATAGTTTCGGCGCCACATTGGGATCGAGCGAGGAGCCGATGCGGCTGCCCTTCCCGAAGATCCCGGCATCGAGCAGCACTGCGTTGTCGCCGACCGGCACGGTGTAGGTCGTATTGAAGTTGAAGTTGTAATCGGGCGTGAAGATGATCCGGTCGCTCGATACGTGGACGCCGGTGGTCGCGAAATACTGGCTGTCGTCGGTGATCCGGGCATGGAGATAGGATGCGCCGGCGTCGATCCGCCACTGGTTCGTCACGCGCAGATGCGCCTCCACTTCGGCGCCGTAGCTTTCGACGGTGCCGGTGTTGAGGTTGATCGCGACGAAGCCCCCGCTGGTGTTGGGCGCGAGCGAGTTCTGGCCGATGAAATCCTTGTAGTCGTTGTAGAACACGTCGGCGTTGATCGTCAGGCGGCGGTCGAACGCGTCGAACTTGGTGCCGAGTTCGTAGGTCCAGACATTGTCGCCCTTGTAGGTCGCATCCTCCGGCCGCGTACCCGGACCGTTCTGGCCACCGCCGCGGATACCCTTGGCGACCGAGGCGTAGCTCATCACCGCCGGTGTCCAGTGCTGCGTCAGCGTGACACGCGGCTGGAACTGGTCCTTCTTGTACTCGGGCGCCGTATACGGCGTGATGCCGTTGACCTGGCTCGCAACCAGCTTCTGGTGATCGTACCGGCCGCCTACGGCGAGATCGAGCGTGCCGACTTTCAGGAACGCGGTGGCGAAGATCGCGCGGGTGTCGTTGCGGACATAGGTCGACGACGGCGTGGTCGAGGCCGGCGCCGGGAAAGTCGGCCCCAGCAGCGCACGGAAATCGATCGTCGTCAGCTGGTCGCTCGTCTGCGTGTAGCGGTTACCGTACAGCCCGATCAACGTCGAGAACGCATCGCTCCACTGCGTATCGAAGCGCAGCTCGGCGGTCTTGGTCTTCAAGGTCGAACCGCCGCGGGTGCGGAGCAGGTCGACGGGGCCGAAATCGCCGTCGTTGATTCCGGCGACATTCTTCTGGTTGTAGGCGCCGATCGCGGTGATCTTGGTTTTCAGCGAGGCGGCATCGAACTCGCCCTTCACGTTCGCGCCGTAATAGTCGATCACCGCGCGGTTCAGGACGTTGGTCGCGCCGTCGAGGCGGTAATCGGTCGGCCCGGCGACATGGATATACGATGTGCTGCCGCCTGCGGTCTGATCGTAATTGCCGTTGACGGTGAACACCGCCCAGTCGGCCGGCGTGAAGCGCAGCGTGCCGCCGACGCTCTGCTGCTTCAGCGGGTTCATGTCGCCGATCGTCAGCGTGTTGCGCATGAAGCCGTCCTGCTCATGATAGGACGCACCAATCCGGAACTGCAGCAGGTCGCGCACGATAGGGCCGCTGACCGAGCCCGAGACCGAAGCGTAATTGTCCGTGCCGGCGACCGCGGCATCGAACCGCCCTTCCCACTCGTTGCCCGGCTGGCGTGTAATGACGTTGATCGCGCCACCCAGCGTGTTGTTGCCGAACAGCGTCCCCTGCGGCCCGCGCAGCACTTCGATCCGCGCGACGTCGACGATCGGCGAGTTGAGGTACGACGTGTTCGGCTGATAGACGCCGTCGATGAAGATGCCGACGCCTGGCTGCACGGTGTCGATCAGTGTCGTACCGATGCCACGGATCGAGACAAACGCGCGGCCCACGCTGTCCGAATTGATGTTGAGGCCCGGCGTGTAGGACGCGACGTCCTTGACGGTGTTGACCTGCAGCTCCTTCAGCCGATCGCCGGTGATCGCGGTCACCGCGATGGGCACGTCCTTCAGCGACTCCTGGCGCTGGCGGGCGGTGACGACGATGTCATCGGAGCTGACGGACGTTGCGGTCTTGGCCGTATCGGCGGCGTCCTGTGCAAAGGCCGGTACGGTCGTGAAGGCGGCGGCGGCGCATCCTGCGGCGAGCAATGTCTTAAAGCGCATTGGATCCTCATCCCTTTAGAGCGCCGATCCATTGCCGGCTACTTCTACAGTCAGAGCTATCCGATAGCTTACCTGTATGAAAGGTCTCGGGCTATGCCGTCCGGCTCGCGGGCTTCGCCGATCGGTGCGCTACCAACAGCTATAGCCGCCGTCCGCGAGGACGATGCTGCCGGTCATCAGGCTCGCCGCATCCGACGCTAGGAACGCGACGATCGATGCGACTTCTTCGGGTTCGCCGAGACGGCCCTGCGGCGTGCCGTCGATCCAGCGCTTGTACATCTTGCCCTCGCGATCCGCGAAGCTGTTGAGAACGGTGTTGATATAGGTCGGCGCGACCGCGTTGACGCGGACGCCGCGTGGCGCCCATTCGGCAGCGAGGCTCTTGGTAAGCTGGTGCACCGCGGCTTTCGATGCGTTGTAATAGCTCTGCGGTTGCGGTCGGTTGACGATGAAACCGCTCATCGACCCGACGTTGACGATCGCGCCCTTCCCCGCCGCCAGCATGTGCCGGCCAAAGGCGCGCGCACACCAGAAGGTGCCGTTGAGATTGACGTCGAGCACGTTCAGCCAATGCTCGTCGGCGACGTCCTCGGCTGGGGTCCCGCTGCGCGCGATGCCGGCATTGTTGACGAGGATGTCGATCGCCCCGAGCTGGTCGGCGACGGCGGTCACGCGGGCGGAATCGGTCACGTCCATCGCAATACCGTCGACCGCATAGCCCTTGCCTGAGAGCGCGACATGTCCTGCCGCGATCGCCGTCTCGTCGCGATCGGCGATCGTCACGTGCGCGCCCATCTCCGCCAGCGCTTCGGCACACGCCAGACCAATCCCCGCCGCGCCGCCGGTCACGAGCGCGCGGCGACCGGTAAGCTTCAGTCGTTCGAGATACATGATCGGTCCTCAGGGCAGGAAGGGTGCGGCAGGCATGACGGGCTCATGTCGCGCCTCCTGCCGGACAAACGAATAGACCTGCCGCGTCTCGGCATCGAATGCGCCCCAGGGCAGGCGGCCGTCGGTCGCGAACCGGATCCACAGCGCGTGCATCCGTTCGGCCAGATCTTGCGGCGGATTGGGTCCGCACAGCCCCTGCTCGCCGGTCGCGCACGCCAAGGCGTCGAACACGAACGGCAGCTCCATGCCGTGCGACGCGCCGAGCTCGCCGCCGAACATCGGCGAGCGCCAGTCGAACTCGTACATGTGCGTACGCCCCTTGTGCGCCTCCGCAAATCGCCGCGCGGGCCAGCGAAAAACGAGATCGTTCATCGCATCGGTCAGCGCCTGTCCGGGTTTGCGGCCCTTCGTGCCGATCCCGTAGGCCTTCAGCACCTTGCGCGCATGCGGTTGCGACTTGTGGAGGACATAGGTCGCCAGCAAACGTCCGATCTTGTCACGCACGCCGGTGGGAACGAGATACAGGTTCATCTCCTCGGCATTGGTACCGATCAGCAGGTCCACCTCCGCGCCCGCGCCGTTCGCCAGCGCATCGAGCGGACGCTGCGGCAGCACGTCGTCGCCGTGGACCGGGACGAAGCGGCTTATTCCGAACACCGGTTCGTGGCCCGCCTCGTCGCGCAGATCGATCCGCGCAGTCGGTGCGGATACCGCCTCTACCGCGTCGATCAATGCGTCGTACGACACGCTGCTAAAGCCGGTCGCGTCGGGGGTGATCTTCAGGAACTTGGCCAGCTTCTTTACCAGTCGCTGCATCACCGGGACCGAGCGAGTCATGCCGCCATGGCCGCTTTGAACGATCGCGCGCCGGAACAATCCCCTGGCGAGCGGCGAGGCGATCAGGTCGGCGATCGCCATCGCGCCCGCGGACTCACCGAACACCGTGACGTTGTCCGGATCGCCGCCGAACGCGGTTATCCCGTCCCCTACCCATTTCAGCGCTGCGATCATATCGCGCAGCCCAAGGTTGGTCGGCACGCCCGGAATCGGCAGGAAGCCGTCCACGCCCATCCGGTAATTGATCGCGACGCAGATCACGCCGTCGCGCGCGAACGTGCCGCCGTCCTGCACCGGCGCATCCTTGCTGCCGATCACGAACCCGCCGCCGTGGATGAACACCATCACCGGCAGGCCAGTCCGGTGGTCATCAGGCCGCCAGATATTCGCCGTCAGATAGTCGTCGCCCGGCGCCCAGCCTTCACCGATCAACGGTACGGTATCGAGGCCGGGAAACGCCTTGGTCCGCTGCGGCGCATTGGGGCCGGTCACCGTCGCGTCGCGCACGCCTTGCCACGGCACGACCGGTTGTGGCGGCGCGAACCGGTTCGCACCCACCGGCGCCGCGGCGTAGGGCACGCCGAGGAACCGCCGCACGTCGCCTGTGGCACTCCCCTGCACGATACCGTCGGCGGTCGAGACGATGGGTTGGCTCACGATGTTCTCTCCTCCCGATCCGCAGCTGCGGTCGGAGGACTAAGGTAGCAGTCCGGCAAAGTACGTCGCGAACTCACGTTATGCGCATCGTTGCTTTTATCGTGCAGTCCGGCGAGCCGACGAGCGCCCGCGTTACCAGGCCCCAGTTCCGGTCGCGCCCTGCTGGTATTCGGCGATGCGCCGCCGGGTCGCGGGAGATGTGGTCTCCGGCAGGTCGTCTAGCTTAAACCAGCCAGCCTCTTCGATCTCTCGCAGGTCGGCACGGTCTAGTATCCCGCTCGCCGCGGTTCGCACGACGAAGATCACGATATGGTCGTCCTTGCCCTCCCCGCGACTGTGATAGATGCCGAGTACCCGCTCGATCACCGGGTCGGCGATCGCCACTTCCTCGGCAAGCTCACGCCTCAGCGCGGCGGCGATACTCTCGCCCTTCTTCACGCCGCCGCCCGGAAGATACCAGTGATCGGCATAGGTGTGCCGTACCAGCGCGACCCGCCCGTCCCGGTCCAGCAACAGCGCGCGAACACCGATCGTGCGCGGCTTGGCGATCCGCCAGACCAGCCGCGCCGCCTTGCCGATCAGTCGATGACGTACACCCACGCGCTTATTCCCCAACCGTTGATCGCCGCGTCGCAAGCGTACCCCAAAACCTGGTTCGACGTGCCGTATGCTTCTCGGTGGGCACAGCCATGCAGCGGACGGGCACAGCAAATGGTTTCGTCGCTTGCGCCGAACGCGCGCAGATTGCGAGCGCTCCCCTGAGATCCGAATCACTGCGGGGAGACGCGTCGGGACGACGTCATCCCGCCGCGTTTGCCATCCCGAACATCGGCGAGGCGGTATGGCGTGGGAGAGCGACGGTGAAAAAGCTTCTGCTACCAGTAGCGATCGTGGCGGGCGCCGGATTGGCGATGGCCGGGACCCTGAGCCTGTCCGCACGATCGGGACTTGAGCCGAGGTCGGCGCCAATTCGCATCGTCAGCGGCGGCGTCGATGCATCGGTAGCCACGCCGTCACCCGCCGCCTCGACCGCGTCAGCCCCGGAACCCTGCACTGCGCTCACCAACTCCGCCGGCTCGACCGAACCCGCACCAGGTACGACCAAGTGCGGCCTGCCGAGTCATGTAACCTTGCAGGATCGCGTGTGGTTCGGCGCCTATTGGCAACTGCTCGCCACGCCGATCATCCTCGGCGGGGGCTACGTCAACGCGCGCGTCGAACGGACCAGCGACGGCAACTTCTTCGACGGCATCGTCGACAAGGTTGACGGCAATGGTCAGGTCACGGACGTCATTCTCGCCTTCGCGGGCGCGCAGGGGCTCGACGCCGTTCAGGGTGAATCGATCCTCGCGGGCATTCCCCTCGACGAGGCGACGCGCGCGACGCAGGTCTACGAGCGGCTGCTGAACGATCCGCGCTATGCCAATGCGCGCATTCACGTCACCGGGCATTCGCTTGGCACCGGCTATACCCAATATATCCTGGCCTACGCGCTCAAGACGCACGGCGTGGCCGCGACCGACGCGCGGTCCGACTTCCTGGCATTCGGCGCGCCCAACTGGCTCGCCTCGGCCGCGGCGCACTTCGGGGTCGACCCGGAGTTGGTAGCGGCGCGCATGGTCGACTTCACCGCCGCGAACGATCCGGTACTCCTGAACGGCGTGGTGCGGATCGGCATCAACAATCATTTGCCCGCGTTCACCGGGCTACCCGGGCTCGGCGGCGCGATCGACGTCATCGGCGCGCACTGGCCGACCACCTACGCCGCCGCGCTCGGCCTGCCCGACTGGCTGTCGGCGGCCGACCAGAAGGCGGCAACCAACGCACTCAGCGCACAGTTCAAGACGGGCGACTCGATCTCCCCCACCTACGGACCGGCGGGCGGCATGCCGCTGACGGTCGACGGCAGCGGCAAGGCTGAATGGATCTCTGGGCTGGGCGGGGCAGATCGGCTGATCGGCCATGGCGGCGCTGACGTGCTGACCGGCGGGGCTGGCGCTGATCGCTTCGTCTATCTCGATCGCAGCGATAGCGGCACCTCGCCAGACGGCGAAGATCGTATCACCGACTTTTCGCAGTCCGAGGGCGATCGCATCGATCTGTCGGCGCTCGCCGTACTGCCGCTCAAGTTCATCGGCACGGCACCGTTCACCGGACCAGGCCAGGTCCGCATAGCGTTCGAAGACGGTGCCACACTGGTGATGGTCAACCTGGACGGCGACCCGTCACCCGATTCCATCATCCGGCTGAGCGGAACCATCACGTTAACGCCACGAGACTTCATCTTGTGATGGCCGAGACATGCAAATGAGCGCAAAACCATGACGCGACTTCGACGGGCGAACAATGTTGCCGACCTGCGCCTGATGGCGCGCAAGCGGCTGCCGCGCCCGATCTTCGACTATATCGACGGTGGCGCCGATGACGAGGTATCGCTGCGCCAAAACGTCAGTGCGTTCTCGCACTACGAGCTGGTACCGGACGTCCTGAACGACGTCTCGGCAATCCGGACCGGCACGACGCTGTTCGGACAGCCATCGCGCTGGCCGCTGATGCTGGCGCCGACCGGCCTTACCCGCATGTTCCACGGCCATGCAGAACTCGCCGTCGCGCGTGCCGCAGCCCGGCACGGCATCCTCTACAGCCTGTCGACGATGGGAACGACGCGGCTGGAAGACCTTGCCCAGGCATATGCCGGGCCGAAGGTCTTCCAGATCTATATCTTCAAGGACCGCGGCCTGACAGCGGAGTTCGTCGCGCGTTGCCGGGACGCAGGTTTCCACGGGCTGGCGCTGACCGTCGATACACCCGTCGCCGGCAACCGGGAGAGAGACCGGCGCAGCGGACTGTCATTGCCGCCCAAGCTGACGCTCAAGTCGCTCATGAGCTTTGCGCGTCATCCCTCATGGTCGCTGCCTGCACTGACAGGATCGAAATTCGATCTCGCGAACGTCAGCCACAAGATCGACGCGCTCGCATCGGGGCCGATGAGCCTGTTCGACTATATCGGCGGCCAGTTCGATCGCTCGGTCGGTTGGCGCGAGGTCGAATGGCTTGCGCGCGAATGGAACGGGCCGCTCGCGATCAAGGGCGTGATGACGCCGGAGGACGCGCGCCGGTCGATTGCCTCGGGCGCAACCGGCGTGATGGTCTCCAATCACGGCGGTCGGCAGCTCGATAGCGCGCCTGCGCCGATCGACCAGATCGCGGCAGTGCGCGACGCCGTCGGCGATGCGCCGGACGTCATCTGCGACGGCGGTATCCGGCGCGGCTCGGACATCGTGAAGGCGCTGGCGCTGGGCGCGACCGCCTGTTCGATCGGACGCCCCTATTTGTACGGCTTGGCGGCAGGCGGAGAGGCAGGCGTCGACCGCGTACTGACGCTGCTCACGGAGGAGTTCGACCGCACAATGACCCTGGCAGGCGTGAACGATATCGCGGCCCTGGCCCCGCGCCATGTTCGAATGAACCGCGCGCAGGCGAAACCCGCCGGTACCTTTTGATCGTCATCGTTATCACGTCTGACGTGATCCAAGCGTTGTCTGTGGCTGCCGACCTGTCGGACGGCGCCTTCCAAGACATATGCTGAATTCCTTGCCTCAGTCCAAACCGTGATCCGCCTCTAGCGTGACCACCCTTGACATATATCCCTCCCGCATATTAGTAATATGCCAGAAGGATATATGGGTGCGAGATGAACGAGACTGAGTTCCTCGATGGATATGATCCACACCGGTACGATCGCCCATCGGTTGCTGTCGATCTGATCCTGGCCAGCGTCGTCAACGGTAGGCCCGCCGCGTTGCTCATGCAGCGTTCCGAGCATCCTTGCCTTGGTGCGTGGTCGCTACCCGGTGGGTTTGTCGGCATCGACGAGAGCCTCGATGCCGCGGCACACCGCGTGCTCGAAACGAAAGTGCGGATGGCGGACGCGTATGTCGAGCAACTCTACACGTTCGGCACGGTCGACCGTGACCCGCGCACCCGAGTTATCAGCGTCGCGTATTTCGCACTACTTCCCCCTGCCCGCTTCGCAGCCGCGCTGAAAGCCTCTCCCGACCTGACATTGGCCGAACTCGTTGTCCCGTGGTCCGGCGAGACCGGCGGGCCGGTCGAGGCGCGGTCACAGGATGGAGACGCGCTGCCGCTCGCATTCGACCACGCCGACATGCTCGGCCTCGCGATGCTGCGGTTGCGCGGCAAGCTCGATTACTCGGATGTCGCCTTCGCTCTGCTGCCCGAACGCTTCACACTTCGGGCACTGCAGGACGTCCACGAGACGATCCTCGGGCGATCGCTCAACAAGCCGGCCTTTCGCCGCCGCATGCTCGCCACGAACACGCTGGTGGCGACCGGCGAACGCGAGACCGGTGCCTCGTTCCGTCCCGCCGAACTCTTCCGCCACCATTCGACACAGGAGTAACCGTCATGGCCTCGATAAAGAACCTCGGTTTCCTCGCCCAATTGCGTAGCGATGCGAGCAACCACGTCATCCGCTACCGCAGCGGCAAGGTGAAGCAGAGCGGGCGCGGGCTGGTTTTCTGGTTCCGTCCGGAGACCGCGAGCATCGCCGAACTGCCGATGGACGACCGCGAGATGGCGATCTTCGTGAAGGGCCGCAGCCAGGATTTCCAGAGCGTGGCGATCCAGGGAACGCTGACCTGGCACGTCGCCGATCCCGAACTGCTCGCCTCGCGCGTCGATTTCAGCCTGGGCCTGCTCACCGGTGCCTACAAGAGCGAACCGATCCAGCGGATCGAGACCCGGCTCGCGGGGCTCGTCAACCAGGCCGCGTTGCAATATCTCGCGCAGGGCTCGGTGCGGGCGCTGCTCGATGCCGGTCCCGAGCCGCTGCGCCACCAACTCGAGGCTGCGCTCGCCAACGATCCCGCGTTGAACGAAATCGGCATCGCGGTCACCGCGGTCCGCCTGACCAACCTCGCGCCATCGAGCGAACTCGAACGCGCGCTCCAGACCCCGACGTTCGAGGCATTGCAGCAAAAGGCCGACCAGGCGACGTTCGAACGCCGTGCGCTCGCGGTTGAGAAGGAGCGTGCGATCGCCGAGAACGAACTCGCCAACCGCACTGAGCTTGCCCGGCGCGAGATGCTGCTCATCACGCAGGAGGCCGAGAACGCACGCAACCGCGCGACCGGTCTGGCCGAGGCGCAGCAGGTCGAAGCAGGCGCGGAAGCCGAGCGCATCCGCACGGTCGAGAGCGCCAAGGCGGAAGCGGAGCAGGCTCGGATGACGATCTACCGCGACTTGCCACCCGGCGTAATGCTCGGGCTCGCCGCACGCGAGCTGGCGGGCAAGCTGGATACGATCGAGCATCTGAACATCACGCCCGACCTCCTCGCGACCGTGCTCGGCGAATTCCGTAATGCACAGCCAGCCCCGACGGCTCAGACTGCGCTGCCCCGCTGATGGCGACCAACGCGCCGCGCGCGGTCTTCGTCACCCGCGAGACCGACTATGACCTCCTGCTCGCGCGGCACGCGACGCGTGGGCAGGCGAAGTTCTTTCTCGATACGCGCGGCCAGGACATCGACGTGATCGAGGATCGGCACCGTCGATTCCACGCCACGCTGCATCAAGCCCGCTCGCTCGTTCCCGATGACTGGCGGCAGGCGAGTGTCGCTCGTGCCGACCTCGACCGCTTCCTGTTTGGCCCCGAGGACGTGATCGTCGCCGTCGGGCAGGACGGGCTAGTCGCCAACGTCGCGAAGTATCTCGACGGGCAACCCGTGCTCGGGCTCAACCCCGCCCCCGATTTGTACGACGGCGTCCTGATGCGCGTGCCGCTCGCGCGCCTGTCCGCGCTGCTGCCGGCGAGCGTCTCGGGTGCGGCGCCGGCCGAGCAGCGGACGATGGTCGAGGCGCGGCTGGATACCGGCGAGCGGCTGCTGGCGCTGAACGAGGTGTTCGTCGGTCATCGCAGCCACCAGTCCGCGCGCTACCGGATCACGTGCGGGGACCAGGCCGAGGACCACTCGTCGAGTGGGCTAATCGTTGCGTCGGGGACCGGCGCGACGGGCTGGGCACGCTCGATCATGGAGGCGACGCATGCCGCCCTCCCACTCGATCCGCAGGAACGCGCAGTCGGCTTCTTCGTGCGTGAACCCTTCCCCAGCGTGGCAACCGCGACCTCACTTCGTGCCGGCAAGCTCGCGGGCGTGCCGCTCGCGGTCACGTCGCGGATGAACGACGGCGGGGTGATCTTCGCGGACGGCGTCGAACAGGATTTCTTCGCGTTCGACTGGGGCCGCGGCGTCACCATCGCCCCCGCCACCCGCACCCTCCATCTCATTACCGGTTGAGTCGTTCGGCACAGTGTTCGCTCAAGGCCAACACCGCCGCCCGAGACAACGGCCTTCGTGCTGGTCAGCTCAGGACGTCAGTAGCGGTAACGCAATACGGCCTTGCCGCCTGGTGGCAGCAGCGGCGACCAAGTAGAAATTCCGTCGATACGACGAACCTCCTCGCCGTCGGCGTCGATCGCCTGGCCTGCGGCGCCGATCGCCACGTCGAGCTTCACGGGAAACGAGTTGCCGTTGCTCGCCGTCACGACGGCCTCGTGCGAACCCGCGGTTCCTGATGCCAGCGCCCCCGGCGGGCTCAGCACGGCGACTGCCTGGGTTAGCGTCACACGGCTACTAACGCCGGCGGCCAGACGAACCGTCTCGCCAATTGTGCGGTCGCCGATCGTTCCCAAACCGAGAAGCAATCGGCCGCCTGCCTGCTCCGCGTAGAGCGCAGTGCTGCCGGCGGGCAGCGGCACGCCCAAGCTGTGCTGTTTATCGTTCTTCAGCACCAGCACGATCGACGTCGGCACACCGTCGAGTTGTTGTCCGGGATACACCGCTCGCCGGTAGCGCCGCTCGACCGGCACCGCCTTCTGAACGATCAGGGCAACCTGCTTCTGTCCCCTGGCCGCGACGGTGGTCGGCATCGGCACGCGGTACAGCTTGAGGTCACCCAGGTCCTCGGGTGGCGGTGGTGGTGGCGGTGGTGGTGGTGGCGGTGCCGGAACCGGCGCAGATAGCGCGAACTCCATGACTCGCGATCCGGTTACCACGATCTCTTCGGCCAGCTCGAATTGCTTTTGCCGTAGGTCGGAGGTCGTCGTGCCGAGCGGGTAGCAGACCAATCGCAGCGCACCAGCCGTCACAGGGATCGCCGGGACCGCGACGCGGTTGAGCCGGCCTGCGACAGCCTGAACGTCCGCGTTCGCGAAGATCTCCGGATTACCGTTGGCGAGAGTCAGCCAAGCGAACAGGTCGACCGTGCGACCGTCGGCGGCAAGCGACGTGACGTAGCTCGCTCGCCAGTCGAAGCCCGAGGACAGATAGGAGAGTCGCACCGTGACCGTGCGCGCCGCCGGGCTGGTCGTCGTTACGCTCAGCACCGGCTTGCTCGACAGGCTCGCTGGCACCCGGGCGAAGTTCAACCGCTCGGCCAGACCCGAGCAGCGCAACGCCTCGATCCCGGCAGTCGTGCGTAGGATAACCCCCGGTGTCGGGCCGGCAACGATCGTCGCGGGTTCGCTCACCAACCTTCCGCTAACCTTGTCGGTGCGGGTCAGCGTTACCTCGCGACCAAGCGTGCCATCGACCAGCGAGGCGGGCGACAGCAAGCGGGCGTCGCGGTTCTTTTCGATCGTACCGCCAGGTAGGCCGTCGACGATGGCGCTGACAGGGACGATCCCCTCCGCCACGCCTTCGAACCGGATCACTGCGGATCCCCGAGGCAATCGTACGCGACGGGTCTCCGTCACCAGGGCGAAGCCACCGAGATACCGCAGGTTCATCGCGCCCTTGCCGTAAGGCGAGCGGTATACCGTCAACGCGACGTGATCGGGCGCGGACGACGTAACGATGGCCGTGCGGGTCTGCGCTTCCGCCCCTCCCGACAACAACACGCCCGTCAACAGCGCGAGGAGCAGCCAAAGCCGCATCAGTAGCGGGTGTCGAAGGTCACAGTCACCGTCGCGGTGCCGTTGGCCGGCACTGGGACTTGCCACGTCATCGTGCCGGCGTCGCGACGCTCGCCCTTGGCGCTATCCGTAACGACGCGCACGTCGCCCCCGTCGAGCCCCCCCTGCACGAGTTCGACCGTCACCGGTCGGCCGCGTGCATTGGTCAGCGTATACCGCATCGCCGTACGCCATCGGCTATCACCCTGCCGCGTCCGTGATACGGTGGTTGGCTGCACCTTCACGTCGAAGGCATCGCCTGTTGGCAGCGCGATCGTCGATCCTTGGGGAGTATGCTCGATACGGTTTTCGCCCGTGAACTGTGGTTGGCCACGCGCGTCGCGGACATAGACCCGGACCACGCCCGCCGGCAGCGCGTCGCCCAGGCCAGCCGCGCCCGAGTTGCTGAAACGGAGCACCGACTGCGCGCTTCGTGGCTCGTCCGAGCTGCCCAGCCAGCCATTCTCGAACCGATAGCCCGCGCTTGCCGCAACGCCCTTCGCGTCGAGGAAACTGACCTGCTTGGTCTGCTTGTCGGCGATCGTGGTGCGCTCGGCCAAAGGATACAGATAGAAGTCGCCGAGCTGCCCGCGCGCGGTACTTTCGGTTCCAGGCAGAGTCGTCGTCATGCGGCGGCGGCGCGGGGTGTAATTGCCGTTCCCGTCATCATCCGTGCTGCCGACCTCGCCAGCGACCAGCAACGTTCTGGCGTTGCCGAACGTCGTGCCGCTGGTGTTCTTCAACGTCACCCAGCCTTGAACGTCCACCGTCCCACTCTTGTCGTCGAACAATGCGACATAGTCGGCACTCCAGCCTAGCCCACGGCTCAGGTAGGACAGCGTCGCCGGGCGCGATCCCGCACGCGTGCTGGCCAGCGTCACCGACAATGTCGGACGGGCTCGCAACGCATCGGGCACCCGGTCGAAGATCGCGCGCACGGGCAGTCCGTCGTCGCGCAACACCTCGACATGACCGTTCACCTCGATGACGACGCCGCCATTGACCGCCAACACTTTCGCACGGTCGCGGGTCTCGGTGCCGGTAGCGGGGTTGGTGCGCACCAGCGTGATCGTCTCGCCTACCGCTTTCTCCATCAGGCTCGAGGGGCTGAGCAGATCATAGTCGAAGTTCTGCTCGACGATCGCGGCATCGGGCACCGTCAGCGATACCGTCTCCGGCCTGATCGACGCGCTCACGTCGGGAAAACTCTGCCGCACCCGCCCGTCTGCCAGGGCCAGCGACCGCACGTCCTGCACCAGCGCGACGTCGTTATTGTAGATGGTGACCGACACGTCCCCCTGCGCGCTACCCGCGGTCGGCGAGTCGGCCGGGGGCGGCATTTGTTGGCCGCTCGCCGCCGTCGACCCGAGCAGCATTGCCAGCCCATACGCTCGCCGGATGTTGTCGCGCACACCATTCTCCCCTGAGTGCGCGACAATGACGCGGTCGGATCGGAAGGGCAATGCGACAATGCCCCGGCTTAGCGCTGGAAAGGCGTGGGATCGTTGGTTGCTGCGTGATCAAGCAGAAGCCCAATCGACTCCCGATGGCGCTGAACAGAACGTACGGAATCTCGAATTGCGCCGGGCCTCGTCGAACTGGCTCAAGGGGTTAGCAGCCCAGGCCATCTGCTCCAGGTCAGCAGCCCACCCGATGCTCTGCCGTCAGCGCTTCCCGCAGGGTGGCGCGTAGATCTTACCGGGGACTTCATGACGGCGGTGCGTCGTTGCGAAAGTTGGAGAGTGCCGACAAGCGGATTTGCGGCCGTTACCGCGGAGGCGTTCGTTTACGACGCATCCTGACAACTCTCGACCACCGCTGGAAAGGGCTTGGCCGGGCGCTGATGACCGCCCTGCGCGCGAAGCGTCGTGATCCGAACCTGCCCGAACTGCTCGTCGCAACAGCGAATAGCCGGGCGTTGTATCGGACCATGGGATGGGAAACTTTATCGACCTATCGACGGCATCGATCCCAATGGTCTGATTGCGGCCCCTGGCGGATAGCGGACCCGACTTTCAATCTGGCGGTTTTCGTTCAAGACTAGGTATCGAGAATCTGATCAACCCAACAAGGCTCTTCCTGACGAGGTGGCGCCCCGACGAGGCCTAATCGTCTTCCCCTCTCGCGACAGCAACATATGTAATTCCCGGAGCAGTTTAGCGGCAATTTCCGCAGACTTCGGTGGACTTTACTTTACGGACAGCTAGCCACGCGCTCAGTTTTGAGAGGACGTAATTATGGGCGAACGGGTCGGGATCGCAGTGATCGGACTGAATGGCGCGGTGGCCACCACCGCGGCCGCGGGGATCGCGATGATCCGCGCGGGGTCGAACGACCTGTCGGGCCTGCCGCTCGCCAGCCGCGACGTCGACGGCATGGCAGCATACCGCGATCTCCATTTCGGCGGCTGGGACCTCAGCCATGACGACCTCGCGACCGCCGCGCTCAAGCACGGCGTGCTGAGCGAAAGCGAGCTCGCCAACGGCGCGTCCAGCCTGTCCGACATGCGACCTTGGCCGGCCGTCGGTTCGACCGATTTCTGCGCGAACATCGACGGCGCGAACAAGATCGCCGCGCCCGGCCACCGTGCCGCCGTCCGGCACATCCAGGACGATCTCGCGCGGTTCAAGAGCGAGCAGAATCTCGACCGCGTCGTGATGATCAATCTCGCCTCGACCGAGCGCAAGGCCGATCTCGGTGCGGACGCGCTGACTAGCGTCGAGGGCTTCGAACGCGGTCTTGATGCCGACGACGCGGCGATCAGCCCGGCGATGCTCTACGCCTATGCCGCGATCGCTAGCGACACGCCCTATGCCAATTTCACGCCGTCGGTCGCCGCCGACGTCGCACCGCTTGCCGAACTCGCCCGCCAGCGCGGCGTGCCGATCGCCGGCAAGGACGGCAAGACCGGGCAAACGCTTCTCAAGACGGTGATCGCGCCGGCGCTGCGCGATCGTGCGCTGCATGTCGACGGCTGGTTCTCGACCAACATCCTCGGCAACTCGGACGGCCTCGCGCTCGACGATCCCAAGAGCCTCGCGTCGAAGGTCGATACCAAGAAGTCGGTGCTAGACCAGATCCTCGGCTATCCGGTCGAGGATCACATCATCATGATCCATTATTACAAGCCGCGCGGCGACAACAAGGAAGCGTGGGACAACATCGACCTGACCGGCTTCCTGGGCCAGAAGATGCAGTTGAAGTTGAACTTCTTGTGCAAGGATTCGGTGCTGGCAGCCCCTCTCGCGATCGAGATCGCGCGGTGCCTGGCGCTGGCGCAGACGCGCGGCGAAGGCGGTGTGCAGGACCAGATGGGGATCTTCTTCAAGATGCCGCAGACCGCCGACGGCGGCGAGCCGATCCACGCGTTCGGCGAGCAGCAGCTGATCCTCGACACCTGGCTCGATCGCCGATGACGTTCGACGCGGCGCATCTGCCGCTGCTGCGCGAACTCGGCGACCTGAAGCGGATCCGGTCGGCGGAGCGCGAGGGGTCGATCGCCGAGCGTTTGTTCGCGCGCGGCTGGGCGGCGCTGGCGGCGGGCGAGGCGCCGGCGGCGGTGATGCGTCGCACGGTCGCCGCCGCGCTCGCCGCGGCGCGACTGGGTGATCTCGACCGCGCGACGCTGGCCGAGCTTGGGCTGTCCGATGCGGAAGCGTGTGCGGTGCTCGAACGCGGGTTCGACGAGGTGGCGGTGTTGCTCGACCCGGCGCTCGCGGCCGACCTCCGCAATGCACTGCCCGAGGGCGCACCGGCGGTGGGGCCGGTGCCGCGGTTCGTCACGCAACTCGCGACGCAGCCGCGTGCGGGCGTCACCTGTCCGGGTCGGCCGCGCCTGTTGCTCCAGCCGCCGGAGAACCATGCCGAGCACTGCCTAATCGTCGCGGTGTACGGCGTGCTCGCGGCACCCGGTTACGGCGCGGACCCGGCGGAGGTGTTCCTCGCGTCGATGGCGCATCATTTCCATAATGCGGCGATGCCCGACGCGGGGTTCACCGGCGAAGTGCTGCTCGGCGACCTGCTCGACTGCGTGATCGACGCAGCGCGCGAGCAGGCGATGGCGATGCTCGACCCGGCGGTCGCGGCGCAGGTTCGCGCGGCGATCTTGCCGATTGCGGGTGACGCGACGCCCGCGGCACGCGCGTTCCACGCCGCCGACGTCCTAGACCGTGTTTTGGAGATCGAACAGCACACGCGCGCTGCGTCGGCGACGATGGACAGCGTCCTGCATACCTACGAACTGGTCCACGCCGGGCCAGTCAAGACGTTCCACGACCGCGTTCTGGCGGACGTCGGCCTGCTGTGACCTATCGTTCGCCCGTCACCGGACGGCCGCTCGTCGCGGATACGCCGCATTCGCTGGCCGCACCTGGCGAGCGCTGGCCGGTGGTCGACGGCATCCCGTATCTGCGGACCGACAGCGAGGGGCTGGTGGCGGTGGCGCTCGACCATCTCGACGCAGGCTGCCCGGACGATGCGCTGGTCGCGCTGCTGACCGATCAGGATGCGTGGTGGACCGGCCCTGCGACCGATCTCGGCGAGCTGAAGCAGCTGGTGCGCGAGCGTGACACGCTGTCGTTGCGTGCGGCGATGAATTTGCTGCGGATGGGGCCCGTCGCGGACTATTTCGCGCATCGCTGGAGCGATCCGACGTACCTCGCCGGGCTCGCGCTGGTCGAGGCGCATTGGCGGCAGCCCGGGACCGGGTTCGAGTTGGCGTGCGGGATTGGCCACTATCTCCGCGAGCTGGCAGCGCGAGGCGTCGCGTGCGTCGGCGCAGACGTCGTGTTCTCGAAATGCTGGCTTGCAAAGCACTGGGTCGCGTCGACCGCAGAGTATGTCGTGTTCGACGCGGCCGCTCCGTGGCCAATGGAGACGCACAAGTTTGACCTGGTCGCGTGTCACGATGCCTTTTATTTCCTGCCCGACCAGCCGCGGATCGCCGGGCTGCTGCGTGATTCCGTCGCACCCGGCGGCGTGCTTGCCGTGAGCCATCTCCACAACGCCGCCGTCTCTGGCGGGGCAATGGGACCGGCACGTGCTTCGGCAGAATGGGCAGCGCTGTTTCCAGATGCCGTCGTTTATGACGAGCGCGAATTGCGTCGTGCATTGCTCGCAAGCGATGCGCCCGTAGCGACCCGATGGTCTGACGATTCCGCTATCGAGGCATGGTCGATCATTGAGGCGGATGGCGTCGAGGCGGATGGCCGCGCTGCGCGTGCCCTGACCGGCGGGCTGGCGATGCCTCTCGTCGATGCGGTTCTAAAACCGAATCCGTTGCTCGACGGCGATACCCCGGACTGGCCCTCCGATCGCTACCGCGCGGAATATGGCGATGCGTGCACATGGCTGTCGGATGATGGTGATGCGGCGCGGAACCGCCGTATCCTCGACCTGCCGGCGCGGTGGTAAGCATGCGCTGGGGGATCGTCGGCTTCGGCTGGGTCGCGCGCGATTACATGGCGCCGGGCATCGCAGCCGCCGGCGGGACGCTGGTCGCGATCGCCGACCCCTCGCCGATCGCGCAGGCCAGCGCGTTGTCCGGCGGCATCCTCGCCTATGATACCGCCGAGGCGATGCTGGCCGATGCGGCACTCGACTGCATCTACGTCGCCACGCCCAATAATCTTCATGCCGATCCGGTGCGGGCCGCCGTAGCGGCGGGCGTGCCAGTGCTGTGCGAAAAGCCGATCGCCGCGACGCTGGCCGATGCCGAAGCCATCGGATCGGTAGTCGCGGGGCACCTCTACGGCACCGCGTTCGACCAGCGCCATCACCCCGCACATCGCGCGATGGCAGAGGCGATCCGCGACGGCGCCATCGGCCGACCGATCGCGGTACGGATCGTCTACGCCTGCTGGGTCGACCCGAGCTGGTCGCCGTCCAGCCAAGGCGGCGGCTGCAACTGGCGCGCCGATCCGGCGGCCGCGGGCGGCGGTGCGGTCATCGACCTCGCACTGCACGGCCTCGATCTCGCGGCGATGCTGGTCGACGAACCGCTCGTGCGCCTGCATATCGACCTGCAGCGGCGCATCCATGACTATCCGGTCGACGATGGCGGCATCCTGTCGGGTCGCACCGCAGGCGGCATCCTGGTCCAGAGCCATGTCGCCTATAACTGCCCCGAAGTGCTGCCCCGCCGCCGGCTCGAAATCCTCGGCGAGGACGGCCTGCTCGTCGCGACCGACACGATGGGCCAGACCGAAGGCGGCACCGTGATGCGGCGTTGCGCACGCACCGGGAACGAGACCGCCCTCCCCTTCGACGCCGCGCTGTCGCCATTCACCGCGCAAGCCGCCGCGTTCGCCGCCGCCGTCCGCGGCGATGCGCATGATTTCTCGATCCACAGGGACCTGTCGCTGATGCGCCTTTTCGACGCCGCCTATACCGAGGCGCGATCATGCCTCTGAGCTGGTATGCCTGCGCGCATTGCGGTTTCTGGCAGCGCCATTTCGCGCCCGCCGACTGTCCGGTGTGCAACGATACGCGCAACGACCTGCCCGAGGATGGTTGGCGCTTCCTCCCCGAACAGGATGTTGCCGCAAGCCATGACGGCAGTTGGCGACAGGTGGCCGACGATCTCTGGGCCTTCACCACGACACCGCATCTCGGGCTCGGCGGTACTGGCTGGCTGATCGTCCGAGAGGGCGGCAACATCGCTTTCGAAGCTGCGCCCTATTATTCGCCTGCGATGCTCGAACAGATCGAACGGCTGGGCGGCATACGCTATCTCGCGGCCAGTCATGCGCATGGCTATGGCGCGCTGTTCCAGCTCCAGCGCGAATGCGCGCCGGAGATGCTTGCGATCCACAAGGACGACCTCGGCATGACCAAGGCGTTCCGCGTCACAACGCCGTATGACGACGTGCTGGAGATCGCCCCAGGCTATACGCTGCATCACGTCGGCGGCCATTACGAAGGCCAGGCGGCGCTCCACGATGCGGTCGGTAAACGCCTGTTCTGCGGTGACATGTTCAAGATCGACCAGGACGCGGCAGGCGTCAGCCACGCGATCTCGAGCCACAAGGCGTTCCACAAGGACATCCCGCTGACGCATGGCGAGATCCGCCAGTACCGAGACGTGATCGCACCGTTGGCGTTCGACGCCGTCCTGACCCCGTTCGAATATGCCCCCGAAGTCGGTCGCGACGTCGCTGTCGCCGTGCTCGACGAGGCGCTGGCTCGTGCGCCGGGCGTGAAGAGGATTCCGCTATGACCCGCACTATCACCGGCCTTCCCGAGCAACTCGGCGCGGCCTGCCATCTGTATCTTGATGCGTTCCCTGCCGGCGACATCGTCGCGTTTCCGATCGACGGCATCGACCGCGTCGGCATCCCCGTCTGGGTGGTCGCGCTGTTCCCGGAGACCGCGGACCTCGGCGGCATCATGCCGTACGGCGTCGGCTATGGGGCGACCGACGAGGCCGCAATCCTGGGTGCGCTGGGCGAGATCGCCGAGATGGTCTGGCCGACGCTCACCCTGTCAGCGCGCGGCAAGACGCACGGCAGCTATGCCGACCTCGTCCGCGAACGCGGCGAGCGCGGGATCGCCGATCCGCTGACGCTGTGCCTTCCCGCAGGATCCCCGGTCGACCGCAATACGCCGCTCGACTGGGTCGAGGCCAGGCGGTGGGCGGACGGCTCAAGCGTCCTCGTACCGATCGACCTCGCCGCCTATTCCGCCAAGGAACTGGCGCCCGGCTACGTGCCGTTCACGACGATTATCTCGAACGGGATGGGCGCGGGGCCGGACCTCGACTGGGCGATCGGCCACGGATTGTGCGAGATCCTCCAGCGCGACGGCAACGGGTTGCTGTTCCGCGCGCTCGACCGCGGCGTCGCGATCGACCTCTCCGAAAGCCTGCCTGCCGAGATCAGCGACCTGATCAACCGGTTCGCCGCCGCCGACGTCCGCGTGATCCCCAAGTTCGCGACCGACGAATTCGGCCTCGCCAACGTCTATTGCGTCGGTGTCGATGCGCGCGAACCCGCGGTGCCGATCATGGCAACGGCCTGCGGCGAGGCGGCGCACCCCGACGCGGTGCAGGCGCTGGCCAAGGCGATCGCCGAATACGCCGCCAGCCGCGCGCGCAAAGCCTTCGCGCACGGCCCGATGGCGCTTGCCGAGACGATCGCGCCACCCGGCTATATCGACCGGTTCATGGCGCAAGCCGGCGGTGCCGCTAAATCGAGCGATGGCCGCGCGTTCTCGGAAATGCAGCGTTGGACCGATGTCGACGCAGCGACGCTCAGGGACTGGCTCGCCGGCACGATGCTCGCCGAGCGCAGCCGCCACGCCTTTGCCGACCTGCCCCGCGCGGATGTTCCCGATGCGCGCGCGCGGGGACGACTGGCGAGAGAGGCGGTCGAGGCGGCCGGGTTCGACATTCTCTACGTCGACATGTCCCCCGCGGATGCCAGCGTCGCGGTCGTCAAGGTGATCGTGCCCGGCATGGAAGTCGAGACGATGAGCTATTACCGGATCGGCGAGCGCAACGTCGCCAAGCTGGTCGCGCTCGACAGCCCGCTGGTCAGCTTCGGCGGCGAAGAAAGCGCGACGCGCCTGCCCGTCCGCCTCACCGAGGAAGCAGTCGCGCGGCTCGGGGGCCAGCCGTTCTTCGATACCGCGCTGGCGGACGAAATCGTCGGCCCGCTCTATCCGCTCTACCGCGAGCCCGAAGCGCATCACGTTGCCTGGTCCGAACAGAGCCTCGAGACGGAGGCGGCACGATGACGCTGCGGTTCGCCTACAACACCAACGGCGCGGCCAACCACCGGCTCGACGACGCGCTGCACCTGATCGCCGACGCCGGCTATGACGGCGTCGCGCTGACGCTGGATCATCATCACCTTGATCCTTTTGCCGACAATTGGACGCGCGAGGCGGAGCGGGTCGGCGCGCTGTTGCGGTCGCTCGGGCTGGGCTCGGTGATCGAAACCGGCGCGCGCTATCTGCTCGATCCGCGCGACAAGCATGAACCGACGCTGGTCACGGCAAACTCAGAGGGCCGAGACCGCCGCGTTGCGTTCCTCGCCCGCGCGCTCGAGGTCGCAGCGATTCTGAATGCCGAGACCGTGTCGTTCTGGGCGGGCGTACCGAAGCCTGGTATCGCGCGTGAAGACGCACTCGACTGGCTCGATGCGGGGCTCGGCAAGGTTGTCGAACATGCCACTCGCACCGGCATCCCCGTCAGCCTCGAGCCCGAGCCCGGCATGCTGATCGAGACCGTCGCGGACTATGCGCAACTCGCGCTCCGCCATCCGGACCTGCGGCTAGCGCTCGACACAGGCCACTGCCTCGTCACGCAGGATATAGCGCCCGACGCCGCGGTGCACGCCTATGCCGACCGTCTCGGTACCGTCGCGGTCGAAGACATGCGCCGCGGGGATCATACGCACCTCCCCTTCGGCCAGGGCGACATGGACATTCCCGCCATCCTCACCGCGCTGGAGTCGATCGGCTTCGACAAACTGGTCTGCGTCGAATTGTCGCGCGAGAGCCCCCGCGCGCATCAGGCTATTCCGGAGTCGATCGCCTATCTTCGCGCGGCGCTTAACTGATGCGGATCTGCTTCGTCTCGCGCCGCTTCTTCCCCGCGATATCGGGGATGTCGATCTACGCGATCAACCTGTTGCGCCAGCTTGTCGCGGCGGGCCACGACGTGACGATGATCAGCCAATATTATGGCGATCCCGCGCGCGCGCGCGTATATGGCGGCGGCCCCCCGCCACCGGTTCGGGGCGTGCGCGTCGTCGGCCTCGAAGCGCTGGGCGAACAGGATGGCGGCGATTTCGAGCGCGATATCGACGCAATCGTCGAGGCCATAGCACGCGATCATGCCGTCAATCCGTTCGACATGCTCCACGCGCAATATGGCTATCCGACCGGCTGGGCGACGATGATCGCAGCCCTCCGGCTCGGACTGCCCTGCGTCGTGTCGATCCAGGGCGGTGACGGGCATTGGGTCGGCTCGTGCTGCGAGACGCACCGGCTCGCGATGGTCCGCGTGCTCGATCATGCCGGCGCGCTGCTGATCGGCGGCAACAGTTTCGCGGGCGAAGTCCACGATCGGCTCGGCACCCCACTCGACCGGTTCACGATCGTTCCGGGGGCAGTCGATACCGACCATTTCACGCCGGCATCCAGTGTTGCGCCCGAAGGTCCGGTCCGCCTGCTTTATCACGGCCGCGTCGACCGCCGCAAAGGCGTGCTCGACTTCCTCCAGGCGCTGCCGGACGTGCGCGGCGACTGGCACGCGACCATCTCCGGCATCGGCCCTGACGTCGACCCCGCGCAAACGCTCGCGACCGAACTCGGGCTTACTGCGCGCGTGACGTTCAGCGGCTATGCGGATTATGACGCGGTCCCCGAACTCTACCGCGAACACGACGTGTTCGTGTCGCCGACCTATGCCGAGGGGTTCTCGAACACCATCCTCGAGGCGATGGCATGCGGCCTCGCGGTCGTCTCGTGCCAAGCTGTCGGCGTCGTCGACTGCGTCCGCGACTACGAGAATGGGCTGCTGACCGATCCCGGCGACGTGCCGGCGCTGGCAGCCTCGCTGACCCGCGTCATTACCGATACGAACCTCCGCACGCGCTTGGCGACTGCCGCGCTGGAAGAATGCCGCCGAGTGTATAGCTGGGACGCGGTCGGGCAGCAGATCGTCGGCATCTACCGCGACCTGCGTAACCAGCCGCAAGCCGCCTTCGACACCGACCTGCCGATCACGCCCTGCCGTTTCCGCAGCGAGCCGCATCTCCTGTGAGCGATCGATGAAGCTGCTAGCGATATCGCCGCATCTGGACGATGCCGCCTTCTCCGCCGGCGGGCTGCTGGCGTCGCGCGTCGACGAGGGCTGGGATGTCACCGTCGCGACGTGCTTTACCGGCAACGTCGCACAGCCGACCGGGTTCGCGCTCGCGTGCCAGCTCGACAAGGGGCTTGGCGCGGACGTCGACTATATGGCGCTGCGCCGTGCCGAGGATCACGTGGCGTGCGAAGCGCTTGGTGCGCGCGCGATCCATCTGCCGTTCCTGGAGGCGCCGCACCGTGGTTACACCTTGGCAAAGATGCTGTTCGCGGCACGGCTGCCCGACGACCGGATCGTCGTCGATGTCGCGGCTTCACTAGCCGAGCTTCTCGCGACGGAACGGCCTGATCTCGTCCTCGGGCCACTGTGCCTTGGCAACCATGTCGACCATCACGTCGTTCTGGAGGCGATCCGGCGGTCCTCTGCCGATTACACCGTGTTGCTATGGGAAGACTGGCCTTATGCCGATCGCGAAGACCGCGTTGCCGCCATGCCCGCGGTGATCGAACACCTAACGCCAGAGACACGCGCACGTCGGATCGCCGCCTGTGCCGCGTACACGTCGCAGCTCGGCTTCCAGTTCGGTGGGGTGGAAGCGATGACCGAGCGGACCGAGCGGATCGTCGAGGAACGTTTTTACCCCCTCCAAGCGTTCTGATCGACCGGCCACCACCGCCGCGCGTCCCCAATTCCAAGCAGAGCCATCATCATGACCGAAGTTTCCGTCGTTACCCTGGGCAAGGGGCGTCCAGACCATCTCGTCAACGTCGTCCGTGGGCTGGTGCGCCAGACGCTGCCGCCGACCGAGCTGATCGTCGCGGTGATGCAGGACGACCTGTACGACCTGCCAGAGGCGCCGTTCCCGATCCGCCAGATGCAGGTCGTCGCCGACGCCCTTCCCCTCGCCTCCGCACGTAACGTCGCGGCCCGCGCGGCGACCGGCGACGTCATCGTCTTCCTCGATATGGACTGTATCCCGACGCCCACGCTGCTGGCGGATTACGCAGGGTTCCTCGACACGTTCGACGGGCTGCTGATGGGCGAGGTCCTGTACCTGCCGGGCGGCGCGACCGACGGCGATTGGCAGTATGACCGGTTCGCCGAGATCGCGGTGAAGCATTCGGACCGCCGCGGTCCCCCGCCGCAGGGCATCGAGATCTGCACCGACTATCGCTGTTTCTGGTCGCTCAATTTCGCGATGCGGCGGACGACGTTCCTAAGTCTGGGCGGCTTCGACGAGCGTTATGTCGGTTATGGCGGCGAGGATACCGATTTCGGCAAGGCGCTCGACGAGGCCGGCGTGCAGATCGCGTGGATCAAGGGCGGTCTGGCCTATCACCAATATCATCCGCACCACATGCCCCCGGTGCACCATCTCGACAGCGTCGTGCGTAACGCCGAGCTGTTCGAGACCAAATGGGGCTACCGGACGATGGGCCATTGGCTTCAGGCATTCCGCCTGATGGGCCTGATTGATCCGACCCCAGGTCGGCCGATCCGCATCCTGCGCCGCCCCGACGCCGCCGATCTCGCGCTGACCGGGCAGCAGAGCCATCAGCCCTATGCCAATACCGCGACCGTTATTCGCCTGCTCGAAGACCGATTGGCGGCAAGCGAGAGAGCCGCGGCGGCCGAATGAGGATCGCGGTCCTCTGCCATGTCCGCCAGCCTATCGCCCAACCCTTTGCTGGCGGGATGGAATCGCAATGCTGGCATCTGGTGGCGGGTCTCCAGGCGCGCGGCCACGACGTCGTGCTGTTCGCCTCAGGGGACAGCGATCCGCGATTTACGATCGATGCCGTGATCCCCGAGCATTACGAACGCACCTTTCCGGGGGCCGAGCACCGTGGTTTCGTGCCGCTGATCGCGCATCTCGACGACGGCTATGCCGCTGCCTGCGACCGGATCGCCGCCGGTGGTTTCGACGTGGTGCACAATAACAGCCTGCACCGCTTCCCGCTCGAGCCGGCGCGGACCGCGGCGGTCCCGACCGTCACGTCGCTGCACGTCCCGCCCTACGACGCGCTGCGCTGGTTCGTGCACGCCAGCGTCGCGCCGACCCACCGCCTGACCGCGACCTCGGCACACCAACTTGCCGCCTGGTGGCCGGACGGCCCGCCGTGTGAAGCCTCGGTATTGCATAACGGTATCGACCTCGACGCGTGGCCGTTCGTCGCGCGAGGCGATGGCAGCGCGGTTTGGTGCGGCAGGATGACGCCGGACAAGGCGCCACATCGCGCAGCGCAGGCGGCTCGGATGGGCGGCGTCCCGCTCACGCTGTTCGGTCCAATCGACGATCGCGACTATTGGGAAGCCGACGTCGCGCCGCTGCTGGACGGCCGCATTCGTTATGGCGGACATCTAAATGCATCGGCGCTTGCGGCGGAGATGGGTCGCGCTTCGGTGTTCGTGTTCACGCCGTGCTGGGACGAACCATTCGGCCTGGTCGCGGTCGAGGCGATGGCATGCGGTCTGCCCGTGGCGGCATTCGACCGCGGCGCGTTACGCGAGGTCATCGGCGAGACAGGGTGTTTCGCACCACCCGGAGATGTTTCCGCGCTTGCCGACGCGATCACGGCGGCTATCCAACGACCCCGCGCCGCGCAACGCGATCGGGTCGAGACGGCCTTTACCCGTGATCGGTGGCTCGATCGATGCGAGGACCTCTACCGTGACGTGGTCGGTCACGAACAAGGGCGGGTCGCATGACGAACAGCGACCATCTGGGAGAGCAGCACGCGCTGCTCTCCGCATTATACCGGACGCATGTCGAGCTTGGTTCTCGCTATGCGCTGGTCGACTTTCCGGACCATGCGAACGTCGGCGACAGCGCGATCTGGCTCGGCGAACTGGCGATGCTGCGGGAGATAACAGAGCGCGATCCGTGCTACGTTTCGACCTGGCACGATTTCGATCTCGATGCCTTTCGTAGTGTCTGCCCCGACGGCGTGCTGTTCCTGCATGGCGGCGGCAACCTTGGCGACATCTGGCCGCATCACCAGCGGTTTCGCGAGGATATCTTGGCAAGGGTCCGCGACCGACCGGTCGTGCAGCTACCGCAGTCGATCCATTTTCGCGTGCCTTCCGAAGTGGATCGGTTCGCCGCGCTGGTCGGAGACCATCCGGATTTCGTCCTGTACGTCCGCGATACCCGCAGCCTGGACTTCGCCCGCAAGCATCTGATCTGCCCGTCACACCTCGCCCCGGACTCGGCGTATGCGCTCGGCGAGCAATCGCGCGACGCGGCCCAATGCGACGTGCTGATGCTGATGCGCACCGATGACGAGCGGCAAGGCTATGCGGTACCATCGGCCGATACTGCGACCGTCGTCGACTGGCTGTGGGACGATGCCGATCTACCGGTCGGAGTCGATGCCAAAGCACGCGAAGCCCAAGCCGTCGCACGTGTCGACCGCGGACTGCGATTGCTCGCGCAGGGGCGGGTTGTCGTGACGGACCGGCTGCACGGTCACATCCTCGCCGACCTCCTGGGAATTCCGCACGTCGTTCTCGACAACGACTACGGCAAGATCGCCGCATATCTCGCCGCCTGGCCTGCCCCGGACGCAATCGTGACGAGGGCCTCGACGATCGAACACGCCATGGTTCTTGCCAAGCAGCTCGTCGGCGCGCGGTGACTGCCGCCATCGACGTCAGCCTGCTCGTCTGCACGCGCAATCGCGCCGGCTCGCTGGCGGCTACGCTAGAGTCCGTGGAGAGCGCGGCAGCGTATGCCGGAAACACGACCGTGGAGGTCGTCCTGGTCGACAATGGCTCGGTCGACGACACGCCGCACCGACTAACGGAATGGCGCTCGCGACAGACTTTCCCGGTCCACCTCGTCCACGAACCGCATCCTGGGCTCGCCCGCGCGCGAAATACTGGGCTTGCGCGGTGCACCGGGCGAATGATCGCGATGACGGACGACGACTGCGTCCTGCATCAAGACTATTTCGCGGCCGTCTGCGCCGCGTTCGAAAGGGCCAACGGGCCGGCGATCATCGGCGGTCGCATCCTGCTCGGCAACCCGGCCGATCTCCCCGTCACGATCAAGCTAGAAGACCATCCCATGGTCGCGCCGTCGCACGGGTTTCCGGGCGGGTTCATCATGGGGGCAAATCTGGCGTTCACCGCGGATGTCCCGCGGTTGACGGGATCCTTCGACGAACGGTTCGGGGCGGGCGGGCCATTCGTCTCCGCGGAGGATACGGATTTCCTGTTTCGTGCCGCAGGCCTCGGCGTTGCGGTGCTCTATGACCCGCTGATGGTCGTCGATCATCACCATGGTCGCCGTGATATTGAAGACGAGACACGGTTGCTCGCAGGGTACAGCTTTGGCGACGGCGCGCTGTACGCCAAGTATTTCGTCTCCGACCGACGCGCGCTTCGTGCCGTCGTCGAGGATATCCTTGCCGTTCGCTTCGATTGGACGCGGCCTGTGAAGACGCATGCCGGCATCAAACGGTTTTACTGGTTTCGGCTGCGCCATAAGGCCCGGGGCTTTACCTACTTCTGGTGGATAGCCCTCCGGCGAAACATGTCACGGTTCGTCTGATAAGCCACTGTACCTGCTAGTCATTCCTCCACGATTCACCATATTCGAACCATGGGCGGACGTGTGAAGCGGATGGCAGGATTGTTGGAGGCGGAGGCGCGGACGATCGCTGCCGAAGATGCCGGGCGATGCGGGCTGTGCGAGCGGCCCTTGGGGCGAAAGGTGGAATGGCATCACCGCATTCCGAAAAGCCGGGGTGGTACGGAGGTCATGCCGGTTCATCCGATCTGTCACCGTATCATTCATGCCAGCGTCTCGAACCAGGATCTGGCGACGGAGTTCGCGGACCTCGATGTCTTGAAAGCACGCCCGGATATCAGTCGCTTCTTGCGCTGGATCGCCGACAAGCCCGCGGATTTTCACGCCCCCACCCGCCGCGCCGATATCCGCTGAGTACACCGGCCTCGACGATCGATCGGTCATCATCAACGGACTTCGACGTAGGCGGCACTTAACGATCGGAGGACCGTTCCTTCAGCGACCCGAACAGCAGGACGCTTTCCATGACCGATGATCCGCGCACCAGCCACCCGACGAGCTTCCCTGGTGAACCGCAGCAGCCGCGCCCCGGGCTTGTCTCCAACATGAAGACCAAGCCCGACCACGGCGAGGAAAGCTATGTCGGCAAGGGGCTGCTGAAGGGGAAGGTCGCGCTCATCACCGGCGGTGATTCCGGCATCGGCAAGGCGGTGGCCATCGCCTATGCACGTGAAGGCGCGGACGTCGCGATCTCGTATCTCGCCGTCGAGCACGAAGACGCCGAAGATACACGCGCCTGGGTGGAAAAGGCAGGACAGCGATGCGTATTGCTGCCGGGCGACATTCGCTACCGCGATCACTGCGTCGCGCTGGTGGAGCGGACCGTCAGCGACCTTGGCGGGATCGATATATTGGTCAACAACGCCGCAGCGCAGACGATGAACGAGGATCTCGACAGCATCGACGACGATGAGATGCAGGGCGCCTTCGCGGCCAACGTGTTCGCGATGATCCGTCTGGCGAAGGCCGCGGCGCCGCATATGAAGCCAGGGTCGGCGATCGTGAACACCACCAGCGAGCAGGCCAAGGTCGCGACCAAGAGCATGATCGTCTACGCCGCGACCAAGGGCGCGATCTCCAGCCTGACGGTCGGGCTGTCTAATCTGCTCGTTGCGAAGGGTATTCGCGTCAACGCCGTGGCGCCCGGCCCGATCTGGACGCCCATCCAGCCCATCGCGAAGTCGCCGGAGGAACTGGAAAAACTCGGCCAGGATACCCCGCTCGGTCGCGCGGGACAGCCGGCCGAGCTTGCTCCGGCGTATGTCCTTCTCGCGTCGTCGGAGGGAAGCTACATGACCGGTGCAGTGATCGCGGTCACCGGGGGTGTGCCGATCAACTGACGAGCGAGCGGGCGCTTCGACGCCCGTCCATCGATCCGGCTAGGAGTTCGCCACTTCAACGCGACGTGCCGCGCGCGCATGCTCTTTCGTGAAATCGCCGACGCCGCGGTCGGTGTGGCACAACCGGTCCCAATGGCGGAAATACAAGCCGTAGTTGCAGCCGTAGAGTTCGTGGTGCCGCTGGTGGTGGCTGGCCGTGATCAGCCACCCGCCCAGCGGGCCAGACCACATGAAACGCGGGAAGATCTCCCATCCCATGTGGTTCGTGACTCCCATCACCGTCATGATCGTCAGCACGATGCCAAGACCGGCGATATGGATCGGAACGAAGAACACCAGCAGCGGGATGACCACCGCGCCGGTCAGCGCCTCGATCGGGTGAAACGCCATTGCGGCCCATGCCGTCGGAGGGCGGCTGGCATGATGCAGCGCGTGCGCCAGCTTGAACGGTTTCGGACGATGCATCCAGCGGTGCGTCCAGTAGAACCAGGCATCGTGCAGCAGCAGATATAGGAAAACCGATACGGGCAGGTACCAGAGCGGATAGGCGTGGATGTCGGAATATACCTGCGTCCAGCCATGATGCTGCCATCCCCAGGCGACGACGCCCGCCGGGATCCCGTAAAGCGCTGCGGACGCGAGGCTCCAGATGATTTCGCGACGGACCTGCGGGTCCAGCCCGAGGTACAATCCCGGATGCTTGCGTACCGTGATCCAGGCGAACGCGCCCGACACAAGGAGATAGCGAACGCCGACGATGACGGTCATTGCGACGGCGGAGAGAATGATGGCGAGCGTCATGCGTGATCCTCGACGACTCTGTGATCGGCGGCTCGCCCGGCAAGAGCGCGGCGCCGCGACGGAAGCCCCCACCACGGCGTTCCCGGCGAAAGATGATGCTCGTGATGATAGCCGCCGAAGTGGAAGCAGGTCAGCAGCGACAATACCGGGCCCACGTCGATGCTATGTGCGCGGTGAGCGTCCGCGAAAGGAGTCGCGCGCTCCCGGTGCGGCAACCACGTCCCAAACACGAACAACTGCGCCACGGCACCCAGGGCCGGCAATGCCCAGAAGATGACGATGTTGCCGAGCGGTGCCCCGAGCAGCAGCGTATAGATCAGCGCGACCACGGTTATCCGGATGATCTGCCCGTGCGAATAATAGGTCTTGAAGAACTGCAGGAACCAGCCGCTGAGACTTGGATCGCCACCGTGAAAATCGGGGTCCCCCGCTCGTCCGGTTTCCTTGTGATGCAGATGATGTTGCGGCAACAGTGATGCGTAAGACAGGCAGGCATAGAGCGACAGACAGGTCGCGCCGATCGCCCGGTTCAGGCGTGGTCGATCGGGCGCCAGCGCACCGTGCATCGAGTCATGCGCGACGATGAACAATCCGGTACTCAGCCAAGTCTGGACGATGACCATCACGATGGCCAAGGGAATTACATCCGGGCTCCATCGCCAGAAAAAGATGCCGGTTATGTGGATCGCCAGCCACGCTACGACGATCGCGGCGGACAGCGACACGCCGACACGGGTCTGATGCCGCAGGGCCTCCGATTGGCGAACCGTCACGCTCACTTCTTCGCGTCTGCCGAGACGAGGTTTCCGGTTTGGTCAGCACGTACCGCGCGTCGCTGCGGATCGGCGTTCGCGCGCAGCTGTGCCTTCAGCACCGCAGGTTTCCGCGCGAACAGGAAGCCGTGGCTGACGGTACCGTCCTTGCCCTCTACCGCGTGGTGCAGGCGGTGCGCTTGCAACAGGCGCTTGAAATACCCTTGCTTGGGCACCCAGCGGAAGCCGCCGCGCTGGTGCACGAGCATGTCGTGCACGAAGGCATAGATGCCACCGTACACCGTGATGCCGAGCGCTGCCCACCACAACGGCTCCCACCAGAGCCCGACGACGAACAACACGATCGGCACGACCGCGAAGACGACCGCATACAGGTCGTTCTTTTCGAACCAGCCCTCGTGATCTTCGTGATGCGACTTGTGCCAGCCCCAGCCCCAGCCGTGCATGACGTAACGATGCGCCGCCCACGCGAAGCACTCCATGAACAACACCATGAAGACGACGATCGCGAGTTTTTCGAACCAGGTCACTTTGCTCGATCGCACGAAATGACGATGAACGGGTGCAGCGAATTCAGCATGATGCACACATAACCGCTACCTGCCGGCTATGCGAGGGCGCTCCGTGACAAAAAATCCTCAGCCGGTGATGGCGATGCCATTCTGCGCTCCGGACCACGTCGCCTCCGGATCGTGCGATGTTCATGTAATGTGGTCGAAATCGACCTGTCCGGGCACCGCAAGGTGGCACGCTGCGTTCGACCGGTATGACTGCCCTGTTGTTCCGCGCCGACCACCGAGAGACTCCCTCCTGGGTGTTAATCGGGGCCATGTTGATGAGCTTCCTCGTCGCCCAATATCATCACAGCTTCACTGTGGATCCGATCCGAGCGGCTCCCGCGATGGCAGCGGTGATGGCACTCGCCCTCGGGCTGGCGATCGGCAAGTACACCGCGCGGCCGCGTCTCGTCGCCGGCGCGCGAGCGTTTCTCCAAATGACGCTGTTCACGGTGCTAGGCGTCGTTCTGGCGTATGCCCTGGCAGCAAACGCAGGGCAGTTGTGGGATGCCCGCCTAGCCGCCGCCGATCGCGCGATCGGTTTCAACTGGCCGGTCGTGTTGGCGTTGCTCGACAAATCCCCTCCTGTGATTTGGCTGCTTGGACTGGCGTATCACAGCCTCACCTTGCAGATGATCGTCGTCATCGTAGCGCTGAGCGGCATGGGGAAATTCGACACCCTGAGGACGATGGTCTGTGCCGCGATCCTGTCCGGTTTCGTCACGATACTGATTTCGGGCCTTACTCCGGCGATGGGCAATCTATTCGATCCGTCCAGGTACGCACATCTCTGGCCATCCATAGCCTGGCTTGAACAGGGGCTGATATCTGGGCTTCGCGATGGGTCGCTACGCGTGCTCGATCTCACGATGCTCATGGGAATCGTCAGCTTTCCCAGTTTCCATGCGACGCTCGCCGCCATCTTCATCTGGGCGTTCGGCGCGATGCCGCGGCTTGCGGTTCCGGGCCGGGTATGGGCGATACTTACGATCGTCGCGACGCCGGTCTTCGGCGGTCACTACGGGGTCGACGTCATCATGGGGCTGTTTCTCGCACCACCTGCCATCATTGCGAGCCGCCACATTACGCGGCGCAGGCGGGCTCCCCATCTAATGGACTCAGCCTTGCCGGCATAGCGTCGACATCGTCGAAGAGGGCCGAATCGACCAGCGCGGCAGCCTCGGCAGCGCCCCCGGCCCCCGCCATTTCAGCGGCGAGCAAATTTGCCGCGTGGCGGTACGATGGATCCGACAGCACGAGCCGCAACGCCGCTTCGAGACCGCCCTTGTCTGCTTCGCCGGGCGATACGATACGCGCCGCCCCGATCCGCTTCAGCCGCGCGGCCGTGGCGGGTTGTTCGAATGCCAGCGGTACCGCAACGATCGGAACGCCGGCGGCCAGTGCGTCCAGCACGGTATTGAACCCGCCGTGCAAAATCGCCGCCGAACATTTGGGCAGGATACGGGTCTGAGACCAGAATGCCCGCACCATGGGTCTCCCGGGTAGCGAGGTGACTTCGGCCTCGCTCAGCCCGCCACCATGCGCGACCACCGCACGAGCGCCGACCGCGGCACAGGCAGCCGTCATCGCGGCGAACAACGATCGGCGTGCCCCCTGCAACGATCCCAGCGAACAGAATATCAGGGGTCGGCCATCGTCTTCCGGAAGATCGACGTAAGGTTCGTCCAGCCGCCACGGCGCGCCGTATCGGAAGCTCGGTGGCAATGCCGTACGGGGAAAATCGAGGCCTGCCGGGCATTGTGCGACGTGCAGTCGGTCCGACCATTGATGCCTAGGGTCGGGGTCAAGCTTCCACCGGCGCGCATAGGACGACACGACTTTCGCGATCGGCCGCATCAGTAGGTCGCTGACGGCGTACCCGCCATTGTTGCGACGAAGGCCTGCCGCAGTTGGACGATATTCCCACCCGAGAAACGGTGGCGGCACCATTGGCTCTCGGAGCAAGGGTAAGCCGGTGACGGCAGTTACGAACGGCAGCCGGAGATGTCGTGCCACCAGCGCACCCGCAGGCTCGACCGAGTCGGCGAGTACCGCATCCACCCCGAGCTTCGACAGTGCCGCTGGAAGAGCCTCCAATAGCAGTTCCGTCATGGACGCCGTGCCGCGGATCATCCTGGTCAGTCCGACAGGGCCCGATGGCTGCGCCAGCTTCCGGTAATATGCTGCCAACAAGCCTTTGCAGTCCGCCGGGTGGTCGAGCGCCGCAAAACCGACACCACCGTTGGGCACTAGCGAGGCGACGTCGGCCAGATGGACTATCGTGACTCTACGCCCTGCTTCGACGAGCGATGTTCCCAATGCCACCAGCGGATTGATATGCCCGGCCGTTGGCGGCGCGATGATGGCGATATGTCGCCGATTGACCGTCAATGCCGTGGAGCTTTCCGTCGCCGTCTCGTTTGACCGCTTAGTATCAGCATGCAGGCGAGCAGCGATAGCTCGATTTTGCGGGATAACCCACTACGCGTGCTCCATTGATCGTAGTCAATGCGTGTTCAAATACAGGCGTTCAGGCGCTTGTCCCAGAACTCACGTGCCGGTCTGGCCTCATCAAACTCTGACCTTTGTATCGCTAATCAAGCGGCGAGGTTCGTCGATCCGCCCCTCGCCGCGTGGTAGCCTTGGCGTAGGTCTCAGGCCACCCCGATCCAGGCATCGACCTGTTCCGCCAGCACCTCGAGCGGCAGCGCGCCATGCGCCAGCACCACCTCGTGAAAATCGCGAATGTCGAAGCGCGCGCCCAATGCGGTCTCCGCCTTATGCCGGAGCGCCGATATACGCTGCTGGCCCACCATGTAGCTCGTCGCCTGGCCAGGGTTGTTGATGTAGCGATCTACTTCCTTGACCACGTCGCGTGCCGAGAGTGGTGCATTCTGGGTGAAATAGGCGACCGCCTGATCGCGGCTCCAACGCTTGGCATGCATGCCCGTGTCGAGCACCAGACGACACGCGCGCCACACTTGCAACGCCAGCATCCCCAGTTCCGAATAAGGGTCGCGATAGGCGCCCATCTCCTTGGCGAGCCGTTCCGAGTACAGGCCCCAGCCTTCGGTATACGCACCGTAATAGCCGAAGCGGCGGAACTTCGGCACGCCCGTCAGCTCCTGTGCGCGAGCAATCTGGAAGTGATGCCCCGGCGCGCCTTCGTGATGGGCGATCCCCTCGACCTGAGTCTTCTGCACCTGCGTCATGTCCGCTAGATTGCCGTAGAAGATGCCGGGCCGCGAGCCATCCGGGGCGGGCTGATCGTAGAACGCCACCGCGGCAGTTTCCTGTCGCCACGTCTCGACCGCGCGTACCTCCAGCGGCGCCTTTGGCAGTCGGCGAAAGAAGCGGGGCGCGGCGGCCATGGTCTGCGCGATGGCCGCGCGGGCGTCGGTGAGATAGAGTTGACGGCCAGCATCGGTGTTGGGGTATTTGAACTTCGGATCGGACCGCAGCGCCACGAAGAGATCCTGCAACGATCCGGTGAAGCCCGCCCGTTTCATGACCGCCGTCATCTCGGCGTGGATCGATCGTACCTGATCCAGCCCCAGCTGGTGGATCTGCTCCGCTGTCATGTCGGTGGTCGTGTAATAGGCGAGCCGCGCTTGATAATAGGCGTCGCCGCCCGGCAGGCTCCACGCGCCGTCATTGCCCTTGGCGAGTGGCTCGATCTCGTCGAGCGCGGCAAAGAGTATGTCGAAGCCTTGGCGGAACGGCCCTTTCAATGCCGCTACCGCATCCGCGATCAGCGCCGCCTTGATGCTCTCGGATACGCCAAGCTTGCCGACCTTCGCCTTGAAATCGGCGAGCAGGCTGCTGTCCGCGCCACTATCGAACGGCGCTCCGGTGATAACTTGGCGGGCATCGCCACGGGCAGGCGTGAAAACCATCTTTGGCGGCACGATACCCTTGGCCGCCTGTTTGCGCATGGTTGCGGCGACCTCGCGCATGACGCGCAGGGAATCACGCAACCGCGCCACATAGGCGTGAGCGTCGGCTACCGTGGCGATGCGGTGCTGGTTGATGAGGAAAACCGGGATATTGCCCGCCGGGCTGCCGTTCGTCGATACCGGGAAGGCATAGTCACGGAACGCGAACTAACGGCGATCCGTGGCGACCTGCGCTTCGAACAATCGATAGCTCAGCCGAGCATCGGGTCCAAGCCGATCGACCGAGAAGCCGCGTCGCAGGTCGGCGAGTTGCGCATCCTGCAAAGCTTGTGCGCGCCGTGCGGCAGCGTCGGTATTATCGTCGAGCCTGTCGTAGTTGGTCTTCAGGCCGAGGCTAGTCTGTGTCTCGGGACTGAGCGCGACACTCGCATCGAACGCGGCGTCGAGAAAGCGCAGGAGCCGCGCGTCGTCATCGGCGGTCCCGGTTGCCGCCATGGCGATCTGTGGGTCGATCAGCGGCAGAGCGGCGCCCGCCATCAGCATTCCTACAAACGCGCGCTTGGTGAGCATCACAGGGCCTTTCTATGGATTACAAACCAGCGCTAGCCGCCGCTTTGCGTCATCGCAATGATCAACACTGCTGAATATTGGGAGTCGACCAGGAGATCGTTCGCAACGCGCGATGACCTTGGGGGGAGATGTTCAGTGGACCTTTGATGCCTTCCAAGTCCTACCATCGGGACGGCTCCCATGGCGGCGATCATGTCATCCCGAGCACTCTAACTCTCGTCAGTATTCAGGGTAGACGGGTTACCGGGGAAACCTGTTCAGAACCTATTGTACTGTGGTAGCGCTATCGATATCGTCACGAAAAGAACGATAAAATGGGAGAGCGACTATGGGATTCGGGTTCCGCATAAACGCCGTTCGTCGATGGGTGGGACACCCGCTTCTGTGCCTGTCCAGCCTGATGATTGCCTCGACCACGCCGGCACTGGCACAGAACGACGAGATGGCGTCTATCGCCACTCCGGCGCAGCCCGACGCCATCGCGCTTGGTACCGGTAAACTCCCGGGGGCGACCGCACCGGAGGCGTGGCACAGCCAATATGGCAGCGTGTTCGCCCGCAACGTCACCGTCGCGACCCTAACCCCCTTCCTGCCGGATCCCGCCAAGGCCACTGGAACGGCGGTGATCGTCGCACCGGGCGGTGGATTCCAGACGCTGTCGATGCAGAACGAAGGCTGGGACGTGGCGCGTGCACTTGCCGCCAGAGGCGTCGCCGCCTTCGTCCTGAAGTATCGCCTGAACCCGACACCACAGGATCTTGCAACATTCGCGCGACCGGTGCCACAGGGTATGCGCCCGCCACGTCCGAACGCCGCTGCGATGATGGCAGGCCTTGCGCCGCAGATCGCGGATGCGAGGGCAGCGTTCGCCACGGTCCGCAAGCGTGCGGGCGAATGGCATGTCGATCCCAGCCGCATCGGCATGGTCGGATTTTCCGCAGGTGCGATGCTGACGATGGCGACGACCGTCGCCGGACAGGATGCGAAGCCGGCCTTCATCGGGAACATCTACGGTCCGCTCGCCGCGATGACGGTGCCGGCCGACGCGCCGCCGATGTTCGTTGCGCTCGCGGCGGACGATCCCTTCTTCGGCAATGGCGGCTATGGGCTGATCGACAGCTGGCGTGCGGCCAAGCGCCCGGTCGAGTTCCACCTGTTCGAACAGGGCGGTCACGGCTTCGGCATGTACCCGAAGACCACCACGAGCACGGGCTGGTTCGATGAATTCACGCGCTGGATGGCGATGCACGGCTGGCTGAAACCGGCGCAGTAAACTCCCTCTCACGAGTTTTATGACAGTTCCACCGGAGAGCCGCGCAACTAAGCGCGCCACCGGCCACGATATTCGACAGGAGAGACGTGTGTCCCGCAAGAGCATCGCCACCGCCCTCGCTTCGGTAAGCCTCTGTGCATATTCCAGCGCGACATACGCGCAATCGCTGACGGTGAGCCCTGCCGAAACGCTCGAGACGCAGGGGTTGAGCGTCATCGTCGACCAGAACCAGTTGAGCCCGATCCGCTTCGCGGCGATGGCGATGGCGGTGACTGCGGAGGTGAAGTGATGCGCACCCTTTTTACCGCCATTGCGCTGCTGGCCTCCGCTACCTTCGCAACCACGTCATTGGCTGGACAGGATCCGGCGCCGGAGCAGCCGCCCCGCTACACCGCGATCAAGCTCTGGCCCAACGGCGCGCCGGGTTCGGCGGCACGCCGCGGCGAGGCGGAGATCGGCCGCGACTATTGGGTCCGCAACATCCACGATCCGTCGCTGCTCGCCTTTCCCGCCGACGTAGCGAACCGCAACGGAGCCGCGATCGTGATCATGCCCGGCGGTGGGCACAAATTACTCGTATGGACGAACGAGGGCACGAAGGTCGCGACCGCGCTGAACCGCATGGGGGTGACAGCGTTCGTGCTCAAATATCGCCTCGCGAACGAGCCAGGCTCGAAATATTCGGTCGAAGGCGATGCTGCGGACGACGCGCGGCGCGCGATGCGCTGGGTCCGGGCGCATGCCGCAGACTATGGCATCGATCCGTCGCGCGTCGGTGCGATGGGCTTTTCGGCAGGCGGCGAACTCGTGTCACTGATCGCGGACAATCCCGAGCCTGCTGAGCGTCGACCTGCCGATCCGATCGACCGTCAGTCCGCTCGCCCCGATTTCCAAGTGTTGGTCTTCCCCGGACCGCGAGGCATCCCAGCGACCGCCATCGACAACGCGCCCCCAGCGTTCCTGGTCGCCGGCAGCCGCGATCCTTGCTGCGCGGCACCGACGGTCACGCTCTACGAACAGTTGCGCAAGAGTGGCGTGTCGGCGGAACTTCACATGTATGCCGACAGTGGCCATGCGTTTAATCTCGACGAGTCGAACCGGATCTCGATTCTGCACTGGCCGGATCGCCTGCAAGACTGGCTAGCGGATGGCGGCTGGCTTTCGCCCCGACCTGCGAAATAAGGCACGGATAATTTGATTTTTGGGGCCGATCATGCCGGGCGACGATCCGCATTCTCCAACCCGGACTGTCGCCAATGGTTCTGGCTGACCCATTGACGAGACGGTCGTCCACCTGACCAGTCCGGGGGACAGAAAGTCCGCCCGGACGGAGTTTGGCACCGTCGCCTACATGCCGGCTGCGGTCGGGCGGACGATGACCTCGTTGATGTCCACCCCCTCGGGCTGCTCCAAAGCGTAGCGGATCGCGCGTGCGATTGCGTCGGGGGTCAGCGACTTTTGCCGCCATGTGGTCAGCGCAGTGGCAATATCCGGATCGGTGATGTCGTTGCCCAGCTCGGTTGCCACGACGCCGGGCGAAATGATCGTCGTGCGGATGTCATCATGCTCCTGGCGCAATCCTTCCGTGATCGCCCAGACCGCGTATTTGGTGGCGCAGTAGACCGCGGCGCTCGGCATCACGAAATGCGCGGCGATCGATGCGACGTTGACGACGTGGCCCGCCTTCTGCGCGATGAATCGCGGCAGCACGGCAGCGATCCCGTTCAGCACGCCGTGAACGTTGACGTCGATCATCCGCGTCCACTCGTCCTGCTTCAGCGCAGCGAGCGGCGACAGCGGCATCACGCCGGCATTGTTGATCAGTACGTCAACGCGCCCGAACCGCGCTTCAGCCGCATCGGCGAACGCGGCGAAGCTTGCCGCGTCGGTCACGTCCAGCACCTGCCACGCGACGTTGGCGCCGAGTTCGGCCGCCAGCGCTTCGAGCCGATCGGTCCTGCGCGCTCCGATGAAGAGACGCGCGCCCCTGCCCGCCAGTTCGCGCACGGTGGCCTCGCCGATACCGCTTGAGGCGCCGGTGATCAGCACTGTCTTGTCGATGACGTCGTTCATGATGGTTCCTTTCGTGTCGCCTCGCAGGCTGCGCACAGATGGAACCGGACTGCCTACCAGCGTGAGACCGATCTTCCGCAATCCTTGCACGATCCTCCGAAACGACCTCACCTCCGCTTGTGAGAATGGCTGGCAGCGGACACAGTCCCATGATGAGTACGATCGCAGACCTCGCCACGCTGGTTGCGCGCCATGTCCCGAGAACCGGCATGGTCAGCACGCCAATCCATCGACTGTCGCTGTTCCGGGCCGATGAGCCGACCGTGCCCCTGCCAGCCGTGTATGACGCGTCGCTTTGCATAATTGCCCAAGGGGCCAAGCGAGTCTCGCTCGGCGGAGAGAGCCTGCTCTACGATGCCGCCCATTATTTGCTGGTCTCGGTCGACCTGCCGCTCGTCGGACACGTCGTCCAGGCGGATCGTGACACGCCGTACCTCTGCTGCAAGATCGACATCGACCAGTCCGTGCTGGCGGACCTCATCCTGGCGGAAGGCGGCCGGGCGCCGAAAGCCGATCTGCCGGCGCTCGCGGTATATCGCAGCGACGACGATCTGGTCGACGCGGCGTGCCGACTGATGGGTCTGCTGGATCGACCGGACAGCATCGCTGCGCTAGCGCCGCTGATCGAACGGGAGATCCTGTACCGTTTGCTCGTGGGTCCCCACGGGGCTGCACTTCGCTACATGGCAGTCGCCGACAGCCACCTCAATCAGGTCAGCCGCGCTATCGCGACGATCCGCACCGGGTTCGATCGGCCGCTCCGCATCGGGGACATCGCCACCGCCGCGGGTATGAGCCCGTCGTCACTCCACGAACACTTCAAGGCAGTGACGAAAATGACGCCGTTAGCGTATCAAAAACAATTGCGGCTACAGGAGGCACGACGCCTGATGCTGTCAGGGAACACGACGGCAAGCGGCGCAGGTTTTGCCGTGGGTTATGAAAGCCCGTCACAGTTCAACCGCGAATATGCGCGCCTGTTCGGTGCTCCTCCGCGTCGTGACATCGAGCAACTCCAACTGAGCGGCAATTTACTGACGCCCGTGTAGCGACACTCCACTGGTTCGGCGATTTCTACCCGCTCGACAACGGCGCCGATCGCGGTTGCGGAAACGATGATCGCCGAACCGTTCCCGGTTCGAGGCGCCCGGCCAATCGCTAAGACTTTGCGGCAAAGCTATTCTCTTGTGGGCGGATCATCGCGCCTTCGATCTTAGTGGGACCGATGGCCTGCGCCTTTCGCCCCCCAGTCTCGAACGGTACAGGTGAGGAACGGAGGAGACGAGCATGACCGCAAACACGATGAAGGTGGACGACCAAGCCAAGATCGACCTGTTCCAGGTTATCGCGCCCATCGTAATGCAGTATCTCGCCGCGAACTCCCCGGATCGAGCACTGATTGCAGATGACATCATCGACTTCTTCGCGCTGTCGATCGCTGCGGTAATCGAAAACGACACGGATCTCTCGACCCCGCAGCATCTGCGAAAGGCAGGTGAGGCAGCCGGGAAGCATATCGCGCACTGGGTCAGGCTTCTGAAGCTGGATCACGAACACCGCGGCATGTCGTTGCTGGCGATGACGATGGGTACGGTTGCGTCCGACGAGGCACAGCAATAGCCGCCCAGTTGTTCCCCTGGTTCCCCTGCGCCTGCCAGCAGGCGACACCCGCAGCCGTCGGCTTCCAATAGCTCATGCTGGACTACGTCGTGGCTTGGACCTACCGCCGACGTGAACCGTCCGACTGATATGCGAATTACCTGGAACCAGCCTTCGAAGGTGAGCGCTTTAGCCCTCAGGAAGCCGGCACTCCCGGTCAATTTGGAATTTGAGCATGACGGAAGCGACTTGGGGCGACGATGCGAAGACGCCGGATATCGACTGGCGGATGAGTGCTGCGTTGGAGAATGTGCCGCGTGGGAACGAGAACCTCGCCGAGGTAACAAGCCTGGAGGGCGCTGTGCGTACGTGGATGACGCTCGATCCCGAGCATCGCGACGCTGCCGTGCTTACGCCGGAGCACCCTTTGCAAATCGACGGTGCGGCCCATGCAACCCTCGCTGGCGACGGTATCGCCGCGCTGGCCGAGCGGCTGCCTAGCGCAAACGACGAGGGCTGAGCCATGGCGTCTGCGAGCGTTCGCTTCGAGCCGGGCGAGTATGAATGGCTCGCCGAACGGCACGGCGTCCTGTTCCTCGGCCACACGGACCTTGGCATGGTCGAGTTCCTGATCACGAGCGAGGCGTTGGCGGAGTTCATCGACCCGGACCTCGACGGCATCGACAGCGATACCGCGATCGAGACGTATGGGGAATTCGAGTCCGATATACACCGTATCGCGCGACGCGAGTTCGTCAGCCGGCTGGGCGGGGAGCCCCCAGTCCTGCTCACGGCCGCCGACGTTTGGGACGAACCTTCGCAATTCCGCAGACCGTAACCCTTCGCCCGACAATCATATTGCCCGCCAACAAGGACTGATCTGATGGAAACCCGCAAACTGGGCCAGCAAGGCCTCGAAGTCTCCGCGCTGGGTCTCGGCTGCATGGGCATGTCCGACTTCTACGGGAGCCGCGACGAGACGGAGTCCATCGCGACGATCAATCGCGCACTGGATCTCGGCGTGACGTTCCTGGACACCGCCGACATGTACGGCGTTGGCGCCAACGAAGAACTGGTCGGTCGCGTGGTACGCGAGCGCCGCGAGTGGATCGTGGTCGCGAGCAAGTTCGGCAACGTCCGCGGGTCGGATGGCAGCTTCAAGGGGATCAACGGCCGCCCCGACTATGTGCGGTCGGCTTGCGACGCAAGCCTGAAGCGGACCGGACTCGATGTCATCGATCTCTACTATCAGCATCGCGTCGACCCCGACGTGCCGATCGAGGAGACCGTCGGTGCAATGGCCGACCTCGTTCGCGCGGGTAAGGTCAAGTATCTCGGCCTGTCCGAGGCTGCCCCCGCGACGATCCGCCGAGCGCATGCCGTGCACCCGATTACCGCGTTGCAGACCGAATACTCGCTGTGGAGCCGTGACGTCGAGGACCAGATTTTGCCGACGGTGCGCGAACTGGGGATCGGCTTCGTGCCGTACAGCCCGCTTGGCCGCGGCTTTCTTACAGGCCAGTTCAAGACACCCGACGATCTCGACGCAGGCGACACGCGCCGCAACCACCCGCGCTTTCAGGGCGCGGCGTTCCAGAAGAACCTCGACCTCGTCGCAGCGATCAGCACTATGGCGGCGGACAAGGGCTCCACGCCGGCCCAACTGGCGCTTGCATGGGTATTGCACCAGGGTGAGGATATCGTGCCGATCCCGGGTACCAAGCGGCGCAAGTATCTCGAGGACAATCTAGGCGCGCTCGACGTGGAGTTGAGCGATGCCGATCTCGCCCGTATCGATGACATTCTCCCACCCGGCGCAGCGCAGGGGACCCGCTACCCAGACGCCTCGATGGCGAGCATCGACGCGTGAGCGTTCCGTCTTTCGCGGCGATCGCACCGGGCAAGCTTGCGGTCGTCACGGGAGCGGCCGGCGGCATTGGACGGGCCGCTGTTCGTGCCTTTGCGGACGCGGGCATGCGGGTGGTTCTGGTCGACCGTTCCGGCGAGGCGCTGGAGCAGGCCGCGGCGTCGATGGACGGCGCAATTGCGCTGTCCGCCGACGTCGCGGATCGTGCCGCGATGGCTGCGCTGGCAAAGGAGGTGGTCGACCGTCACGGTCCCGTCTCGGTGCTGATGAACAACGCCGGCATCGGCGGGGGCGGTGACGTGTTTGCCGACCCATCAAAGTGGGACGAGGTGCTCGGCGTCAACCTGATGGGCGTGATCCACGGCGTCCAGGCCTTCGTCCCGGGCATGGTCGAAGGCGAGGCCCCTGCCCTCGTCATCAACACCGGCTCCAAACAGGGCATCACGCAGCCGCCCGGCAACACCGCCTACAACGTCAGCAAGGCCGGGGTGAAAGCGCTAACTGAAGGCCTTGCTCACAGTTTGCGCGAACGGACCGGAAGTCGGGTCAGTGCCCATCTGCTTGTGCCGGGCTTCACCTGGACCGGGATGACGGCTGGTCGACTGGCCGAGAAACCGCCCGGCGCGTGGACACCTGAACAGGTCGTGGCGCTGATGATGGACCGCGTGGCAGCGGGCGACTTCTACATCCTGTGCCCGGACAACGAGACAACGTCCGAACAGGATGCGAAGCGCATAGCGTGGGCGGCGGGGGACGTGATCGAAAACCGCCCCGCCCTGTCCCGCTGGCATGCGGATTGGCGCGATGTTTTTGCGGAATTCATGCGAGACTAGGCGCTTGCTGGGGGGCCTGCACGGCAAGTCATCGCTGCCGTGTCGGTCTCCGCTGGATGCGCCCGACCGTGCCGCTCCCCGTACACGCATGGCAGAGAAACGGATTGCTGATCTGATTGCGTGATGGAAGAATGCGGTCATGCAGATACTCAAAGTGGCCGGTCTCGCCCTCCTCGCGTCAGTTCCAACTAGTGCGCAGATCGTGGCACAACCCTCGGCAGGAACATACCAGCGCGCCATCGCGGCCGGTTACAAGGCGGCACTCTATTGCTCAGGCATCTTCAATGCAGGCCGTACGCCGGAGCAGATCGATGCCGATGAGTTGGCCGGCATCTACCCGGACTATGAGAAGATCGTGCCGACGCTCACGGCGAACGTCGACCGCACCCGCCAATCCGTCTCCGTAGGGTTCGATTCAAAGCTACCTCCCAGACGCGCGGAGTGGACTAGCGGGCATGGCTGCGTGACCCTGCCGATCGGCGGCACGGCACCGACTGGCCGCAAGGCGACGGCGGCACTTTCGATTGCGGCAGCTGATCCTCGTCGCTGGCCGCAAGGTGACGCTGGCATCGCACCGCGCCCATCGCCCACGCTGGCTGGCGCGGTCGGCAAGGCATTCGGGGCTACCTACGGCGTTGACACCAAGACCGTCGGCGTAATCGTCGTGAAGGACGGCAAAGTTCTTGCTGAGCAATATGACCGCGGTTTCGGGCCGTTCGTGTCCAACCGGACCTGGTCGGTCGGCAAGTCGATCGCCGGCACGCTCATCGGCCTGAACACTGCAGGCGCGTTGAAAGCCCCCGCCGCCGTACCACAATGGAAGACCGGCGATCCGCGTCATGCCATCACGCTCGACAATCTCCTGCGCATGGGATCCGGCCTGCACAGCGATACCGCCGGCAATCGCACCGATGCGATCTATTTCGGCGGGACCACGGTGGACGAACAGGCGGTGTCATGGCCTTTGGAGGCCCTGCCTGGCACGCGCTTCCGCTACGCCAACACCGACATCCTGCTCGCTGTCTATGCCACCCGAAACGCGATCGGAGAGGCGCGGTACCGGGCGTTGCCGGGCAGCCTGTTCGGCCCGCTCGGCATGGCGCATACCGTCGCCGAGACCGACTGGCACGGTAATTACATCCTCTCCAGCCAGGTCTGGTCGACCGCGCGCGACCTTGCGAGACTGGGATTGTTCTGGTCGCAGGACGGCGTCTGGCAGGGCAAGCGTATGCTGCCGGCAGGCTGGATGCGCACCATGACGACGCCGAGCGGACCGCAGCCGTTGAGCGGACCGGGCTATGGCGCGACGATGTGGCTGTTCGGCCCCAAGCAGGGCTTGCCCGAGGGCAGCTACGCCGCGCAAGGCAACCGGGGACAGTATGTCATGGTCATCCCGTCCCGACAGCTCGTGATTGTCAGGCGCGGCGAGGATCCTGGCACCGCGCGATTCGACATCGCGCACTTTGCCGCCGACGTCGCCGCGGCGTTACCGTAAACTTCTCAGGCGGAGTCCGCCGTGGCCGCTAGGGCTTCGTGAACACCGCCTTGGGCAGGACGACGTGGACACCCTTGTTGCGGTCGACGAGCTCGGTGATCTCGACATCGCCCGCCACGCTGATCAGCATATAGGCATCGTCGCGCGTCATGCCTTTTTCCGCGACGAGGAAATCGATCATGTTGCGCAGCGCCTTGCGGGTCGCATGGCTGAGATCGTCGTCGAAGCCCATCGCGATATAGGCCTTGGGCGTCTCGGCACGCGGATAGGTAATCGCCGCCTTCTTGTGGAGCACGAACTCGAACGTCCCGGTCAACGAAGTTTCCAGCGCCGTGATATCGACCTCGCCATTACCCTGCGCGGCATGGCCGTCGCCGACCTGGAACAGTGCGCCGGGGGCATAGACGGGGAGGAACAAGGTCGTTCCCGCGACGAGCGCCTTGTCGTCCATGTTGCCGCCGTTGATCGTCGGCGGCGCGCTGTCGTAGCGGCCGAACGCCGGGGGCGGCGCGACTCCCATGCTGCCGAAGAACGGCGCCAGCGGCACTTCGACGCCGGGCGCAAACAGGCCGACCATGCGCTTGGCATCCAAGGGCACGATCTTCATCCGCGCATAGGGAAAATCGTCGGTCAGGAACCCCGCCCCGTACCGGAATGCATTATAGGCATAGGGTATCGCCAGATCGACTTTACGGATGCGCACTTCCAGCATATCGCCGGGTTCCGCGCCTGTGATCGCGATCGGTCCTGTCAGGATATGGCCGCCGGGGCCGCGGGCGCTGGCCGGGACGCCGTTATAGATCGCACGCAGGGCTGGTTCGATCTGCGCGGGCGCGACGCCGGCCTTTTCCAGGCCCGCCGGACTGTTGGTCAGCAACGTATGGATCACCACCGTGTCGCCCGACCGGATCGTCAGCACCGGCTTGTCGGTCGCATCGTAATGCCCCCAGGCGACCGTCTGCGGCGTCGCCTTCAGTTCGTAGGTCTCGGCATCCGCGGGCGTCGTCGCGGCAGCCAGAGCGGCAAGGATCAGGTAGCGCATCGTCATTCCCTCAATAAGCCAGCGCGCAGCCATCGGCGCGCATCTCGCTGGCCGCGGCATAGACCCGCGTCGCGCCGTCCATGCGGTGCTCGACGCATTCGTAGCGACCGAAGCCGCCATCGGGCTCACCGATCGTCCAGCCGATGTCGGCCAAGCGCTGCTTCGTGGCGACGGGCACGCCCGATTCCAGCCGCAGCAATCCGCGTGGGTCGAGCCCGGCGCTGTCCTCCCCCATCGATTGCGACGAGCCTTCATGGTGCCAGCGCGGCGCATCGCCCGCCGACTGGATCTCGAGGCCATAGTCGACGCGGTTGACGATGATCTGCGTCTGCCCCTGCGGTTGCATGTCGCCGCCCATCACGCCGAAGCTCATCCAGGGATCGCCGCCGCGCGTCGCGAAACCGGGGATGATCGTCTGGAACGGCCGCTTGCCGGGCGCGTAGATATTGGGATGGCCGTCCCTCAGGCTGAACAGCTGCCCGCGATCCTGGAACATGAAGCCGAGACCATCGGCGACCAGTCCCGACCCCATGCCGCGGAAATTCGACTGGATCATCGACACCATCATGCCATCCTTGTCGGCGCAGCTGAAATAGGTGGTGTCGCCGTGGCTGGGCGCCTGCCCGGGATGGACGGGATCGAGGATCCGGTCACGGCGGATCAGCTTCGCGCGCTGGCGGGCGTATTCCTTGGATACCAGCCACTCGACCGGCACCTTGCTGAAATGCGGATCGGCGTAGAAGCGCGCGCGGTCTTCATAGGCGAGCCGCTTGGCTTCCGCCTGCAGATGGATCGACAGCGGTGACTGGAAGCCCGCGTCGCCGAGATCGAAGGTCTCTAGGATGTTCAGGATCTGCAGCGTCGCGATGCCCTGCGTGTTAGCACCCAGCGCGTGCACGTCCACGCCGCGATAGCCCGTCCGGTGTGGCTCGATCCATTCCGAGCGGTGCGCGGCCAGATCCTCAAGGCGCAGCCAGCCGCCGATCCGCTTGAAGTAGCGATCGATGACACGCGCAATCTCGCCGGTATAGAATGCGTCGCGTCCGCCCGCCGCGATCGCACGATAGGTGCGGGCGAGATCGGGATTGCGAAACACCTGCCCGACCGCCGGGCCCTTGCCGTCGGCGAGGCCATAGGTCCTGAGGGCGTTCGCCGTTTCCTCGATGCCGTTACCCGGCCGGCGGAATGCCGCCATGCTGCGGCGGATGTAATAGGCGATGATGTCCGGCACCGGCGCGCCTGCCTCGGCATGCGTGATCGCCGGCTCGAACAGCCGCGCCCAGGGCAGCCGGCCATAGCGTTGGTGCATCGTCCACCAGGCATCCACTGCACCCGGCACGGATACGGACACCGCACCCAGCGGCGGCAGCGCCCCGCCGCGGGCCCGCGACCGCACTGTTTCCAGGCTCAGGCCCCTTGGCGACGCGCCCGACCCGGCGAGCCCGACGACCTTGCGCTGCTTCGGATCCCAGATCATCGCATAGGCGTCGCCACCGATGCCACTCGACGTCGGCTCCAGGAAACCGAGACACGCGTTGATCGCGATCGCGGCATCGACCGCCGATCCGCCTCGTCGCAGGATGTCGATCCCCGCCTGCGACGCCAGCGGATGCGCAGTCCCCGCAGCGCCGTTTAGGCCGTAGGCGGCGGTACGCGAGGCGAAACTCGCCCCGACCGGGCGATCGCCCGCGGCTACGTCGGGACGAAGGAAGCGGTCCTCCCCGGCAACCCAGCGCGGGGGGAGCGTCGCGGTCTTCGGCCGAGGCGCACCGCCCTGCCCCGGTCCCGGTGCCCCCTGCTTGCCGGGAACGCCGGGTCCGGCCTGACCGCCTTGTGCCATACCGATGCCCGGCAGCAATGCGGCCCCCGGCAAGGCGGCAATGAAAGTTCGACGACGCATAGAGGACGCTCCCGGTGCTGATGACCGATCTTCGCTGGCTCCGTGAGCGAGTTCAAGGGGTTGATAGCGCCCGCGTCGCTACAGCGTCCGTCCACCTAAGCGGACTCCGTCAGACACCGTAGTCGCAGCGCCTAACCGTCGCGCGGGGCGCGGGCGATCACGGCTTGAGCGACACGAAGACGGGCCTTCCAGATCTTGACCGACGGATGCCCGGCAGCGAGGCGGACCAGCCGCCCCTCGATCTGCGCGACCTCTCGCTTGGCTGCATCGAGCTCGGTCGCTGTCGGTGCAGGCTGGATATTGGCGCGTGCATGCGCGCCGGTGCGTCCCTTGCTCTTTGTCATGGGCAACGCGATGGTCTCAGATGGCAGGGGCCGTCAATATAGGACGGCATCTATGACAGGTCCCAGCATGTCGCCGACCGATCCGCCGTTGCTAAATACGGGCTCGGGCGTTCGTGACGGCATGAACGACAGCCCGCTATCGATCCGCGACCAGACCAAGACCGGCATCGTTCGGCAGGTGCGGACTCTGTTCAATGACCAGGCTCGTGGCGAGGAGCCGGTGAAGCGGAGCGATACTGCACTGTTTCCGCCCGATTCCATGATCTGGCGTGTGCATGGCGACGTTGTCAGCATGATGGTTGGCGGCGTGTCCGCGTTGCTGCTGCAGATGCTGCATCCAGCCGTTCTAGCCGGGGTTTGGGACCATTCGAACTTCCGAACCGATATGCTCGGCAGGCTGCGGCGCACTGCCCGATTCATTGCTGCCACCACCTATGGCGAGCGCGCGGAGGCAGAGACGGCAATAGCGCGAGTCCGCGCAGTCCATTCGCACATCGGTGGCACGCTTCCCGACGGTACGCCCTACCGTGCCGACGACCCCAGTTTATTGGCGTGGGTCCATGTATCCGAGGCGTGGTCCTTCCTGGCTGCCTGGCAACACTACGGAGATCGTCGACTGACGCTCGCGCAGGAGGATCTCTACTACGCCGAGTTCGCGAGCATAGGATCGGCACTGGGTGCCGACGCCCTACCGCGGAACCGTGCGAGCACGAATCAGGCGCTTCGTGATATGCAGCCGGCGTTGATTGCAGACGGTCGCACGCGCGAGGTCGCGCGGTTGGTGCTGGATCAGACGCCGGGCAATCCGCTGGCAATACCGCTTCAAAGAACCATCGCCCAGGCGGCGGTGGACCTTCTCCCGAGCTGGGCACGTCGGTTGCATGGCCTGCATGCGTCGCCGGTATTCATGAGACCCGTCGTTCGGTCCGGTACGCGACAGATGGCGAAAACGTTGCGCTGGGCCTTCGACGGCAACTGAAGCGGGAGGCGCAGAACTGGCGAAGCTCGTTGCTACCCATCGACGGCATGGTCCGGGAGTGATTTCATGAAGACGTTGACCATCATTGGCCGGAATATCGGCGATATCCCAACCTTCTACGCCGAGATAAACCGGGTGTTTATGGCCAAGGAAGATTGGCAATTGGGCGAAAGCCTCGATGCGCTGAACGACCTGCTCTATGGCGGCTACGGCGCGATCGAGGGGCGGGAGAGGGTTCGTATCGTCTGGCAGGACGTTGCGGCCAGCAGGACGGCGCTCGGTGTCGAGACGACCCGGGCGTTCCTCGCCAGAAAGTTGCGGCGACCGGCCGGCTTCGACGTGGCTGCGATTGGTCGCCAGCTGGACGCGCTCGACCGTGGCACCGGGCAAACCTATTTCGAGATCGTCGTGGAGATCTTCAGCGATCATCCGAACATCGAGCTTGTTATGGCTTGATGCGAAGCGATCGAGTTCCGTTGGCGATTTGCCGTGCAGACGTTGACGCAACCTCCGCCGTCTCTCGACTTTACCCTTGGCTACCGAATGATTGAACGCGAGGTACGCGAGCGCGTTGTCGATCGAGAAGGGGCACGTCGCCTCGGAGCGCGAGGACACGACATGGCAAAGCCCTTCACGATTGCAGTACCGGACGAGCGGCTCGCCGGCATCAACGCCAAAGTCGCATCGTTCGACTGGGGGGCGCTGCCGGACGCCGGAAGCTGGCAGTCGGGCGTCGGCCTCGCAGATCTCAAGCGGCTCGTGGATTATTGGCGTACTCGGTTCGACTGGCGTACGCAGGAACGTCGGTTGAATGCTTTACCCCACTTCACCAGCGAAGTACTCGGCCAGAAGCTTCATTTCGTTCACGCGCGGGGCGATGGTTCACGCGCACCGCTGCTCCTGCTGCACGGCTGGCCGGGGTCGTTCATTGAATTCGAAGCGCTGATCGCCCCGTTAGTGGCCGACGGCCATGACGTCGTCGTGCCCTCGCTCCCGGGCTACGCCTTCTCCGGGCGTCCTGCCGCGCCGATCGGACCGCGTCGAACGGGCGAGATCATGCATGGCCTGATGACCGAACTGTTCGGTGATGCTCGCTATCTGGTGCAAGGCGGTGACTGGGGCGCAGCAATCGGAAGCTGGATGGCGCACGATCATCCTGAAGCGATCGACGCGCTGCACCTCAACATGGTTCTCATCCAGGCTGCAGACGTATCGCCGAAGACGCCCGACGAACTCGCCTGGGCAGCACGACGCGCGACGCTGGCCAAGGAGGAGACCGGCTACTCGCAAGAGCAGGGCACGCGTCCGCAGACGCTCGGGGTCGCCATGGCGGACAGCCCCGTCGGCGTTGCCGCCTGGATCCTGGAAAAGTTCGGTGCATGGGCGGACGTGCCGCGCGACGAACAGGGCCGGCCCGATCTTTGGCAAGCCTTCGACGAGGACACGCTCCTCACCAACATCATGCTTTACCTTGTCGAGGGGTCCTTCATCACATCGACCTGGATGTATCGCGGTCGCGTATTGGAGGGGTCGGGCCAATTTCCGGCCGGCAGCCGCATCAAGGTGCCGACCGGCGTCGCAGCCTTCCCAGACCCCGTCTTCCCGCCGCCGCCACGATCACACGCCCGCAAGACCTACAACATCGTCCACTGGAGCGAGATGAAGGCCGGCGGCCATTTCGCTGCACTCGAGCAGCCCGAACTCCTGTTGGCCGATATGCGACGCTTCTTCGCGGACCAAGCATCCTCACAGAGGGGCAGACGCCATCGGCTGATCGGCGCGGCTGGCCTCGCTGGCGTCGCCGCCATAGGCCTTTGGGCACTGGCAGTCGGTAGCCGACGCTCGGAAGATACAGAGGGCCGGCGCCGCGCGACCTACCCGCCACTGGATGTCCCCAAAGCAGTTGCCGACGGTGTGTGGATCGTCGACAGCGGACCGATCGATGCGATGGGTTTCGCGTTACCTGTACGGATGACGATCCTTAGGCTCGAGAACGGTGATCTGCTGTTACACTCGCCCACCCCCTTTTCGACCGAGCTGGCCAAGGCCGTCGAGGCGCTGGGTCGGGTGCGGCATCTCGTCGCACCCAACGTGGCCCACTGGACTTTCCTTGCCGACTGGCAACGCGCCTACCCCGAAGCGACCAATTGGGCCGCGCCGGGGCTACGGGACCGGGCGCCGGTCCGTGCATCGTCCGTCCGGTTCGATGCCGAACTGGGTGAGACAGCCCCCGCCGAATGGTCGGGCGCGCTCGATCAGGGCATCGTACCGGGCGGTGCAGGTTTCAACGAGGTCTGGTTCTTCCACCGGCCAACCAAGACGCTCGTTCTCGTCGACCTCATCGAAAACCTAGATCCTGAAAAGCTTCCGCCCATCACGCGAATGGTGATGCAGGCCTCCGCTGCGACGCACGGCACGACCGCACGGTACCTGCGCCTACCGGTACGACTAGGTGGAGCGGACGCCAAAAAAGCTGTGCAGGCGATCGTGGCGCTCGAGCCTGACCGGGTGATCTTCGCTCACGGGCGCCCATTCGACATCGATGGTGCGGCACGATTGAAGCGTGCCTTCGAATGGCTGATTTAGGCACTATCCCGTGCAGTCGCTGCTGTCGCCTTTGCCTTAGAATGTCGTTCGGGCGTCGGTTTCAGCAGCCGCGGCCGGCGGCATCGTTTATCGGCGGCGTATTGGTTCCCGATAGCTATAGTGGACTAATATGCCGTCGAAACTGACCACGTGATCAGCGGCACGACTGTACCGGTTTCCCCGCGCGGACCGCTCAGCGCGGCAAGGCGATCGTCACGTACGACTGCCAGCGCCTCAAGGCGCGTACTCCACTGCATGGCGCCCAGCAGAAATGGCTGCTCAAGGGCTGCGCCGGCGCTGAGGTAGCTACGGCTACCACTTCCCGAACCATAAAAGCCGCCCCGTCCTCGCCCGATCGCGACCGGTATGCTCAATTTCGGCCCGTCTTCGCGCTCGGAAAGGTCGAAACCCGGTTCGATCGCCGCCAGCGTGAAGACTCCGTTGTCTCCCTTCGGTCGCATCGTGACGGCCAAGGTCGGTGACAATTTGCCAACTACGTCATCGCCGTCATAGGCAAGCGACAGACTCGCCTCGTGCGTCGTGGCCGACACGCCGTTGGGACTCGTCTTGATCGTATAGACCCCCGCGGCTCTCAGCCCCTTTACCGACGTGAACACCAGAGCCGCGAGGTTGTTGCTCTCGTACCATATCCGCGGCGTCGACATTTCTCCCGTCGACGGCGCATGAAAACCATTGGAGGAGCGCAACACCAGCCAGCTGGTCGCCGCGCCATCCGAGCCGTGCGACAGATCGATCGCGACCCCGAGTTGCGCATGGACAGGCAGCCGGTCTAGGTCCGCACGATCGTCATCGTAATTGCCTCGCGCGAAGTCGCCATTGCGGACGTCGAACACTAGTTGAGGATGAAGGTCGCCGCCCCCGGATATTTTGACCGACCCTAACGTCGCATCCTCGGTATCGATCGTCGGCACCGACTGCGCTGACGCATCGATGGACGCCAGCACGGCAATTGCCGACCACGCGAAGCGCGCGCCACGAAAACATGTCAGAAATTTCATGTTACTTAGCCTCGTGTACTATCGTCGTTGGTATGTCCGAAGAACGGCGGTTGATTTGGGGAGAAACGTACTGATCTACATTTAAATACGAACGATACTTGCTCGGATGCTTTATAGCCGGGAACTGACTGCCCGCTTTCACGCTTAGACAGTATGAGCATTCGATCTGAAGAGCATCGCACCGACGGGGGAAACCCAAGGTCCACGGCCAAGCTTTTTGGCCACCCCCTCCATCCCATGCTGGTACCGTTCCCGATCGTTTGCTTCATAGGCGCACTGCTAACCGATCTTGCTTATTTAGGGTCGGCAAACATCATGTGGAGCGACTTTTCTATCTGGCTGATCACCGCCGGGTTGGTGATGGGTGGACTAGCTGCCGTGACCGGGATGATCGACTATGCGGGTGACCGCCGAGTGCGCGCGGCACGTCCGGCGACGCCGCATATGATCATCAACCTCGGGGTGTTCGTGATCGAGCTTTTCAACGCATTCGTTCACAGCCGCGATGGTTGGACGAGCGTGGTACCGACAGGCCTCACCTTATCGGCGATCTCGGTGGTGTTGCTCGGGGTCAGTGCGTGGCTGGGCGGGTCGCTCGTCTACAAGCATCGCGTCGGGGTGCGGTCGTGATCGTCGCAACGGCGCGCGCCCGGAACCTTCTCGCGGGTGTCGCGGTGGCATCGGTGATCGCGCTTGCCGGCTGCAACGATGGCGGCGCAGAGTTCGATCGCAATTCGCAGATCGGGTCCAATCCCGTCTTGCCTGCGCCAAAGCAATATCTGGTTCCGCCCATCCACGTCGCAGAGGTTGTGGGATGGAGTGCCGGCCAAGCACCCACCGCTGCGGCTGGCCTTCGCGTACAGGCGCTGGCACGCGATCTGAACCATCCGCGAAACGTCCTGGCATTGCCGAACGGCGACGTACTCATCGTCGAGTCCCAGGGCCCGAACCTCGATCCGATCACGCGCCCGAAGAATCCTATCGTGTCATGGGTCCAGAAGCGCGCGACCGGCCAGAACGGTGCGAAACCGAAGGGCGGGACCAATCAGATCACGTTGGTACGGGACACCAATGGTGACGGCGTACCCGAACTACGTACAGTTCTGGTCGACCATCTCTTCTCGCCTTTCGGCGTCGTCTTTGCAGACAATTATCTGTACGTCGCAGCCACCGACGCGGTCCTGCGATATCCCTATACGCTGGGTCAGACTCGGATCACGGCCGCCCCCGTGCGGTTGACCGAATTGCCCGGGGGGCCAATCGACCATCACTGGACGAAAAGCCTGACGCTGAGCCCGGATGGCAAACTGCTCTATGCGACGGTTGGATCGAACAGCAACATTACCGAGAACGGCATGGAGGCCGAGAGGAATCGTGCTGCAGTGTGGGAAATCGATCGGTCATCGGGCCGCTCCCGCGTGTTCGCCACGGGACTGCGCAATCCGAACAGCCCCAACTTTTACCCAGGGACCAACACGCTTTGGGTCGTCGCGAACGAACGCGATGAACTGGGGCCGAACCTTGTCCCGGACTATCTCACCTCGGTACGCGATGGCGGCTTCTATGGTTGGCCCTATAGCTATTACGGCCGTCATGTGGATCCACGCGTTATGCCACAGCGACCCGATCTGGTCGCGCGCGCAATCGTGCCGGACTACGCGCTGAGCAGCCATGTCGCGGCGCTTGGACTCACATTCTATTCCGGGTCGTCGCTTCCGCCCCGCTACCGTGGCGGTGCCCTGATCGGCGAGCATGGCAGTTGGGATCGCGACGAACTGAATGGCTACAAGGTTGCGTTCGTACCGTTCAGCAACGCGCGCCCAAGCGGCAAGGCCGAGGACTTTCTGTCCGGTTTCGTGTCGCCCGATGGCAAGGTTCGCGGTCGTCCCGTCGGCGTTACCGTCGACCGAACAGGCGCGGTTCTGGTTGCCGATGATACCGGCAACGTCGTTTGGCGGGTTTCGGCGGCGCGGTGACGCGATACGCGCCGGAGGATCACATTGGCTTCAGTCCGTGGGGCTTTCGGCGGTGAAGGGGGAGCAGCACGGCTTGGTGACTGGCTGAAACTCCATCAACTCGACCCGGGTCCCGTCCGGATCGTAGAAGTTGGCCTGCCACTTGCCGTCCAGCCCCATCTGGGGTCCATCGTGACGCGGGCTCAAGCGGCTTTCCCGATACAATGTCGTGACCGCTGCCTGCATGTTCGGCACGCCAAGCGAAAGATGGTTGAGGACGCCAAGCTGGTTGGCATTCACCTTGGCGATCGGCACGTCTGATCCCGGCCCGACCATCATGTATTCCATCCAATCACGCCCATCCGGCGCCTGCTGGGATACCCAGTCGACCTTTGTCGGCTCGAACGCACCAAACCAATAGGGTCGAAAGCCGAGCAGGCGGCGGTAGAAGCTGTCCTGTTTGGCGCGATCATGGACCGCATAGCCGACATGAATGACGCGACTACTTATCGCTCCAGGTACCGCGGTGGCATCCGGACTGGCGGATTGAACGAACTGGACCTCGTTACCTTCCGGATCGTGCGTAACGAACCAACGATCGCCGCCAGCCATGCCCCGGACCGGACCAAGCTCCGTCATGCCCTGCGCTACGAGCCATGAGCGCAGGCGCGCTGCGTCCGTCGTGAGATAAGCCGCATGGGCGAGCATGCTGGCGCCGTGTCCGGTAGGCGCGGGCAGCACCTCGACGAACTGACGAGAACTGAAATAGAAGCGGACGCCGGCTGCGTTCTCAGGGTCCATACCTTTCCGTGCACCGAGTACGTGCGTGTAGAAATGCTCCGATTTCGCCATGTCGCGCGAGTAGACAGCCAGATGCGAGATCCCCGTGATTGCGGGTCGAACCTCAGGGGGCCTGGCCCCCATCAGTGCAGTCGCAGCGCATGCCAACGCTAATAGCCGTGGCGTCACAGGTCGATCCTCTCATCATTATACGCACGTCGTAGGCCGGCTGATTGACCGTTTAAGGACACTATTGCCCTTGTCACGCGGGGCACATTAATCGTCAAGAAGTTGGAACACTCGGAGAGGAAGTTTGATCGGCTACTGCGCTATATCAGACCCCATCCATGCCTCGTATCAATCTCGAAAGCCGCAAATGCTTCCCCTTTAGCGGGCGAAGTCCAGGAAGATTTACGGGCGTCACAGAGCGGGGTTGGCTGCGCATTGGCCTGACTGCACGATGCGTGAGGCTGTACTGCTCGGGCGGTCCAATGCAGTAGGGTTGCGCGGCTGCCCTAGTGTCGCCTAGCGTGGCGCCATCAGCTTCACAGTCAGGGAAATCGGCATGGATCGTCGCGCTTTTATCATGTCCAGTGCCGCTGCCGCCGCGTTGAGCACGCTACCCGCACGATCCGCGTTTGCGCAGACGTCAGTGAGAACAGCAGCGACACCATCGCCGGGCGACGCCCGGTTGAACGCGGCCTTCGATCAGGTACTGCACGAAACCGTCCGCCAATCGCCCGAATTCGCCACCTCACTTGGGCTCGATACCGGCAAGGATGCCGATCTACGCCACATGCTGGGCGACAACAGCTACGCCGCCATCGCGAAGGATCTGGCGCGCAACCGCAAGGCACAGGCGCTCGTCACCGCCGTCGATCCCGCCTCGCTGTCGCCGCAGGCGCGCATCGATCGCGAAGTGGTCCTCTACAGCATCCAGTCGAACATGGTCGGCCCGGAGAAGTTCGGCCTCTCCACGCCGCAGGGGCCCTATCCGATCACGCAGCAGGACGGCGTCTATTTCTCCATGCCCGACTTCCTGGCCTCGACCCACCCGGTGAAGACCGCGGATGATGCCGAAGCCTATCTTGATCGATTGGCGATGATGGGCCGGCAGCTGGATAACGAAACCGAGGTTCAGCGTCGCGAAGCCGCCAAGGGCCGGCTGGCGCCCGACTTCTCCCTCGATCTCGCGCTAGGCCAAATGGCGAACCTGAGGTCACCCAGCCCGGCCGACAACCAGCTCGTCCAGGCGCTGACCAGCCGCACCGGCCCCGCGAAGATAGCCGGGGATTGGCAGGCACGCGCTACCCGGATCGTCGCGACCGAGGTCTATCCGGCGCTCGATCGCCAGATCGCTTTGCTGCGCTCGCTGCGGCCCTCGGCGCGCAGTGCCGCCGGCATTTGGGCGATCCTCAACGGCGATGCGATCTACGCCGCCGCGCTGGCACAGGCGACCACCACCAGCTTGTCGCCCGACGAAGTCCATCGGATGGGCCTGCAACAGGTCGCAGACCTCACCGCGCAGCTCGATCCGATCCTGCGTGGGCAGGGCCTCACGCAGGGCAGCGTCGGTGCCCGCCTCGACCAGCTCAACCGCCTGCCCGCGCAATTGTTCGCGAACACGGACGCCGGTCGTGCCGAGCTGCTCGCCAGTCTCAACGCAGGCGTCCAGGCGATGCAGGCACGGCTTCCTAAGGCATTCACGAACCCGCCCAACGCGGCACTCGAGATCCGCCGCGTCGCGCCCGAAATTCAGGACGGGGCCCCCAACGGCTATTACTTCCGCGCGCCGCTAGATGGCTCGCGTGCCGCGATCTACTGGATCAACCTCAAGAACGTGCACGACTGGCCGAAATACACGCTGCCGAGCCTCACCTATCACGAAGGCGTTCCGGGGCATCATCTCCAGATATCGACCGCCCAGCGCGCGCCCACGCATCCGCTGCGCAAGATCGCCTTCTTCAACGCCTATCTGGAAGGCTGGGCGCTCTATGCAGAACAACTCGCCGACGAACTCGGCGGCTATGCCTCGCCGGTGGAACGCGCCGGCTATCTGCAATCATTCCTGTTCCGCGCAGCACGCTTGGTCGTGGATACCGGCATTCATACCAAGCGGTGGACGCATGACCAGGCGACGAAATACCTAGTCGATACGGTCGGCTTCGCTCCCGGACGCTCGCAGCGCGAGGTCGAGCGCTATTGCGTCTCGCCCGGGCAGGCATGCAGCTACAAGATCGGTCATGCGGCGTGGCTGCGCGCGCGCGAGAAGGCCAAGGCGATCGCTGGCGATCGCTTCGATCTGAAGCATTTCCACGACGTGCTGGAAGCCGGTGCGATGCCATTGTCGATGCTGGAGCGGATCGTAGAGGAGCGTGCGCGCGCCGTCTGAGGCTGGTCGTGGGGCAACACGCGATGCCGAGCGCCCGCCCGCCCATGTTGAGGACGGCGTGTAGCCGATGCCGGGCGAGCGAACGGTACAACGTCGGGAAGGCTGAGGACATCGACCGGCCCCTATTCGTGGCGTAACGCGCGCGCGGGCTCGGCGCGAGCGACGCGCCAGGCCTGCCCGAAGACGGTTGCGCTCGCGATCAGCGCCGCGGCGAGCGAGGCGCCGACGAAGAATAACGGCGACAGCGCGATCCGGTCGTCGAACCCACCGAGCCAACGCTGCATCGCGACATAGGCGAGTGGCCACGCGACGAGGTTGGCGAGGATCACGGGGCGCAGGAACTGCCCGATCAGAAGCCGCAACACCTCGGCGGTCGAGGCGCCGAGCGTCTTGCGGATGCCGATCTCCTTCACCCGCCGCGCGGTGTCGAACGCCGCCAGCCCGTAGAGCCCGATGCAGCCGATCAGGATCGCCAGCACCGCACCGATCGTGAACAGCCGCGAGCGTTGCGCATCCGCCTTGTAATAGCGCTGGTACAGATTGTCCTCGACCGAGCGCGCTTCGAATGGAACGCCGGGAACGACGCGCTTCCACGCCGCCTCGAGTGCCGCCATCATCGTCTTCGCATCGCGGCCGGCATAGCGCACCGCCGCGAACGGCGAGAGGATGTCGACGGTGTTGTAGGTGTAGGCGACCGGCGTGACGGCATCGCGCGGGCTCCTGAAGCGCAGATCGTCGACTATGCCGATAATGATCGAGTCCCGTTCGCCGTCGTTGATCGCCTGCCCCAGTGCTGCGGCCGGCGACGCAAAGCCCAGCGCGGTCACCGCGGTCCGGTTGATCACCACATTTGGCCCTGCCCGCTTGCGTTCGGCAAGCGTCAACAGGCCGCGGTCGTCGGCATGCGCGGCGTCGAACAAGCGCCCCGCGACGAGGCGTGCGCCGTACACGCGGAAATAATCTCGGCCAGTGCCGACATCCATCAACGATATCTTGCTGCCGGACGCTCCTGCGCGACTATATCCCGAGAAATTGGTCGTGCTCTGGTCGCCCGGCGCGTTGTTGGCGACCGTCACGCCGGTGACGCCCGGTGCCGCCGCGAGGCTGCGCAGGATCGCCGCGCGCTGTGGGGAGTCGATCCCACCGGTCATCAGCGACCGCACGATCATCAACCCGTCGCGGCGAAACCCGAGATCGGCGTCACGAATATGCTCGGTTTGTTTCAGCATGACTCCGGTCGCGATGGCGAACGCGATCGCGATCGCGAACTGCACGACGACGAGCGCGCTTCGCAGCCTCGTGCCGCTACGCCCACCGCCGGGCGCGCGAGTAGAGGCTAGCACCGCGGCAGGGCGAAACCCCGACAGCACGAACGCGGGATACAGCCCCGCGACCAAAGCGATGCCCAGGACCAGCAGGACCAGCGGCAGGACGACGCCGTCCCATCCGACGTAGCGGATCGCCAGCGTCGTTCCGCCAAGCGCGTTGATGAAAGGCAGCGCGATCTCGGCCAGCGCGAGCCCGATCAGCGCCGCCACGGCGACCGTCGCCAGCGCCTCGCCCAGGAACTGGCGGATAAGCGACCGCCGCGTGCCGCCCAGCACCTTGCGCATCGCCACTTCGCGCGCACGCAGCCCGGCGCGCGCGGTCGCCAGATTGACGTAGTTCACGATGGCGATGAGCAGCGTCAGCAACCCGACCGCTCCCAAGGTCGTGACGATCGCGCGATCACCCGGACTATACAGATGCATCGCGGTGAGCGGCCGCAGCGACTGGAAATACTCGCCTTTCTTGAGATTGCCGCCGGCATAGGCATGGCGGTCGAGAAAAGCAGGCAATTGTGCCTCGAACGCCCGCGCCGCCACCGCGTCGGGAAAGCGCAGGAACGTGGTCAGCGACGCGCTACCCCAATGCTCCCACCATTCGTTGCCGAAGCGAGTCCGCGAGATTTGCGCGAACATCTCGCTCTTGAAGGTGACGTCGTCGGGCATGTCGCGCAGCACCGCCCCAACCTTGTAGGGATAGGTCGTCCCATCGATCGACAGTTGCAGCGTCCGGCCGATCGCCGACTGGCTGCCGAAATATTTCCGCGCGGTCTTCTGCGTGACCACCAGGCCGTTCGGATCGGCGAGCGTTGCCGCTGGATTCCCCTCGACCGCGGGAAAGCGCATGAGGTCGAAGAAGTTCGGGTCGACCGTGCCCAAATCCTCGGCCGTCGCCTGCCCGCCCTGCTGCACCGTCGCCGCCATGTTCATATAGCGCGTGCCGACCAGCTGCGGGTAATCCGCCTGCAGGATCTTGAGTTCGCTGCCCATCGTGTTCGGATTGGTGTCCGCCGGATAGCCCGGCATCACATAGCGTTCTTCCATCACCCACAACCGGTCTTGCTGCGGCAATACGCGGTCGTACCCGGTCTCGAACCGGACGAAGAGGAACAGCACGAGGAACGTCGCGATCCCCAGTGCGAGACCGCCGATGTTGAGGAGCGCGAACAGGCGGTGATGCGCGAGCGACCGATAGAGGCTGGTGAGTGCGGACATGGCGGTTCCTTCAGGCGTCGCTTGCGGCATCGGGGCCGGGCTTGGGGCCGGACTTGGTCGCGGCGAGATGGCGGACGAGGACCACCACGAGCAGCATCAGCACGAGCATCTGGAGCGAGCGGCGCATCAGGCGGCGCGCCGTGCCGACGACAGGATGCGGCCATCGAGCATGTGCACCGTCCGCTTGGCGATATCGGCGTGCGACGGGCTGTGCGTGACCATCACGATCGTCGCGCCCTCGGCGTTCAGCTGGCCGAGGATGTCCATCACCTGCGCGCCGTTCTCGGTATCGAGGTTGCCGGTCGGCTCGTCGGCGAGGATCAGCCGCGGCTCGCCGACGATCGCGCGGGCGATCGCCGCGCGCTGTTGCTGGCCGCCCGACAATTGGTGCGGGTGGTGGCGCTGGCGGTGGGCGATGCCCACCCTATCCATCGCCGCCGCCACGCGGTCCTTCTTCTCGCGCGCGGGCATCGTCCGATAGGCGAGACCCAGCGCGACATTCTCGGCGATCGTCAGCTCGTCGATCAGGTTGAAGCTCTGGAACACGAAGCCCAGTCGATCACGGCGCAGCTTGGCGAGTTCGGCTTCGGGCGCGCGCGCGATATCGGCCCCTTCGAACAGATACCGTCCGTCCGTGGGCCGGTCGATCGTGCCGATGATATTGAGCAGCGTCGATTTGCCGCAGCCCGACGGCCCCATGATCGCGACGAATTCACCCGCCTCGACCGCTAGGTCGATGCCGCCGAGCGCAGTCGTCTCGACCTCGTCCGAGGCATAGGTGCGGCTGAGGTCCTGTAACTGGATCATATCGAATCCTATCGGATGAGGAGGGTCTGGAAGGGCGTGTAGGTGCCGAGCGCCGTGGTCACGATCCGCTCGCCGGGGGCGAGGCCGGAGACGATCTCGACCTGATCGGGATTGCGTCGGCCGGTGACGATCGCCCGCCTGACGGCCTTCGCGTTCCCGTCGAGCACGAATGCCGTGGTACCACCCGCGTCGAGCCAGCCGCCCGACGGTGCGACCACCGCAGGCCGGTCTGCGCCGAGCACGAGCCGCACGTCGAGTGTCTGGCCGCGGTTCAGCCCCGTGGGTCCCGCACCGCGAAAGCCGAGTTCGACGCGAAACCGGCCTTCGGTCACCTGCGGCAGGATTTTGATGACCGACATCGCATAGCTCCGGTCGTCGATATCGGCCGCCGCGCCGAGCCCGACCCGAACGCGCCCGAGATAGAATTGGTCGACATCGGCAGTCAGCTTCCACCGTCCCTCGGAGTCGATCTGCCCGACCGGATCGCCGGCCTTGAGCGTCTGCCCGGGCTGGAGCGTGAAGGCGGTGAGCCGTCCCGCGACCGGCGCACGCAGCACCAATGCGGACAAGCTCGCGCGGACCATCGCCAGGCTCTCGCGCAACTGCCGCGCGGTGGCCGCGATGCCCGAGGACTGATCCGCCAGCGTCGCGCCCGCTTCCGCGGTCCCGCGGTCGAGCGCGGAAACACGCGCCTGCTGATAGCCGACATCCTCGCGCACCGGATCGATCGCAGCGCGCGTGATGATGCCCTTGTCGAACAGAACCTGCTTCTGTGCGAGCAACGTCCGCGCCTTGGACAGCGCATTGCGTGCCTCGGCCAGATCGCGCGCGCCATCCTGCCGCGTGTTCTGGACCGACAGCCGCTGGCCGCTGATTGCACTCAACTGCCCGACGATCTCCGCCGAGCGGCTGGCCACGTCGAGTTCGAGCGACGGATTGGACAAACGTGCGAGCGGCGTGCCGGCGGCGACCATCGCGCCGTCGCTGGTGGCGAGGTCGGCGACCTGCCCGCCGGAGATCGCGGTCACGAACACGGTCCGCAACGGCGCCACCTCGGCGCGGAGCGGCACGAAATCGCGGAACGGCGCGCGCACGACATCGCCGGTACGGATCGCGCCGGCATCGACGGTCAGCGCATTGGCGCCGGGCATCAGCAGCCACAGTAGCACCGCCGCAGCCACCACCGCGATTGCAAGCGCACCGCGCACGATACGCTTGCGCCGCTTGGCGTGCGGACGCTCGATACGCCGGTCCATCGCGGCGCCCGTTCCAGGCAGGGTCGTCTCTGTCATGCGGACAGTGTACGGGACGGATCGAACAGATCCTAAGCTACTGCCAATGCTGCATAATTCCGCGCCCCGTAGCTGAATCACGCACCCGACTGTACCAACTGTCCGTTTCCGGACACTATGACGGCCATGTCAACCGAATCGCACATCTTGGTCATCGACGACGATCCCGACATCGCCAAGGCCGCGCGACTGCTGCTCGAACGGCACGGCATGCGCGTCTCGACCGCAGCGAACCCGGAGGCGGCCTGGGTGCTGCTCGCCGGCGAACCAATCGACGTCATCCTGCTCGACCTCAACTTCGCGCGCGGACGGACCACCGGCGAGGAGGGGTTCGCGATGCTCGACCGGCTGATCGCGGCGGACGCGCGCGCCGTCGTCATCGTCGTCACGGGGCATAGCGGCATTGCGGTCGCCGTCCGGGCGATGCGCAGCGGCGCGACCGATTTCGTGATCAAGCCCTGGAACAATGAACGCCTGCTGACCACGGTGGAGCGCGGGCTGGCGCTGCGCCGCGCGAAGCTGGAGACAGCGGCGACACCGCCCGTCCATGACGGCATCCTGCTCGGCGAAAGCGCCGGGATCACGCGCGCGCGCGACTTGGTCGCTCGCGTCGCGCCGACCGCGGCCCCGATCCTGATCCACGGCGCTGCGGGCACCGGCAAGACGCTGGTCGCCCGACTGGTTCATCAGGCCTCACCAAACGCCAGCCTGCCGCTCATCACGGTGGACGCCGAGGCCGCGGACGCCGCCGTCATCGCCCAGCAAACGGCGGCGGCCGCTGGCGGGTTGCTGGTCATCGACCATATCGACCGACTACCTCGGGCGCTGAACGGCGTTCTCCTGTCAGCGCTCGACGGCATCCGGGTCATCGCGACTACGCGACTGGATCGCACCGGCGTTCGGGGGGCGATCGGCGAAGATCTGCTCGACCGGGTCGGAACGATCGAAATCGCCCTCCCGCCGCTCGTCGATCGCGCGGGCGATGCGGCGCTGCTCGCACGCCATTTCCTCGCGCTGTTCGCCTACCGCCACGGCAAGCCCCTCAGACCACTCGATGCGGGCGCTGTGCAGGCGATCGCGGCGGATCGCTGGCCCGACAACGTCCGCGGCCTGCGCCAGACGATGGAACGTGCTGTGCTGCTCGGCGATGGCGAGACTTACGCGGTCGGGGACCTACCGCTTTCGCCCGGCACCGCCGAGCCGCTATCGCTCGCCCCCGATCTGTCGCTCGCGCGCAACGAGGAAACGCTGATCACCGCAGCACTCGAGCGCCACGCCTTCAACGTCAGCCGCGCCGCCGCACAGCTCGGACTGACCCGCGCGGCGCTCTATCGCCGGATGGCGCGCTATGGCCTCTGACCGGATGCGAGCGGTGGTACGCGCGCTGGTGCTAGCTGCGGCTGGCGCCGGTGGTGCGGTTGCAGGCACACGCGGTCTGTACGCCACCGCGCTCCTCGCTGCGATGATCGCGATCTGGATCGCCGCACTCGACCTGGTCGATGCTGGTCAGCGCTTGCCGATGCCGGCGCCACCAGTCTCGACCCCGTCTGCTGGAGAAGAGGAACGGCGCCGTCTGACCGCCTATCTCGATCTGTCGCCTGCGCCCTTGGTCGCACTCGAAGACGGCCGGTTGCGCGCCGTCAACCGCGCCGCGCGGCGATTGCTCGGCGCAGGCGATCTGGTCGTCGATCCGCCTGAGGGGCTCGTTTCCGCGCTCGCCGACACCCGCCCCGGTCGCACCGCCACGATCGAGATCGGGCATGACACCGGCATCCGGAGCTTCGCGCTGGCCACCGGCGACCTTGCGCTGGCAGGGCGGATGACACGGATCGGCGCGCTGATCGACATCGACGCCGAACTGAAGGCCGCCGAGGCCGCGGCGTTGCGCGAGCTCGTCCAGGTTTTGAGCCACGAGATCGTCAACGCCCTCACCCCGATCGCCTCGCTAGCCGAGACCGCGGTGGCGATGCTCGACGATCCGGACCCGATGCTGCCCAAGGTACGCGACGCGGTCGAGACCGTCGCGCGCCGCGCCGCCAGTCTGCACCGGTTCGGCGAAAGCTACCGTGCGTTGGCGAAGCTGCCCGCCCCCTCGGTGGAGCGTATACCTCTGGCCGGGTTCGTCAGCGATCTGGCGGCATTGTTTACGACGAGATGGCCGGGAATCGCGTTTACGACCGACCTCCTGGACGCACCGGCCCATCTGCTGGCCGACCCGGATCAACTGACCGCGGCGCTCTGGGCGGTGCTGCAGAACGCAGCCGAGGCGTTGCACGGCTCGTTCGATGCGCAGGTCACGCTCACCATCTCTGCCTTTGTCGGCCAAACGCAGTTCACGATGACGGACACTGGCCCCGGTATTCCCGCCGCAAACCAGATCGACATTTTCCGCCCTTTCTTCACCACCAAGACCGAAGGTACGGGCGTAGGTCTGGCGCTCGCCCGGCAAATCTTCCGGGGGCACAGTGGCGATCTAAGCCTCGCTCATTCTCTCCCCGGCAACACGCGGTTCGAGGGCAATGTTCCCTCCGTTTCGTCCAGCTGAACAATCAAGGCGAATGGGACTGATAGAGGGTTTGAACACGGAGGCTAAACCAGAAGATCCACAAAGCGCAGTTCTGGGGATCTTCGGGTTCGCAACTTTCCACCCTCATTAAACGGGGCAAACGTCCGCAGCCTTGCTCGAATGATAAAGCTCGGACTACGCGGTTATATATTGTCACCTGCAGAAGGCGGCTAAGCGACTATTGCGTGCCATCCGAGCCCCGAGTAATCAGCGGGGTGCCCTGAAGATCCAGGCTGTCACATGCCGCATCGGGTCTTGAAAAATCGCCGCTTACGCAAGTCCGATCAAGGTTTCATCCCCAGCGATGGCAAGCGCACCAGACAGATCGCCGATGTCCAGCGACGCGCGCACCGAAGACGTCGCATACGTCGCCCACATCGCGCGGCCCTATCTCTAGCCGTCCAGCGCCGGTTTGCTGCTTCTCGCATCAGGAGAACTTATCGGGGATCTCGGGGACGCGCAGCATCGCGAGGGCTGCGAGGATCATCACGACGGCGGCGAATGCCATCGTCCAGATCGGTTCGGTCGGGAAGAACGCCTTCAGCACCGACCCCATCAGCGTCGCGACCAGCAACTGCGGCAGGACGATGAAGATGTTGAACAATCCCATGTAGATGCCGAGCTTGGCCTGGGGCAGGCTGGAGGCGAGGATCGCGTAGGGCATAGCGAGGATCGACGCCCAGGCGATGCCGACGCCGACTTCGCTGACGATCAGCAGCGTCGGATCGCGCACCATGAGGAAGCTCGCAAATCCCGCGGCGCCGCACAGCAGGCAGGCGATGTGCGTTTTCACGCGACCGATCCGGCTGGCCAACCGCGGCAGTATCAGTAACGCGACCAGCGCGGCGACGGCGTTATAGACTGCGAACAGCACACCGACCCAATCGCTGCCCGCATTGTAGGCGACGCTCGTCGCGTCGCTCGACCCGTACATGTACTGGGCGACGACGGGCGTGGTGAAGATCCACATGATGAACAGCGCGGACCAGCTGAAGAACTGGACGAGCGCGAGGCGCTTCATGACGCTGGGCATCGCGGCGAAGTCGCCGACGATCTGGCTCAGCGCGTTGTCTCCATTGCCGCCGCGCGCGAGGACGATAGCCGCGAGGCTGGCGCCGCCATAGGCGACGAGCAGGCCGCCGAGCAGGTACACTTCCTTCTGCAACGCCAGTTCGGGTACGGCGACGACGACCGCGATCCCGGCGACGATCCAGGCGATGCTGGTCGCAAAGCTGCGGCTGGCAAGCGCGCGGACCGGAGCGCTGTGTGCTTCATCGCGGTTGGACTCGGCGAACGATGCCATCTGTTCGGGGCTATATTCGCGCGTGTTGCCGACCGTCCAGAGGACCGCGAGCAGCAGTGCCGCGCCGCCGAACCAGAAGCTGTAGCGCACGGTGTCGGGAACGCCCGCCAGCGCATCGCCCGACACGCCGAGATGCGCCAGCACGAACGGGAAGATTGAGCCGACTACGGCGCCGGCGCCGATGAACGCGGTCTGGAGCGCATAGCCCGCGGTGTGCTGGTCTTTGCGCAGCATGTCGCCGACGAACGCGCGGAATGGCTCCATCGACACGTTGACCGAGGCGTCCAGCACCCACAGCGTCAGCGCGGCGAGCCACAGCATCTTCGCCTCGGGCATCACGAACAGCGCGAGTGCGGCGAGGACGGCACCGGCGAAGAAATACGGGCGGCGACGGCCGAAGCGAGTCCAGGTGCGATCGCTGTAATGGCCGATGATCGGCTGGACGAGCAGCCCGGTCAGCGGCGCCGCGACCCACAGATAGGAAAGGTCGTCGAGCGATCCGCCGAGCGTCTGGAAGATCCGACTCATATTCGCGTTCTGCAACGCGAAGCCGATCTGGATGCCGAAAAAGCCGAAGCTAATGTTCCACAGGCCGGCAAAGCCCTGGACTGGTTTCTCGGTCAAAACGCGGCTCTCCTGATCGGTCGCCACTTGTTTGCGTAGCGATCTGACGGACCGGCTTGACCCCAAGCGACCGGCAAAACAACTATGCATACGAATACCTTGCCCCGCCGCGCCGCCACACCGCATGAAGGCCTGCATGACCCAACCGCCGAAAACCACGCTTCACCTCCAGGGCCAGGAGCAGCACCCGCTGATCGCGATCGACGATTTCTGGCCGGATCCGGATGCGCTGCGCGAGGATGCGGCGAGCCTGAGGATGGCACCGATCGGCCCGCATTATCCCGGTGTCCGCGCCGAGGTGCCGCTGCGCCTCGCCGAGATGATGCGACGCCGGATCGCGCCGCTGTTGGCGGAGCATTTAAGGCTCGATCCGGCGCCGGCGGTGTCGGAAGCCTATTATTCGCTCGTCACCACGGCACCTGGCGATCTCGCGCCGATCCAGCGATTGCCGCATTTCGACGGCGTCGAGCCGGGGCGGATCGCAGTGTTGCTGTTCCTGGGTCACGGCGAACAGGGTGGCACCGCCTTCTACAGGCAGCGCGCAACCGGGTTCGAGAGCATCGACGCCTCGCGGCTCGACCGGTTCAGGACGGAACTGGAAGCAGGCGTGCAATCGCACGGCATGCCCGAAGCGTCCTACATCGCCGGCGATACGGCCTTGTACGAACGCATCGCGGTCCAGCCCGCCTGTTTCAATCGCGCGCTCGTCTATGCCGGCAACACGTTGCACTGCGCCTATCTGCCGCCGGACGTGACGCTTAGCCCCGATCCGCTGGACGGGCGGCTGACGCTCAATTTGTTCTTGTTTGACGACTGAATGCGCATGCGTGATGGGGTAGTGAGCCCGCATAATTCCAACACCCGTACCTCCCCGGCGAAGGCCGGGGCCCAGTTGAGGAGCACTGAGTAAGGGATCGCCGTCTTCATCAGTTCGGTTTGCCAACTGGACCCCGGCCTTCGCCGGGGAGGTGGTAATGGTTGGCATCACGGCTGTTTCGCGCCTCCCGCCCGTCGCCTGTGGCGCTACCACCACGTCGCGGCAGAGGGTTGTCGTCGCTAGGCCCCGCTGCTCGCGCGGATCACCAGGCGGGTCGGCAAGGGCGAGTCGTCGGACACTTCGCCGCGCAGTTTCGCCAGCAACGTCCGTACCAGCGCCTCCCCTGCCCGGCGCGCGTCCTGCGTCACGGTCGTCAGCGGCGGGTTGGTGAGTTGCGCGGAGGCGATGTCGTCGAAGCCGACGATCGCGACGTCGTCGGGGATCGATCGCCCCGCCGCCGCCAGCGCGCGCATTGCGCCGATCGCGATGCTGTCGCTCGCCGCGAAGATCGCGTCATAGTCGGCGCTGCGTCGCGCGAGTTCGGCGATCGCGTCCTGTCCGGCATCTTCGGTGGTGATCGCATCGACCTGCAATGCGTCGTCCGCCGTCAGCCCCGCAGCCGCCAACGCGTCGAGATATCCCCGATAGCGGTCCTCCAGTTCGGGGTACCGCCCGTCCGCTGCGCCCAGGAACGCGATGCGCCGTCGGCCCCGCGCGATCAGGTGCGCGGTCGCCGCCTCGCCGCCGCCGCGATTGTCCGAGCCGACCGTGATCCCGGCAGGCCCCGTACCGACCGCGCCCCAGCGCACCACCTTGGTCCCCTGCTCGGTGAGGTGATCGAGGCGCGCGCGATAGGCCTCGTAATCGCCGTAGCCGAGCAGGATGATACCGTCCGCCTTGCGGCTGTCCTGGTAATCGACGTGCCAGTCGCCCGACAATTGCTGGAACGAGATCAGCAGGTCGTAGCCGGCGCGGGCACAAGCGTGCGTGATCGAGCCCAGCATCGACAGGAAGAACGGGTTGATCGTCGACTCGTCTTCCGCTGGCTCCTCGAAGAACAGCAACGCCAGCGTGTTCGCCGACTGGCTGCGCAGCGACGAGGCGTGCTTGTCGACCGCGTAGTGCAGGCTGCGCGCGATCGCCTCGATCCGCTGGCGAGTCTGCGCGTTGACCGACTTTGATCCGCGCAACGCCCGCGACACGGTCGGCTGCGACACGCCGGCGAGTTGCGCGATGTCGAACGATGTCGGGCGGCGACCCATCGTCAGCGCCCTTGCCGGCGCCACTGGGGGCGGGCGTGGTCCTGAGGAGACACGGTTTGCATGAAACAGTGAATACGTATGCCCGTCCCTTTTGCAACGCCTCCACCCGAAATATAGCCGTGTTGCGACACCCGACGCGTCAGCACGACGTCGGGGATACCAAAACAAGCAATTGAGGATGCGCGGGATTATTCTCGCCTGAAGGGGATTTCATGAGCCAGTCTATTCCGTGCCGCCTGCGCGTCGCGTCCGGCATTTCCGCGCATGGCCGCCTCGCACTGCAAGTCAGCGCGACCGCGCTCGCCGCTGCTCTGATGCTGCCAGGCCAGGCTGCGTTCGCGCAAGCGACGCCCGGCACCGCGAATGCCAATCCGACCGCACCAGCACAGGTCGACGCGGTCCCGACCGTCGCCGCGCCGACGCCGCAGCCCGCCGATGCCGTGCCGCCCACAACCCAGGACGATGCCGCCGGCGGTGATGAGATCGTCGTCACCGGTATCCGCGCCGGCCTGGAATCCTCCGCGAAGATCAAGCGCCAGTCGGTCCTGATCGTCGACTCGATCTCGGCCGAAGACGTCGGCAAGCTGCCCGACGTGTCGATCGCGGACTCGCTCGCCCGCCTGCCCGGCGTCACCGCGCAGCGCCTTGAAGGCCGCGACCAGCGCCTGTCGATCCGCGGCCTCGGCCCCGATTTCTCGACCACGCTGCTCAACGGCCGCGAACAGGTGACGACCGGCGACAATCGCGGCGTCGAGTTCGACCAGTATCCGTCCGAGTTCTTCAAGACCGTCAACGTCTACAAGTCGGCCGATGCCTCGCTGATCGCCGCCGGCGTCGCCGGTACGGTCGACCTGCGCATGCTGCGTCCGCTCGACCAGGCGCACCGCATCATCGCGGTCAGCGCGCGGGCGCAGATGAACGGCATCGACAAGCTCAACCCGGATGGCGATCGCTACGGCTATCGCGCGTCGGCGACCTATGTCGACAAGTTCGCCAACGACACGCTCGGCATCGCGATCGGCGTGTCGGCGACGCAGACGCCGTCGCAGGACGAGCGCTACAACGCGTGGGGCTATAGCGGCGCCGGCACCGCGACCAGCCCGTTCCTGCTCAACGGCGCCAAGCCGTACGTCCAGTCGAACGAGCTGAAGCGCTATGGCGGCGTCGCCACGATCGAGTGGCAGCCGTCCGACAGCTTCCATTCGACGTTCGATGCGCTGTATTCGCACTTCGAGGAAACGCAGATCCTGCGCGGCATCGAGTTCCCGCTGGCTGGTCAGTTGACGACACCGACCTCGCCTGGCGGAACGACCGCTACCGGCGTGACAATTGCCGACGGCTTCGCGACCAGCGCGACGTTCGGCAACGTCTTCGCGGTGCAGCGTAACGACTATAACCAGCGCAAGGCGGACAATTTCTCGCTCGGCTGGAACAACGACCTCAAGCTGACCGAGACGATCCACCTGAACGTCGACGCAAGCTGGAGCCGTGCCAAGCGCACCGACTTCCTGCTCGAGACCAACACCGGCACCGGGTTCGCCAAGAGCGGCGTCGCCGACACCGTCACCGTCAAGCAGAACGGCAATGGCACCTACACCTTCTCGCCGACGTTGGATTACACCAACACCAACATCTTCAAGCTGACCGATCCGCAGGGTTGGGGCAACAACGGCACGCAGCAGGTCGTCCAGTCGGGCTTCCTCAACCGGCCGAGCTTCAAGGACGATTTGAAGTCGCTCCGCGCGAGCCTCAACGGCGAGTTCTCGGACAGCGTCGTCAAGGGCTGGGAAGCCGGCGGCAACTACAGCCAGCGCAAGAAGACCAGCGCCTACACGTCGTACTTCCTCTGCCCGACCGGCGGCGGCACCAACTGCACCGTGGCGAGCGGCTCGCCGCTGAGCGGCAACGTTCCCAGCGAAGCATTGCTCGGCAAGAACGTGGCGCTCGATTATCTCGGCATCCCACAGATGCTGACGCTCGATCCGCTGTATCTCTACAACAACTCGCTCAACGCGGCGTTCGATGGCCGTCCGTCGGCGCTGGTGCGCGACAATGTCGTGCTCGAAAAGGTCTGGACTGGCTATGCCAAGGTCACGATCGACGGCCTGGTCGGCGACAAGCCGCTCAAGGGCTCGATCGGTGCGCAGGTGGTGCATTCGGACCAGAGCTCGACCGGCCAGATCGCCAGCGTCGTCGGCGGCGCGGTGACGATCGCACCGGTGACGCAGTCGCTGAAATACACCAACTTCCTGCCATCGGCGACGATGTCGGTCGAACTGATCCCGCTGGGCTTCGTCAAGGTCGGCGCCTCGCAGACGATGGTCCGTCCGCGTCTCGATCAGGAGCGCGTCACGCAGGACGTCGCGATCAACCTGACCAACATCGGCCAGACGCCAGCCGGCCTGTTCCCGGTGTTCACGTCGACCGGTGGCAACGTCAATCTGAAGCCGTATCAGTCGACCAACATCGATCTGTCGTTCGAGAAGTATTTCAACGGCGGCGGCTATGTCGCGCTGTCGGGCTATTTCAAGCACCTCACCGACTTCGTCGATCCGAACAACTCGCTGCCCTACGACTTCTCGGCGTTGCTGCCGGCTTTGACCGCGGCGCAGCAGGCGCAGGTAATTGCGGCGGGCCAGACGATCGGCAACGTCTCGTCGCCCGCCAATACCGGTCGCGGCGAAGTGCTCGGCGTCGAGGGTACGGTGTCGCTGCCGTTCAAGGCGATCACGTCGGCGCTCGACGGCTTCGGCATCTTCGCGAGCGGCAACTACACGCAGTCGACGATCAAGTACGGCAGCAACCCGACCGAGGCGATCACCCTGCCCGGCCTGTCCAAGTGGACCGGCAGCGGCACGATCTACTTCGAGAAATGGGGCTTCCAGGCGCGCGCGAACTATCGCTACCGCTCCAGCTTCCTGGCCGAGGTCGCCGGCCTATCCGCCAACCCGACCTATCGCACCGCGCGATCGGAAGGCATCCTGGATGCGCAGATCGGGTACGAGTTCCAGAGCGGTCCGCTCGCGAACTTCGCGATCCTGGCGCAGGCGAAGAACCTGACCGACCGTCCGTTCGTGACCTACCAGAACGACGATCCGCGCCAGGTGATCGACTATCAGCGCTATGGTCGCGACTACTATGTCGGCATCACCTACAAGTTCTGATGTCGATAGCGGGGCGGTTCACGCCGCCCCGCATTTGCCCCGCAATCGCGGCGCCTGACGGTTTCGAAGCGGGGACGTAGACGATGGCCAATCACCCTTTGCGTATCGTGATCGCTGGTGGCGGCACCGCCGGCTGGATGGCAGCGGCGACGTTCGCGCGGTTCCTGGAGACGGGGTACGAGATCGACCTGATCGAGTCCGACGAGATCGGCACCGTCGGCGTCGGTGAGGCGACGATCCCGCAGATCCATCTGTTCAACGATGCACTCGGGCTCGACGAGGATGCGTTCCTCCGCGCGACCGGGGGCACGTTCAAGCTCGGCATCGAGTTCGTCGACTGGTTCAAGCCGGGCCATCGCTACTTGCACGCGTTCGGCGATGTCGGTCGCGATGTCGGCCTGTTGCCGTTCCACCAATATTGGCTGCGCGCGCGGTCGCTCGGGCTGGCCGGCGATCTTGGCGCCTATTCGCTCAACACGCACGCGGCGCTCGCCGAGCGGATGCAGCGTGGCCCTGCGCGCACCGCGCGGACGCTGCCGTCGATGCCGTACGCCTATCATTTCGACGCGGGGCTCTATGCGCGTTACCTGCGGCGCTATTCCGAGACGCGCGGCGTCAACCGGATCGAAGGCAAGATCGTCCGTGTCACCCGCGACGGCGAGAGCGGCGACGTCTCCGGCCTTTTGCTGGAGAACGGCACCACCGTTGCCGCCGACCTGTATATCGACTGCACCGGCTTTCGCGGGCTGCTGATCGAGGAGGCGCTCGGGATCGGGTACGAGGACTGGACGCACTGGCTGCCGTGCGACCGCGCGATCGCGGTGCCGTCTGCGCGCAGCGAAGCGTTCACGCCGTACACGCGCTCGACTGCGCATGCCGCCGGGTGGCAGTGGCGGATTCCGTTGCAGCACCGCACGGGTAACGGCGTCGTCTTCTCCAGCGCGCATATGAGCGAGGACGAGGCGACCGCGACGTTGCTGGCCGGGCTCGACACGCCGGCGATGGCGGAGCCTCGGACGATCGCGTTCCGCACTGGTCGTCGCAAGCGGATGTGGAACCGCAACGTCGTCGCGCTCGGGCTCGCCGCCGGGTTCATGGAACCGCTCGAATCCACCAGCATCCATCTGATCCAGTCGGCGATCTCGCGATTGCTCAAGCTGTTGCCGGGCCGTGTGATTGCCGACGCCGATCGCACCGAGTTCAACCGCCAGAGCGACTTCGAATACGAGCGCATCCGCGACTTCATCATCCTCCACTACAAGGCGACGGCGCGCGTCGACACGCCGTTCTGGCGCCAGTGCCGCGACATGGCCATTCCCGACACGCTCGCCGCGAAGATCGACCTGTGGCGCGGCAACGGTCACATCGTCCGTGAGCATGAGGAGCTGTTCACCGAAGTCGGCTGGCTTCAGGTGTTGGCGGGACAAGGCATCATGCCGGCGGGCCACCACCCGCTGGCCGACGCGATATCGACGAGCGACCTGGGGGAATTCATGGACACGATCGACAAGCTGAACGCGCGCGAGGCGGGCCAGATGCAGGACCACGCCGCGTTCGTCGCGCAGCATTGCGCGTCACCGGCAGGGCTCGGCGCATGAGCATCACCGCCGCCGTCCTGCTCGCGCTGTCCGGTGCGGCCGCCGTACCGCCCGCCGACTACCGCGCGCGTGCGCCGCAGGACGAGGTCATCTATTTCGTCCTGCCCGACCGGTTCGAGAACGCCGACCCGAGCAACGATCACGGCGGGATCGCCGGCGACCGGCTCAAGACCGGCTATGATCCGACCGCGAAGGGCTTCTATCATGGCGGCGACCTGAAGGGCCTGACCAAGCGGCTCGATTACATCCAGCATCTCGGCGCGACCGCGATCTGGCTCGGGCCGATCTTCAAGAACAAGGCGGTGCAGGGTTCGCCGGGCCACGAGTCCGCGGGCTATCACGGCTATTGGATCACCGACTTCACGCAGGTCGACCCGCATCTCGGCACCAACGCCGACATGACCGCCTTCGTCGACGCCGCCCACAAGCGCGGGATGAAGGTGTATATGGACATCATCATCAACCATACCGCCGACGTGATCCAGTACCGCGAATGCTCGGTCGGCAGGCCCTGCCCGTACCGCGATCGCGCGACCTATCCGTACCAGCGTAAGGGCGGTGTCGGCGGCAAGGCGATCAATCCGGGGTTCGTCGGCGACGGCGTCCAGACCGCGGCGAACTTCGCCAGGCTGACCGATACGACCTATGCCTACACGCCGTACGTGCCCGCCGCCGAGCGCAATGTGAAGGTGCCGGCGTGGCTCAACGACTCGATCTATTACCATAATCGCGGCGACACCACGTTCATGAACGAGAGCTCGACGATGGGCGATTTCTCGGGTCTCGACGACGTGATGACCGAAAACCCGCGCGTCGTGTCGGGCATGATCGACATCTTCGGATCGTGGATCGACCGGTTCAAGGTCGACGGCTTCCGCATCGACACCGCGCGCCACGTGAACCCGGAATTCTGGGCGCAGTTCGTGCCGGCGATGCTGACGCGGGCGCAGGCGAACGGCATACCGAACTTTCACATCTTCGGCGAAGTCTCCGATCACGAGGTCCGCCCGGCGGTGCTCGCGCAGCATACGATCGTCGACAAGCTGCCCGCCGTGCTCGACTTCGCGTTCCGGCAGGCGGTGGTCGAGACGGTCGCGGGCACGCGCGGCACCGACGCGTTCGAGGCGCTGTTCGACGGCGACGTGCTGTATGCGAAGGGCGTCGACACCGCGGCGATCCTGCCGACCTTCACCGGCAACCACGACGACGGCCGTTTCGCCACCTTCGTGCGGAAGGCGTTTCCGCAGGCCTCGGACGAGGAAGTGCTGAAGCGCGTGCTGCTGTCGAACGCGATGCTGCTGACGTTGCGCGGCGTGCCGACGATCTATTCGGGCGACGAACAGGGCTTCGTCGGCGACGGCAACGACCAGGACGCGCGCGAGGACATGTTCGCGTCGAAGGTCGCGATCTATAACGACAACCGCCTGCTCGGCACGACCAAGACGACCGCGACCGAAAGCTTTGGCGAGACCAATCCGCTGTTCCGCGAGATTGCCGAGCTGTCGAGGGTTCGCGTCGCGCATCCAGCGTTGACCCGTGGCCGGACGGTCATCCGTAGCCGTAGCGAAACGCCGGGACTGCTCGCCGTCTCGCGCTTCGATCCGACGACGGGTGCGGAAACCCTGCTCGCGTTCAACACGTCGGCCAAGCCGATCACACAGGCGGTACAGGTCGAGACCGTTTCCAACCGCTTCATTACGCTCGCCGGCACATGCGCGCCACGCGCTGCCGCCCCCGGCAGTGTCACACTAACCCTGCCCGCGTTCGGCTATGCCATCTGCGCCGCGGAGACCCGTTGATGCCTGCACGATTGCCTGAAGCCGCCGCCGACCTTCCGTGGTGGAAGGGCGCGACGATCTACCAGATCTATCCCCGTAGTTTCGCGGACTCGAACGACGACGGGATCGGCGACCTGCCGGGTATCACCGCGCACCTCGACTATGTCGCCAGCCTCGGCGTCGACGCGGTGTGGCTGTCGCCGTTCTTCACCTCGCCGATGAAGGATTTCGGCTACGACGTGTCGGACTACCGCGACGTCGATCCGATCTTCGGCACGCTCGCCGATTTCGACGCGCTGATCGCGCGCGCGCATGCGCTGGGGCTCAAGATCATCATCGATCAGGTCTATTCGCACACCTCGGAGGAGCATGACTGGTTCCGCCGGAGCCGCGCGTCGCGCAGTGGCGAGAAGGCGGACTGGTATGTCTGGGCCGACGCCAAGCCCGACGGCACGCCGCCATCGAACTGGCAGTCGGTGTTCGGTGGCCCCGCCTGGACCTGGGACGCGCGGCGCGGGCAATATTACATGCACAATTTCCTGAAGGATCAGCCGCAGCTCAACGGCCATAACCCCGCGGTGCAGGACGAGCTGATCGCGACGGCGCGGTTCTGGCTGGATCGCGGCGTCGACGGTTTTCGCCTCGATGCGATCAACTTCGCGATGCACGACCCGGCGCTGACCGACAATCCGCCCGCGCCCGCGACCAATCGCGCACGCACGCGGTCGTTCGACTTCCAGCAGAAGCTGCACAACCAGAGCCATCCGGACATCGTCGGGTTCATCGAGCGGATCCGCGCGCTGCTCGACGAATATGGCGCCGGGTTCACGGTGGCGGAAGTCGGCGGCGATGACAGCGACCGCGAGATGAAGCTGTTCACTGGCGGCAATGGCCGGCTCAATAGCGCGTACGGCTTCGATTTCCTGTACGCGGACCGGCTGACGCCCGAGCTGATCGTCGATGCGGTCGGCAACTGGCCCGATACGCCGGGCCTCGGCTGGCCGAGCTGGGCGTTCGAGAACCACGACGCACCGCGCGCGGTGTCGCGCTGGACCACGCCCGACCAGCGCGAGGCGTTTGCGCGGATGAAGATCCTGCTGCTCGTCGCGCTGCGCGGTAACATCTTCCTGTACCAGGGCGAGGAGCTGGGCCTGACGCAGGTCGACATCGCGTTCGACGACCTGCTCGATCCAGAGGCGATCGCGAACTGGCCGTTGACCTTGTCCCGAGACGGCGCGCGTACGCCAATGCCGTGGATCGGCGGCGCGCCCGATCTCGGGTTCGGCAGCACCGAGCCTTGGCTGCCGTTCGGGGAGGATCACCGCGCGATCGCGGTCGACGCGCAGGAGGCGGACGCGACGTCGCTGCTGCATTGGACGCGGGCGCTGATTGCTGCGCGTAAGGCGCATCCAGCGTTACGGCTGGGGAGCCTGCGGATCGTGCACAGCGATGATGCGGTGATCGCTTTCGAGCGAGAATCCGATGACGAGACGCTGCTCTGTGTGTTCAATCTCGGCGAAGACGCGCGCGATTGGCCAACCGGCATCGCCACCGATGGCGACATGATGTTCGCGACCGATGGCGCCGACACGACGACGCTGCCGCCGCTGTCCGGGCTGGTCCTGCGACGGTGATCGACGGGCTTGGCCAGCACATCGTGATCCTCGGCGGCGGCACCGCCGGGTGGATGACCGCGTGCCTGATCGCGCATCGCTGGCGGGATCGCGGCATGCGCGTGACGCTGGTCGAAAGCCAGGAGATCGGCATCGTCGGCGTCGGCGAAGGATCGACACCGCAGTTGAAACACTTCTTCGACACGCTCGGCATCGCCGAAGCCGAGTGGATGCCGGCGTGCGATGCGACCTACAAGCTCGGGATCGGCTTCGAAGGCTGGTCCGACCGTGAGGGGTATGACCGGTATTTCCACCCCTTCCCTACCGAGCTCGACGGTCACACCGCGCCGCAATTCTTCTACAACACGCGGGCCCGACGGACCGGTCGCGACGTCGAGGCACATCCTGACCGGTTCCTGCTCCCTGCCCGACTAGCCTCTGCGAACTGCGCGCCGCAGCCTGCCGCAAACTTCCCGTTCGAGGTCAGCTACGGCTATCACTTCGACGCGTACAAGGTCGGCGCGTTCCTCTCAGCGCACGCAACCAAGACGCTGGGCGTCGTCCATCTCCAGCGCCGTATCGCCAGCGTCGAGCGCACGCAGTCCGGCGAAGTCGCCGCGCTGATCGATACCGACGGCGAGCGTATCGCCGGCGAATTCTTCGTCGATGCCAGCGGATTCCGCAGCACAATCTTCGGTCCGCTGGAAGTGCCATTCGTGAGCTATGCCGATGCACTGCTCAACGACCGCGCAGTAGTGATGCCAACCGCGCACGCAACCGGCACGCCGATCCCCAGCCAGACGCGCGCGACCGCGTTGTCGGCCGGCTGGGCGTGGCACATCCCGCTGACCAGCCGAAACGGCAACGGCTATGTCTACTCGAGCCGCCACCTGACCGAAGCACAGGCGGAAGCGGAACTGCGCGCGCATATCGGCGCCGAGGCCGGCGAAGCGCGCCACCTCAAGATGCGCGTCGGCCGCGGCCGCGAGAGCTGGTCGCACAACGCGCTCGCAGTCGGGCTCGCGCAGGGCTTCCTCGAGCCACTCGAGGCGACTGCGCTGCATCTCGTCATCGCCACCGTCGAGGCATTCCTCGCCGTAATAGACGAAGGCGGCACGACAGATACGGTCCGCACCGCGTTCAACACGCGCATCGCCGCGCGCTACGACGGCGTCCGCGACTACATCGTCGCGCATTACCGCCTGAACCAGCGCCGCGACGATCCGACCGGCTATTGGGCGGAAGCGCGCGGCGTGGACGCCCTGTCCGACGACCTCAAGATGCTGATGTCCACCTGGTTCACCGGCGCGGACATGGTCGCGGCGATCGATCGCGCCGGGCTCGGCCGCTATTATTCGGCGATCAGCTGGCACTGCCTGTTCGCCGGCTACGGCACCTTTCCCGACGCCGCACGGCTCATTCAGCCCGGCGCCGACATCGATCCCATCGACCTGCCGAGGATCGACGATTTCCTGACCCGTTGCGCATCGAATTTCGGGTCGCACGCCTCTCGCCTCTGCCATCTGGCGGACCACAAGGATCACGTATGAAACGCATCGCCCTCCTGCTCGCCGCTACCGCCGCCATCGGCAGCGCACCCGTCCATGCCCAGACGAACGTCGCCGCGGCACCAAAGCTGGTCCCGAGCCGCGACGGCGTCGAAGTCCAGGTCGGGACCAAGGCGACGCGGATCACAGCGATCACCGACGGTCTGATCCGCGTCCGCGTCGCCAAGAACGGCCTGTTCCCGGAGGACGCCAGCTGGGCCGTTCCCGCGGAGATCCGCCGCCAGAAGATCGCCGTCACCGCGGCCCCCGATGGCTTCACCACCGCCAGCGTCCGCGTCCGCGTCGGTGAAGGCGGCGCGATCACCTTCGAGACGCTTGATGGCAAGATCATCTCCGCCGATGCCGCGCCGGTTGCGACCGACGGCAAGGCGTTCGCGATCGCGAAGACGCTGCCGATCGCCGAGCATTTCTACGGCTTGGGCGATAAGACGCAGGGGCTCGACCGGCGCGGCCACGGCTTCGTCGACTGGAACACCGACGCGTTCGGGTTCAGCAGCGCGGACGACCCGATCTACAAATCGATACCCTTCTTCATCGGCACCGGCGGTGCGGGCGGCAGCTACGGCATCCTCCTCGACAACACCTATCGCACCTGGTTTGACTTCGGCCACCGCGATGCCGAGACTCTCTCGTTCGGCGGCCCCGACGGCCCGATCGACTATTATTTCATCGCCGGCCCCTCGATGGCCGAGGTCACGCGCCGCTATGCCGACCTGACCGGCCACGCCCCGCTCGCACCGAAATGGGCGCTCGGCTACCAGCAGTCGCGCTACAGCTACGGCAGCGCCGACGAGGTCCGCCAGATCGCCGCCCGCCTGCGCAGCGACCGCGTGCCGACCGACGTGATCTGGCTCGACATCGGCTATCAGGATCGCAACCGCCCCTTCACCACCGACGCCAAGACCTTTCCCGACCTGCCCAAGCTCGCCAGCGAGATGAAGGCTGACGGGATCAAGCTGGTCGCGATCACGGACCTCCACATCGCTGCGGTCGAGCAGGGTTACGCGCCCTACCAGAGCGGGATGAAGGCCGACGCGTTCATCAAGAACGCCGATGGCAGCCCCTATGTCGCGCCGGTCTGGCCCGGCCCGTCGGTGTTCCCGGACTTCACGAAGACCGCCGCCCGGACCTGGTGGGGCACGCAATATAAGGGCTTCCTGGACGCCGGGATCGCTGGGTTCTGGAACGACATGAACGAGCCGGCGATCTTCGAGACGCCGACCAAGACGATGCCGCTCGACACGCGCCACCGCATCGACAGCGACGATTTCGCAGCCCGCATCACCGATCACCGCGAGGCGCACAACGTCTACGGCATGCTCAACACACGCGCCACGTTCGACGGCCTGCTGAAACTGCGCCCCGACGAGCGCCCGTTCGTGATGACGCGCGCGAGCTATGCCGGCGGGCAGCGTTACGCGGTCACCTGGACCGGCGACAACAGCGCGACCTGGGATCATCTGAAGCTGTCGGTGCAGCAGATCATCAACCTCGGCCTGTCGGGCTTCGGCTACAGCGCCGCCGACGTCAGCGGGTTCGCGGGTGGCCCGAGCCCCGACCTGCTCACGCGCTGGACCGAGATCGGCGCGTTCACGCCAGTGTTCCGCAACCATTCGGCGACCGGCACCCCTCGCGTGGAACCCTGGGTCGATGGCCCCGACCACCTAGCAATCCGCCGCCGCTTCATCGAGGAGCGCTATCGCCTGATGCCGTATTTCTACGCGCTGGCGGACCAGAATGCGCGGTTCGGCGATCCGATCATGCGCCCGGTGTTCTACGATTACCCGGCCGCCGCGACCGCGTCGTGCGACCAGTCGATGGCGTTCACGCTCGGCAAGTCGCTGCTGATCGCGCCGCCGCCCAAGCCGGAATCGCCGCAGACCTACGACGTGTGCCTGCCCGCTGGCGGCTGGTACGACTATTGGACCGGCCAGCGCGTCGGCACGCCCGAGCCCGCCGCCGCCGGCCCGATCCAGTCTGCGACGCAAGCCGTGCCGACCGCGCGGACGCTAGGCGATCGCGTGACAGAAACACCGCGCCTCGATCGCCTGCCCGTGTTCGTCCGCGCCGGCACGATCCTGCCCCGCCAGCCCTTGGTCCAGAGCACGAGCGAAACCCCGAACGGTCCGCTGCGGCTCGACGTCTATCCCGGCGCGGATTGCATCGGCACGCTCTACGAGGACGACGGCCGCACCTTGGCGTACACCCGCCGCGGCAATTTCCGCCAGACGGTGCGCTGCACGATCACGCCGACCGGCCTGTCGATCGACTTCGCCAAGCCCGAGGGTGGCTTCAAGCCGTGGTGGAAGAGCATTGCGATCACCGTCCACGGTTGGGACGGCGCCGGCAATGCCGGCGTAAAGGGTAAGCAGACCAGTGTCGCTCAAGACGCAGCAGCCGGAACGTCGACCTTGGTCATTCCACAAATGAATATTGCCGGCACGGTACACTTGGAGGGACGGCAAGTGGCGATTGGACAAGCGCTGAAAACCATCTCCCTGCGGTAATTGCGATTTGCAGTTCGCTTTGCACTGCCGGCGTCTCGAGGAGGTGGGCATCAGAGTTTTCGACGTCCCACACATCGATAGCGCCAGCAGCCGGCAGCCTCCTTTAAGCACGTCACGACGATCTCATTGCCCACCGGCGGCTAGGCAATCGCTTGGGATCGCGTGACGGCGCGTATGGTATGCTCGATAGCCCGCCAGACTATGCCGTGTTGCGAGCCGGATTGGGAAGATCACCCGGTAGCCCCCTAGTCGGGAAGGCCGATAGGCCGATTGATCGACGCTCGGTGGGCCGTAGTTGCCAGCGAACGATAGCTTAAGCACGCGTCTAGCGAGGGCGGCGCGTTCCAATTGGATATGCCGCCTCGCCCTGATTCTCGTGCTCAAAATCCATTGCCGAACCTAACGGTGCATCGATCGATTTCGGGGAATCTTGCGACTGCATCTACCCGATCAGGCCGGCGGGTTGCCCGATCCGCCGTTGAGTGCAGCGGGATGTTTGTGGGTATCGGTGGCTGAGGCTCGGGCTGGCGCCGCATCCGCGCTGCTCCCGGCGAGCATGCCGTTCAACGAACTGCCGGTCATGCCGAGTTCCGCCATCAGGCCATCGATGAGCGGGCCGCCGACGCGGTAGCGCATCGCCGCCGCGACCGCGGCATCGGCGAGGTTGCCTTGGCCGCCGCCGGACGCGCTGTCGCTGCCGCCGTCACCGTGAAGCCCGCGCGCATCGAGGATGCTGATCTTGTCGATATTTTCCATCGGCTTGCTGGCCGCAGAGATGATCGCGGGCAGGGCTTCGAGCATCGCGCGCCGGATCAGCAGCGCGGTCTGCGCGTCGCTGAGCAGATTGGTTGCTTCGTTGAGCGATGCCTGACCTGCGGCATCGACCTTGAAGGCTGCCTCGCGACCTTCCGCGCGGGCCTTTTCGGCGTCGGCCTCGGCAGTTGCTTCGGTGCGCACCGCACCCGCGCGGGCCTCAGCGGCTTCCTTCTCGGCGGTCGCGGCGACGGTGATGCCGACCGCCTCTTCCTGCGCGCGCTGGGTGGCTGCAATCACAGCCACGTTCTTGTTGCGGTTGGCGATCTCGGTTGCCTTGGCGGTGGCGACGCTTTCCTCGGCGCGGACGGCGAGCGCGCGGGCCTCGTTCGCTGCGGCGGTAGCGGTCGATTCCTCCTCGGACTTCTGCGCGGTCTGTACGGCGGTCGTTATGCGCGCGATCTCGATCGTGCGGTCGCGTTCGATCGTCGCGGTCTGGATCGCACCGTCACGCGCGATGGTTGCGGTCTGGATCACCTTGTCGGCTTCGGTCTGCGCGACCGTCTGCGCTTGGCTGGCGGTGATGCGGGCGATCTCGGCGAGACGGGTCTGCTCGGCTTCGGCGGTGGCGATCGCGGTCGCCTGTTCGGCGCGGCGGGCGGACAGCGTCTGCTCCTGCGTCAGCCGTGCCTGCTCGGCGGCCTGAGCGATCTCGAGCGACTGATTGTTCGCATCGAGGTTGCGCTGCTCGATCTCGACGCGGTTGGTGGCGACGATGTCGTTGCGGATCTTCTTGCGCTCCTCGATCGTCCGCGTGAGCACGGTCAGCCCCTCGGCATCGAACGCGTTGTTCTCGTTGAAATGCTCGAACGCGGTCTGGTCGAAATGCGTGATGCTGACGGACTCGAGCTGGAAGCCGTTCATGTCCAGATCGGTCATCAGCGCCTCCTGCACCTTCTGGATGAAGTCGGCGCGGTTGGCGTGGAGGTGCTCCATCGTCATCGTCGCGGCGACCGAGCGCAGCGCGGACACGAGCTTGCCGTCGAGCAGCGACTTTACCGCGTCGGGGCTGTTGACCGAATCGCCAAGCGTCTGTGCGGCGGCGGCGATCGATTCCGCGTCGGGCTTTACCTTGATATGGAACAGCCCGACGACGTCGACCCGCAGCTTGTCGAGCGTGATCAGCGCATCCTTGTTCAGGCGCGAGACCTCCAGCTTCACGGTCGTCAGGCGGACCTGCATCAGTTCGTGGAGCACGGGGATGACCATGATGCCGCCGTTGAGCACGACCTTCTCGCCGCCGAAGCCAGTGCGGATCAGCGCCACGTCCTTGGTCGCGCGGCGGTAGAGCCGGGTCAGGATGATGCCGATCACCACGAGTGCGAACAGGACGATACCGGCGTAGATCAGGACGTTCAGAAGCTGTGCGGGCATGAAACCCTCCCCGGTTATGCGTTGGTTAGATCGGCCGCAGAAGCGCGTTGGCTTCCGGCAGTGCGTAGAAGAGTTTGCCGTCGCGGCGGACGATCAGCGCGGTCTCGCCGGCGGCGATCGCGTCGGCCTCGTCATGCGGCTCGACCATGATGAAATGCGCCTGGCCGTGCTGGTCGACGATCTTTGCGCGGGCGGGCGATCCGCGGCGGGCGGTGCCCTCGAGGATGGTGCCGCGGCGGCGGAGGAAGTCGTCGGTCGAGATCACGCTGGTCTCGAAGCCGGGCATGATCCGGGCGAGGCCGTTGGCGGCAAGCGTGTTGAGCAGGCTGCCCGCGATCAGCGCGCCACCCGAGGCGAGGCCCCAGTGAAGCGGGCCGCCGGCCAGCGCGGTCGCGCCCTGCTGGATGGCGATCCCGGCCAGCGTGAAGCAACCAAGCAGCGAAGTCAGCCAGATTAGGATCGGCAGTTCATGGCCCAGCCCAAGCCAGTCGAGCACGCCGCCATCGGCCTCGGCATGGACGTCCGCGTGGAGATCGAGATGGCCGAGCCCCAGACCGATCGCCTCGATCAGCCCAATCCCGATCATGATGACGAACGCGATCGCGAAGGGCACGTAGGCGGGCGTCAGGAAGATCGTGAACATCGGCCGTAGCGCTGGTGAGGACCCTGGTTCTGCATGGGCGAACGGGTAGCGGACAGACGACAACGCTTCGTTACGAAACGCCGGCCGATCCGGTCTTTCCACTCCATGCGTCGATACTCCCCAGAGCGAGGCTAGCTCTACGCCGATGCGTTCGCAACGCGGGTTGCGGGAGATCGGCCGGGTTTCGATCCATCCTCTGCACAGGATCTGCACGACAAGCGAGCGGACTGCACACGGATCTCGCGATCGGTCGATCACAGAGCCACGGCAAAGCCGATCCTCGACAATCGGGGAGTGCGAAGATGGATCGTCATGGAAGTCTGGTGGCCAAGATCGGCTCTGCCCTGGCGCTGATCGTCCTGGCGGAGATACTGATCGCCGATGGCAATGGCGCGGTCGTGGGTGGGTTTGCATTCGCCTGGATCATCGCCCTAGTCCTGACGCGTAGGGCGATCTGGAACGACGGGGCGGCGCTACTGGCATTGATTGCCGGCGCCGGGTTGGCGGTGGTGCTCGTCGAAGATCCGAGCGTCCTTGGCTGGGTTCTGTTCTGGACGGCGATCTCGCTTGCTGCGCTCCTGCCGCGACACAGGTTCGACGATGCGCTGGCTTGGGCTCGCAGGCTTGGCTGGCACGCGATGTCCGCCGTCATTGCGCCGTTGAAGGATGCTGCGCGGCTGTCGATGGTCCACCAGCGTCGAGGGCCGCCCTCCGGCGGCATCCGCGCAATCGGGGCTGTCGTCGCGTTGCCCCTGTTGGGCGGCGTGGTTTTCGTTGGGCTGTTCGCGAACGCCAATCTGCTGATCGGTCAGGCATTCTCGCGGATCGTGCTGCCGGATCCGTGGGCGGTGACATGGCGGACGGTGTTCGGGCTCTGTGTGCTGGTTACGATCTGGGCAAGCTTGCGGCCAAGCCGGCGCACGACGCGGGCATCGCGTATGGACGAACGCTCGATCGGCATGGCGTTCGAGCCGGGGGTGGCGACGCTGGTTCTTTCGCTCGTGACGTTCAACGTGATTTTCGCGGTCGAAAACACGCTCGACATCGTGTTCCTGTGGAGCGGTGCGGGACTGCCTGCGGGCGTGACGATGGCGGACTATGCGCACCGCGGCGCGTATTCGTTGATCGTGACTGCGCTGCTCGCTGCGGTGTTCGTGCTGCTGGCTTTACGTCCGGGCAGTGCAGCCGCGGCGAGCCCGCTGGTGCGACGTCTAGTAACGGTCTGGCTCCTCCAGAACCTGCTGCTGGTCGCGTCGAGTGCGTTGCGAACGCTCGATTATGTCGACGCCTACGGAATGACGGTTCTGCGGCTGTCCGCGCTTGCGTGGATGGGCCTCGTGGCCACGGGACTGGCGCTGATCGGCTGGCGACTGCTGGCACGCAAGTCGGCTTCGTGGCTGATCAACGCCAATGCGCTGGCGGCTGTCACGGTTTTGGTGGCGGCGAGCGTCGTCGATCTTGGCGCGACCGCCGCGGCGTGGAATGTCCGCACGACGCTCGCCAGAGGCAAGGCGGGACCGCCGCTCGACCTCTGCTATATGGCGCGGCTCGGGTCACCATCGCTGGTCTCGCTGGCGATGCTGGAGCGGCATGCGAAACGGGCCGGTCTGCGCGACCGGCTGGCCTATCTGCGGTGGGAAAACCAGACCGAAACTGCGGACGCGCAAGCCGATTGGCGCCGCTGGACGCCGCGCAACGCGAGACGCCTCGCGACGGTCCGGGCGATGTTCGGTACCAAGGCGCCGCGTCTGCGGTCGGCGCCGGACGGACGGCGTTGCGACGGGGTGATCCTGCCGCCGCTCTTGGTGGAGGGTCCGTCAGCGCCGCCGTCCGCTCCAGCGCCGCAGATGCCTGCGCCTGGCATTCCGGCACCAAAGCCGTTGACGCCGGGTGCGCAACAATGATCCTGTGCCCGATGCCTCGCACCATCCTGGTCGTCGACGACGATCCTCATATCCGCCAGCTGCTCGTGTTCGCGTTCGACAAGGCCGGGCTCGGCGCGATCGAGGCGGCGGACGGCGAGGCCGCGCTGGCGCTCGTCGAGACTCATGCGCCCGACCTGGTCGTACTCGACATCAACATGCCGCGGATGGACGGGCTGGAGGTGTGTCGACGCCTTCGTGGCGGAGAGGGCAGGGCGGACATACCGATCCTCTTCCTGTCGAGCCGCGACGACGAGATCGACCGGGTGCTCGGCATCGAACTCGGCGCCGACGATTATGTGGTGAAGCCGTTTTCGCCGCGTGAGGTGGTGGCGCGCGTGATGGCGATCCTGCGACGCACCTCCGCGCGGGCGCCGAACGTCGAGGACGGGCGCGATCTCTCGCATGGCCGGTTGCGGCTCGACCTGGAGGGATGGCGCGCGCTGTGGAACGAGGTCGAGATCGCCCTGACCGTTACCGAGTTCCAGATCCTCCGGCTGCTCGCGTCGATGCCGGGTCGGGTATTCAGCCGCGACGCGATCATCGATCGGCTGCACGGCCCCGGTTTCGCGGTCACCGACCGGACGATCGACAGCCATATCCGCAACCTGCGCGGCAAGTTCGCGAAGGCCGGCGCCGACGACCTGATCGAGACGCGGGCGGGGATCGGCTATCGTCTCGGATCGTGCACAGGCGCGTGATCGGCGGGATCAAGGACTGGGCGAAACGCCACTGGCCCCGGTTGCGGTTGCGGACGATCCTGTTCGCGACGCTGTTCCTGGTCGCCGCGTTACCCGGATTCGGCGCGGTGTTCCTGCGCGTCTATGAGAACACGCTCGTTCGCCAGACCGAGGCGGAGCTGGTCGCGCAGGGTGCGGCGCTGTCCGCGACGGCGGCGGCGCTCTGGCCTGCCGCCCCGCCCGGTCGGATTGCGCACCACGAGGTTGCAGGCGACGACAACCCCTATGTGCAGGCGCCCGCATCCGGCATCGACCTCAGCACGACGCCCATCCGCGCGGAGCGGCCACCGGTCGCGGCTGGTCCTAGACCATCGCCCGATGCGGTGGTCGCCGCCACGCTCCTTTCGCCGATCATGGACGCGACGCGGTCCACCACGCTGGCCTCAATCATCCTTCTCGATCGCAACGGCAGCATCGTCGCCGGGAGTTCGGCCGTCGGTAGCTACGCCGCACTCCCCGAAGTTGCCGCTGCACTTGCCGGAAGCGCCTCAACCACGCTCCGCCGCAACGGCGCATACCGCGCGACCTACCGCTTCGAATGGCTGTCCCGAGCCGCAGCGATCCGCGTCCATTACGCACGCCCGATCATCGTTGGCGACCGCGTGGTTGGCGTGCTCCTGCTGTCGCGTTCCGCCCGTGCGCTGTTCCGGGGACTGTATGAAGACCGCGGCAAGATCGCGCTTGGCATTGCCGCGATCTTTGGGCTGCTCGTGGTGCTGAGCGGCGTCATTTCCCGCGGCGTCACGCGCCCGATCGAACAGCTCGGCGCGGCAACGCGCGCAGTTGCAAGCGGCGGCGGTCGCGTCCCCGATCCGCCACCGACCGCGGCGATCGAGATCCAGGGCCTCTACGCCGATTTCGCGGTGATGGCAGCGGCGATCGACCGGCGTTCGCGCTATCTGCGCGATTTCGCCCACGCGGTCAGCCACGAGTTCAAGACCCCGCTCGCCGGCATCCGCGGCGCGGTGGAATTGCTTCAGGATCACCCGGACATGGCGGCGGTAGATCGCTACCGCTTCCTGGCGAATGCTGAAGCCGACGCGCGCCGGCTGACCCTTTTGGTAACGCGACTGCTGGACTTGGCTCGTGCCGACATGGCGGAACCGGAAGACGCTAGCATCAACGCCGGGGAAGTTGTCGCGAGGGTCGCCGGTTCCTGGCGAACGGCGAATTTCGCGATCGAATTTGTCTGTGACTCCGCCCTACCCATGGTGCGTGTGCCAGCGGCGACGTTGGAGGCCGTTCTCGTAACATTGTTGGAAAACAGCCGACAGGCAAACGCCCAATTGGTGACGATCCGTATGCTTGTCGAGGATACCTCCCTGAAACTCCTAGTCGTCGATGACGGTCGCGGCGCGTCTCTTGCAGACCGGGCACGATTGTTCGAGCCGTTCTTTACGACGAAGCGGGACAAGGGTGGGACCGGTCTTGGACTCGCGATTGCTCGATCACTGTTGGAGGCCAGTTCGGGGGAATTGGTGACAATGGACGGCGAGAATCTTGGGTTCATGATCAGCTTACCCATTCATTCCGCAAAAATGTACGTGGCTTGCGCTACCTAGCATAATAAGCAGTTTTATTTACCGCGAGACACATATAACTATTCATTGTATCGGCACGAACACCACTTAGCACAAATAACGTATTGTGTCAGGCCTGTCAACAGCAAAGACCCATAACCTGTCATTCAAAGTGCATTTCGGGCCGCCCCGTTTGGCCGCTCAAGCAATACTATTTGAAGCCTGGTAATGGCCTATTGCTGTGATTAAACACACTTGTCGCCCTCGCGCTCTACGCGAGAAATCTCTGCGTATCATCTTGAGGGTACCAGATAGCGGAATTCTGTTGCGCGCCGCGATCGGGTAACACTGCACCTCCCTCGCGAAAGGTACGTTATGCGTTCTGGCCCTGCCCTCCTCGCCTTGGTGCTTACCGCCGGCTCCGTTGCTGCCGCTCGACCAGCACCGTCGCCTGCCCTGATGGCAGCGGTAAAGGCGTCAACGCGCTCACCTGCCAACGTCGCGCGCGATCGCTATCGCCACCCCGTCGAGACGCTGCGCTTCTTCGGGGTGAAACCCACGGACACCGTGGTCGAAATTTGGCCGAGCGGAGGATGGTACACGGAAATCCTCGGTCCGTATCTGGCAGCGCATGGGACGCTATACGCGGCCGGGCCGGACGACAAAGGGCTTGCTGCGGTCAAGGCCAAACAGTCCGCGGCGCCGTCTGCGTACGGCTCCGTGAGATTCGCGACATTCCCGGCCGGACCGGGCGCGACCTCGGTGCCAGCCGGCAGCGCGGACGTCGTCCTGACCTTCCGCAACGTCCATAATTGGCGCTTCGGTGCGACCGACCGGACGCAAGCGGCCTTCGATCAGATGTTCGCCATGCTGAAACCGGGCGGCACGCTGGGCGTCGTCGAGCATCACTTGCCCGAGGCGTCCGGTACGATCGAGGAGGCGCGCAGCGGTTACATGAAGCGTTCGTCCATCCTCGCCTATGCGACCAAAGCCGGCTTCAGGCTCGCCCGCGAGAGCGCGATCAATTCCAATCCCAAGGATACGCACGACTACCCCAAGGGGGTGTGGACACTGCCGCCGGGCTTCGCGGACGGTGATCACGATCGCGCGCGTTACGCTGCCATTGGCGAGAGCGACCGAATGACACTGAAGTTCATGAAGCCGAAGTAATCGGGTGCGGTGACAGTATCCCCGAAGGTCGGCGTCGCGCCATTTCTGGCGTGCGCGTTTAGGTCGTCTGCCAAATCTGGCGCGATCGCCGACCGCTCGCGGAACTCGACCGCCCGCCTCCCGACCGCCGCTTGAAGTGAACCATGTCGCGCTATTCGATCTCGTGCGAGCGGCGACGGTTCCTGTGCCGCCTCCAAGGGCTGGCTCGAAGCGCTGACCCGCTCGCTTGCTGCCAAACTGGGACTGAGCGGGATAACGGTTGACGAAAAAGCCTGGATACTTTGCGTCCGAGGCCAATGCTGCGATGATGTCCGACGACGAGACCGCCGATCGGTCGGGTTCTTCGCCTCGGGGGTTTGGACCCAGAAGCCAATATTTCCCGCGCCTGCCTGGCCGCTTAACTTCAGACGCTCGTTCGGCGGATCGCCAGCGAAACTGTTGTCAAGTAAGGCGGCCTCCAAACTACAATCAGCCGAAGACACGCGACGAGGCTGAATACACTACGGACTCACAGAGTATTCTACTGGCATCCACTATTTACCGGATCAGCCCTTCGGATCGTTAGAGCTAGCCAAATTCACCGCGAGACGCGGCCAACGGGCCAGAACATGCTGGAGGAATGCCGACGCGGCTGGTGGCAAAGTGCGATCGGCGAGCCACGCCATGCCGATCGTCCGGCTAATCATAGGAGCCGTCAGCGGACGGGAGACAAGCGTAACCTGCCCCAGCATGGCGAGCGTCGATTGGGGTAGCGCGCTGATCCCGAGACCGGCCGCCAGCGCGCCGAAATCCACGGCCGGGTGGGAGTCGAGATGCGTTGAATAACCGGCGTCCCGATTGTGGAAGCGCACCACCCGGTAGCCGAGAGCTACGAGTTCGGCGCAGAACGGGGTGGTCCAGCGGATCATCTGGGTGCCAAGTCCTGCAATCAGGACGATTACTTCGCCGTATTTGCTATGACAGGTGTCAGGGCCAAGCGTGTTTGCAGGGACCGGGACCGTGAACGCGCGTTATTTTCGGAGCAACCATTCAAAAGCATGGGTAATCGCGTCGCGACCGTCGTGCGTAATCGGTGCACCATGGGCCGTCAGTACTCCCAAAGTCGGCCATGCTATAATGCGTTGCACCGAAGTTCGCGCTATCTCCCGATTGCGAAACGACATTCGGAATTTCCGGGGAACGGTTGGCCTGGTCGCGGTAAGCAAATCGAGCTTTGCAACGACGGATCGCCATCCTCTGAACCAACCGGGCTCAAAGTGCTGGATCAGGTCAGTGAAGATCGCCGTGCGGCTTTGGCGGTGGAAGAAGACGACTTCCGTCGTGATACTGTTTCCGTCCACCATGATCTGATCGACCTCACCCGACCATTCCTTGGCAGGTGCGTCCTTAAGGTCATGATCCCACTTCAAGGCCGGCCGTTTGGCGCGCAACGCCGGCACGGCATATGACTTTGCTGCCGGGTATGCGCTTTGCCACTCGCCAACGAACATATGATGCAACGTGTTCGGAGCGACGATGTGACGCACCGGCCCAAGGGAATCAATCGCGATCTTGAGGTCACTGGATAGTGCTATGGGCGACCAAACGAATAAAGAGCCATCGAACAGCCGTATAACGATCGTCCGCGTCGGAAAGGCGAAGCCAGCGACGGAAACACTTGGCCCGTCCGCCGTCCATATTTCTTTGCCAAATCGTCGCAGCATTTCCGCCCCCCTCGTCCAAGGGACTCTAGGACACCCCCGAAGCAGTGGGTAGTGGAAGGCAACGTCATCTTCGCGGATGCACGACAATCTAGCCCCTACGCTGGCAGCTATGTCGAACGGCCTGACCGGTGCTGCCTATCATTGGACTTACCAGGGGCGATCAACCGATCCGGCCCACGCTCGATCGGTCGACCGGGCGCGTATCCTCCCGCCCTAACCCCAGAAAGTCTTGCGATCGAGGAGATCGGCGTACGCTCCAGCCGCGGCATCGATGATCTTCGATTTTTTTCGATGCGCCAATAGTCTTTTGGCATCGGGATCGTCCCGCAAGCCCAGCCGGCCCAGAACCGATGGCGCAGTCGCCATATCGTTCAGCGCGCCGAGCTGATCCTGCAGCTTCTCCAGTGATTTAAAGAACTTCCCGTAGCGACGTGCACGCTTCTGGCTCGGGAATAGGGACCCGAGAAACTCCGCGCCGTAGCGTAGCCGTTTGCCGGCCTTGCGGACTTCATGCCGCTCCTCGTCCGTTTGGGAGGCAAGGGACTTACCACGTTTGCGGACGCGCCGCCTCAGCGCGTGAAGGGTCTCCGCTGCGAACTGCCTTGCTGGCGCGTCCCGAGCATCGCGCATTGACGGCGCGGTGCGCCATGCCCCGCATACCAGCCACTCCGTCAGATCGAGCATCAACGCCCGAACCCGGTCCGAGCCCAACGCGGTGCGAACCGCAGCATAGGCAGCATTGCGAGCCCGGTCGAGTTCCTGAAACAGCGAGACCCCGGGCTGCGCCTTCGCCAGCAACACGTCTAAGTCGCGCGCTTCACCCAGCAACGAGCTCAGCCAGCGCAATTCGCTCTGGAAATGCGGCACTTCGTCGCCGTCGAGCAACGACTTGAAGATCGACAATGCAGACCGCAGCCGACGCAACGACACGCGCGCCTGATGCAGTGCCTCGGCGTCGGCTTGGTCGAGCAGAACAGTTTCGTTCAGGCGGTACTGACGTATGCACGAGCCTACGACTGCCTCGAAAGCGTCCGCTGCGGATGCAGTCCGGCTCAACGCCACCTTCTCCGCCTTGAACGCCTTGGATGCTGGACGAAGCAGGTCGTAGCCGCGCTCGGACTTGGTCACGACGCCCAGGCGGACCGGAAACTCCGCCGCTATCGTCTTGGCCAGCGCAAACAAGGCGGCGGGCTCTCCCCGCTTCAACTCCAGCTCGATCTCGCAGACCGGCGACTGGCGGTCACCCGCGGCGACGTACCCACGATCCAACACCAGTTCGATCGACGCCTCGCCACAATCGACCATCCACGTCAGGCGCTCGACCGCGACCGTGAAGATCGGAGTGACGGTGCCTGCCTCGTCGCCGAGCAGCGTGGGAATGGGCGTCCGGTCGTCAACGACCGGATTCATATCGGCCACCTCGATTTCCCATTCGGATCGCGCGAAGAGACCCGCCGCCTTGGCGTCCGCGACCTTGATCGTCTGTGTCAGCGTGTCGCCGGACTGGCGGATGCGCAACGAGACGCCACCTTGCGAAAGCGCTAGGTCGGGCGTGTCGAAATAGATCGCGCGCATTTGCCGCGTACTCGCCGGGACATCGAACAGGTCGCCCCCTGCAAAGGCATCGGCCGCCGCGGCGTCCAATACCAACTTCAGTTCAACTTCCTGTGCCACCCGATACCTTCCCGCAAAATCGCGACGTCTCGTACCCAGGGCAACCTGTGATAGGTTCGCTGGTTCCCCAGTAGTTGCACGCTCGGTCTTTGCGCACTCGACGCTATTGGCTGGCAAAGCTATTCGCAGCCGTTCCGGAAACGCATCTGTCGCTGTAGACGGCCTCGGTCGGACCGCAGCTTGCGGCGGCCGGGTCAACTGGCGGCAGGGCTGAAAACGAGCGGAAAGCTGCAGCCCGTTTCAGTGGCCCGACGCGTTCGAAAACACGTTCATGACAACGACACCGGCGACGATCAGGCCCATGCCAATGATAGCAGCGGTATCGAGCTTTTGACCCTGGAATGCCCATGCAGCCGTCGAGATAAGAACAATGCCGACGCCCGACCAAATAGCGTATGCAACGCCCGTCGGGATCGTACGGAGGGTCAGTGAGAGGAAGTAGAAGGCGATACCGTAGCCGACGACTGTAACGACGGTCCAAGGCATGCGGGTGAAACCATGCGACTGCTTCATTGCAGTCGTAGCACAAACCTCGGAGACGATCGCGATTGCGAGCATGAGATAGTTCATGCACGACCCGCTAGCACACGAAATGCGACCAATTTGCGACGCTCGCTGCCCCGGGGCGGGGGCCCTGTCATTGAGGGGCGTCGCCCGGCAGCGCGAAGTCAGCAGACCCGGAACCGGACGTTCGTGCACCCTCCCCGCCCCCCACCTTCAGCCCTCCATTTATCTCAAATCATCCGTGCCTCGCTCCGGCGCAGTGTCATCGAAGTGCCGCTGTTCCGTCATCACCACGAAAAACGCACGGGCTAGCTGCCCCTCGAACCGGTGGAACCAAACCGGCAACCTCTAGGGGCATCATGAAATTCATCACCAGCAGTGCGCTCGTCGCGCTGCTTGCCGGCACGCCTGCACTCGCTCAGACCGCACAGGACCTTCCCGCGAACGCGGCCCAGCCGAACGACGAAAACCAGATCGTCGTCACCGGCACGCGCGACCGATCGCGCACGCAGTTCGATACGCTCGCCCCCGTCGACGTCCTGTCCAGCGAGGCGGTACGCTCGAGCGTTTCGGGCGATCTCTCCGATACGCTGGCGCAGCTCCTGCCCTCGTTCAATGTCCAGCGTCTGCCCGCAGCAGACGGCCAAGCCTTCGTACGCCCCGCCACCCTACGCGGTCTGTCCGCGGATCAGACGCTCGTGCTGATCAACGGCAAGCGATATCACCGTTCAGCCCTGCTCGGCACGCGGGGCGCGCAAGCGCCCGATCTGGCGGGCATCCCATCGCTCGCGATCAAGCGGATCGAGGTGCTGCGCGACGGCGCGTCCGCGCAATATGGCTCAGACGCGATCGCCGGGGTGGTCAACATCATCCTCGACGACACCGCCGGGATGGATGCGTTCGGCCAGTTCTCCCAATATTATAAGGGCGACGGCAAGGAGTATCAGACCGGCGCTCGGGGCGGCATCGCTCTCGGCGACCGCGGCACGATCGTCGTCACCGGCGAATACGACCACAGCGAAGCGACCTCACGCACACGCCAGCGACCCGACGCGATTGCGTTCCAGGCGGCGAATCCAACCTTGGTCGTGCCCAATCCAGTGCAACGCTGGGGCCAGCCCGACGAGGAGCGTATTCGCGGCGCGCTCGACGCGAACTATGCCTTTAGCGATGCCGCCAAATTCTACGTCTTCGGCACCGCGCAAAGTGGCGAAGGCGTGACCGACTTCAACTGGCGCAACCCCGCGGGCACCAGCAGCGTCTATGGCGCGAGTTCGGCTTTTCCCGGCTTCTCGTTCAAGAGCATATATCCGGTCGGTTTCTCGCCGCGTTTCGGCACGACCTATAGCGACTATCAGGGCGATACCGGTCTGCGCGGCGATCTGAGCGACCGGTTCAGCTATGATCTGAGTGCCGCCTTCGGGCGCAGCCGGATCGATTATACGCTCAACGAAAGTCTCAACGCATCGCTCGGACCTGCTAGCCCGACCAGCTTCTATCTCGGCCGCCTCGAACAGCGCGAATTCAACCTGAACGCCGATTTCGTCTATCGCCTGCCAGTCGGCACCGCGGCGCCGGTCAACGTCGCGTTCGGCGCCGAACGCCGTCGCGAAACTTATCAGGTGTCGGCGGGCGATCCGGCATCCTACGCCATCGGGGCCGGCGCTGCGACCGGCCTCGCGCCCAATTCCAACGGCTTTCCCGGTTTCAGTCCTAGCCTCGCCGGCACGTTCGACCAGACCAGCTACGCCGGCTATCTCGATCTCGAATGGCAGCCGATCGATATGGTGACGCTCGGTGCGGCAGGCCGGTACGAAGACTTTTCGGAATTCGGCGACACCTTTAACTACAAGCTTTCAGCTCGTTTCGAGCCGATCAAGGGCATTGCCGCACGCGGCACGTATTCGACTGGGTTCCGCGCGCCCACGCCTGCCCAGCTGAACACGTCGCAGACCACCCAGGGGCTCGACACCACCACGCTACAAGTGTTCAACCAAGGCCGGCTTTCACCAACCGATCCGCTTGCCGTGGCACTGGGGGCGGCCCCCCTGACGCCGGAAACATCGAAGACCGCGACCGCCGGGCTGACCTTCCAGAGCCGCTTCGGCCTGACCGCGAGCGTCGATATCTACCAGATCGACGTCAACAACCGGTTCAGCCAGTCCCGTACTTTCGCGGTCCCAGCCAGCTTCGCCAATCCGCAGCGTTTTACCGCGGTCAGCTACTTCACGAACGACTTCGATACCCGTACGCGCGGCATCGATGCGGTAATCGGCTATGGCCACCGCGTCGGTCCGGGCCGTGCAAATTTGAGCCTGGCCTACAATTACAACCAGACGAAAGTGCGCAGCGGCACGAGTGCCGCAATCCCCAACGAAACCCAGCGACGGATCTTCGAGGAGCGGCTGCCCAAGCATAATGGAACCGCAACGCTAGGCTACGATATCGGCCCGGTCGCGCTGCTCGCACGGGCACGGTATTACGGCGCCTGGACCGACGTCACCGGTAACGCGACGGGCGAACTGTTCCAGCGCTTCGGCTCGATCGCGTTGTTCGACGTATCGGCCGCCTACAAGTTCGACGATCATTTCACGCTGCGGGTCGGTGCTGAGAACGTCGCCAACACCTATCCCGCCGAAGCCACCAACCAAGCTGTCCGCGGCCTGATCTATTCGCGCAATGCGCCATACGATACCGATGGCGGCCAATATTACGTACGGGTGGGAATGAGCTTCTGATGACGACGCCGATCGATCGCCGGCTGTTCTTGACCGGAGCCGCCGCCATGACGGCGGCTCCGGCGGGGGCGGCTATATCCCCGTCGGCGACCGACGACACGGCATTCTGGAAAGAGGTGGCGGCGCAATACGACCCGACGCGCGCGGTGATCCATCTCGAAAACGGCAATTGGGGCATGATGGCGCGCCCCGTCCTTCAAGCCTATGAAAGCAATCTCGAACGGGTCAACCGCGACACGAGCTATTACACCCGGCGCGGCATGGTGAAGGACTGGATGGCGGCACGCGATGCGCTGGCCGCCACGCTACGAGTCCCGGCGGACGAGGTCGCTTTCACGCGCAACGCGACCGAGGCGCTGAAGGCGCTGATCCTGGGATACACCGCGCTGACGCCTGGCGACGCCGTGCTCTACGCGGATCTCGATTACGACAGCATGCAGGCGTGCATGGACAGCCTGAAGTCACGACGTGGCGTGTCGATCGTGAAGATCGCGCTTCCCCAACCGGCTACGCGCCAGTCGCTGATCGACGCCTATGCCGCCGCGATGGAGGCCAATCCGCGGCTGAAGCTGATCCTGCTGACCCATCTGAGCCACCGTACCGGGCTGGTCCTGCCGGCGCGCGAGATCGCGGCGATGGCCCGTGCGCGCGGAATCGCCACGATCGTCGACGCGGCCCATAGCTGGTGCCAGCTCGACATGACACTAGGCGATCTCGACTGCGACTATGTCGGGATCAATTGCCACAAATGGCTGGGAGCGCCCCTTGGTGTCGGCGCGATCCATATCCGACGGTCTGCGCTGTCGGCGATCGACCGCGATCCCGCCAATCCTGCGACCGACCGTGACACCATAAACGCGCGTATCCATACCGGCACGGTAGATTTCGCCGCGCCGCTGACGGTGCCCGTCGCGCTTGCGTTTCAGGAGAAGATCGGCAGCAAGCGCCGCGCCGACCGCCTCGCTGCGCTTCGCAATCGATGGGTCGCGCAGGCCCGCGTGATCCCTGGAATCGAGGTACTGACCCCCGAAGACCCCATGCTCCATGGCGGCATCACCGCCTTCCGCGTCGTTGGAAAGACGAGTTCGGCGGATAACGTGGCGATCGCGAAGACCTTGCTAGATCGGTTCGGTATCTTCACCGTTCACCGTGATGGTCCTGCAACAGGATCCTGCGTGCGAGTCACACCTGCCCTGTTCAACACGATGGCAGACATGGATGCGCTGGCAGCGGCTCTCGTACGGCTACCGGTTTAGCACCCTAATGGTGAGCGCTGAACAGGCGACTTTATCGCCATTGCTTCTACCGCGCTGATCAGCGAGACCTGGTCTATCATCCCGGTCTTGACCGACACGTCTCGAAACAGGCGATAGGTGGTCAGTGCATTGCAAACTTGCCTTCTCCTCGCCCGGACTAGCGCATGGCGACCTGCGTCGGCATCCCGCGAGGGGTGATCGTCATCACGCCGTCCTCGATCGTGACGCGTCCCAACCGCGCGATCTCGGGCTGTCCAAGCAGCGTATAGGGGATGCCGGGTTGGCCGATACGCATCGTCATACGGCCGAGGCTCTGCCCGCCGATCTCGACCGACGCGACGCGCGCGACGCCGACCCGGGTGTAACCGCCAATGCCGACCGCCACCTCCTCGCGCTGCACCGCACGGTCGGCACCGGTCTCGCGCGCGTCTTCGGCCGAAAGGACGCTGTAGGCGGCACCGGTGTCGATGATGGCACGGATGGGCACGCCGTTAATAATCATAGACGCGACGAAGTGCCCGCCCCAGGGATCGCGATTGATCCGCAGGACGCGTGGCGTCCCAAGGGTGACCGGATCGTCGAGGTCGGCCGGATCGATCTCGATGTGCGGTACGGGTGGCGGTGCATACGCCACGACGGCGACCGTCGTGCGCTGTGGCTCGATGCAGGTGACGACGGTACGCGACAGCACGTGACCGTCGCCGTCCTCGTCCGTGGTCTCGGTGGTGGTGATCGTCGCCATGCCAGGCGTCCCCACGCCCCCCTGCCATGCCGCATCGACAACGCGCGTACGTCCGTTGACCGTGGTAACGGTGCGCACGGTGTTTGCGGGGACATCCTGGATCTGTCCCCCGATCTCGACGCGGACCTGAGCGGCGGCGGGTGTCGCGGTGAGCGCGAGCGCGATTGCCGCGGCGTGGACAGTTGCTCTGGTGGCCATCGCCTCCCTCGTTTTCTCTTCCAGGGACATTCGTCCCTGAGGATCAGCGAGATTGTAGCGCGTGTTCGTTTACATACGGTTAGCGTGCGCGGCGGGGGCGTGATGCGGCTCGTTTCGCTGCACGGGGCGGTCGGCGACGTTGCTCGGCTCCGCCGGCCCTGCAGCAGCACTCGGTCAGGCGCAACGAGATGCGTGTCGTCGATCGGGATCGGCGACGAGTCGATCTATAGACGGATACTCGGAGCCTTGTCCGCGCCCTTCCCCTTCATCCGTTCGTCCAATTTCCATTCGCGACCCTGCTCCATTCAGTCGCCCCTGTAAGGCGGCGACTGAATGGATGATCGCGTAGTTACAGCGACCAGCCGCCATCCACGGAGATGGCGGCACCGGTAACAAATCCGCCTAGGTCTGCGCTCATCCAGAGAACAGCGTCGGCGATTTCCTCGGGCTTACCCAGACGACCGACCGGCTCGAGATCGATGGCTTTCTGGATGTCGCCGTTGGTAAAGCGATCCATCATCGGCGTCTCGATGTTGCCCGGCAGGATCGCGTTCACGCGGATATTCTGCTTGGCATAGTCGAGCGCTGCAGATTTCGTCAGGCCGATGATGGCGTGCTTGGAGGCCGCATAGGATGCACCGCCCGCCACACCCCGGACGCCGGCGCCCGACGACGTGTTGACGATCACGCCGCTACCTTGCCGGACCATCTGTGCCAGTTCGTGCTTCATGCACACGAACGTGCCACGAAGGTTGATGTCGAGGATGCGGTCCCACTCGTCGAGCGCGATCTCGGCGACTGGCGCGGCCTTGTTCTCGACGCCGGCATTGTTGAAGGCGATGTCGAGCCGCCCGAAGGTCTCGACGACCTGACGGATCGCCGCCTCGACCTGCTCCGGCTTGGACACGTCGCAAGCGATGACCAACACCTGTGCGCCCGCGGCCCTGACGGCATCCGCAGTTTCGGCAAGCGCATCTTCGGTAAGATCGAGGATCGCGACACGGGCGCCCTCGGTTGCGAACGCAACAGCCGTAGCGCGGCCGATGCCGCTGGCCGCGCCGGTGACGAATGCGACCTTGTCGGAAAAACGATGAGCGTTGGACATAAGAGGACTTCCCGGTTTCAGTTGTGCGGACGGCGGTCGATCACTCGGTCCCGAGCGGCGCGAGATATTCGTCGTCCGTCACCTTCTCCATCCAGGTCACAGGCGAGCCATCGACCGACTCCTGGATGGCGACATGGGTCATGCCTTGATGCGGCGTCGCGCCATGCCAGTGCTTGTGCTCGGCGGGGCACCACAGGATGTCGCCAGCGTTGAATTCCAGCTTCGGGCCATCCGCGATCTGCGTCCATCCGACGCCCTCGGTCACGATCAGCGTCTGGCCGGCGGGGTGGGTATGCCACGCGGTCCGAGCGCCGGGCTCGAAGTGGACGATGGCACCTGAGACGCGAGACGGTTCGTCGCGCTGGAACTGGCCGGTGATCGTGACTTTGCCGGTGAAATAGTCCTCCGGTCCGTCGACGGTCTTCATTTCTGTCTTGCGTGCGATGGTCATGTCGAAACTTCCTCTTTGTGCTTGAACAGAGCTGACGGGCAACATCAGCGCGAGCATGATGCCGAACTGCAGCAGGGATGCCGCGCCTGTCGGTGTTGGTCGGGCGATCACGTCAGCGCCGGCAGCGCGTCGAGGTGCTTTTCGAGCGTGATCGGATATTCGCGCACGCGCACGCCGGTCGCGTTGTAGATCGCGTTGGCGACCGCAGGAGCGACCCCGGTCAGGCCCAGCTCGCCAACGCCCTTGGCCTTTACCGGCGAGATCGTCGGATCGACCTCGTCGATGAAGAAGGCGTCGAGATGCGGGATATCGGCGTGCACCGGCACCTCGTAGCCGGCGAGATCGTGGTTCACGAAGAAGCCGAAGCGTTTGTCGATCGCCATCTCCTCCATCAGCGCCGCACCGACGCCCATCACCATGCCGCCGATCACCTGGCTGCGTGCGGTCTTGGCGTTGAGGATGCGTCCTGCGGCGCAGACCGCGAGCATGCGCCGCACCCGAACCTCGCCGGTATAGGCGTCGACCGCAACCTCGACGAAATGCGCCCCGAAGGTCTGCTGCTGGAACTGATCCGCGAGCTTGGCGAACTCCATCAGGTCCTCGACCACGAGGTCGCCGTCTTTTGCCGCGTCGGCAAGCTTCGCCGAACGGTTGCCGCTGCGCACCTGGCCATCGGCAAAGTCGACGTCGGCGGTGTTGAAGCCGAGCCGCTGGGCGACGGTCTCGCGCAGCTTCAAACACGCCGCGTAGACGCCCGCCGTTACGGAAGGCGCGCCCTGCTGCCCGCCCGATCCAGGCGTTTCCGGGAAGGTGGAGTCGCCGAGCTTCACCACAATGCGGTCGGGCGCGACGCCCATCATCTCGGCCGCGGTCTGCTGGACGACGGTGTAACTGCCGGTGCCGATATCCGTCATGTCGGTCTCGATCGTCACCGTGCCGTGCCGATCGAGCCGGGCCCGCGCGCCAGCCTTGGCGATCTTGCCGCCTCGGATCGCTCCTGCCATCCCCATGCCGATCAGCCACTGGCCGTCGCGGACGGTACCGGGCTTGCTCCGGCGCTTGTCCCAGCCGAAGCGTTCGGCGCCCTCCCGCAGGCAACGGACAAAGGCACGGGTCGAAAAAGGCTTGCTGGGATTTTCGGGGTCGACCTGCGTGTCGTTCACGACGCGAAGCTCGATCGGATCCATCTTTAGCTTTTCCGCCAGCTCGTCCATCGCGACCTCCAGTGCCATCAGGCCAGGTGCTTCGCCCGGCGCCCGCATCGCGTTGCCTTCGGCAAGGTCGAGCGTGGCAAGCCGCATCCGGGTCAGCCGGTTCGCGCCCGCATACAGCGTCCGCGTCGAGGTCACGGTCGGTTCGGTACGCCCACCGGCGAGGTTACCCGACAGGCTGTCATGACCGATGGCCGTCAGCCGCCCGTCACGGCCCGCCCCCAACTGCACGCGCTGAATCGTCTTTGGCCGGTGGATCGTGGTGTTGAACATGATCGGACGTTGCAGCGCGATCTTCACCGGCCGCTTGACCACGCGCGCCGCGATCGCCGCCAGCGCCAGATCGATCTGCACGGTCCCCTTCCCGCCGAAGCCGCCACCGATGTAGGGCGAGATCAGGTGGACGTTCTGCTTGGGGATACCCAAGATCAGTCCGAGGTCGCGCGTTCCCCAGTTCATCTGCTGGATCGACGTCCAGCACGTCACGCGGTCGCCGTCCCACTTTGCGATCGATGCGTGTGGCTCCATCATCGCATGGGCCTGGTCGGGCACGGTATAGGTCTCGTCGACCTTGACCGGTGCCGCCGCGAACGCCTTGGCGAAGTCGCCGACCTGCTTCTCGTTGGGGCCGCCAAACTCGCCTTCCGGTGGAACCGGGGCGCTGCCGTTCTGCGCGTGCAGGTCGAACCGCCCCGCCGTCCGCTGATAGTCGACCCGCACCAGCGCCGCTGCCGCACGAGCCTGTTCGAAGGTCTCCGCGACGACGACCGCGACCGGCTGATGATAATGGTCGACCTCCGGCGCGGCGAGCATCTTCTGGACGTAGAACTTGCCGACCCCGGGCTTGCCGGCGTTGAGGTACGTGACCACCCCGACCACGCCGGGCGCACGTTCGGCATCACGCGTGTCGATCGAAGTGATCCGGCCCTTGGCGATCGCGGCGCCCAGGATGTAGCCGTACGCAAATCCGGGCGCGACATCCTGCCATTCATAAGCATAGCTCGCGGTGCCGGTGGTCTTCAGATGCCCTTCGTAGCGATCGAGTGGCTTGCCGAGCACCTTCATCCGGTCGGTCGGGTTGGCGCCTGCGGGTGTATCGAAGATCATGGCTTTACCTCTGCGATCACCGCCGCGAGGGTGCTCGTCGCGAGTGGGATCTTGAATGCGTTTTTGTCAGTCGGCCGGGCGTCGGCAAAGACCGCTTTCGCCATCTCGACCGCGCCGCGGGGCATCGCTGCCTCCGCCGCCTCCACGCGCCAAGGCCGGTGAGCGACACCACCGAACGCTGCGCGCCCGCTGCCGTCGCGCTGGACGATGGCGGCGACCGAAACGAGTGCAAACGCATAGGACGCGCGGTCACGCACCTTGCGGTAGACTTGCGTACCACCGACTGGCGCGGGCAACGTCACCGCGGTGATGAGTTCGCCGTGATCGAGCACATTATCGCGCTCGGGCGTGGTACCCGGCAGCGTATGGAAGCTGCCCGTCGGGATGGATCGCGTCTTGCCGTCCGCCCTCACCGTCTCGACCGTGGCATCGAGCACGCGCATCGCGACCGCCATGTCGCCTGGATAGGTTGCGATGCACGCGTCGCTCGATCCGATGACGGCGAGCTGGCGCGAATAGCCACCGATCGCAGCACACCCCGACCCCGGCCTGCGCTTGTTGCAGGGCTGGTTGGTGTCGTAGAAATACGGGCACCGCGTTCGCTGCAGCAGATTGCCCGCGGTCGTCGCCTTGTTGCGTAGCTGGCCCGAGGCACCTGCGACGATGGCGCGGCTGAGGACGCCATAGTCGCGTCGCACCCGCTCGTCGCTAGCAAGCGCTGTGTTGCTGACCAACGCACCGATCCGCAGCCCGCCCGCGTCGGCCGGTTCGATCCGGTCGAGCTTGAGGTCCTGCACGTCGACCAGATGAGTCGGCGTCTCGATCTCGAGCTTCATCAGATCGAGCAGGTTGGTACCGCCGGCCAGGAATCGCGCGCCGGGATGGCTTGCGACGATACGTGCCGCGTCCGCAGGCGTCCGTGCCCGCTCGTAGGTGAAGCTTCTCATGCGCTCGCTCCTGCCACGTCGGCCATCGCCTCAACGATGTTGGAATAGGCACCGCAGCGGCAGATGTTGCCGCTCATCCGCTCCCGCATTTCGGCGCCGGTCGGCTGCGGGGCCGTCATAAGATCGGCCTGCGCGTGGCTGGGGATGCCACGCCGGATTTCCTCCAGCACGGCGACCGCGGAACAGATCTGCCCCGGGGTGCAGTAACCGCACTGATATCCGTCATGCTTCACGAAGGCGGCCTGCATCGGATGCAGACGCTCGGGCGTGCCGAGCCCTTCGATCGTGGTCACGGCATCGCCGTCATGCTGGACGGCAAGGCTGAGGCAGGCGTTGATCCGCTCGCCGTTGACGATGACCGTGCAGGCTCCGCACTGCCCGTGGTCGCAGCCCTTCTTGGTACCGGTCAGGTGCAGATGTTCGCGCAGCGCATCGAGCAGCGTCGTCCGCGGATCGAGGGTCAACGCGCGGGCCTTGCCGTTTACGGTCAGAACAACCTTGTACGTCGGTAGGGCTTGCGCCGGCGGCGCGGCTTCGGCCGTTTCACTCACGGTAGCGGATGCTGCTGCCGTAGTAGCGGTGCTCATCAGCATCTCCCGTCGTGACAATTGAAAACTCTCGCTGGCCATCGGCGATCCTCCTTGGGCGCGCCAAGGGGCGCCGATCAGGCCTATTAAACGCTTTTGTACGGAGACGGTTACCGCCACGGTGGTTGATGCAACGATGAATCTGCTTCAACATCGCAAGATGCTCGTCACCCGCACCAACCTCACCGACCTCGCCTATTTCCTGGCGATCGCGCGGCACCGGAATTTCCGTCGGGCCGGTCTCGAGCTTGGCGTGTCCGCCTCCGCGGTCAGCCATGCACTGAAGAATTTCGAAGCCCGCGCCGGCGTCCGACTGATCAACCGGACCAACCGGTCCGTGACGTTGACGTCGGCCGGCAAGACGCTCGAGCAGTCGGTCTCCGGGTCATTTGCCGACATCGGCTCCGCGCTAGAAAACCTGGATCAGCTTCGTGCCAATCCTGGCGGTAAGATCCGCATCAATGCCGTGGTCGATGCGGTAACGTTGGTCCTGGGCCCCGTGCTCGCCGAACTGGCTCGCCGTCACCCCGATATCGAAATAGATCTCGTCTCCAGCAACCGTATCGTCGATGTCGTCGGCGAAGGGTTCGATGCAGGCGTGCGCTATGGCGGCACCGTGCCCGAAGACATGATCGCCCAGCGTCTTTCAGCCGACCTCAGGTGGGTGGTTGCCGCATCCCCCGGCTATCTGGAGGAGCATGGCACGCCAACGCACCCGAACGAACTGAAGCATCACCGCTGCCTGGGCGTTCGGCTCGGCGACGACAGTATCTACCGCTGGGAGTTCGAGGGGCCGGACGGCGACTTCGACGTGCCCATCAAAAGTGCCATGACTGCGGACGATAGTCGCTCAACATTGGCGATGGCACTGCATGGTGCGGGTCTGACATTTGGTCTTGAGGCCCTGTTTGCCGAGTATGTCGCCGATGGCCGTCTCCGCCTCGTGCTGACCGACTGGGCGACGATGGGGCCAGGCTTCTACCTCTATTACTCCGGACGGCGACAAGTGCCCGCGGGTTTGCGCGCATTGCTTACCATAGCGGCTAAGCTGAAACCGCTTGGCTGACGGATACCTGGTTATAAGGATCGAGCTCAAAACGCGCGTCGGAACGCCGACTCTTTAACTCAGTTTGTGTCCAACGAACCCATAGGTCGCCGTTCTAATGCCTCCATTGCCTTCAATTTTAGACGTTCGTAGTTGTGTTGGGCAATTTCGGAGGCCCACTCATGCAATATCGGTTTCATGGCTCGTCGATTGCCCCTCAAGGCCCGGTGCCTAGACAGGAATGAACACTGTACCGTCCATCAATATGCGAGCGGATCTGCTGAACGAGGTACGTCTTATCCGCCAGCCGTCTTCGTTTTCGGACTCGGCCCCAACCGGAACAGATCCGGAGGCGTGGCCTATGCGCACCATGCTGCGAACGCCGGTGATCGTGCTCACAATGGTATTTGGAACCGCCGCCGCGGCTGCGATTGCCACCGTCCCTGTCCCCGTCATGGCGTGGTGAAGCTTGCCCATGGAGAATGTACGCGCCACCAAGTCGATCGAGGCGTCGTCCACACGCGTTCCGCTGGCCGTGACATAATCCCGAGGGCGATTGACGTACGCGAGCTTGGGGCTCTGCCGATACCGCGCGGTAACCTCCTCAGGTGTCGCGGCAAAGCCCAGGCGAACCGCGGCATGGGCCCGCATCTGGTCGGCTTTAGCAAGCAGTTCTGGATTGGCGTTCACCTCCGCTGCGGTCTCCACGCCAGTCAGCCCCAGAGCGTTCGCGTGGACCAAGATCGTCGGGCTTCCGGCATCTATCAACGTTGCTTCGAAGGGTACCCCGCCCGACCACTCGATGACACTGGTCGGAGACCCAGTCGGAAAGAGATCGGGGCCATCTGGTCCGCTTTCGAAGTCCAGTCGAATTTCGGCCGCGGGGAATGCAACGCCGTCTAGAATGAAGTCGCCATGCTCCTGTACCTGACCTCCGCAGAACGGAACGTGTGCCACGATCAGCCTTGCCGTATTGACCTGCCAGATCCGGATGGGAGCGATGCCGTCGCGGGGCACCTCCAACATGCCGCGATGGAACGCGAACGGGGCCACCGCCGCTGCGAGGTTACCGCAATTGCCGCTCCAGTCCACGAAAGCGGCATCGATGGGTAGCGCAGCCGAGTAATAGTCCAGGTCGTACCCGGGGCGGGCGCTCCTGCTGACGAGCGCAGCCTTGCTCGTACTCGAGCTTCCGCCGCCCATACCATCGATCTGCTGACCATAAGGATCGGGACTGCCGATAGCGCGAAGCAACAGCTTGTCTCGAGTCAGAGGGTCGGCGGGCAGATCCGCGGGATCGAAGAACAGCCCCTTGCTGGTGCCGCCACGCATGAACGTCGCGCGTACTTCCATCCTCATTCGGGTCTCCGCTACAGCAGTTCTCGCGGGGCTCGCCGCGCCATCGCGAACCGCTCGCCAAACCCTATGCTTTGTCGTTGAGCCACTCAATCTGCGCATGAGCGATCGCCGTCATGCCGACCTGTTCAGCCAGCGCCGCGTGTAGCGGTGGAACGGCGCAATCTTCAAGCGCTGCGGCAATAGCATCGGACAGGGCTGCGATCGTGGCGAGTTCGCGTTCCTGCAACGCTGGCGTCACCGAGATCAGTGCCTGTCGGAGCTTGGCAATGGAAATGGGATCTATCTCATCAGGGATTGGGTGGCCGCCATCCGCAAATTGGTAAGGCTGTACGGCTTTCCGACGATCGGTATGTCGGCGAATTCGGACGCCAGGCCGGGGCGTTCGTCGTAGCCGCTGGCGAAGAAGAAGGCGATCGACACGCTGGAGAGGCGGCGTGCCAGCGGTGCGCTGTTGAGGTCGCCTATGCCGATATCGAGCATGACGATGTCGACGCCACCGCGATCGATCGCTTTCTCGGCGCCGATCAGGTCGGCCGCGATCTCCACCTTCGCGGCACCCAATTGATGAAGCAGGTCCTCCGCCTCGAGCGCGACGATCATGTTATCCTCGAGCAGGAGCACGGATAGTCCGGCCAGGGGACGTTCCGACGGTGCGTTGGACGATGCCGTTCCGATAGGAATCGCTACCAGCATTTCGGGCTCCGCCACGACATGCGCCGCGGGCACGAAAAAGTCGGCTTCGAACCCTGCGGGTGGGTAGCGGGTGCGCGCGAGACCTTGCAGGTCGAACGGGATCATGCGTTCGATGATGACCGAACCGAACCCTCGCTCCCTTGGCTCGGAAGGCGTCGGACCCTGGCGCTCGCGCCACGCCATGCGCACGCCGTCGGTATCGTTCGTGATGTGGAGCTCGACCGTCCCGCTGGTCGAGAACGCGCCGTGCTTGACGCTGTTCGTGACGAGCTCGTGGATGACGAGTGCCAATGTCGCGAGCGCCTGCGCGTCGAACCGAACGGCGGGCCCGAACATCTGAAACCGATCGCGCCGGGTCGGTACGAACGCGGCGATCTCGTCGTCCAGCAACGCGATCAGCGTGCCGGAGACGCCATCGCCCCGCGTCGCGTGATCGTGCGCGCGCGCCAAGGCCTGGACACGGCCGCCAAGCGCCGCGACGTAATCCTCGGTGCCGATACCGTCGATCGCGGTCTGGCCGATCAAGCCGCGGATCAGCGTCAGGATGTTGCGGACCCGGTGGTTGAGCTCGGCAATCACCATGTCCTGTCGCGCGGATCCTTGCTCGGCGTGATTGGTCTTGGTCACCAGCAGCTTCAGAAGGATGCGATCGAATGCCGTGCGGATCATCTCCGCGGCACGGCAATCGCTATCGGTGAACGACGAAGACTGACCGAGGTTGCCACGTACGAACGGACTGAAACTGGTTCTGGGATGCGGCAAGCTCGCTGCCGTGGGTGGTTCGCCTATGTCGACGACGACGACGACAGGATCGGGATCGCCACCCCAGCGCTTCTCTTGGGCGCCCGCCTGCCGGAACAGCAATAAATAGTCGCGAGGCGACCGGGCGATGGGAATGGCGAGCACGCCCGCCGATCGCTCAGAATGGACGAGACAGTCCGTCGCGCAGACGCGGTCGATATCCGCCCTGTGGAGGCTTTCCACCAGCGTCATGATCGCAGCCTTGTCGGGCACTGTCCCGGCAGTGGTGAGCGCGCCGTTGTTCGTCAGCGCAATGCCGTCGCAGTCTATGACCTTCGCGATCGTCGTGCTCAACCACACCGGATCGGCCAGCCGCGTCGGGTCTGCCGATGCCGCGCTGGCAATCTCTTCGATGGCGATACGGTTGCGCGTATCGTCCACGGCGGCGCTGGCATGCAGCCGGTTCTCCAGCGTCAGCGAGAACATCGCGCCGAAGAGTTCGGCGGCGCTGCGCATGACGAAACTCGGCAGCCGCGGCGTGAAATGGTGGCAGGCGAACAAGCCCCAGAGCGTGTTGTCTATAATGATCGAGATCGACAAGGACGCCGCGACGCCCATGTTCCGCAGATACTCGATATGGACCGGCGATACCGCGCGGGTGACTGCCAGCGTCAGGTCGAGGGGCGGCGGCGGCGCAGTCCGGCCCGAGCCCGACGAGACCAGTGCAACGGGTGCCGCGGCGACGTTCGCGATGATCCGGAAAGGGTTGCGGAGATACAGGCTTTGCGCCTGGCTGGGGATGTCGGTCGCGGGGAAGTGCAGCCCCAGCAGCGGATCGACATCGGCCTTTGCGGACTCGGCGATCACCTGCCCGGTACCGTCGTCGTCGATCCTATAGATGAGCGCGCGGTCGAAGCCGGTGATCGCGCGGACTTGGCGCGCGGCGTCGATGTAGAGTGAATTGACCGTAGCCTGCGACTGAACTTGCCCCATCATCGAACGCACCAGGGTCGCCGCACTGCTCGGCTGGTCGCTCCCGCAGGGCTCGCCTTCGATGATGAGCAGATTGCCGCTCAGGTGAAAGGCCAGATCGTAAAGATCTCCCCCCGGCCTCAAGCGCAAGCCGAAAATCCGGTCGATCCCCCGGCCGGCGCCGGGCATCGCAACGCGGTATCGCAAGTGATGCATCGCCGGCTGCGGGATCACGCGATCGAGAAGCATCCCGATGGCGGACTGGGCCTCCATCCCGAGAAACTGGGACAGGTTCGCCGATGCCCTCTCGATTACCCAGTTGTTGGTTACCGCAAGCAGAAAGCCGAAACTCTGGATGCGTTCGGGAAACGTGATCGGTTCGCGCTCGCAATCCGCGTGCATCTCGCAATTATCCCCATCCCTCGGATTTATTTGAAGTATTGCTGGGTCGAGCAGGCAATGTTCAAGAATCCGTTGCGCCATCATCCGACACCTCGTTCGGCGATCCAACATCAAGATCGACTAAGGACTAGTACGTAAGGGGCATTACCTAAGTTGCCGTACGTACTTTAACTTCGGTTAGATTGGTTGGATGTAGAGGTAGGAGAGGGTGGGCGATCGACAAGACGCATTCATCCCGAGATCGAAGCACGGAATATCTGCAACTCTGACAGCGGCACATTCCAAGGGGTCCTATGAGCGTCATCGACAGAATGGATATGCTATCGCGGCCCAGCCCGAGCGCACTTGCACAGCGTTGGAGCGTGGCCTGGTTCGAACTCGATGCGCAGGCCCGGCTGGTGCTCGACGATGCGCTGCGGTTGCAGAGAACGAACCAGGCAGGACAGCGATTGCTCGATGTCGGCATGGTCGCCCCGCATGTCGGCCACCGCCTGCGCTTTGCCGAACCTGCATCCAATCGATTGTTTCAGCAGCAGGCGGCGCTCGCGCTGTCGCGCGACGAGGCGGTGGCGGCGTTGATCCTGCCTTTCGGCGTATCGCGCTGGGTCGCGGTGACAATTCTCAAGACCATCGTCGATGGAACCTGGGTGTTGCTGGTCACGCTGGACGATATCAGTTCGCGCGCGCTGATCGACGCAAGCATAGCCGGCGCGATGTTCGGCCTGACGCCCTCCGAACTGCCGGTGTTCCAGGGCGTGGCCGACGCGGTCTGCCCGAAGGAGATATCGCGGACGCTCAACATCTCCGTGAACACGGTGCGCGCCCATCTGCGGTCGATCTATGCAAAGATGAATGTCAGCGGGGCACCCCAGGCACAAAGAATAGCCTTGTCGCTTTCGGTGCATGTTCAACGCAAACTACACCATAGCGATAGTCAATCAGACCTATTCAACTGAACGATTTGTGAACGAAGGCTAGTGTGTAGACAAAGACCATCGGCGATCCAGTCGATCAATAGCACGGGAATTCATCATGAACGGATTTAAGGTTCTCTCCATCGCCATCGTTGCTTCCACCGCATTTGCCGGTGTTGCCAGCGCTGCTACGTTGACCACGTCGGGCACGATCGCACCGGTCTGCAAGGTCGACATGACCGCACGTTCGTTCGATCCTTCGCACCAGACGCTGCAGAACATCGCTGGCGTGCTGGTCACCTGCAACAAGGCCGGCAACAAGGCGATCACCGTCGATGCTTCGAACGGCTATTTTGCAGGCCCATCCGCGTCGCAGGTTCACTACAACCTGACGCTCGATCTCGACGGCAACCTTCTGCCGTTCAACAACGTCAACATGACCAGCGCGGCGATTACGTCGGGTATCGGCGCACCGGATGCGACCGTCGCCAACGGCCTGCCGGGCAATTTCTCGGTCACGCTGCAGTCGCTGCCTTTCCTCGCTGGCACGTATAGCGAGAGCTGGGATGTGACGGTCGGCTGATACTACTGGGGTGGACGCTGCAATCCGGTGGCGTCCACCTCCTTTTTTTTCCGGGGGGAAACATCGTGCTGAGAACATCGCGCCGCGTCATCGCCAGCCTCGCCCTTACGGCCCTAACCTCGACGCTCGCCTTCGCCTACAGCGTACAGCCGATGATCTACACGCTGACGCCCAGCGGCGCGCGATCGACGGCCCGGATCACGGTGACCAATACCCGAGCCGAAGTCCTCAACGTCGAGCTCCAGCCGTTCTCGGTTACGGTCGACGAAGCCGGCAAGCGGGCCTTCACCCCGGCACCCAGTGATTTCCTGATCTTCCCGCCGCAAGCCAGCATCGCCGGCGACAAGTCGCAGCTGATGCAGGTACGCTATGTCGGTAAGCCAGAGATGGACAGGGGCAAGGTCTTCGTCCTCCGCGTGAAGCAGACCAATTCCACCGAGATGGTCAAGCAGGACGCAGCGGCGGCGATGCAGAGCCACCTGGCGATGTCGCTCAATTTCAACACCACCGCGATCGTCCAGCCGGACTCGCTGAAGCCCGCGCTGGCGATGACCGGCGATCTCGTGCTCGGAAAGGACGGCGCGCTGCACGGACGAATGACCAACAGCGGCGCCGGTGTCGCGGACCTGACGCTCTATAGTTGGCAGTTGAAACGCGGTGACAAGGTCGAACCGCTCGCGCTCGACCAGATCCGCTACGGCGACGCCGTCTTCGTGATGCCTGGCGCGTCGCGTGAAATGTCCCTCGTCGATACGATCAAGGGACCCGCCCAGCTTATCATCGGCGCTCTTCCGGAGGAACGAGGTGGCCGCGGGCTATGACCGCGCACGACGGTCTCCTTGGCGTGCCCAACGGTACTTAAGGCGATCGGCGGTCAGCCTCTGTGCACTGTCCTGCGGCTCGGCCGCAGGTGCAGCCGTTTTCCCGTTCGCGACGCTGGACGTCGCCGCGTTGATCGCGGCCGACGATGCCGTCGCTGGCGCCGGTGAGGCGCGGCAGGGGAACGGGCGCGTTCCCCCCGCTGTCCCCCAGGATGTCCAGCCTGCGATACCGCCGCCCTCGGCAATATCGCCTCCAACGACACCCCCCCTGGTGACACCGCCGTTGGTTCCGCGCGGCCTCGTCGACCTCGACGCGCCGTTACTCGTGAACGGGCGCCTGATTGGTGAGATCGGCGTTCGCGTCGATACGGCGGGCAACGGCGATATCGACGCCATCCGCCTGTTGGCGCTGCTTGGTCCCAGCATCGACGCCACGCTGTTCGCCAAGCTGAAGGCGAAAGTCGGATCGGCTCTCCGGGCACGCTTCGACGCGCTCGACGTCCCGCCGATCCATGTCGGCTATGATCCGGCGACGCTCGAGGTCGCCGTTACCGTGCCGGCGAGCGCACTCGCGCTCCAGTCGCTCAGCATGCGCGGCGACGTTCGTCCCGATCCGTCGCGATACATGCAGCAGGCACGGCTTGCGGGTGGTGTCGGATTGGCGATCGATCAGGGATTCATCGACAGCGGGCCCGACCGCGGACGGTCGCCGTTGCGCGTGACGGCGGACGGGTTCGTCACGTTCGGCGCGTTTCCCGGCGTCACCCTCCGGTCGGGCGGTGTCCTCGCCGAGCATGACGGCGGGCATTACGGGTTCGATCGAGCAGTGACGCGGCTGACCTATGACGATTTCGACTCGGCTATCCGCTACGCAGCAGGAGAGCTGACGCCGCGCATCACGGGCTTCCAGGGCAGCAACACGATCCTCGGCATTGCGGTTGCGCGCGACTATCAGGGGATCCGGCCGTTCGAGAATATCCGTCCCTCGGGGCGCGGCGGCGTGACGCTCGACCGGCCATCGACGATCATCGTCGAGACCAACGGCGTCGAGACGCGCCGCCTGCGCCTCGATCCGGGCCGCTATCAGCTGACCGATCTGTCGTCGCAGTTCGGCGCGAACGACGTCCGGCTGATCGTCGAGGACGATCTTGGCCGTCACGAGGTGGCATCGGCAGCCTTCTTCACCGCGACCGCGATGCTGGCGGGCGGACTCACCGATTTCGGCGCCGCGCTCGGACAACAGGAGAATGGCGAGCGACGCTATGGCGGTCCGATGACCGCGACCGGCTATATCCGGCACGGCTTCGCCAACCGCTTCACGCTCGGCACGGGCGGGCAATATGCGGACGGTAACTGGCAGGTCAGCGGGGAAGGCGTGGTCGGCACGCCGATCGGGCTGTTCCGTGCCCAGGCCAGCACCAGCCGGTTCGACGGAAAGCAGGGGACCGCGTTCAGCATAGACTGGCTCCAGACGCTGACGCTCGACGGAGACACCTGGAATTTCACGGTCCTGTCGAGCCGCTACAGCAAGGACTTCTCCTCGCCCTTCGATCGCGACGGACGGATCAACGACGAGCGCTGGCACGTCGATGCCCGGGCCGACTGGCGACGCGGCAACTACGGTCTCGCCGCGATCGCAAGCTACGGCAGCACGCGCAGCAACACCGGACGGCAAGGCCTCGACCTGAACGGCTATCTCACGCGCGGGCGCTTCGTCTGGACGGCCACCCTCGGCGTCGAGCGTAACCTGCCGGGCGGCTGGCATCCGCAAGGCCTGCTCGGCCTGTCGATGCGCACCGGGCGACGCGATACGATCGCAGCCCGAGTCGACACCCGCCAGAATACCGGGGTGATCGAGGCCAGCCGGAGTCCGATCGACCAGGTCGGCGACCTGTCAGGCCGGATCCAGCTCGGTCGCAGTGACGAGCGTGCGGGCGTATCCGGCGATGCGCGCTATTTCGGCAACCGGTTCATCGCGTCGATCGAGCAGGACCTTCAATATTCCCGCTCGCCGACCGGCATCGGCGCGCGCGAGACGCGGCTGCGGGCCTCGACCTTTCTCGGTTTTGCCGACGGCAAGGTCTCGATCGGTCGCCCCGGCGTCGGCAATTTCGCGATCTTCGATCGACACGCCACGCTCGACGGCGCGGCCGTCACGATCAAGGACGAGGCGGGTTACGTGGTCGGCCGACAGGATTGGCTTGGCGCGCCACTGGTGCCGCTCAACCGGGTCTTCAGCCCGATCCTCGATATCTACGACGTCGACCCGCTGCCCGCCGGCTATGATCTGGGCGACGGGCAATTGCTCGCCTTTCCGGGCTCCGCGTCGGGCTACCGGGTCGCGGTCGGATCGGCGGCGTCGCGGATCGCGATGGGGTTCATCGTCACCGCCAGCGGGCCGGTGTCGAGCTACTCCGGCGTCATCGAGAAGATCGGCGACCAGTCGTTCGGCAAACGGCCGATCTTCACCAACGACGCAGGCCGGTTCGCAGCCGACCATCTCTCGCCCGGCCGCTACCGCGTGACGATCGAAACCGTAGCCACGGTCGAGTTCGCCGTCTCAGAACTCTCGAAGGGAATAGTCGATGTCGGTACGCTTCATGCAGTCCGCCCTTAGCCGCTGGCTTCCCGGTGCCGCGATCGTGCTGGGGTTGGCGATGCCCGTTGCCGCGTTCGCGTGCGATGTCCGGATCGGCACGCTGGTCGCGAGCCCCATCGCCTACGACCCGTTCGGCATGACCCCCGGCGAGGGATCACTGCGAACGACCGTCGATCTGGTCGAGGGTACGGATTGCGAGGCGACCGTCGCACTGGTCGACGATGCGTCGGCACCGTTGCGCACGATCCGGTTCGGCGACGCGACGCGGCCGCTCGTATATCGGATCGAGGTGCAGCCCGGCGACGGCGTGGTAGCCGGGCTTTCCCCCGACCTGTCGACCGTCCGCCTGACGACGGCGCGGCCCCGCGTCACGATCGTCTGGAGGCTGCTGGTCGACCAGGATTCGGTGATCGCAGCCGGCGAATATTCCCGGATCGTCCAGGCGATGCTCCGGACGCCCGATGCTGCCGATGGTTTCTCCGCGCGGTCGACGCTCCTCTTGCGCAGCATCGCCCGCGCGCAGGCAAACTTCGCGGGTACGAGCAGTGGTTTTGCCAGCGGAACCTCGGCGCAGGCGATCGATCTCGGCACGCTTACCACCGGGGAACAGCGCACCGCGATGCTTCAGGTTCGGGCAAACACCGTCGCGCATCTGCTCGTCGTATCGGCAAACACGGGTCATCTGGTCGGCAGCGACTCAGGCCAAGCCCGTATCCCCTATGGCCTTGCGATCGACGGAACACCCGTCGACCTGTCGGGGCCGTCGTCGCGCACGATCGCCCCGCCGTTGACGATCGACGGCGTCGCGCTCGAACTCCGCGTCACCGTCGGCGAGGTGGCAGGCATGCCGTCAGGGCGTTACAGCGACACGATCACGATCGACGTGTCGCCCTGATCTCCGGGGTGTCGACGGCCGGTTCCTCCGCCGACGTGTCGTCGCGCCGCCGATTTGCCGTTCCCGGCGAAAGCCCCAACTTGAGCCGTACCCAGTCGGTCGGTTTCTTGGAATGCAGCTTCACTGCCAGATTGGCGCGGTACACCTCGACCGTCCGGTGGCTGATCGCCAACCGCTTCGCGATCTCCTTGTTGGACAGACCATCGATCAACCCTTCGAACACGTTGCGCTCGCGCGGTGTCAGCGACGCCAACTGATCGACGCCCGCGCGATCCGCGGTCGTGGTCTGCAACTCCCGATCCAGGCTATCGAACCCTTCCGCCAACGCAGCGAGCAGATGCGATGCATCGAAGGGACGCGCGAGAAACTGGATCGATGCCACCTTCATCGCCTCGATCACGGTCGCCACGTCGAGGGTGTCCCCCAGCAGGATCAACGACAACGGTGGCGATCGAGCACTCTCTACCCGCGCAAGGGCGAGTTGCGCGAGTTGCACCGCGCTCGCCTTCACGACGACGCACCCCGGCTCGATATTTTCGATGTCGCCCACAAATTCGTCGAAATCGGGAATGCTGGTGATAGTGTAATTCGCATTGCCTAGAACAAACCTGGATATCTCCTTGAACGTCTGGCCGGTTTTCTCGCCAACGATATAGATACACTGTACGCGGCGTCGATTGCTCGAATCCACCCTGCATTCTCCCGGTTGCGTGCTGCTACTTCTTGGAGGTGGCATTCACGTCCGCTAATCATGCGCTTCATATGCGAGCGATCATAACGAATTGCGGGTCAGTTTCGTATATTCGCGCATATGGTAAAGGCGTTGTAAATAATTACGGGCTTTTAGCATTCATGATTGCCGCGGTCGGACGCGTGACAACGGGCAAAATCGGAACGGGTCATCGCCGGAAGCGCAATCCGTAGCCTATCGGTAAGTGCCCTACGGCGTCCGGTCATGCCCAGTTGCGGTCATCCACGCGTCCACTTCCGCCACCTCAGTGCAGGGCGCTGGGAGCAGGGAGGACGCCGAAGACCTCTCGGTGGTCGAGAGGCGCTCCCGGGCCCGTCCAGCCGCCATCTTCCGGCACACTGGCAGTGCGAATCCAGATGGCGCCTCCTTCGTTCTTGGCTTCGTACATCAGCCGGTCGGCGAGGCCGACATGGTCCTTGTGGATCGCGGTTTCGCTCAGGTCCAACACCAGGGCGCCGATGCTACAGCCCAGCGCGAACGTCGTCTGCAAGCAGTTCATCCGCAGATGCAGCGTGGTGGCAAGCTCATAGCCTTCGGCTTCGCTGTCGACCGGCAGAAACAACAGAAATTCGTCGCCCCCGATGCGGGCGAACACGTCGTCCGATCGGATCAAGTCGCGCACCCCGCTGGCGAAGGCCTGTAGCGCTTCGTCCCCTGCGGCGTGGCCAAGGCGGTCGTTGATTTGCTTGAAACCGTCGAGGTCGACATAGGCGAGTATCCCCCAGAGCTGACCCTTCGCGGCCGCCGTGGCATTGTCGTAAAAGGCCTGCTCGTTGACGAGCCCGGTCAAGGGATCACTCCGCGCGCGGTTCCATTCGCGATCGTGCGAGCGGCGCGTGCCGGACATCAAAACGATGATGATCGTCACCGCCAAAATCCGCATGGCCATGTTCCAGGCGATCGCCGTGCGACCAAGGGGATAAGCCTCCAGCCCGTTCGCGGCGAGCGATACCGCCACACACGTGGCGCTGGTCAGCGCAGCCTCGCGCCAGCCCAGGGTCCACGCGGGCACGCAGATGATCAGCAGGTAGATCGGGCCGAACCATAAGGCATCTCCGGTCGCAAAATCAGCAAGTCCTGCGACTACGACGGCTGCAGCAGTCACGGTGCGTGCCTGAGCGACCGAAAGCGCGGTCGACCAAGCGATCAGAGCGTCCAGACGATCATGCCAGCGCTGAACTGGCGGCATCGCTCGAGGCGACGAAGGTAGTTTCATTTTGTTGCCGTAACGATCAAACATGAAGCTTGTGTTACGAAAAATGCCTCAGCCCCCAGGATTGAACAGGTGAGGACTGCATGGCGCGTTCGTCTTCATCAGTGCGATCAACGGTTCCCGAATGGGCATCGCAGAAATCCTGTTACATCGGACTTCTTAAGGCGGAGCCTCACCGCACGTTTCGCCGTCAAACCAGTTTAATGATCTATCCGTACGAGGAGTATGGCCCGAAGGCTGAACTGGTGGCGAGGATGTCGGATTGTTGGCGTTTGCCGCGAACGACTACACCGCTCGTGAGGGCGGCATGTCGTTTTTTGTAGGAGTTGGTTGCGGGGACAGGATTTGAACCTGTGACCTTCAGGTTATGAGCCTGACGAGCTACCGGGCTGCTCCACCC